>NZ_QEOB01000007.1:58062-402170 GCF_003096875.1 Paraburkholderia unamae
ACGTATCGCCATGCTCGCCGCCGACGAGCCGTGGCTGCCCGCCTGGTGCCGCGCCGTGATGGCGCGCAACTACGGCGACGATCGCGAAGTGGATTCGCCCGAGGCGGCCGGGCAAATGCTCGCCGCGCTGAATCTGCCTGCACAGCTGATCATCGAGGCAGCCGGCAGCGATGCGAACCGGCTGCGCGTGCGTGAACGCACGCAGGCGGCTCGCGAACTGGGCATCTTCGGCGCACCGACGTTCTTCGTCGGCGAGGAAATGTTCTGGGGAAACGACCGGCTCGAAGACGCTATCGACGCCGCCCTTTGCGCGCCGCCCGACCACGACATCGACTAACCCCTGCCCCCCGCGACTGTTGTTCTGTCAGGATTTTCTGGCCCTTATTTTTAAGACAGAACTGATACACTGCGCCGTAAGTCAGGTTTGACTGACTTAAACGGCTTCAATTCCTACGCATTCCTATCTATGCCGAAGAGCGGCCGCATCGGAGACGAAACCGCGCCACGCAGACGGCGCCCGCCGCGCCCAGGCAAGGCGCGACGCAAGACAACCTGAGAGATCACGACCATGGCACATCACGTGAAGCGTGGCATTTGCTTCGCATTGCTAATCATGGCCAGCGCCACCACCCAGGCCAGCCTCGATTGTTCCGGCTCGCATGGCGGCTTTCGCTTCCAGACCGACGATAGCTGGACCGGTACGGACAATATCGCCATGCTCGCCGCCGACGAGCCGTGGCTGCCCGCCTGGTGCCGCGCCGTGATGGCGCGCAACTACGGCGACGATCGCGAAGTGGATTCGCCCGAGGCGGCCGGGCAAATGCTCGCCGCGCTGAATCTGCCTGCACAGCTGATCATCGAGGCAGCCGGCAGCGATGCGAACCGGCTGCGCGTGCGTGAACGCACGCAGGCGGCTCGCGAACTGGGCATCTTCGGCGCACCGACGTTCTTCGTCGGCGAGGAAATGTTCTGGGGAAACGACCGGCTCGAAGACGCTATCGACGCCGCCCTTTGCGCGCCGCCCGACCACGACATCGACTAACCCCTGCCCCCCGCGACTGTTGTTCTGTCAGGATTTTCTGGCCCTTATTTTTAAGACAGAACTGATACACTGCGCCGTAAGTCAGGTTTGACTGACTTAAACGGCTTCAATTCCTACGCATTCCTATCTATGCCGAAGAGCGGCCGCATCGGAGACGAAACCGCGCCACGCAGACGGCGCCCGCCGCGCCCAGGCAAGGCGCGACGCAAGACAACCTGAGAGATCACGACCATGGCACATCACGTGAAGCGTGGCATTTGCTTCGCATTGCTAATCATGGCCAGCGCCACCACCCAGGCCAGCCTCGATTGTTCCGGCTCGCATGGCGGCTTTCGCTTCCAGACCGACGATAGCTGGACCGGTACGGACAAGCTGGAGCACTTCGCGGTGTCCGCGCCGTTCGGCGCGCTCGGCGGCTGGCTCACGCGCGATACGGACCACCCGGTCGTCTATGGCACGCTGATCGGTACGGTGCCGGGACTCCTGAAGGAAACGCTCGACGGCACCTGCCGCACCGATGGCTTCTCGTACAAGGATCTGTTCGCCGATGCGCTCGGCGCGCTCACTGGAGCGTGGCTCGCGCATTGGGCCGTGACGTATTCGCGTGGTTCGCATGCCCGAACCTTCGGACTGCGTTATGACGATGTGTTTTGACGCGCGCTGACCCGTATCGCGTATTCGAGTGCAATGCCTTTGGCGTCAGCTAGTTAGGTTCGATCTCCAAAGGTTACCCACAGGGCTGCCAACAAAATCTGTGGAGAACTCAAGGCTAGAGTTACCCACAGATTTTGTTGGCAGCCCTGTGGAAAAGCCCTGGACATCGCGACCAACTCCTTGGCCCGCAAGGAAATTCTGCTCACCAAACAAAACACGGCGCGTTGTTGCCAACGCGCCGTGCTCATCCTGCGAAACTCAACAAACCCGTATCAAGGTTTGTTCGATTCAAACAGATCCATGATCTGCTGCTTCTCCGTCGTGCTCACGTTGGGCGGCGTCATCCCGCCCGGACCCATGCTGCCGGTCGCGCCGCTCGCATCGCTCGCGGCCCCCGCCGGGTTTGCCGAGTCGAGGCCGATGCTCGACACGAAGCCGTTGCCCGGCGTCATGTCCGAGAAGTACAGCTCGCCGTTGATCGTCGTGAGGCCGTCGGGCATCGCCGGTTCTTCCTGCGGCACGCCGCGCAGCGCGCGCTGCATGTACTCCACCCAGATCGGCAGCGCAAGCTGCGCGCCGAATTCGCGGCTGCCGAGGCTCTTCGGCTGGTCGTAGCCCATCCACGCCACGGCAACGAGCGAGCGCTGATAGCCCGCGAACCAGCCGTCCTTGGCGTCGTTGGTCGTACCCGTCTTGCCTTGCAGGTCGTTGCGATGAAGCACGTTGGTGCCCGCGCCCGTGCCCGCCGTCGCTACCGAGTGCAGCAGGCTGTTCATCACGAACGCGTTGCGCGGCGATAGCGTTTGCGGCGCGTTCTGGCCCGCTACGAGCGGCTGCGCGCGCAGGATCGGCTGGCCGTGCGCGTCGTCGACTTCGGCGATCAGGTACGGGTTGATGCGGTAGCCGCCGTTCGCGAACACACTATACGCGCCCGCCGATTGCAACGGCGTGACGAGGCCCGCGCCGAGCGCCATCGGCAGGTACGGCGGGGTCTTGTCCGCGTCGAAGCCGAAGCGCTGCGTCACATAGTCCTGCGCGTATTTCGTGCCGATGTACGAAAGGATGCGGATCGACACGAGGTTCTTCGACTTTTGCAGCGCGAGGCGCATGGGCATCGGGCCTTCGGGCTGGTCGTCGTCCTTTGGCTCCCAGGCGTCTCCGCCCGGCGTGCTGGGCGGGAAGTACAGCGGCGCGTCGTTGATGATCGTCGCCGGTCCCAGGCCCTTTTCCAGCGACGCCGAGTAGATGAACGGTTTGAAGCTCGAACCCGGCTGGCGCCACGCCTGCGTGATGTGGTTGAACTTGTTCTTGTTGTAGTCGAAGCCGCCGATCAGCGCGCGAATCGCGCCGTCCTGCGGCGTGAGCGAGACGAGCGCGCCTTCCACCTGCGGCAGTTGCGTGATCTGCCAGTTGCCCTTCGAGTCCGCCATCAGGCGCACGATCGAGCCCGGGCGAATGCGCAGCGCCTGCGAGGCGCGCGGCGAGAGCCCCGCCGCCACGAAGCGCAGGCCGTCGCCCGTGACCGTCACCGAGGTGCCGTCGAGTTGTTGCGCCGTCACCGATTTCGGGCCCGCGTCGGTCACCACCGCCGAAACGAGGTCGCCATTGTCCGGGTGGTCGGTGAGCGCGTCTTCGATGGCCTGCTCGCGGTCGTCGCCGTCGGCGGGCAGTTGCACGAAGCCCTCCGGCCCGCGATAGCCGTGGCGGCGCTCGTAGTCCATCACGCCCTTGCGCACGGCCGCGTAGGCGGCGTCCTGATCGGCGGAGTCGATCGTCGTCACGACCGTGAGGCCGCGCGTGTAGGTCTCATCCTTGTACTGTGCGTACATCATCTGGCGGACCATTTCGGCCACGTATTCGGCGTGCACGTTGTACTCGGTGCCGGCCGTCTTCGTTTCGAGCGGCTCCTTGATCGCTTCGTCGTACTGCGCCTGATTGATGTAGCCCAGGTCCAGCATGCGCTTGAGGATATAGTCCTGGCGAATCTTCGCGCGGTGCGGATTGACGATCGGGTTATACGCCGACGGCGCTTTCGGCAAGCCCGCGAGCATCGCGGCCTGCGCGATTGTGATGTCCTTCAGGTCCTTGCCGAAATACACGCGCGCGGCGGCCGAGAAACCGTAGGCGCGCTGCCCCAGATAGATCTGGTTCATGTACAGCTCGAGGATCTGGTCCTTCGTGAGCGCGCGCTCGATCTTGTAGGCGAGCAACATTTCGTAGACCTTACGCGTATAGGTCTTTTCGCTCGACAGGAAGAAGTTGCGCGCGACCTGCATCGTGATCGTGCTCGCGCCCTGCGAGGCGCCGCCGTGCATGAGGTCGGCCACGCCCGCACGCAGAATGCCGACGAAGTCCACGCCGCCATGCTCGTAGAAGCGGTAGTCCTCGATCGCGAGCACGGCTTTCTTCTGGATGTCCGGAATGTCCTGGAAGCGCACGAGCTGACGCCGCTCTTCGCCGAACTCGCCGATCAGCACGTGGTCGGCGGTATAGATGCGCAGCGGCACCTTGGGCTGATAGTTGGTGAGCGCGTCGAGCGAAGGCAGTTGCGGCTCCATCACGACGAGCGCGTAGCCCACGACGAGCGCGCCCACCACGCAGAGCGTCGCGACGAGGCCGACGAACCAGAGCGCAATCGCGCTGCCGAACGAGCGCCGCTTCGGGCGTTCATCGCGCGGACCGTCGCCGCCCGACTGCGGGCGGCGAGGCGGTTGGCGGCCGTTGTTGAAGGAGGGTTCCCGATCTTCGTTCGGGTACTGCGGTGAAGGCGGTCGTTTGATGATAGGCATGAGTGGAATGATGGGCGCGTCTCGCGCGCGCATGGATCTCGACCACGGCGTCATGGCGCCAATGCGGCACACGACGTCGCCGGCTCACTCCCGGCGACGCGGCGCGACCGGTAACGCCCCCGTCCGGCCGCGCGGCGCGCGCTACGGCACGCCACATGCAAATGTGCCCCCGTGCAGGCGACATTCGCGAAATGTAACAGCGCATTCTAAAGAAATCGCGGGCGGCGGGTCGCGTTTTTTTGTAAGAGTTTCCTGGACAAGCCTTCCTGCCCGATTTATCGCCGCGACGAAAGGTCTGCTGATGACCCCTTGCGCCAACCGGCGCTTTATGCGCGAAAAGTTTCGTAACGAATGGATCTGCCACGCGGCAAATTACACGATGTAGGCTTGTTGGCGGCATATTCTTGCGAGCAGGGTCTTTCCCAACAGGACACCTTCCGATTGCGCATCGGCGCACTCGTCATATGATGAAAGATCCGCTACACGCCCCTGCTCGCGCCCACGCACGCTCACCATCCCTCTTTCAAAAAGCGCGCAGGCAGGAATCGACGTCATACGAAGCCGACCCAACGGCCCGCCGATCATGAACAAGCCTAGCGAACGCATCGTCGTCTTCGTCACGCCCGCCCAGAAACGCGCGATCTCCGCCACCGCCGGCGAACTCGGCATCAGCGTCAGCGAGCTCATGCGCCGCGCCGTGATCGCGTTCAGCGCGACGAGCGACCAGGTGAAGGCCGCGAGCATCGTCGACCGCCTCAACGCCCCGAGGCAGCCCGACGCGCTCGCGCAGGTATTGCAAAGGGCGGCGAGGCCACTGCGCACGACCCGCGCGGGCGTGATCCGGCCGCCGGCGGCAGCGCCCGGCGGCGTCAATGGAATCACCCCGGAAACAGGCCCGGCCGGGCACCCGGATGCCGCCACGACGGCCGACGAATCCGCTGCCGCCCTGCCCGCCGACGAACCCGACGTGAACCATGCCGCGCGCGAGATCGCCCAGGCCGTCGCGCGCCTGAACGCCGAAGCGGCGGCTGCCGCCGAGCTCGATGCCGCGGCAGCGCAAACGCACACCGCCGAGCCGTTGCAGCCGCTGAGTTCGGCGCCCTTCGCGCGCTCGCGACGCAACGCGGACGACCCGATCGACGACGCCCACAGCGACGACACCACGCCCGAAGGCGGAAAATTCGCCTGAAATTCACCTGTCACGTGGCGCGCCTTGCGCGTGACGATTACAGGAATATTTCAGTTACGCAGCGTGCCTGCATGCGCCCTCGTGCGCCCCTTCCTTTAAGTCCCTTTTAAGACGGCCCGTGGTGTAATATCCGCGAGCGATGGCGCCCCAAGGCCTGAAGCGGTGCTTCGAGCCACACGGCAAAATGCCGTCGCAAAAGGAACGCACGAATGCGTGAATATGCGATTGCCCTATTGCAATCGCCGCACTCGCCCCGATTTGCGCGCAGCATGCGCGGTGTGCGCAAAGCGGCGTAAGCTGGCAGATGGATCGGCGATTGCCACCGTTGCCCGGCTTGCCCTGTTCGCCAGCCAGGTTGGCCCCTGCGCCAGCTTACGCCGCGAGGCGCACACTGCATGCACGCACCTCGGCCAGGCATGGCCGATCTCATTTCACTGGAGGAATTCATGTCGCTTTTCGACTCCATCTCCCGCACGGTAAAGGGCCTGCTCAACGACGCGGCCGACTCGGTGCAGGATCCGTCGCGCGATTCGCGCCAGATCGTGCGTGAGCTCGACGACAGCATCGCCCGCGCGGAGAACTCGCTCGTCGAAATCCAGGCGCAGGTCGCGACGCAGCAAAGCAAGCGCGACGTGGCCGCCGACAAGGCGAAGAAGTACGAAGACGGCGCGAAGCGCGCGCTGCAATCGGGTGACGAAGCGCTCGCGCGCGAGGCGCTCGGCGCCCAGCAAACCGCCGAAACGGAACGCGATGCGCTCGCGGTCGAACTCGCGAAGCTCGAACCGTCGGTCGACCAGTTGAAGAAGCAGATCGACGACATGCGCTCGCGCCGCAACGACCTGAACGCACGCTCGAATATCCTTCAGGCGAAGCAGCAGATCGCCCAGGCGAAGGATGTCGCGGCCACGGCGCTGGGCGGCATCGGCGGCAAGAATCTCGACGCCGACTTCCAGAAGCTCGAAGACAAGGTTGCACTCTCGAACGCGCGCTCGGACGCCCGTCTGAACTCGGCTGACCAGTCGAGCGGCAAGGCGCTCGACGAAAAGCTCGCGGCGCTCAACAAGGGGCCTTCGGTCGACGACCGCCTCGAAGCGCTCAAGAAGCAGTTGAACACGCCGGCCCAGTAACGCAACCGTAGTGCACTTCGTAGTCGCTCCCGGCATGACGCACGACGCGCGGGAGCCAAGGGTGCGGCGCGGCACGACCCGTGCTGCCGCAATAGCGAGTGGCAAGCTTGCCGCGCCGCATCCCCGAATTGAATGTCATGGAGACGGGCGTCAATCCGCCCGGCCTGCAACATGAAAAAGTTTCTTGCCGCTGCCAGCATCGCACTTGCTTCGCTCGCCTTCACGGGCGGTGTGGCGTTTGCCGTGCCTAGCGTGCAGCAGATCGAATCCGCGATGTCCCAGGGCGACTGGCAACGCGCCGACTCGGGCCTGACCGAAGTTCTCCAGGCGCATCCGGATAACGCTCGCGCCCACTACCTCTACGCCCAGGTGCTCAACCGCGAAGGCCGCTACGCCGACGCGCTCACCCAGGTCCAGCAGGCAAAGACACTCGATCCGCAGATCCGCTTCACCCAGCCGCAGCGTTTCGCGCAGGTCGAAGCGAAGATTCGCTCCGACGCCACGCGCGCCGGCGCCGTCACGACCAGCAGCGCGGGCAATCCGTTCGCGCAGCAGCAGGTCGCCGCGCCCGCTCCCGCGCCGCAGAAGCACGGCCCCGGCATGGGCATGTGGATCGGTATCGCCATCGTGCTGGTGGGCGTTGCGCTCGTGCTGCGCTGGACGCTGCGCCGCGCGAAGTCCACCGAAGACGCGAAGGCCGGCGACGACCGCCTCGACCAGCTCAAGCGCGCCACCGAACTGCTCAACGGCGTGCGTTCGCTCAAGCTCGACGTGAAGCTCTCGACCGCGCCCGGTCATGAAGCGCTCGAAAAGGAAGTCGAGGGGCTGGAAACACAGTTGCGCACGCTGGTGGAAACGCTCTCGAACAGCGCGAACCCGCGACCGCCTTATGAGATCGAAGATCTCGAGCGCCAGTTCGCAAGCCTCAAGGCGCGCGCCGAAGGCCGCCCCGATCCGAATGCGCAACCGGCAGCCCCCGCGGCCGCGCCCGGCTATGGCAGCGACTCCTCCTATGCGCGCGAAGCCGACGCCGCCTTTGGGCGTCAGCCGCAGTACCCGCCGCAATATCCGCCGCAGCAGCAACCGCAGGTCATCGTCCAGCAAGGCGGCGGCGGCATGGGTGGCATGGGCGGCCTGCTGACCGGCGTGCTGCTTGGCGAGGCGCTCAACCACGGGCGTGACCGCGTGATCGAGCGCGACGTGATCGTCGACGACGAAGGCCGCCGTGTGCAGCGTGACGGCAATGGCAACGGCGGCGGCCTCGACTTCGGTCAGGGCTCGAACGACTGGGGCGACGGCTCGGGTGGCGGCGGTGGCGTCGACATGGGCAGCAACGACAGTTCGGACGACTGGAACAACTCTTGAGCGCCTGAGACCTTCCTGGCGCGCTCCGCCGACACGACGACGGGCTCCTTCATGGAGCCCGTTTTGCATCGGCGCGCAACGCCAGCAACACCGCACAACACACGAAACAACGGACGCGCATATGGCCACTGAAGCGCGCGGCAACGGGGCCGCACTGCGCATCGCCATCATCGGCAGCGGGTTTTCCGGCATCGGCATGGCGATCCGGCTGCGCCGCATGGGTATCGACTCGTTCACGCTTTACGAGGCCGCCGAAAGCCTGGGCGGCACCTGGCGCGACAACGCCTATCCCGGCGCGGCTTGCGACATTCCTTCGCATCTCTATTCGTTTTCGTTCGAGCTGAATCCGGCATGGACGCGCACCTACGCGCCGCAGCAGGAGATTCTCGACTACCTGCGCCATTGCGCGCGCAAGTACGACGTCGAGCGCTTCATCGAGTACCGCTCGCGCGTGCGCGCGGCGCGCTTCGTGGAAGCACGCGGCGTCTGGCAGGTCGAGATCGAGCGTGGCCACGCGGACGAGGCGATCGATACCATCGATACCATCGAGGCCGATATCGTGATCGCCGCGCACGGCCCGCTTTCGCGCCCTTCGCTGCCGCACATTCCGGGCATCGAACGCTTTGAAGGCAAGGTCTTTCACTCGGCGCGCTGGGACCATGACTATGCGCTCGAAGGCAAGCGCATCGCCGTGATCGGCACGGGCGCGAGCGCAATCCAGTTCGTGCCGCAAGTCCAGCCGCACGTGGCGCGGCTCGCGGTGTTCCAGCGCACGCCGCCCTGGATCATGCCGCGCCGCGACCGCGCGATCAGTGCGCGCTGGCGCTGGATCTTTCGTCATGTGCCGCTTGCGCAGCGCGCCGCACGCGCGGCCATTTACTGGCAACTGGAATCGCGCGCGCTAGGCTTCTCGGTCGAACCGCGCCTGCTCAAAACGCCGACGAAATTCGCGCGCAGCTATCTCGCGCACAAGGTGAAAGACCCCGAACTGCGCGCGCGGCTCACGCCCGACTACCTGCTGGGCTGCAAGCGCGTGCTGCTCTCCAGCGACTACTACCCGGCGCTCGCGCAGCCCAACGTCGAACTGGTGACCGAGGCGATTCGCGAGGTCGTCGCCGACGGTATCGTCACCCCCGACGGCACGCATCGCGCCTTTGACGCGATCGTCTGCGGCACGGGCTTCCAGGTCAACGACGTGGACGCGCCTTTCCAGGTGACGGGCGCAGGCGGCCGGGATCTCGGCGAAACCTGGCGGCGTGACGGCCCCGAGGCGTATCTGGGCGCGAGCGTCGCCGGTTTCCCGAATCTCTTCTTCATGATCGGGCCGAATACCGCGCTCGGGCACAACTCGATGATCTACATGATCGAGTCGCATATCGGCTATATCGCGGGCTGTATCCGCGCGCTGCAACGCTCGGGCGCCCGCACGATGGACGTGCGCCCCGAGGCGCAGCGCGCCTGGAACATGCGCTTGCAGGCGCGTTTTGCGCGCACCGTGTGGCAGTCGGGCTGCCACAGCTATTACCTCACGCAGGCCGGCAAGAATACCGCGCTGTGGCCGGGCTTCACGTTCATGTTCCGGCGCAAGACGCGCCGGGTGCGCCGCGCCGACTATGCGTTCGGCCGTTAGCCTTTCCGGCTCGGGTCAACTGCGCCGCGGCCGCCCGGCGTACACGCGCGTCTCGTAGGCGAAGTTCACGCGGCCATCCTTTTCCGTCGCCTCGAACAGCGCGCGCAACGCCGCGAGCATCGGCTCGTGACGTTCGTCGCCGGACTGCGGCGCATACGAGGACGACATCAGCCTGCCGCGCAGGCTTTCGAAATCGAGCAGTTGTGCGTTCGGGAACACGGTCTGGTGCTCGAAGCCTTCGCCGAACCAGTCCGCCATGGCGGCCGCGTCGGGATAGCTTTCGGCCACGCGTGCGTAGTCGGGGCAAAAGCGCTGGAGCAGCGCTTCGTACCCTTCAAGAAACGCCGAACCTTCGAGCAGTCGGCTGTTCCAGAACAGCACGATCTTGCCGCGCGGCTTCAGGATGCGCGCGAACTCGCGCTGCGTGTCGGTCTTGTGGAACCAGTGGAACGCCTGCGCGGCGCTTACGAGGTCCACGCTCGCGGGGTCGAGCGTCGTGGCCTCCGCCGTGCCCGCCACGCTGCGGTAGCCCTTGTAGCCGCCCAGCAGGTCGTCGGCCGCGACGCGCATGGCCGCATTCGGCTCGACGGCCGTGACGGGGTGGCCCGCGTCGAGAAACAGTTTCGTGGAGAGGCCCGTGCCCGCGCCGATGTCGGCCACGGGCGCGCCCGGCGCGATGCCGCACTCCACATGCACGAAGGTCGCCACTTCGCGCGGATAGGTCGGCCGGAATTTCACGTAGTCTGCGACCCGGTCGGTGAAACGCCGGGTGGAATCGTCGATCATCGTCTGCCCTTTTGTCGTTCAACCGCCGCCGCCAAGGAGCTTCAGGAGCTCCCAGAGGAAGCGCAACACCATCACGATCAGTTCCCAGAGCTGGATCAACTGCTGCCAGAGCGCGAGCGGCGCGCTCCCGCTGCTTATCGCCTGGATTGTTGCGTCGATTAATGCCTCGATCATCTTGCTCCTGTCGCGACGCCCCTTGCGCTGCTTGTCACCTGCCCGCGCCCGGCGCGCCCGAGTTCCCGATCATAGCGCCAGGCGCGGCCACCGCGCTCAAGTCCCCGTATTACAGGCCGTAAACAGGTTCAGATGGCCCGGCGATCGAACCTGCTCACGACCGGGCACGCGGCTTCCCCGCCGCAGTGGTCCACCGCAGTGGTCCGCGGTCGCCAATCCGCACCGGGCAAGGAGACACCCGATGACACGTTTGCGTTTGCTGGGCCTGCGCGGTCGCCGCCGCACGGGAAAATCCGCCGGGATCGTCGGCGACATTGCCGCCCAGGCCGGCAGGCTCGGCATCGAGATCTGCGACGTCGCGGGCCATGTCGACGAGGTCGCGGCGCGCGTGCAGCGTCAGACCGACGTCTGCCACGCCTTGCGCGAGTCGGCGGCCCATACCCTCGCCGGCAATCACCAGATCGCCACGGCCGCGCGCGCCATGCGCGAGCTGAGCACCGGCACCGCCGCCACCGTGCAGCAGTCGCAACAGACCATCGAAGAATCGCTCGCCGACATTCACGGTCTGGTGGAAAGCGTCACCGTCATCGAAACGCAGATCCGTGCGCTCAAGAGCGCGCTCGCGCATGTCTCGAAGGTCTCCGAGGAAATCTCGCTGATCGCCCGGCAAACCCAGCTTCTCGCGCTCAACGCGGCCATCGAGGCGGCGCGCGCCGGCGAGTCTGGCAAGAGCTTCGCCGTGGTTGCGGCCGAAGTGAAGAACCTCTCCGCGAAAACCGCGCAGGCCACCGGCCAGATCGAGCAGACGCTCGGGCAGCTCACGCAGCAGACCGAACAGCTCATCGCCGAAGGCACGGCGAACACCGAACGCGCGCATCGCGTGCGCGCGGGCACGCACACCATCGGCGAGGCCGTGCACAGCACCGGCGAGGCGATCGTGCAGCTTGACGAGCACGCCGGACAGATTGCGCAGCTCACGGGCGAGATCGAGACGAAGTGCGACGGGCTGGAGAGCCAGGTGAGCGAGATGGTCGCGGGCGTCGAGGACTCGGGCCGCAACTTCGTGCAAGCGAAGAATCAGCTCGGCAAACTGCTGGAGGTGTCGGAGACGCTCATCGAACTTTCCGCCGCCACGGGCGTGGAAACCGACGACACGCGCTTCATCGAGACCGTGCAGCGCGCCGCCGCCCAGGTCGGCAAGCTGTTCGAGGGCGCGCTCGCGCGCGGCGAAATCGGCGAGGCGGACCTGTTCGACGGCCACTATGCGCCGGTGCCGAATACGAACCCGCAGCAGCACATGACCCGCTTCACGGCGTTCACCGACCGGCTGCTGCCCCCGATCCTCGAACCGCTGCTCACGTTCGACGAGCGCGTTGCTTTTTGCGTAGCGATCGATCCGCGCGGCTATATTCCGACGCACAACCGCAAGTTCTCGCATCCGCAAGGTTCCGACCCGGTGTGGAACGCCGCGAACTGCCGCAATCACCGCATTTTCAGCGACCGCGCGGGCCGCGCGGCCGGCTCGCACACCAAGCCCTTCCTGCTGCAAACCTACCGGCGCGACATGGGCGGCGGCACGTTCGTGATGATGAAGGACGCCTCCGCGCCGATCTTCGTGAACGGGCGGCATTGGGGCGGCTTTCGCATGGGGTATCGGCTGTAGCAAGCCGTCGTCCGAAACGCCCAAACGAAGACGGCGCGCGGACATTCCTGCCCGCGCGCCGTCTTTTCATGCGCTTCGAAGCGCGTGGGCGATCAGACCGCCATCGCCATGCGCTTGCGTTCGGCGCGCTGCATGAAGTAATTGCCGAAGATCACGCCGACCGTCACGACCGCGATAAAGAGCGTGGCGAGCGCGTTCATCTCGGGGTTCAGACCGAGACGCACGCGCGAGAACACGACGAGCGGCAGCGTGGTCGAGCCCGGCCCCGAAAGGAACGCGGAGAGCACCAGGTCGTCGATCGAGAGCGTGAACGAAAGCAGCCAGCCCGCCGCGAGCGCCTGTGAAATGAGCGGCAGTGTGATCTGGAAAAACACCTTGAACGGCGTTGCGCCCAGGTCGAGCGCGGCCTCTTCCAGCGACGGATTCAACTCGCGCACGCGCGACTGCACGATGATGGCGACGTACGAAATGCACAGCATCACGTGGCCGATCCAGATCGTGAACACGCCGCGCCCCGCAGGCCAGCCGATCAGCTTGCCCATTTCCACGAAGAGCAGCAGCAGCGAAATACCCTGAATCACTTCGGGTATCACGAGCGGCGCGTTGATCATGCCTGAGAACAGCGTGAAGCCGCGAAAGCGCCCCATGCGCGCGAGCACGAAGCCCGCCCACGTGCCGATGAACACCGACGCGAACGCCGTCATCAGCGCGATGCGCAGCGACAGCCACGCGGCGGTGATCAACTCGTCGTCGGTGATGAGCGCCTGATACCAGCGCGTCGAAAAGCGCGTCCACACCGTCACCAGTTGCGACTCGTTGAACGAGTAGACGATCAGGCTGAGGATCGGGATATAGAGGAACGCGAAGCCGAGGCCGAGCGCGATGAACTGCAATACGCGATTCGGTTTCATTTGCCGCGGCCCTCCAGTTCCTTCGCCTGGAAGTGCTGGAACAGCGCCATCGGCACGAGCAGCAGCAGCACCATTGCGCAGGTCACGGCGGAGGCCATCGGCCAGTCGGCATTGTCGAAGAACTCGTTCCACATGACGCGGCCGATCATCAGCGTGTTCGCGCCGCCAAGCAGTTCAGGAATCACGTACTCGCCCACCGCCGGAATGAACACGAGCAGACAGCCTGCGATGATGCCGTTCTTCGAGAGCGGCAACGTGATCTCGATAAACGCGCGCCACGGTTTCGCGCCCAGGTCGTACGCGGCTTCGAGCAGCGTGAGATCCATTTTCACGAGGTGCGCGTAGAGCGGCATCACGAGAAACGGCAGGTACGAATACACCATGCCGATATAGACGGCCGTGTTCGTGTGATAAAGCTCGATGGGCGAATGGATGATGCCGATCGACATCAGGAAATTGTTCAGCAGTCCGTTGTTCTTGAGGATGCCGATCCACGCATATACGCGAATCAGGAACGACGTCCAGAACGGCAGCATCACCGCCATCATGAGGATGTTGCGCGAGGCCGGATTCGAGCGCGCGATGTAGTACGCCATCGGATAGCCGATGATGAGACACAGCAGCGTCGAGATCCCCGCCACGACCACGGAATTCACATAGGTCGCGAAGTACAGGCTGTCCTGGAACAGGAACGCATAGTGCGAGAAGTCGAGCGCGATGTGCCACACGCCGTCCGCGAACGACGTGAGCTCCGTGTACGGCGGAATGCCGAGCTGCTGGTCGGCGAAGCTGATCTTCACCACCAGGATGAACGGCACGAGGAAGAACAGCAGCAGCCAGATGAACGGCCCCGCCACGACCGCCGTGCGGCCGGTCAGGTTGAAGCGCTTCGCCGGCCAGTGCAGGAGGTTGCGCAAAGTCGTCGCGCTCATGACGTCAGCACCACACCGGCCGAAGCGCTCCAGCGCACGTAGACTTCGTCATCCCAGGTGGGCGAGTCGATCTCGGAGAGCGCGAGGCTCGACATATTCGCGACCACGGTTTTGCCCGAATCGAGCTTCACGTGATAGAGCGAGTAGCCGCCCATGTACGCGATGTTCTTCACGATGCCCTTGCCCCAGTTGAACGTGCCTTCGGGCGGCTTGCGCGTGAGCGCGATGCGCTCGGGACGTACCGAGATCGTCACGGGCATGCCAAGCGGTCCCGTGATGCCGTGGTTCACATAGAGGCGCACCGGCAGGTCCGAACACTCGACGAACACATGGTCCGGCTCGTCCTCGACCACGTTGCCGTCGAACAGATTGGTCGAACCGATGAACTCCGCCGAGAAGCGGCTGTTCGGGAATTCGTAGACTTCATTGGGCGTGCCCAGCTGCACGATTTCGCCTTCGCTCATCACCGCGAGGCGCCCCGCCATCGTCATCGCCTCTTCCTGGTCATGCGTGACCATGATGCAGGTGACGCCGACCTTGTCGAGAATGTTGACGAGCTCGATTTGCGTGCGCTGGCGAATCTGCTTGTCGAGCGCCGACATCGGCTCGTCGAGCAAGAGCAGCTTGGGGCGCTTCACGAGCGAGCGCGCAAGCGCCACGCGCTGCTGCTGGCCGCCCGAAAGCTGGTGCGGCTTGCGCTTGGCGAAGCGCGACATCTGCACGAGTTCGAGTGCGTTGGCCACGCGATCTTTCAGCTCGCCCTTCTTCACGCCTTCCTGGCGCAGCCCGAAACCAACGTTCGATTCCACCGTCATATGCGGGAAAAGCGCATACGACTGGAACATCATGTTGACCGGGCGACGGTACGGCGGCATCGCGGCGAGGTCTTCGCCATCGATCAGGATCTTGCCCGACGTGACGGTCTCAAGACCCGCGAGCATGCGCAGCAAGGTGGACTTGCCGCAGCCCGAGCTGCCGAGCAGCGCGAACAGCTCGCCCTTCTTCACCGACAGATTGACGCCCTTGACGGCCGTTGTCTCGCCGAACTTCTTGACGACATCGACGATCTGCACGAAGTTGTCCGCGGCCGTATCTGCCGCGGCGAAGCCCGAAGGCAGCGAACCGGCGGTTGCCGGCGCGCTCGACTGGTCACTCATGATTCTCTCTGCCCTGCCTGTTTCTGCGTGAATGCTGGACGGGGTTGACGAACAAAGCCCCCGGCGGCTTGCCGAGGGCTCGGGGTAAAACGTTGGGCTGCTGCACCGACCGCGTCAGCGGCCCGACTTGAACTCGGTCCACAGACGCGTCTGGAGACGCTGGATCTCAGGCGGCAGCGGCTTGAGCAGGAACAGCGTCTTCAGGACTTCGGGCGGCGGGTACACGGCCGGGTCGTTGGCGATGTCCTTGTTCACGTACTTGCGCGCTTCCGCGTTCGCGCTCGGGTAGAAGACCGTGTTCGTGATCGCAGCGTGAACTTGCGGCGTCTCGATGTAGTTGATCCACTCGTGCGCGGCTTCCTTGTGCTGGGCATCCTTCGGGATGGTCATCACGTCAAACCAGATCGGCGCGCCGCCCTTCGGAATGTAGTACTCGATCTTGTACGGCTTCTTCGCCTCGATGGCGCGATGCTTGGCGATTACGACGTCGCCCGACCAGCCGTAGGCGAAGCAGATGTCGCCGCCCACGAGGTCGTTGATGTAGCCCGACGAGTTGAACTGCGTGATGTACGGGCGGATCTTCTTCATCATCGCGAGCGCGGCGCGATAGTCGTCCGGATTCGTCGAAAGCGGATCCTTGCCGATGTAGTGCAGCGCGGCCGCGAACATCTGGTCGGGCGCGTCGAGCACGGACACGCCGCAGGCTTTCAGCTTCGAGATGTTCTCGGGCTTGAAGAGGATGTCCCAGTTGTCGAGCGGCACGTCCTTGCCGAGGATCTGCTGCGCCTTCGTGACGTTATAGGCAAGACCGGTGGTGCCGTACGCCCAGGGCACCGCGTACTTGTTGCCCGGATCCGCACCGGCGACGAGCGCCATCAGTTGCGGGTCGAGATACTTGAGGTTGGGGATCTTCGACTTGTCGAGCGGCGAGAAAATGCCGGCGGCGATCTGCTTGCCCGCGTAGTTGCTGGTCGGCACGACGATGTCGTAGCCCGAGTTGCCCGCGAGCAGCTTGGCCTGAAGGGTGTCGTCGCTGTCGTAGTTGTCGTACTTGACGTTGACGCCGGTTTGCTTCGTGAAGTTCGGAATCGTGTCCTTGGCGATGTAATCGGACCAGTTGTACACGTTCAGTTGCGTGTCTTTTGCCACCGACGTCAGCCACGGCGCCGCGCACAGCGCGAGCACGGCCAGTTGCGCCACCACCCCTTTCTTCATCCCGTTCTCCGATCCTGACCGGCTCCTGCCGGCCGCCTGCCTCGCTTAGTGCCGCGCTTCGTGTCACGTATGCAGCGGCTCCCCTGACTTTACCGAACCTACCATCAAACCTGCCTGGCAAGAAATAAAACGCCGGCATGTCGCGCAAACGGAACATGCGGAGCATGAGCCATGGGACCATGACGCACCCGCGCGCGGACGGTAAATCGCGCGCAATTTTAGCGGTTTCACGGGCCGTGTCCACAAAAAATCCGCTTCGGTGGCGCATGCGCGACGTCCCGCTTCGAGCGGCGTCCCTGTCGGCCTCGGCGCGCCGAAAGCCCCGCCCCACTCGTCTGCGCGACCTTGCTATCAGCTTGCGGTTGCGCGGGCTGACCCATCGCGCATCGACGCTCATCGCCGCGCGGCCGGGGGGCCGCCAAGGGGGCGACCGGCCGCCTGGGCGCGTATCGGTTAACATAGCGACGTTTCGTACCGATGCCGGCGCGCCCGACGCGCCGGCCACGCCCCAAGGCTCATCAATGGCATCCAATCTCCACGACCTTCCCGACAGCCCGTGTATCGGCGTGTGCTCGACCCTCTTCGACGACATCTGCAAAGGCTGTGGGCGCACCGCCGTGGAAGTCTCCAACTGGGTGTTCCTGAGCGACGAGGAAAAGCGCGCCGTATGGGAGCGCATCGAGCGCGAAGGCACCGCCATGCGCTTCCAGAAGGATCGCGCCTGAAATAAAAAACGCCGGACAAGCCGGCGTTTGCAAGGAGGCAGGCGCTCAGAACTTCATGCCGACGCCGAGACCCACGATGATCGGATCGATATGCAGGGTGCCGAGAGGCGTGCCGGCCAGCGACGCGTCGGTGTGCATCCAGATCTTCTTGATATCCGCGTTCACGAAGATGCGCTTCGTCACCTGGAAGTCGATGCCGAACTGCAACGCCGGACCCCAGCTATGGTTGTCGATCGAAACCGACTGGCCGCCCGCGTGCAGACCGTTGTTGTAGAACAGCGTGTAGTTGATACCCGCGCCCACGTACGGCCGCACCTTGCCCGCATTGTTGAAGTGGTACTGGAGCAGGAGCGTGGGCGGCAGCACGCCCACGCCGCCGAGCGCACCGATGTTCGACGTCACCTGGTTGCGCGACGTGCCGAGAATCAGTTCGACGCCGATGTTGTCGGTCGCCATGTAGGTGAAGTCGACTTCAGGCACGAGCGCGTTATTCACGTCGGCGCCAAGCGCGCCGAGCGGACCGCTGCCCCGTGCCTCCGGCGCGATCTCGATGGCGCGCAGGCGGACCAGCCAGTCGCCTGCGTAGATGCCCGAGTCGGGCGAGCCGGCTGCATTGGCCGGCGCGGCAAAAAAGGCGGCGCTCATCATGAGCGCGCACGTTGCTGCAATCTTTCTCACTGCGTGTTGCATCGTATTTCCCCGTATCTATAAGTGTGGCCTGTCAGCGGCCTACAAATTGTCAGAGACGGGGTCCGACGGAGTTTTGACTCCCATCAAGCCAGTGCGAAGGCGGCCCGATGTGCGACCGCAGGTCGCGCAACTCCTGTCAGTAACAGCTCCAAAAGGTCGCGCACACTGCGAATCGTGTTGCCAAATGGCAACGCTTCACGGCCGCGGAAGAACAGACCGTTCGAGACATCGCCGCGCAGCGCCGCGGCGAGGCGCGTGTCGATGCAGAAGTGCCCGAACTTTTCGATGCCGTCACGCAGCCCGCAGGCCGAAAGGCATTCGAGCCCGGTTGGGCAGGCGAGCTTGAGCGAGCCGATCTTGGCGCGAATGCGCGACTCGTTGCGCAGGTAACGTTCGAGCCACGGCGTTTTCACGGCGCGGGCGGGCAGCCCCGTCACGCTCACGAATTCCACGATGTCCTCGGGCTTCGCCTCGGCCAGCACCCGCTTGAATTCGGGGTGGGCGTCGCCCTCCTCGGTCACGGCGAACGGCGTGCCGACCTGCACGCCATTGGCGCCCGCTTCGAGCCATTTACGCACGGCCTCGTGGCTATTAACGCCGCCCGCCACGACGAGCGGCACGTCGCGCCGCGTGATGCCGAGCGTGGTGTACACGCCTTCGAGTTCTTCGAAGATCTGCGCGAACGCGAAGCGCGCGTTGTCCATGTCGGCGATATCGGTCACGCCGAGGTGGCCGCCCGCATGCGCCGGATGCTCGATCACGATGGCGTCGGGCAGGCGCCCCTTCTTCATCCATTTCTTGAGCACGAGCGCGACGCCGCGCGCGTCGGACAGAATCGGCACGAGGGCGATGTCGACGCCCGCCGTGAGGTCGGGCAGATCGAGCGGCAGGCCCGCACCCATCACGATGGCGTCGGCGCCGTGCTCGCAGGCGGCGCGCACGTAGTCCGCATGCGCGCTCACGGCCTTCATGACGTTCACGGCGATCATGCCGTTGCCGCCGGCGAGCTTGCGTGCCGCGGCGATCTCGCGGCCCAGCGCGATCAGGTTCGCGCGCGTGAGCGTTTCGTTGCACGGATCGGCGCGGCACATTTCCATGAGGTCGCCGTGATGATGGCGCAGGTCGATGCTCGCGATGGTGCCGAGCGCGCCTTCGCGCGCGACACTGCCCGCAAGCCGGTGCGCCGAAATACCGACGCCCATGCCGCCCTGCACGATGGGCAGCAGTTGACGGCCGCGAATTTCGAGCGGTGCGAAGGAGTGTGCAGGAAACATGTTTTGCTCTGTCGATGACAAAGCGCTTATGGTCGCGCGTACCCCACAGATGATATTGACCAGAATCAAAAGAAAATGCGGCCGCCGGTAAAGGCAGCCGCATCAGTGATTTATATCAACACGTCGCACTACAAGATTTGCGATGACGCGACGAGATGCCTCATCAGGCTTTCGGCACCTTGAACTGCATGGATTTGTACTCGAGGTATTCCTCAAGGCCGTACGCGCCATTCTCGCGGCCGTGGCCCGACTGCTTGAAGCCGCCGAACGGCGCGGCCATATTCCAGGTGCCGCCATTGATGTCGATCTGGCCCGTGCGGATACGGCGCGCCACGCGTGCGGCGCGCTCGTCGCTGCCGGCCCAGACGGCGCCACCGAGACCGTAGAGCGAGTCGTTGGCGATCGCCACGGCGTCGTCTTCGTCCTTCGCCGTCAGAATCGTGAGCACCGGGCCAAAGATTTCTTCTTGTGCGATGGCCGCGTCGCGCGGCACGCGTCCGAACACGGTCGGCTTCACGAAGAAGCCCTTCGTCACGCCCTCGGGCAGGCCCGGGCCGCCGGTCACGAGTTCGGCGCCGTCGGCTATGCCGCGCGCGATGTAGTGCTGCACGCGCTCCTGCTGGACCTTCGAGGCGAGCGGGCCGAGCCTGGCCTTCTCGTCGCGCGGGTCGCCGACCGTGAACGCCTCGGCGGCCTGCTTCGCCAGCTCGCGCGCTTCTTCGTAGCGCGACTCCGGCACGATCATGCGCGTGTGCGCCGAGCAGGTCTGCCCCGAGTTCAGGAAGCACGCGCCCACGGTGCCCTTCACGGCGGCCGCGAAATCGGCGTCATCGAGCACGACGGCGGCCGACTTGCCGCCGAGTTCCAGCGCCACGCGCTTGACGGTAGCCGAGGCCACCTCGGACACGCGCTTGCCCGCGCGCGTCGAGCCCGTGAACGACACCATGTCCACGTCCGCGTGACGCGCGAGCAGTTCGCCTACCACCGGGCCATAGCCCGTCACGAGGTTGAACACGCCCGCGGGCAGGCCCGCTTCATGGATGGCCTCGGCGAGCACGAACGCGTTCAGCGGCGCGATTTCCGAAGGCTTGAGCACGACGGTGCAGCCGGCCGCGAGCGCGGCGGCGACCTTGAGCGTGATCTGGTTGAGCGGATAGTTCCACGGTGTGATGGCCGCGACGACCCCCACCGGCTCGCGCACCACGAGCGAGTTGCCCACGCGCTCCTCGTACTGGAAATCGCTCGCAAGCTTCGCATAGGCGCCCCAGTTGTAGACGGGGCCGCCCACCTGGATTGCGCGCGCGAGCTTCAGCGGCATGCCCACTTCGCCCGCGATCAATTGCGCGAGTTCATCGGTGCGGGCCTTGAGGTTGTCGGCGATTTTTTGCAGATACGCGCCGCGCTCCGCGGCGGGCGTCGCGGCCCAGCCGTCGAAGGCGGCGCGCGCGGCGGCGACGGCCGCTTCGGCGTCGGCCTCAACGCCTTCGGGAATGCGGCCCATGATCGATTCGGTGCCCGAGTCGATCACGTCGATCGTGCCCTTGCCGTGGGGCGCGACCCATTGGCCGTTGATGTAGAGCTGGGTGTAGTCGTTCATGGGCGGTGCTCCTGTCTCCGTGTTCGTTTGGCGGTTTATCGCGGCCTGGCCGCGTCGATCCCGCATTCTAGCGTGGTTGACGCAAACGGAAAGCGCCGGATGAAATGGGAGAAACGACGCCCGGACTTGAGTGCGCCAGGAATGCCGCAACGTCAGTCCCAAAACAAAACGGGCGACGCTCACCGCGCCGCCCGTTTTCATTTCATGCTTCGATCAGCGACCGAAACTCAATGCAGCCCCTGGCTTGCGAGGAAGTCCTCGTAGTTGCCGCTGTAGTCGTTGATCTTGCCATCGGTTTTCACTTCGATGACGCGGTTCGCGAGACCGTTCACGAATTCGCGGTCGTGCGAGACGAAAATCAGCGTGCCTTCGAACTTCTCGAGCGCGATTTGCAGCGACTCGATCGATTCCATGTCCATGTGGTTCGTGGGCTCGTCCATGAGCAGCACGTTGTGACGGCCGAGCATCAGCTTGCCCCAGATCATGCGGCCCTTCTCACCGCCCGACAGCACCTTCACCGACTTGCGGATGTCGTCGGCGTTAAAGAGCAGACGGCCCAGCGTGCCGCGCACCGACTGCTCGTCGTCGCCTTCCTGACGGTACTGGTCGATCCAGTCCATCAGCGTGACGTCGGCCGGAAACTCTTCGTACGTGTCCTGCGGCATGTAGCCGATGCTCGCGTTCTCGGCCCACTTCACCGAGCCGTTGTCGACGGCCAGCTTGCCCAGCAGCGAGCGCAGCAACGTGGTCTTGCCCGCGCCGTTTTCGCCGATGATCGCGATGCGCTCGCCCGGCTGCACGCTAATGCTGAATTTGTTGAAGATGCGGCGCTCGTACGTCTTCGTGATCTCTTCCGCGACCACGACGATGTTGTGCAGCTTCTTTTCGAATTCGAAGCGGATGAACGGGTTCTGGCGCGACGAGGGCTTGAATTCCTCGATCTTGATCTTGTCGATCATCTTCAGACGGCTGGTGGCCTGGCGCGCCTTGGACTTGTTTGCCGAGAAGCGGCGCACGAAGTCCTGGAGGTCGGCCACGCGTTCCTTCGCCTTGGCGTTGGCATTGGCCTGGCGCTCACGCGCCTGGGTCGACGCCAGCATGTAGTCGTCGTAGTTGCCAGGGTAGACCTTCAGCGTGCCGTAGTCCATGTCCGCCATGTGCGTGCAGACCTGGTTCAGGAAGTGTCGATCGTGGGAAATGATGATCATGGTCGAGTTGTACTCGTTCAGAACATCTTCCAGCCAGCGGATCGAATTGATGTCGAGGTTGTTGGTCGGTTCGTCGAGCAGCAGCACGTCAGGCTTCGAGAACAGCGCCTGCGCGAGCAGTACGCGCAGCTTCCAGCCCGGCGCCACAGCGCTCATCGGGCCAGTGTGGAATTCCGTGCCAATGCCGATGCCGAGCAGCAGTTCGCCCGCGCGCGCCTCGGCCGTGTAGCCGTCGTACTCGGCGAACTTCGCTTCGAGTTCGGCGGCGTGCATGTAGTCGTCGTCGGTGGCCTCGGGGTTCGCGTAAATCGCGTCGCGCTCGGTCATCGCGGCCCACATTTCGGTGTGGCCCATCATGACGACGTCGAGCACGCGCACGTCTTCGTACGCGAACTGGTCCTGGCGCAGCTTGCCCAGACGCACGTTCGGCTCGAGGATCACGTTGCCCGAGCTCTGTTCGAGATCGCCACCGAGGATCTTCATGAACGTGGATTTGCCGCAACCGTTCGCGCCGATCAGGCCATAGCGGTTGCCTTCGCCGAATTTGACCGAGATATTCTCGAACAAGGGCTTCGGCCCGAATTGCATGGTGATGTTGGCGGTAGAGAGCACAGCGCGTCCCGGAAAGTAGATCGACGAAAAACCTGTAATTTTAGCAGGTTATGCCACTTCGCGCGCGAGTTCCAGCCGCCGGAGGCCCGCCGCGCACGCAGGATCGCGACGCAAGCCGGCGGAAAAACCGGCGCGGATCGCGCGGGCGCGAACGACGGCGCGCGCCGCCCTGCCGCAAGCATGACACGCCGATAAGTGCGCAATATGAAGGCGGCCGGCGCGGGTCGCATTGAGGGCCACATTGCGTGGCCACAGCACGCCTTCGCGGCTTCGAGCGTCAGGCCTCGCCGGTACGCGGCGTCTGGAGCACGTCGACGAAACCCGAAAAATCGGCCTGCGCGAGGCCCATCGCTGCGGCAAGGCGCAGCAACTGCTGAACCGTGCCCGCTACGGGCATGGGCGTACCGGTTTGCATGGCCGCCGCGGCAATCGTGTCCACGTCTTTCTGGAACGTCTTGAGCGCGCCGATGGGCTCGAGGCCGTCCTGCGTCATGCGCGGTACGAAGGTGCGCAAGAGCGTCGAGTCGGCCCAGCCGCCCGCGAGCGCCTCGGGCAGTTTCGCCGCGTCGATGCCGCTGCGCCGTGCGAGGCTCACCGCCTCGGCGATCGCCGCCACCGTGGCCGTGACGATCGCCTGGTTGCACAGTTTCGTGGTCTGTCCCGCGCCCGCGCCGCCCATATGGGTGATACGCGAAGCGTAGGCGGCGAGGATGGGCGAGACGGCTTCGACATCGGTCGCCGCGCCGCCCGCCATGATCGCGAGCGTGCCGTTCTGCGCGCCCGCCACGCCGCCGGAAACCGGTGCGTCGACCCAGCCCACGCCCAGCGCCGCCGCGCGCTCCGCGAGCCTGCGCGTCGCATCGGGCGGAATGCTCGAATGATCGACGATGCAGCGCACACGCACGCCCTCGCCCGTTCCGCCTGCCAGCAGCCCCTCTTCGCCGAACACCACGGACTCGACAGCCGCCGCGTCCGCGACGCACAGCAGCACCACCTCCGCCGCGCGGGCGAGTTCGCGCGGCGTGGCCGCCACCTGTGCGCCGTCGGCGACGAGCGCCTCGGCCTTCTGCGGCGAGCGGTTCCATACGCGCACCGCGTGCCCCGCGCGCAGCAAATGGCGGATCATCGGCGCGCCCATCAGCCCCGGTCCGCAAAAACCCAATTCGTGCTTGTCCATCTTCTCCGTCTCCTGCGCCGGGCGCCCCGCGGGCACGTCCGATGCTCGATTTCTTGCGAGGCGCCATCATACCCGGCGCCGCGCCCATCGGGCCTTCGTACCTTCGCACCTTCGCGCCCGCGCGCGAGTGCGTTACCTATACTCGATTGACGCGCCCTCGCCGCGCGCCCTACGAGGAGACACCGCCATGAGCGACCACGTCTACAAACAGATCGAACTCACCGGCTCGTCCACGGTATCGAGCGACGACGCCATCCGTGGCGCCATTGCGCGCGCGTCGAAGACGCTGCGCCACCTGCACTGGTTCGAGGTCGTGGAAACACGCGGCCTGATCGAAAACGATCAGATCTCGCACTGGCAGGTCACGATCAAAGTGGGCATCCGCATCGACGATTGATGTAGATGCCCTGCGGCAGGCATTGTCCTGAGTGCAGGCATAGACCTCGCCCCCGTTTTTTACGCGCCGGCAAGGAAAAACGGCTGCGCGAGCCCCATAGGCTACGTGCAGCCGTTCCTCGTCCGGACGCCCGAATCGTCCGAAGAAAGCGCTCGCGCTTACTTCGGCAGCGAGCCGTCCACGCCTTCGACGTACCAGTTCAGGCGTTGCAGTTCCGGGTCGGTCAGCGTCTTGCCCGCCGGAATCTTGACCGCGCCGGTCTGGTCCTTGATCGGGCCGGTGAATACATCCCACTTGCCGGCGGCGATCGCCTCGCGCTTCGCGGCAACGGCCTTCTGCGCGTCGGCCGAAAGCTCGGACGTGTTGACGTCGCCGAGATCCACGGCCTTTTGCGGAATACCCCACCACACGGGGTCGTTCTTCCATTTGCCGTCGAGCACCTGCTGGATCGCGGCGACGTAATACACGCCCCAGTTGGCCTCGACCGAGCCGAGGTGCGCGTGCGGGCCGAACTTCTTCATGTTCGAATCCCAGCCGAACGCGTGGACCTTCTTCTCTTCGGCCGTGGCGAGCGTGGCGCTCGAATCGGTGTTCTGGAGCAGCACGTCGGCGCCCTGGCCGATCAGCGTTTCCGCGGCCTGCTTTTCCTTGCCCGGATCGAACCAGCTATTGATCCAGATGACCTTGGTGTGGACCTTCGGATTCACCGAGCGCGCGCCGAGCGTGTACGCGTTGATGTTGCGCACGACCTCGGGAATCGGCACCGAGGCCACGAAGCCGAGCGTATTCGTCTTGGTGGCGTAGCCGGCCGCGACGCCCGCGAGATACGCGCCCTGATACATGCGCACGTCATAGGTGCCGAAGTTCGGCGCCTTCTTGTAGCCGGTGGCGTGCAGGAACACGGTGTCCGGGAAGTCCTTCGCAACCTTCAGTTCGAAGTCCTGATAACCGAAGCTCGAACCGAAGATGATCTTGTTGCCCTTGCTCGCGAGATCGCGGAACACGCGCTCCGAATCCGCCGATTCCGGCACGTTCTCCACGCGCGTGATCTTGATCTTGTTGCCGAACTTCTGCTCGGCGGCCTTCGAGCCCTGATCGTGCGCGAAGGTCCAACCGGCATCGCCCGGATTGCCGAGATAGACGAACGCGACGCCCGGCGCGTCGGCGGCCTGGGCCAGCGGCGCGAGCGCCGCCGTGCCGCACGTGGCGGCGACGGCGAAAGCGGTCAGGATGGTTTTTTTCATCGTGGATCTCCTGTCGTGGATGGAATGACTGCGAGCATGCGAAGCGTGGTGATCGGACACCGACCGCGTACTGGTCAGCAATCCCGATCAATGGCGAAAAACCAGGCGGCCGGCCTAAGCCGCCCCAAAGAACGGCTTGCCGAGCGAGGCCGGCGCGTTCAGGCGAATCGTGTTCGGGTTGCGCGAAATGAGCACGAGCACGACGATTGTCGCGACGTACGGCAGCATGGCGAGAAACTGCGTGGGCACCGGCACGCCCACGGCCTGCGCGTAGAACTGCGCGCCCGTGACCGCGCCGAACAGCAGCGCGCCGATCAGCAGACGCCCTGGACGCCAGGTGGCGAACACCACGAGCGCGAGCGCGATCCAGCCGCGCCCGGCCGTGATCTGCTCCTGCCACAGGTGCAGTTGCACCACCGAGTAATAGCTGCCCGCAAGACCCGCCATCGCGCCGCCAAAGGCCGTTGCGCCATAGCGCACGCCGATCACCGGAAAGCCCACCGAATGCGCGACCTGCGGCGACTCGCCCACCGAGCGCAGCACGAGCCCGGCGCGCGTGCGATACAGAAACCAGGCGACCACGGCGAACATGATGAACGCGAGGTAATCGACGGGCGTGAGGCTGAAGAACGCCGGTCCGATCACGGGCAACTGCGAGAGACCCGGAATCGGCCAGGCGGCGATGGTGGCCGACGTCGCCGCGGAGGTGTACGGCTTGCCCACATAGGCCGACAGCCCGACGCCGAAGATCGTGAGCGAAAGGCCCGTGGCGACCTGGTTGGCGAGCATCGTGAGCACGAGAAAGCCGAACAGCAACGCCATCGCGACGCCTGCGACCATGCCCGCGACGAGGCCAAGCCATGGATTGCCGGTGATCGTCGTGACCGCGTAGCCCGTGACAGCGCCCATCAGCATCATGCCTTCGACGCCCAGATTGAGCACACCTGATTTTTCGGTGACGAGTTCGCCCACGCCCGCGAACATGAGCGGAATGGCGGCGGTGACGGCGCTCGATGCGAGCGAGCTGGCTTGCTGGATATCCATGTCGTGTGGCCCGTATCGTTTTTCTCTGGATTGCGCCGGTCAGTTAGTGGCTGCGACCGGATGATGGCGGCGCACGCGATAGTTCACAAAGAGGTCCGCGCCGAGCAGGGAGAACAGCAGCAAGCCCTGGAACACGCCGGACAGCGCCTGAGGCAATTGCAGCGAGGTCTGCACCGCTTCGCCGCCGAGATACAGCAGCGCCATCAGCAGACTGGCGAGCACGATGCCGAACGGGTGCAGGCGCCCGACGAACACGACGATGATGGCCGTGAAGCCGTAGCCCGGCGACCACGTGGCCTGCAACTGGCCGATCGGCCCGGCGATCTCGCCCATCCCGGCGAGGCCCGCAAGACCTCCCGAGAGCAGCAGCGAGGTCCAGATCGTCTTTTTCTCCGAGAAGCCCGCATAACGCGCGGCGAGCGGCGCGAGCCCGCCCACGCTCATGCGGTAGCCCGCGAAGCTGCGGCGCATGAACAGCCACACGAGCGGAATGGCCGCGAGCGTGAGGAAGATCGACGCGTTCAGACGCGTGCCGCGCAGCCAGTGAATGCGCCAGTCGCCGCCAAAGGTCGGATACAGCGCGTCGCCGCTGAACATTTCGGAGAGCGGAAAGTTCATGCCTTGCGGATCGCGCCACGGGCCGCTCACGAGCCAGATCAGCAGTTGCGTGGCGACGTAGGTGAGCATCAGGCTCGTGAGAATCTCGTTGGTGTTGAAGCGGCTCTTGAGCCAGGCGGGAATCGCCGCCCAGGCCATGCCGCCCAGCACACCGGCGATCATCATCAGGAACAGGATCCACCAGCCTGTCGCCTGATCGAAGTAGATCGCCACGCCGCTCGCCGCGATGCCGCCCAGCACCATCTGCCCTTCCGCGCCGATGTTCCAGACGTTCGCGCGATAGCCGGCGGCCAGGCCCAGCGCGATCAGGCACAGCGGCGAGGCCTTGAGCAGCAGTTCGGACCAGCCGTTGACGCTCGACAGCGGCTCGATGAAGAACGCGTACATCGCCTGCATGGGATCGCGGCCCACGAGGCCGAAGATCAGGAAGCCGATGACGAGCGTGAGCAGCGCCGCAATGAGCGGCACAGCGATGCGCACCGTGCGCGACGGCGTCGCGCGGGCTTCGAGTCGATACGGAAGGATCATGGTGGTGAAGTCGGTGGTCGGTCTCGGGAGTGATTTGCGCGCGCCGCGCGTGGCCGGGTGATGCGCCGGGCCTCAGGCGTTCGCCACGGTCTGTGCGGGCGGCTCGCCGTTGCGCCCCGCGCCGCCGTCGCCACGATCGGCGCGCTCGCCGAACAGCCCCGCCATCCAGCGGCCTATTTCTTCGGCGTTGGTCTCGCCTGTCAAGCGCGCGGGCGAAAGCCGTCCGCCCGCGAGCACCGCAATGCGGTCGCAGATGTCGAAGAGTTCTTCCAGTTCTTCCGAAATCACGAGGATCGCCACGCCGCGCGCCGACAGGTCGAGCAACTGCTGCCGGATGAACGCGGCCGCACCGACGTCCACGCCCCAGGTGGGCTGTGCGACCACGAGCACCTTCGGCGCCTGAAGAATTTCGCGTCCCACGATGTACTTTTGCAGATTGCCGCCCGAGAGGCTTTGCGCAAGCGCGTCGGGGCCGCCGCAGCGCACGTCGAACGCGCCGATACAGCGCTCGGCGAATGCGCGCATCGCGCCGGTCTTGAGCCATCCCGAGCGCACCATGCCTTCGCGATGAGCGGTGAGCAACGCGTTCTCCGCGAGCGACATGGCCGGCACCGCGCCGCGCCCAAGCCGCTCCTCGGGCACGAACGCGAAGCCGAGCCTGCGCCGCGCGCCCGCCGAAAGACGACCCGCCGGCTTGCCGCAAAGCTTGACCGCGTCGGCGGCTACGTTGTGGCGGGCCGCCTGCGCCTCGCCCGACAGCGCGGCGAGCAGTTCCGCCTGACCGTTGCCCGAGACGCCCGCAATGCCAAGAATCTCGCCCGCATGCACGCCGAACGAAACGTCGTTGAGCGACGTGCCGAACGGATCGTCGCTCGGCATGGAGAGATGCGTTACGTCGAGCAGCACGTCGCCGGGCGTATGCGCGCGGCGCGTGTAGTCGGGCAGTTCGCGCCCGACCATCAGCCGTGCGAGCGACGCATGCGTTTCCTCGCGCGGAATCACGCGGCCCGTGACCTTGCCGCCGCGCAGCACGGTGGCCGTGTCGCACAGCTCCTGGATTTCGTCGAGCTTGTGGCTGATGTAGAGGATGCTGCACCCTTCCGAAGCGAGACGGCGCAGCGTGCCGAACAGCTTGCGCACCGCCTGCGGCGTGAGCACCGAAGTCGGCTCGTCCATGATGAGCAGACGCGGGTTCTGCAACAGACAGCGCACGATCTCCACGCGCTGGCGCTCGCCCACCGTGAGGCTGTGCACGTGCCGCTGCGGATCGACGTCGAGGCCGTACTGCGCCGACACCTCGCGAATGCGTTGGCCCAGTGCTTTCAGGTCGAACGCTTCGTCGAGCGAAAGCGCGATGTTCTCGCCAACGGTCAGTGTTTCGAACAACGAAAAATGCTGGAACACCATGCCGATGCCGAGCTTGCGCGCCGCGGCCGGGCTGCCGATCTCGACAACCTGACCTTCCCAGCGAATCTCGCCCGCGTCAGGGCGCACCGCGCCATAGACGATCTTCATGAGCGTGCTCTTGCCCGCGCCATTTTCGCCGAGCAACGCGTGGATTTCGCCGGGCGCGACCGAGAGCGTGACGTCGTCGTTCGCGCGCACCGCCGGGTACTGCTTCGTAATGCCGCCAAGCGCGAGGCGCGGGACGCCCTTGTCCGTGTTCTCGCCCTGCGCGCCCCTGGCCTGACGTGGAGATGAATCGCCCATGGAGGTTCCGCCGTTGTACGTTATTGCTGTTTCAAAGCCGTTTGACGCGTACCGCCGCGGCCAGGCGTTGCGCACACTCGCGCGGGGTGAAGATACCCGTTAGCCATGCCAAGGTCGAGCCGCCAAAATTCACCGTTGCCCCGCCGCGCGGGCGACTCGGGGTAAGCCTCGCTTGACGGCGTTTTTTGTACATATTAAAAACCATATACCCCCGAACCCCATCGATCAGCCAGAACATATAATCGGAGAATTCATGAGTCAGCAACGCGAGGCGATCGACACGTACCTCTTGCGCGTCTTGCACACGCTTCTGATGGAGCGCAGCGTGACACGCGCCGCCGTCAAGCTCAATCAGTCCCAGCCCGCGATCAGCGCGGCGCTGCGGCGCCTGCGCGACATCACCGGCGACCCGCTCCTCGTGCGCGGCAAGTCCGGCATGGTGCCGACCGAGTACGGCCTGCGCCTGCTCGAGCCCGTGCAGAACGCGCTGCGCGAGATCGAGCGCATTCGCTTCCAGCAACACAATTTCGACCCGGCCACGTCCATCCGTTGTTACCGGATTGGGTGTCCTGACTATCTGAACGTCCTGTTCGTGCCGACCGTGGTCGAGCGCTTTCGTCAGGCCGCGCCCAACGCCACGCTCGAATTCCATTCGCTCGGCCCCGCGTTCGACTACGAACTCGCGCTCGAAGAAGGCAAGCTCGACATCGTCATCGGCAACTGGCCTGAACCGCCCGAGCAACTGCACCTCTCGAATCTGTTCGTCGACCAGATCGTTTGCCTGATGAGCAACACGCACCCGTTCGCCAAGCGCGGCGGGCTCACGCTCGACCAGTACCTGAACGCGCCGCATCTCGCCCCTACGCCCTATTCCGTGGGCCAGCGCGGCGCCATCGACGTGCACCTCGCCCGCGAGCGCCTCAAGCGCCACGTGGTCGTCACGCTGCCGTACTTCAATCTCGCGCCCTACGTGCTCATCAAGTCGGACCTGATCTTCACGACCACGCGCCTCTTCGCCGATCACTACGCGCGCTTCCTGCCGCTCACGGTCGTGCCCGCGCCGCTCGACTTTCCGCCCATGCAGTACTACCAGTTGTGGCACGAACGCTGTCATTACTCGGACGAAGTACGCTGGTTGCGCGGCCTCGTGGCCGAAGCCACCAAGACGCTGATCGACAAGCCCTGAGCGCGGCGGCCACACGATGCTGCGGCCCGCCACGCATTTTTGTCAGCCCTGTGCAGCGCGCGCCCTGAAGCGCGCTGCCGCAGGTCTTGCCTAGCGCGCCATCTGCACGAGCTGCGCCGCGAGCCGGTTGTGCCGCTCGATCACCGGCCCAAGCTCCACCGTCTGCAACACGCCCTCCTTCACGACCACGCGCCCGCCAATCACGCTCAGCGCGACCTGTGACGGCGCGCAGAACACGAGCGCCGCAACCGGATCGTGCAGCGCCCCAGCAAAGAGCGGCTGACGCAGGTCGAACGCGACGAAGTCGGCCGCCATGCCGGGCGCCAGCGCGCCAATATCGTCGCGCCCGAGCACCTGTGCGCCGCCCAGTGTGGCGATTTCGAGCGCCTCGCGTGCCGTCATCGCGTCCGGGCCAAAACCCACGCGCGCGAGCAGCATGGCCTGGCGCGCCTCGGCCACCATCTGCGCGCCGTCGTTCGACGCCGATCCGTCCACGCCGAGCCCCACGGGCACCCCTGCAAGCCGCATCTTCTTCACCGGCGCGATGCCCGAGGCGAGCCGCATGTTCGAGCATGGACAATGCGCGACGCCCGTGCCCGTGCGGCCGAAAAGCCCGATGCCGTGATCGTCGAGCTGCACGCAGTGCGCGTGCCACACGTCGCGGCCCACCCAGCCGAGATCCTCGGCGTACTCGGCGGGCGTCATCCCGAACTTCTCCCGGCTATAGGCGATGTCGTTGACGTTCTCGGCGAGGTGCGTGTGCATCGACACGCCGTAGTGGCGCGCCAGCACCGCCGATTCGCGCATCAGATCGCGGCTCACCGAGAACGGCGAACACGGCGCCACCACGACGCGCAGCATCGCGTAGCGGCCCTCGTCGTGATAGGTCTCGATGAGGCGCTGGGTATCGGCGAGAATCGCGTCCTCGCGCTCAACCACGGAATCGGGCGGCAGGCCGCCGTCTTTCTGGCCCACGCTCATGCTGCCGCGGCTCGCGTGAAAGCGCATGCCGATGCGTTGCGCCGCGCGGATGCTGTCGTCGAGACGGCTGCCGTTCGGGTAGATGTACAAATGATCGCTCGAGGTCGTGCAGCCCGAGAGCAGCAGTTCCGCCATCGCCGTGAGCGTGGAAACCTCGATCATCTCGGGCGTGAGGTTCGCCCATACCTTGTAGAGATTCGTGAGCCAGCCGAACAGTTCGGCATCCTGGGCGGCCGGCACGGCCCGTGTCAGGCTCTGGTACATGTGGTGATGCGTGTTGACGAGCCCCGGCGTCACGAGGTGGCCACTCGCGTCGATCACCTCGTCGGCCGTGGCGGGGAGTTCCGCCGTCGGCCCGACCGCGACAATGCGGTTGTCTTCCACGTAAATGCCGCCGCCGCGAATCTCGCGGCGCGCGCCGTCCATCGTCACCAGCATGTCGGCATGCTTGAGCAGCAAGGTCCGGCCGGGTTTCGGCAAAGCTTGCCCTTGTGCGAGTGTGCGTTCCATCGTCCTCGTTCGCTCCGTTGTCGTGCCGTGGCGAGCCTTTCCGGCTCGTTCCAGGCGTGTGAACCAGACGCCCTCGCCCGCACCCGCCGGTCAGGCCGGCCGCCCAGGCGCCGGTGCCGACGCGCCCCGGGGAGGACGCCGCTGGCCCGGTTACCCGGCGTCCGACGCCGTCTTCGGGACGCGCAGCACGCGCTGCGCATGACCTCAACGATCCTCAGCCAAAATAATCGTGGCAATTCACGCCGCTGCGATACCCACATTCACGCCACGCATATAAAGGTCGAATTTTGGCGTCGCTACGATACCTGCATGGGGCGAACCAATCCGGGGCGCCATGAGCGCGGCACCCAGGGCGCACCCCTATGCGCGAAGCTTTATCTTTCCTATCGCTCGCGCGCGCCGGGTGCGTTCGTTCTTAAAATGCGTTCACGGCGCTCGATTCGATCCGCCGACGGGTATGTAGCCACTCACGTGGAGCCTCGATCCGCCGCAATGCATCACGCATGGGATCGAGGACAGTTGCCGAAACATCGCAATCGCACCAGGCACTCACAAGGAAAACTGCGAATGGGCAAGCTGACTACCCACGTGCTCGACACCGCGAACGGCCGTCCCGGCGCGGGCATCAAGGTCGAGCTCTTTGCGCTCTCGGGCGACGCACGCCGCGCGCTCAAGACCGTCACCACCAATCACGACGGCCGCTGCGACGAGCCGCTGCTGGAAGGCGCAACGCTCGAGAAAGGCGAATACGAACTCGTGTTCCACGCCGGCGACTATTTCGCCGCGCTCGGCGCGAACGTGCCCGAGCCGCGCTTCGTGGACCGTGTCGTGCTGCGCTTCGGCATCGCCGACGCCGGTTCGCACTACCACGTGCCGCTGCTCGTTTCGCCGTGGTCGTACAGCACCTATCGGGGTAGCTGAGCGGCTGGCGCATCGCAGTCTCACCACAGGGCGTTTCGGGCGATCTTAGAGCCCGGTTCATGAAGCCCCGAGGTCATACGAACAACAACGGCAGCGCGGCAGCGTCCGGGGCGCCAAACGTCCCTGGCTGCGCGACGCGCGCATACCCCGCAGTTCGCGCAGGCGTCCCGACGCACGCGCAATGCATCAGGAGTGGAGGAGTTTCATGGAAGGCTTTATTACCGACTGGCTGAACCTCGCACTGCGCTGGTTCCACGTCATCGCCGCGATTGCCTGGATTGGCGAGTCGTTCTATTTCGTCGCGCTCGACAACAGCCTCAAACCACCCACGGACCCGAACCAGCGCCGCCGCGGCGTGTTCGGCGAGCTGTGGCACGTGCACGGTGGTGGCTTTTACAACATGCAGAAGTACACCGTGGCGCCGCCCGAAATGCCCGACGACCTGCACTGGTCGAAGTGGCCGTCGTACACCACGTGGCTCTCGGGCGCGTCGCTCTTCACGGTGCTGTACCTCATGGCGCCGAACACGTACCTGATCGACAAGAACGTGCTCGACATGGGTCCGGTCGTCGCGATCTTTTCGGCGCTCGGCTTCCTCGCCGCGGGCTGGATCGTCTATGACTCGCTGTGCCGCGCGCTCGGCACGAAGGACAAGCTGCTCGGCGCCTGCGTGGGCATCTATGTCGTGATCGCCGCGTACCTCGCGTGCCATATTTTCTCGGGCCGCGCCGCGTACCTCATCATGGGCGCCATGCTCGCGACGATCATGTCGGCGAACGTGTTCTTCGTCATCATCCCCGGCCAGCGCAAGATGGTCGCCGCGATGCTCAAGGGCGAAGTGCCGAACCCCATTTACGGCAAGCGCGGCAAGCAGCGTTCGGTGCACAACACGTACTTCACGCTGCCCGTGGTGTTCGCGATGCTGTCGAATCACTACGCCATGACCTATGCGCACGCCTACAACTGGGCCGTGCTCGTGGTGATCATGCTGGCAGGCGCGCTGATTCGTCAGTTCTTCGTGATGCGCCATCGCGGCCAGCAACTCTGGTATCTGCCGATCGGCGGCGTGGCGCTGATGTTCGTCGCGCTGGTATGGACGCTGCCGCGCCCGGTTGTGCCGCAGGCCGAAGCCGCGAACGCGCCCCAGCTCAAGGTCGCCGACATCCAGCCGATCCTCCAGCAGCGCTGTGCCTCATGCCACTCGGCGCACCCGACGATGATGGGCGCAGCGCCCGCTGGCGTGATGTTCGATACGCCCGATGAAATCTCGCAAAACGCGCAACGGCTGTATCAGCAGGCTGTGACGCTCAGGGCGATGCCGCTTGGCAACGTCACGCACATGACCGACGACGAGCGGCAAAAGATTGCCGCCTGGTTCCAGGGCGGTGCGAAGCCGTGATCGACTAACGCCCTCTCGCTAGAGCGAGGAAGCCCGAAGCGCAGTGCGCTTCGGGCTTTTTTCTTTGGCGGGCAGAAATCGCATATGAAATAAATATATTGAACCGCGTCTCGTACGAAAATTCTCAATAAAAACCATTGCAAATAGAGAAATTTCCATAACAAAAAATCTGACGTATAAGTATAAATAATTTTTAAGAGTCGTCTTATGTATCACTTGCTTGCCAGCAAATAGAGTCTGATCGCCCCCTTAATAGAAAGCCTTAGTTGCAGGCTTTTCGGGGGTTTCCCGCTTTGCTCGCATTGCCGAATCGGGATGCAACCAGCCTGCTCTGCGGGACGATTCTTTAATTCAACAAATTGAATATCAGAGTGCCCACGCATTTATGCCGTTGGCGCTTATCGGCCATGCGCTGGCGTTATGCACTGGATATTCACTCTTAGACCACGGCAAGCCATGAACAAGACATATCGATCAGTCTGGAACGAGTCCACGGGGGTCTGGACTGCGGCTCAAGAGAACGCGCGCGGGCGCTCGAAGTCTGCGTCAACGAAGACGGGAGCGGTCGTCTCAGTCGCCATGTCGGCGGCGGTCGCGGCCCTGGCGCTGAGCGCCTCGATGCAGGCGCGTGCGCAGTTCGCAGGCGGTGGAGGCGTACTCGGACCAGCCAACAAAGGTGACGGGGTCTCGATTGGTTATCTTACGAATGCCGTCAATGGTTACTCAATCGGCAGTTGGGTCACGACAACCGGCAACTGGTCCATCGGCTTTGGCCACGCCGTGACGGTGACCGGGCAAAGTAATATCGGCATCGGCACCGACGTACTTGTGATCGGCACCGATGCCATCGCGCTCGGAAACGCCGCAAACGCATATGGTTCGATCGGCTCCACGGCGCTCGGCAGCCACAGCCTCTCATCGAATAGCTACGCGACGGCGCTTGGAGATTACGCGCAGGCAACAGGCCTGAGCGCCACGGCACTGGGCTACAACGCAAGAGCGTCGACCACGAATTCGGTGGCGCTCGGCGCCAACTCGTTGACAGGTTCGGCAACGAGGATCTCGGGCGACACGATTGGCGGCAACTACTATATGTACGCAGGTACGGCACCGGTTGGTGTCGTAAGCGTAGGCTCCGCCGGCGCGGAACGTCAGATCATGAATGTGGCTGCCGGGCGCGTGGCGTCCAACAGCACCGATGCGGTCAACGGCTCGCAACTCTACGCCACGAACCAGGCACTGACAGATCTGGCAGGCAAGAGCACCAATGCCGTACTGTACGACTCGCCGTCACAAACGTCCGTCACGCTCGGCGGCGTGGGCAGCAGAAATCCGGTCGCACTGCGCAACGTCGCGAACGGCGCGCTCACGGCGTCCAGCCTGGATGCCGTGAACGGCTCGCAACTCTACGCGACGAACGAGCGCATCACGAGCCTCGACGGCAAACTCCAGGATGCGGTGCTGTATGACTCCTCGTCGCACAATTCCGTGACGCTGGGTGGCTCGGGTAGCACCAAATCCGTCGCTCTGCACAACGTCGCGAACGGCGCGCTCACGGCTTCCAGCCTGGACGCCGTGAACGGCTCGCAGCTCTACGCGACGAACGAGCGCATCACGAGCCTCGACGGCAAACTCCAGGATGCGGTGCTGTATGACTCCTCGTCGCACAATTCCGTGACGCTGGGTGGCTCGGGTAGTACCAAATCCGTCGCTCTGCACAACGTCGCGAACGGCGCGCTCAACCCTTCCAGCCTGGATGCGGTGAACGGCTCACAGCTCTATGACGCCATGCAGCAGGCCGGTGGCAAGGGGACGCACTACGTCGGCATCAATAGTCTTCCGGACCAAGGAAACTACAACGGCGAAGGTGCGATCGGCGACTCGGCGATCGCCATTGGAGCGAACGCGACGGCATCGGGTTATCATGCCCTCGCCATCGGAACAGGCGCTACCACTACGGCGGCTACCGGTACGGCGATCGGCCACAATACGCTCGCCACCGAAGCATCCGTTGCCCTGGGCGCGTCAAGCTCCGCCACAACCTGGCGAGACGTTGCAATCGGCCCCGGTAGCGCTGCCAACGGCGGCTCCTCGATCGCGATCGGGTCTCTCACCACGGCAGCGGGCTACCACTCCATGGCACTGGGCGGCGGCGCGATTGCGCAGGATAGCTACGGAATCGCGCTCGGTGACGGCGCCATCGCGGCAGGTCAGGCTTCCGCCGCGTTCGGCCCCGCAGCGGCGGCGCTGGGCGGTAACGACGTCGCCATCGGTTTCCAGAGCACATCGTCCGGCGCGGCTGCCATCGCGATCGGCACCGGTGCAAGCGCGAACGGTGTGCAGTCAACGGCCATAGGCGCGGGTGCGACCACAACTGGCGACGCCGCAACGGCAATTGGCGTCACAAGCGTGGCAGAAGGCAATGGCACTGCCGTCGGCCTCAGTACGTACGCCAATTGGGACTCTACGGCCGTGGGTGAAAGCGCGAAAGCGGCCGGCGGCACCTCCATGGCCGTCGGCTACTACGCTACGGCGGGAAATCTTTATGCTGTGGCGCTCGGCCCGGCATCCAACGCTGGCGGCAGCGACGCCACCGCAATCGGCCACGCCGCGCAAGCCGGCGAGGGGTCGGCGACAGCGGTTGGCGCCAATACACTCGCAGCTTCGGCGAACGCACTCGCGCTTGGTGCAGGAGCCACGGCCTCGCAAAGCTACGCAGTCGCGCTTGGCTCCGGTTCGACAACGGACGCCGCAGTCGGAACGCTAAGCACCACGATTCGCGGCGTTTCCTATGACTTCGCCGGCGGAAATCCGGCCAGCACCGTCAGCATAGGCAGCGTGGGCAATGAACGCACTATTAGCAACGTTGCGGCCGGCCGCCTCTCCTTGAACTCCACGGACGCAGTTAACGGTTCCCAACTTTACGCAACCAATCAGGCGATCCAGAACTTCAAGCTTCCGTACATCGACGGTACCGGCACGGGTGCGCCCGCGCAGGCGACGGGCCTGAGTTCGGTTGCGCTCGGCTACGGTTCGGTCGCCGATAAACCCGGTACGGTCTCCGTGGGCAGCCCGACCTTGACCCGCCGGATCACGAACGTGGCGGATGCCCAATCGGATACCGACGCGGTCAATTACGGCCAGGTGAAGGACTTGTTCGGTATCGTGACGCCAGATTCCACCGATCCGGGTTCCAGGGTGAGTGTGAACACGGCTGACAGTGCCACCCTCGATGCCGCTTCCGCCAACTCGCACCGCGTGCTTGCCGCGGCAGCCCCGAGCAGTTCGACCGGCGCATCTAGCGCTGACGCCACGACTGATGCACTCGCCCTGCACTACGATTCGTCGTCACACGCCTCGGTCACGCTGAGCAGCACGAGCGGCGGCAACGTTCAGCTGACGGGTCTGCAAAACGCGTCGCTCGCCGATGGCAGCACCGACGCCGTGACCGGCCAGCAACTCTTCGCAACCAACCAGCAACTCGACAACCTGAACCAGGCCGTGCAGAACATCAGCACCACGGGCTCGTTCGCGGTCGCCACGAACACCACGAGCGGCGCGGCGGCCGCGTCGGGCACGCAGTCGCTCGCAGTGGGCGGCGGCGCCGCGGCAACGGGCAACAGCGCGACCGCGATCGGCGACAAGGCCAGCGCATCGGCGGACAATTCGGTCGCCATCGGCGCGAATTCGATCGCGAATCGCGCCAACGCCGTGTCGGTCGGCGCCGAGGGCGCCGAGCGTCAGATCGTCAATGTGGCGGCAGGCACGTCGGGCACCGACGCCGTGAACCTGAACCAGTTGAACAACGCTATCACCCAGCAATCGAATGCGTTCAACCAGCAGATCACGGGGCTTCAGAACTCGATCAACACCGTCTCGAAGAACGCGTATGCCGGCGTGGCCGCGGCAATGGCCATGCCGAACCTCACGCCTTCAGGTCCTGGACGTACCGTAGTGGCGGCCGGCGGTGGCTACTACATGGGTGGCAGCGCCGCAGCCGTGGGCGTGACATACCGATCGGTCAACATGCACTGGCTTGTGAACGGCGGCGTTTCGGTCACGAGCACGGGCAACACAGCCGCACGCGCCCAGGTCGGATACGAATTCTGACCACGATTGCCCAGGCACTGCGCTAATGCGCTGCGCCACATGTGCGAAAGCCACGGCCAAGGCCGTGGCTTTCTTTCGTTGCGCCGCTGTGTCACATCAGAACATCACGGCATTGCGGCTTTCATCGCCTCTTGCGTCAACCAGAGCGACTCCGGCAAATCCTGCTCGTTGAGATTGAGCCCTTCGCCGCCGCGATCGACGACGATGAAGTCGCTCACCTCATCCAGCGCGATCAACGGATGATGCCAAACGCCTTTGGCGTAATTCACGCCCTGCCAGCCACGCGAAACGAACGCGCGAATCTTCGTGACATCCAGATCGCCCGCGGGCGCGACCACCACGAGATACGGCTTGTCGTTGAGCGGCACAAACGCCTGGCTGCCGAGCGGATGCCGTTCGAGCATCTTGACCTCGAACGGCAACTCGCGCGGCTGCCCGCGAAAGAGGTTCACGAGCGTGCGCCCGCCCTCGTCCGTCACATCCACTTTCGCGAGATCGTGATAGCGGATCGTCGTGCCAAGGTTGATCGGAATCTGCTTCGCACCCGCAAGCTCAATCACGTCGCCGAACGCCGCGAACGCCTCGCGCGTGAGCGGTTCGATGGTGAGCGTAGTCCTGGTTTCACTCATGATGGCCTCGTCAGCGAATCACGCAAGCGTGCCCCACAGGCGCACGCGCGACACGCCGCCGTCCGGGAAAATATTGAAGCGCACGTGCGTCACGGGCCCGAGCGCCGCGAGTTCGCTTTCGTAGTAGTGCTGCTTGTCCATCTCCAGCTTCTGCTCGCCGAGCAGGACCGGCCAGAACATCGCCTGGGTCACGAGCGAGCTGTCCGTGCCACCCGTCACGCGTGCGGCCTGGAACGAGCAGCGATCGGGATAGTTGCCCTTGAAGTGCGCCGTGTCCACCTCGATCTTCTTGATGATGCCCGGCTGCGCGAGCGCGATGATCGCCCAGTCGTTGCCCGGTTCGCGGCGGCGGCGCGTTTCCCAGCCGTCGCCCATGTTCACGCCGCGGCCCGGCATGAGCAGCGTCGACGCCATGCCAAAGTGCTGGTTGTTCGCGCCCACGAGGTACGCGCCGTTTTCCATCGCCGCGAGATCGAAGAGTTCGGCGCGGCTCGCGCCCGCCCAGTCCACTTGCGGCTGGCCATACACGCGCAGACGTGCAATGCCGCCATCCGGATAGATATTCACGCGCAGGTGCGTGTACGGGTTGTCGCTCGAGACTTCCACGTAGTGGTGGCTGTTGCCGTTCAGCGAGGTGGAGGGAACGATTTCCGTCCATTGCGTCGAGGCACCGGGCACGCCGTCGGCCACATACGCGCCTTCCACCGATGCCGCCGGCGGATAGTTGCCCGTGAAGTGGCTCGTATCGAGGTCGAGCCCCTTGATCACGCCGGGACGCGCGAGCTTCACGATGCACCAGTCGTAGCCGGTCGTGCGCTTGCGGCGCGTTTCCCAGCCGTCCATCCACTTGCCGTGTTCGTCGTACTTGCCCGGAATGAAGACGGCCGGCTCCGGATTGAGCATGCGCTCCTTCGGCGCGAAGAAGTCGTCGCTCGCCTCGAGCGCCTGTGCGCCCAGTCGCGGATCCGCGAGATTCACAAAGCGGCGCGTGTAGTCAGGTGCGTTGGGGTCGAGAGTCGGGAGTGCCATCGTTGTCTTCCTTCGTGTCTTTTCTATGGATCAAAACGGCGCGGCGCCCTCTTCGAACCGCCGAGGGCGCATCGTCGGGTCACGCATCAATCAGTTCATCCAGCCTGAAGCGCGCAATACGATAAATCTGGTCGAGGCTCGCGCGCATCTCGTCGGCGCGGCTGTTATTCAAGCGCGCCTCGAAGTTCGCGATGATGCCGTGGCGGTCGTAGCCGCGCACCGCGAGAATGAATGGGAATCCGAACTTCTCGCGATACGCCCGGTTGAGCGCCTGCAACCGGTCGAACTCTTCCTGTGTGCACTGGTTCAGGCCCGCGCCGCTCTGCTCGCGCGTGGATTCGGCGGTCAGTTCGCCGCGCACGGCGGCCTTGCCCGCGAGTTCCGGGTGCGCGTTGATCAGCGCGAGCTGCTTCGCTTCGCCCGCAGTTTCCACGGCCTTCGACATGGTGTGATGCAGCGTGTCGATGTTCGCAAACGGACGCTGCAACGCTGCCGCTTCGGCCACCCAGGGCGAGTGCTCGAAGATGCCCGAGAGCGCCGCCACGAAGGCGTCGGCCGAGGCTTGATTCAACTGTTCGAGGGTGTAGTGCATTGCCTTCATGCGGCGGCCCCGCGGTGGTCGTTCTGTTGCGGTTGATAGGGATGGTGCTCGCGCCAGTGGCGCGCGATGTCCACGCGGCGCGTGACCCACACGCGCTCGTGCTTTTCGATGTGGTCGAGAAAACGTTGCAGCGCGCGAATGCGGCCGGGGCGGCCGAGCAGGCGGCAATGCATGCCGATCGACAGCATCTTCGGCGCTTCGTCCCCTTCTTCGTAGAGCACGTCGAACGCATCGCGCAGGTACGTGAAGAAGTGATCTGCCGTATTGAATCCTTGCGGCGTGGCGAAGCGCATATCGTTGGTGTCGAGCGTGTACGGCACGATCAGTTGCGGCACGGTCTTGCCGCCCGTGACTGCCACGTCCATCCAGAACGGCAGGTCGTCGCCATAGTAGTCGGAGTCGTAGAGGAAGCCGCCGTATTCGGCAACCAGCCTGTGCGTATTCGGACTGTCGCGTCCCGTGTACCAGCCGAGCGGACGCACACCCGTCACGCGCTCGATCGCTTCCATGCCGAGCTTCATGTGCTCGGCTTCCAGCGCCGGCGAGGCGTCCTGATAATGAATCCAGCGATACCCGTGGCATGCAATCTCATGCCCCAGTTCGACGAACGCGCGCGCCACTTCGGGATGGCGCTCGATCGCCATGCCCACGCCGAACACGGTGAGCGGCAGGCCGCGCTTCTCGAACTCGCGCAGGATGCGCCACACGCCCGCGCGCGAGCCGTACTCGTAGATCGATTCCATGCTCATGTGACGCGCGGGGTAAGCGGCGGCGCCGACGATTTCGGAGAGGAACTGTTCGGAGGCGGGGTCGCCATGCAGCACGCAGTTCTCGCCGCCCTCTTCGTAGTTGAGCACGAACTGCACCGCGACGCGCGCCTGACCGGGCCAGTTGGCCTGCACCGGATGCCGGCCATAACCGATCAGATCGCGGGGATATTGGGGATCGAGTGGCATGCTGGTCGAATCAATCGAATAGAGAGGATGAAACGAAGTGTCCGCAAACGGCGAGGCACGTTGAAATGCCCGCCGGCCCTGCGTGGCAGGGCCTGGCGGGAGGCCCGCGCAACCTGACATCAAGACCGGACCAGTGTAGCGAAATCACTCTTACGCGCCCATACGCACACTCAGATAGTACGGGTCAAGCGAGGTGTATGTGAGCCGGCCTGCCTCGCTTGCGCGGGTTTCGCCGTTGCCCCGCGTTTACCCGTATCGCAGCGGCCGCACCGGCGGCGGCGTTTCCGTAACGGGCGCAGGGTTGGTCGGGCTGAAACGCGCGAAATCGCCGTCGTAGCGCTTGGCGAGCGGGCGCGCGAAGTCGCCGCGCTTGGCGGTCGTGAGGCGCAGCGCAACGAGGCCCTCCACCCACTTCACGGCGGCCGTCACGCCGTCCACCACGGGCACGCCCAACGCCTCCTCCACTTGCGCGCACAGGCTCGTCATTCCCGCGCAGCCCAGCACGATGGCGTCGGCGCCATCTTCGTCGAGCGCGCGGCGGCACTCTTCGACGATCGCGCGGCGCGCGGCCGAGCCCGGCTCGTCGAGTTCGAGCACGGCCACGTCGATGGCGCGCACGTTGCGGCAAAAGCGCGACATGCCGTAACGCTCGGCGAGATGCCAGGCCATGGCGCGAGTGCGCGAGAGTGTCGTCACGACCGAGAAGCCGGGCGCGAGCACGCTCGCCGCGTGCATCGCCGCTTCGGCGATCCCTATCACGGGCCCGCGAGCCAACTCGCGCGCCGCATAGAGACCTGGGTCGCCAAAGCAGGCGATGACATAGCCATCGAAGCCTTCGCGCTCGCCGGCCTCCACTTCGGCGAGCAGGCCCGGCGTCGCAAGCGCTTCGTCGTAATAGCCTTCGATCGAGGGCGGCCCCATCGTCGGGCTCACCGCCACCACTTCCGTGCCCGGCGCGATGACGGCGCGTGCGCACTGCTCCATTGCGGCGGTCATGCGCTGCGTAGTGTTCGGGTTGATCAGTTTGATACGCATGTCAATTCCTTCGTTGATGCCTGGTTTTGCCTGGTCTTGCCCAACACTCATGCGTTTGCGCGAGCGCGTTCACCTATCGTGAGCGCGCGATAGAACAACGCGGCGAGCGCTGCACCGATGAACCAAGAGAAGTTGGCCGAGCCGCTGAGCGACGGCACCATCACGCAGAGGATCGCGATCACGGCAGCGGGCAGCAAGGCCGCCACCGCGCGCCAGTTCACGCCGTTGCGATACCAGTACGCGCCCTTGGGAGAGACCGAGTAGAGATCGTCCACGGCAAGACGGCCTCGCTTCACGAGATAGAAGTCAACGATCAGGACACCATACAAAGGTCCAATGAAGGCGCCGAGCACGTCGAGCGTGTAGTGGATCACGGCCGGATTGTTGAAGAGGTTCCACGGCGTGATGAAGATCGACGCCACCGCGGCGAGCATGCCGCCCGCACGCCAACTGATCAGGCGCGGCGCGACGTTGGAAAAATCGAATGCCGGTGAGACAAAGTTGGCGACGATGTTGATGCCGATGGTCGCGATCGTGAACGTGAGCGCGCCGAGAATCACGGCGGTGGGATGATCGATGCGGCCGACCGTTTCGACCGGGTCAGTAATCAGTTCTCCGAACACAGGCAGCGTGGCCGACGTGGTGATGACGGTAACGAGCGAGAACGCGAGGAAGTTGACCGGCAAGCCCCAGAAGTTGCCCTTGTGCACGCTCTTGAGCGACTTGCCGTAACGCGAGAAGTCGCCGAAATTAAGCATCGGTCCCGAGAAGTACGACACCACGAGCGAGATCGCCGTGATCATCACGGGAATCACTTCCGTGCCGTGATACTTCACGCCGCCGAGATTCAGGCCGATGTTGTGCCAGCCCGCGCGGTACACCATGTAACCCGCGAGCGCGAACATGACGACATAAACGGCCGGGCCGGCGAAGTCGATGAACTTCTTGATGGTCTCCATGCCGTTCCAGAACACGAGCGCTTGCAGCACCCACAGCGTCATGAACCCGGCCCAGCCGATTGCGGACAGTCCGAGCAGACCGTGTTTGTGCACATCGGCGTATGGCATGAGTTGCGGGACGAACTTGAGCACGACGATCACGAGCGCGCTCGACGCGAGATACGTCTGGATGCCGTACCACGCAACGGCGATGAGACCGCGGATCACAGCCGGAACATTCGCGCCGAGCACGCCGAAGGTGCCGCGGCATGCAACCGGATACGGCACGCCATGCCGCTGGCTCGGCCGCGCGATCAGATTGCAGAGCACGTTGACGATGGAGATGCCGACGATCAGCGCAACGAGCACCTGCCAGCTCGTGAGGCCGAGCGCGAAAAGACTGCCCGCGAACACATAGCCGCCCACGCTGTGCACGTCGGACATCCAGAACGCGAAGATGTTGTACGCGCCCCAGGTCTGCTCCTTGAGCGGTGCGAGATCGTGGTTGTAGAGCCGCTCGCTGTAGCCGGCAGGCAAGCGCAGGGTTTCTGCGCTCTCGCTGCTTTCGCCGGATTCGAAGTTGGGCACTGCCGGACTGCCAGGTGACGCGCTGAACTGAGCCATGATCCGCTCCTTGGGATGGATACGCCGACGGAAAAAAGACGCCTGAACGCCTCGAAACGCGTGCGAACCGCCGCTGGTCGCGGCCGCCGCGATATCCCCGAATGGTCCGGCCCGAGGCACCCGCCGCTTACCGGTCGCCGCTTTCGCGCGCCCTGCAACGCCGTGCCTGCTTCAAGCCGTGCGCATGCCCTGCATGCGCCCCACTCCATCCTTTTGAGCCGCGGCGGGCACGTTTCGCCGTGCGCCGCCGCGATTGACTGCCATCCTTTGCTGAAATCCGTTTCAGCGCCACCGCAAACTGCGGCTCAGCGTGCGAGCACCGTCGTCTCACGTGTGCCGAATACTTCCTGCAAGTCGACCGATGCGCCGGCCGGCCGGTCGAGCATCCTCAGCTCGACGCCCTGCAAATGCCGCACCATGAGCTCGGCGGCCAGCTTCTCGTCGCCGGCTTCGAGCGCCGCGAGAATCGTCTCGTGGTCGTCGAACGAACAGGGACTGCGCCCCGGCGATTCGTAGAGCGCTGAAATCAGCGTCGAGCGCGCCACGAGCCCGTTCAGGCAGTCGCAAAGCACGGTATTGCCGGTGAGCGTGGCGAGCGACGTATGGAACTCGCCCGAGAGGCGGATCCACGTCGGAAAGTCGCGGCCCTCGAAGGCTTTGCGCTCGCGCCGGATCGTCTCGCCGATGCTCTTGAGCCGCCGGTTGCCGTGCTGCGCGCTGCAAATGCGCCCCACCACGGCCAGCTCGATGATCCGCCGCATCTCGAACACCTCGTGCACTTCCTGGAGCGTCGGGCTGGCGACGAACGCGCCGCGATTGGGCTCCAGGTCCACGAGATGGTCCGTTGCGAGCAGCGCAAGCGCCTGGCGGATCGGACCGCGCTTCACGCCGAATACTTCGCACAACTGGGCTTCCGTCAATTTCGCGCCGGGCGGCAAGCGGTGCTCGAGGATCGCGGCGCGAATGCGCGCGGCGATCGCTTCGGGCTTCATGCCGGTTGCTTCGGCGTCGATATCGGTCTTTCGCATGGCTCGGGTCTCTATGTTGGGTATCCTAGGTTGGACATAAATATTGTCAACAATTTTATCGGTGAACCTGGGGAAGATCCCCACGCGCACCTGCTTCGCTGCATGCCTCTTATCGGTGAAAGTCGCTTTATTTCGGGGAATCCAGCACCATAGCGGTGATTCGTCGCCTTGAAATGGGTCCATTTTTTGTCAACAATGTAACCGTGATGCTTTCCTCTGAGCATTTGATTGAACCGCGAAGGATAGGCTGTTAGTTGCATATGTGTCCACTAAAAAAGCGCCCGAAAGCGCTCGCGATGCTTAGGCGTCAACCCAGATGCGGGTAGTCGCTCACGGTCAGCTCGAAGCCGTGCGGCGCGGCGTTCAACTGCGCCGACGCGCCCATCGGCAGCGTCACCATATCCGGAATGTGGCCGAACGGCAGGCCCGTCACCACCGGGATACCCACGACCGAACGCACCTGCTCCACCATCTCGCGGAGGTCGTAACCGTTGTCGTAGTCGAACTGCTTGCTACCCGAGAAGTCGCCCAGCACGAGCGCCTGCTGGCGCGCGAGGATACCCGTGAGGTGCAACTGATAGATCATGCGTTCGATGCGGAACGGCTGCTCGTTCACGTCCTCGACGAACAGGATGCCGCCCTCGACCGGTGGCAGATAAGGTGTGCCGATCAGCGACGTGAGCACCGCGAGATTGCCGCCCCAAAGCGTGCCCGACACGTTCACTGCTTGCGCCTGGGGCGCGTTCACCTTCAGCGTGAAAGTCGGCTTCGAGAGCGTCTCCCAGAAGTGCTGCATCGTGAAGCTGCTGAGATTCTCGGCGCCGAAGTCGCTGACGAGCATTGGGCCGCCAAACGTCGTGAGCCCGGCGCGCGCGAGCAGCGCCAACTGGATGGCGGTGAAGTCGCTGTGCCCCACGAAGGCGATGGGTTGATCCTTCAGGCGCCGCTGCAATCCTTCGTAGTCCAGACCGTGCAGGATGCGTACCGCGCCATAGCCGCCGCGCACCGCCAGCACGATGTCCGGCAGGTCGCGCGACGGATCGGCCAGGCGGTTCAGCTCGGCTGCGCGCTGGCCGTCGGTGCCGGCAAACCGCTGATAGCGTCGCTCGGTCGACTGCACGCCATCGACATGATGGCCCTGCGCCCGCAACCGCGCGAGCGCGCGATGCACCGCCTGCGGATCGTGCGGATAGCCGGACGGTGCGATCAGTTCGATGGTGCGATGTAGGGTCATGTCGGCTGAAATTCAGGCTGGAGGTTCGTCCGGGCTGCAAGCGCCGGCTCTCGTCTGCTCTTCTTCGCTCTGCGAGCGCGCCGCCCGCCGCGCTTCGCGGCTCGCGCGCCGCCGCTCGGCGAAGAACGTGCGCAGCGCTTCGCCGCACTCGTCCGCCAGCACGCCACCGGATACGCTCGTATGGTGATTGAGCTGCGGATTGGCGAATGCATCGACCACGCTGCCGCACGCCCCCGTTTTCGGGTCGTGCGCGCCGAACACGACGCGCGCGATGCGCGCATGCATGATCGCGCCCGCGCACATCAGGCACGGTTCAAGGGTCACATAGAGTTCGCAGCCGGGCAAGCGGTAGTTACCCAGCGCTTGGGCGGCGGCGCGCAAGGCGGCCATTTCGGCGTGCGCGGACGGATCGTGCCCACCGATCGGATGATTGAAGCCAGACGCGATCACTTCGTCGCCGCGCACGAGCACGGCGCCCACGGGCACCTCGCCCGCCGCGCGCGCCGTTTCGGCGGCGGCCTGGGCGAGCCGCATGAAATGGCGGTCGCGTTCGGTAAGAGTATTGGTTGGAGAATCTGGCCCGGACGCCGCACCGGGCGGTTCGTGCGGATCGAGTGGTCCGACAGGCGCGTCAGTCACGCCGCCCCCGCCAGCGCCGAACCCGGCTCACCGGCGGCGCGCTCGGACAAACGCTCGGCAATGCGGCGACGGTACTCGTGCGGCACGACCATCGGGCCGCCGCCGCGCAACGATTCGAGCGCCATGTCGAGCGCGAGCATGCGCGCGCGAAGACGGCATTGCGCGGCCTTGTCGCTGACCTTGGCGAGTTCCGCTTCGAGATCGCACAACGCGCGCAACTGCTCGAGCGCGGGCGGCACGAACCCGGCGTTCTTCAGGATGCGGTTGGCTACGCGCACTTCTTCGGGCACGAGCAGGTCGTCGTCGAGCGCCTGCGGCGCGCCTGCGCCGGGCAGGTCGTCGAGGTCGCCACGCGCAGCCGCGGCGGCAATCCGTTGTTCGACGAGGGCATCAAGCAATTTCATCAGCAATCCACTACGTTGCGGCTCACGCATTCTATCAGGGTAAGACCTGGAGGACCGTGTGCTTCCGTCGTGTACTTCCGTCATGTGTGTCATCGGCTTCCGACAGCTTGACAGACCCACAGTTTGATGCCGGTTGCATGCGCACGCACGACAAAACCTGGAATCGTCCGATAGCGTCCGCCAGTGGAACGAGCGTATCGTTAGGCGGCTGGATCCGGTCAGGACCTAGACCGGTTCGCCCCCCTTTTTCCACCTGCCATGATGAAACGAAACACCTCCTCTTCCACCGGCTCGAAGGCGCGCCGCTTGCGCCTCGCTGCCCTGTGCTGCTTGCTGGCCGCCAGCCTTTCGGGCTGCGGCGTGTTCTGCGGGGCGGTGGGCGGCAGCGGCGGAGGCATGGCGGGTGGATGCGGCGCCGGCATGCGGTTTTGAGGGGCGGATGTGACAACGCCGCCGGCATGCGCGGATCGAACCGGCACACCAGCGGCGTTTGAAGGTTTGCGAGACTGAGCGCCCCGCTCGCCCTACCCTTTAGTCCTTCATCACCTTGCCGACCGCGTCGACCACCACGCCCACGTTGGCCTCGTTCAAGCCTGCGACGCACATGCGGCCCGAACGCAGGATATACACGCCGAACTCTTCCTTCAGGCGCTCGACCTGATCCGCGCTCAGCCCCGTGTACGTGAACATGCCGCGCTGCTTCACGTAGCGCGACAGCGCCGCTTCGCTCGCGTGGGCACGCAAGCCGTCGTGAATCGCGACGCGCATGCGGGCGATGCGCTCGCACATCGCCGCCAGCTCCTGCTCCCACGAAGCCTTCAGTGCCGGCGTGTTCAACACGCGCGTCACGATCTTGGCGCCGTGAGTCGGCGGGTTGCTGTAGTTCGCGCGCACCGCGCTCGTGAGCTGGCCGAGCACGCGGTCAGCGGCCGCCGCGTCTTCGCAGATCACATGCAGGCCGCCGCAGCGCTCGCCGTACAGCGAGAAGTTCTTCGAGAACGAATTCGCCACGAGCGCGGGCACGCCGCGACGCGAGAGCTCACGCACCGCGAAGGCGTCATCGTCGAGACCCGCGCCGAAGCCCTGGTACGCCATGTCGACGAACGGCAGCAGGTCGCGCTTTTGCAGCACGTCGATCAGTTGCTCCCACTGCGCGCGATCGAGATCGACGCCCGTCGGGTTATGGCAGCACGCGTGCAGCAGCACGACGCTTTTCGCCGGCAGCGCGTCGATGGCCGAGAGCATGGCCTCGAACTTCAGGCCGCCCGATGCCTCGTCGTAGTACGGGTAGGTGTTCACCGTGAAGCCCGCGCGCTCGAAGATGAAGCGGTGGTTCTCCCACGTGGGATCGCTCACCCACACCTGGCTGCCCGCGAAGTAGCGCTTGATGAAATCGGCGCCGACCTTGAGCGCGCCCGAGCCGCCCAGCGTCTGCACGGTCGCGATGCGGCCTGCCGCGCGCGAGGGGCACTCGGCCCCGAACACGAGCGACTGCACGGCGTCGCGATATTGCGCGAAACCCGCCATCGGCAGATAGGGCTTCGGGCCCGGCTCCTCGAGAATCGCCGCCTCGGCCGCGTGAACGGCCTTCATGACCGGCAGACGGCCTTCATCGTCAAAGTAGATGCCGATGCTCAGATTGACCTTGTTCTGACGCGGGTCCTTCTGGAAGTTCTCGTTGAGCGAGAGGATCGGGTCGCCGGGGTAGGCATCGATGTGTTCGAACATGGTGTTTGCTGATTAGCTCTTCAGGACGAAAAATCGGGACGAACAGACTGGGCGGCGCTCAGGGTGCCGGCACGCCGCGTTGCAGCGCCGGCGCCGCCTTGCGGTTCCACAGGCGATAGGCGACGCCGAGCACGCCCAGCCAGACCGGAATCAGATACACGGAAATCCGCAGATCCGGAATCAGATACATTACAACGAGAATGCCGCCAAGGAACACGAGGCACACGTAATTCGTGAGCGGATAGCCGAGGCTGCGGAACGTAGTGGTCTCCCCGGCGCGCGCCTTCTCGCGGCGGAACTTCAGGTGAATGAGGCTGATCATCGCCCAGTTGATGATGAGCGCGGACACCACGAGGCCCATCAGCAGTTCGAACGCCTTGCCCGGCATGAAGTAGTTGATGATCACGCACGCGGCCGTGACGAACGCCGACACGCCCAGTGCCGCCAGCGGAATGCCGCGCTTGCTGACCTTGAGCAGCGCCTTGGGCGCATTGCCTTGCTGTGCGAGGCCGTAGAGCATGCGGCTGTTGCAGTACACGCCGCTGTTGTAGACCGAAAGCGCGGCGGTCAGCACGACGAGATTGAGCACATTGGCCACGATGTCGCTGTTCATCGCGTGGAAGATCAGCACGAAGGGGCTGCCGCCAGCCACGACTTTCTGCCACGGATAGAGCGAGAGCAGCACGCCGAGCGCGCCGATGTAGAAAATCAGGATGCGGTAGATCACCTGATTCGTGGCGCGCGGGATGGTGTGCGAAGGATCGTCTGCCTCGGCTGCGGTAATGCCCACGAGTTCCAGGCCGCCGAACGAGAACATCACGACGGCCATCGCCATGACGAGTCCGGAAACGCCGTGCGGAAAGAAGCCGCCGTTGCGCCAGAGGTTCGAGACGCTTGCTTCAGGACCGGCCGAGCCCGAGAACAGCAGCCAGCCGCCAAAAGCGATCATGCCGACGATCGCCAGTACCTTGATGATCGCGAACCAGAACTCGAGTTCGCCGTACGACTTCACGCTCGTGAGGTTGATGCCGTTGATGACGACGAAGAACACGAGCGCCGAAACCCACGTGGGCAAGGTCGGCCACCAGTAATGCATGTAGATGCCCACGGCGGAAAGCTCCGCCATGCTCACGAGCACGTACAGCACCCAGTAGTTCCAGCCCGAGAGAAAGCCCGCGAACGGGCCGAAGTATTTGTCGGCGAAATAGCTGAACGAACCGGCGACGGGCTCGTCCACGACCATCTCGCCCAGTTGCCGCATGATGAAGAACGCGATGATGCCGGCAACGCCATAGCCGAGCAGCACCGAAGGTCCGGCAGTCTGAATGGTCTGCGCAATGCCGAGGAACAGGCCCGTGCCGATCGCCCCGCCCAGCGCGATGAGCTGGATATGGCGATTCTTGAGCCCGCGTTTTAGCTCGCCGCGGTTTTCACGCGTGTCGTTTGAAACCATGTCTCTTCCTGTCTCCCACTTATCGATTCGGCGCCAGGACGTCCGGGTAGGACGCCGGCCCCGCTACACGAAATAAAATTGCGCGCGCAACGTTCTGCGTCGGCGTGCTCCCAGGCTTGCCGGTATTGGCCGTCAGCCCGATCATGTGCGCCCAGTGTATAGTTGGCGGGGAAAAATATGATTTCATCTCGTACGCAGGCAAACCCTGATTGATACAATTCTGTTTCGCCTTGAACCCACATTACGCAAGATAAATGCAGAATCTCGCGCTCGACACGATCGACATGCGGCTGCTCGCCGCACTCCAGGAGCACGGACGCGCCTCGAATCTCGAACTCGCTGCGGCAATCAAGCTCTCGCCCGCGCAAACGCTCAGGCGCCATCGGCGGCTCGAGGACCTGGGCCTGATCCGCCGCTACGAGACGCGCCTCGACGCGCAGGCGCTCGGCTTCGGCGTGGTCGCCTTCATTCAGGTGACGATGGAGCGCGGGCACATGCGCGAACTCGTCAAGTTCAAGGAACTCGTCGCGACGCTGCCGCAGGTGCAGGAGTGCTACTCCGTGACGGGCGATATCGACTACGTGCTGAAGGTGGTGGCGCGTGACCTCAAGGCGCTTTCCGAATTCCTGCTCGATACGCTGATGCGCGCGCCCGGCGTGAACAGCGTGCAGTCGATCGTGTGCCTCGATGAGCTCAAGGGGACGAGCGCGATGCCGCTGGAGGCATGAAGCAAGCGTGCGACAGCGCCTTCCGCAGATTCCGCGCATGCCCGCCTGGCGGGGTTCTTCGGCGAAAATGCAATTTTATCTCATCGGCGGCCGCCTGGCTGCGGCATCCGGCAGCGCACCGCTGCGGCGTGCTGCGTTGCACGAATCGCTGCACGGCGAAAAGGCCCGTGGCGCCCCGCTTCGCCGCGTTTTACCGGGCGGCGAAATAGTCTTGCTAAAAGCGCCATCGTGCTCTAAAAAACAGGCTAGTTAGCACGTCTACCGGTCGCCCAGACCAATACGGCGGGCGGCTCCACAAGAGCGAGCGCGACAGTCCATGAGTCTTCTTGAACTCAGAGGCGTATCCAGGCACTTCGGCGCCATCCATGCGCTGAACGACGTGACGTTGAGCCTGGAGCCAGGCCAGGTCGTGGGACTCATGGGAGACAACGGCGCGGGCAAATCCACGCTTGTGAAGGTTATCGCCGGCAACTTTCCGCCCTCTCACGGCGAAATGCTCATCGACGGCAAGCCGGTCCACTTCAGCCGCCCGGTCGACGCACGCGCACAAGGCATCGAGGTCGTTTATCAGGATCTCGCCCTCTGCGACAACCTCACGGCCGCCGCCAATGTCTTTCTCGGGCGCGAACCGCGCCTCGGCATCTGGCCCTTTCGCGTGCTCGATCACGCGACCATGTACCGCCGCGCCGCCGAACTTTTCAAGGAACTGAAATCGGAAACGCGCCCGCGCGATCTCGTGCGGCAAATGTCGGGCGGTCAACGGCAGGCCGTGGCGATCGCGCGCACGCGCTTGTCCGAGGCGCGGCTCGTACTCATGGACGAGCCAACCGCGGCGATCAGCGTACGCCAGGTCGCGCAGGTGCTCGACCTCATCAAGCGCCTGTCCGAACACGGCATCGCCGTCATTCTCATCAGCCATCGCATGCCCGACGTCTTCGAAGTCGCCCACCGCGTGGTCGTCATGCGGCGCGGGCACAAGGTCGCGGACAAAAAGACCGAGGCATCCTCACCGGAAGAAGTGACCGGCCTCATCACCGGAGCCATCGCCAACGCCTGAACCCGTCGCGCGCGGCTTCGCGCGAGGCCGGAGGAGACCCGAAATTGAACGATGCGCCGCAAAGGCCGAACCCCATGCCAACGCTGCTCGACGATCCCCAATCCGCGAGAACGCACACGCGCTGGAGCGGGCTGCTCGCGAGCCAGGTGTTCTGGGTGGTGCTGGCCACGCTCGTTGCCTGCGTGCTGCTCTCGCTCGTGACCTCGACGTTCGCCACGCAGCAGAACCTCTTCAACGTCACGCGCAACTTCGCTTTCGTGGCGATCGTCGCGCTCGGCATGATGGCCGTGATCGTCACGGGCGGAATCGACATTTCCGTCGGCTCGACGATCGGCCTGAGCGGTATCGTGCTGTCGGTCACCATGAACGCGGGCTATCCGATCTGGGCGGGCATCGGACTCGGGCTGCTCACCGCAGGGATCGTCGGCCTCGTGAACGGCCTGCTGATCGCCTATCTGAACATGCAGCCATTCGTCGTGACGCTCGGCATGCTGAGCGTGGGCCGCAGTCTCGCCCTCGTGATCTCCGGCAGCCGGACCATCTTCGAATTCGGACCCGACGGGCACAAGCTCCTGGTGCTCGGCGGCGGCAAGACGCTCGGCGTCGCCAATCCCGTGTGGTTTCTGATCGTCCTCGGCGTCCTGTTCTGGTTTGCCTTCGCCTTCACGCGCTGGGGCCGCTACGTGTTCGCGGTCGGCGGCAACCGCCATGCGGCCAATCTGACCGGCGTGCCGGTGCGCCGCGTGATCTGCTCCGTGTATGTGCTCGGCGGCCTCATGGCGGGCGTCGCGGCCATCCTCGAAGTCGGCTGGCTCGGCGCGGTGACGACGGGACTCGGCACCGGCGACGAGCTGCGCGTGATCGCCGCGACCGTGATCGGCGGGACCAACCTCGTGGGCGGCGTGGGCAGCGCCTTCGGCACTATCGTCGGCGCCGCGCTCATCGAGGTGATCCGCAACAGCCTGATCCTGCTCGGCGTCGACTCGTTCTGGCAGGGAACGGTCGTGGGCTCGTTCATCATCGTCGCCGTGCTGTTCAACCGGCTTGGCGGCGAGCGGCAAGGAGAGTGACGTGAATTCGGTCGCACCGGCGGCACTTCGGCCGGCGCACCGTGAGAAGGCAGCGCGGCCGGACACACGCGGAACCGCCGGCCGCCGGCCATCACCTGAGGCGCGAGGTTCCGCAGGAAGCCCAAAGCACGGGCGCGGGCTTTCCTTCCGATGAAGAAAGCGGTACGAGACACGCGCGCCGGGAGACCGGCGCCGAACAGGAGGAAACCATGAAGAAGGCGTGGAAGTATTTCGCTGCGATCGGAGGGCTGGCCATGCTGGCCTCTTCCGCCTATGCAGCCGACAAGACCCTCGCGCTGGTCGTGAAGGGCCTCGACAATCCGTACTTCGATCTCATGCATCAGGGATGCGACCGGGCGAACAAGGAGCTCGGCAAAGAGGGCTACAACTGCTACTACACCGGGCCCGCGACGGCCGCCGACGAAAGCGCCGAAGTGCAGATCGTCGACGACTTGCTGACCAAGGGGGTGGCGGCCATTGCGATTTCACCCTCGAATGCCCCGGCCATCGCGGAAGTGATCCGCCGCCGCAACGCGAACATTCCGATCATCACGGCGGACGCCGACCTGCTGCCCAAGGACCAGTCGCTGCGCAAGGCGTATGTGGGCACCGACAACTACGAACTGGGCGTGAAGCTTGGCGAGCAGTTGAAGACGCTCATGCCCAAGGGCGGCAATATCTGCCTCGTGATGGGCAACCCCGCGGCCGAGAACATCAACCAGCGCGCCCAGGGCACGCGCGACGTGCTTTCGGGCAAGAAGGGCATCAAGAAGCTTGCGGGCGAAAACAACTGGCATGAGATCAGCGCCTGCCCGCTCTACGTGAACGACGACGCCGCGAAAGCGAACCAGATGATGCAGGACACGCTCACGGCCAACGCCAACACGCTACAGGCGTTCGTGTTCGAGGGCGGCTGGCCGCTTTTCGCACCGGAGGCGTACTCGCAGGTCGTCGCGCCGATCATGGACAAGATCCAGAGCGGCAAATTCGTGATCGTCTCAGCCGATACGCTCGGGCCGGAACTCCAGGCGCTCAAGGACCACAAGGTCAACGCGCTCGTCGGGCAGCGGCCTGAGGAAATGGGCTATCAGGCGGCGATGGTGATGCGCGACCTGGCGGCAGGCAAGACGGTGAAGCCCATCGTTCATACGGGGCTCGACGTTTGCACGTGGAAGAACGCGGATACGTGCCTGAAGCACTGAGGGCGTAACCGTGAGCAAGCCGAGGCTCGGATTGCTCGGCTTGCATTGCACAACCGCCAGCCTAAACCTTGTACGGCACGCGGATGCCCGGCTCGTCGACCGGAAAGTCCTTCGTGTTGCGCGACACCAGAAGCAGCGAGTGAACCTGCGCGGTCGCCCAGACGACTGCATCGGGCAACCGCACCTTCTTTGTCCTGCGGATCGCGACGGCGCGGTCCGCAATGCGGTGGTCGAGTTCGAGCACGTCGAACGACGCCAGCCAGCCGCGAATCGCCGCCTCGTCGTCCGGCTGCGCGCCGACCATGACTTCCATCCACGTGATCGTGCTGATGGCGCGATATTCGTAGCGCGCCAGTTCCTTTTTCGCCTGAAGGATGCCGCTGAGGTAGTCGATCAGGATGTTGGTGTCGAAGAGCGCCCTTACCATTCCGAACGCAGCTCCCGCTGATAGTCGAGGCCGTCGACCTGCCTGCCCTTCCAGGCCCCGAAGACGTCCTCGCCCTCTGCCGGGCGTTTGCGCTGTGCAATATAGGACTCGATCGCCTCACGAATGATCGCCGCACGCGACCGATGCTCGGTCTGCACGAGCGCCGCCAGCTCTTCGACTTGCGCGTCGGTTAGATCAATCAGAATCCGGCTCATTCCATCCTCCATGCATGATATACATATCATATATCAAAGCCTGCCGACGGGTGCTGCCCGAAAGCAAAAAAACCCGCGCCGGCTCAAATGCCGAACGCGGGTTTTTGCATCGCCAGCAGGCTAGCGGGAGACCATCACTCCCACTCGATTGTCAATCGCATGGCGGGAGCCCTGTGGCGACGGCGTTTCCGCCTAGCCACGTGGCGTCGATACCGTCAGCGATACCGGAAATTCCAGTCGGCAGTTGTCAGCTCTGAGGAGACTGTATCGGAGAATCAACTTGAGCTTCCGCTGAAAGATCGCAACCCCCAGGAGATCGAGGACGACTTCTGCGGGAATACCGTCTTCGATACCGTCAGGCACGTTCCAATGCGGTCCGGGCAGAGCTTGCAGAAGCATGCTACGCATTCAATGGCGGCAAGCATCTCCGCTACGAAGCGATCTCTCTCGAATCAATGCAGCCGCCGCGGTCTAAAGTGATAGTGTTAAATTCTTGCGCCGACACGCTCAATCTCCACTATATTCCGGCTCCACCTCGCCGACGTCGATCTCATACTGGCCGGGAGCTATTTCGACGCCTACATCCCACTTGGCCGGGTCCACTTCGGTCTCAGCACCACCAACGGTCAAAAAAGCTTTCACTTCGATGTTCGTCTTGCGTCGGACTGTTTGCGTATCAAGCTCCATCTCTTCCCGATCGATCGCATCCCAAACATAGAACGTCACATCGATCTGCACCTCCACTGTCAACGACGCCGTCAATTCGACAACCCATACAGACTTATCCTCCTCAAGATTCCAGACCTTCGTGCGATCGGATTGCAACACATGGCTGATGACATCCGCTTCGCAGGTTGCCGCTTCAACGCGAGGTACTACGCCACTGTACACATTCTCGACATTCCATGACGACTCATGGATGTGCGTCCTGAATCCGTCAAGAAGCGCGGCCCGCACGAACGAATTCTCGTCCTCTACCGCGGAAGCTATCCGGTCAGCGAGTGTCTTCGCGTGCTCGCCGGTGGCCTCGAAAAGCGCGATCAATGCGTCAAGTGACTTAACGCAATACAGATACTCCGACTTCCCTGCAAACTCGCTCCATCCCTCGTCTCGCGAAGCGACAACCCCTCTCGTCCCATGGTCACGAGCGTAGTCCTCAAGCAGCAGTAAGGACGTTGCGTCCGGGAATTCGGCCTTCTTGTCCTTCCGCGCACCAAACGGAGGCAGCCCCGCGAAATATCGTTCAAAAATTCTGGGCATCATGTCACCGCCGCCAATCGGCAGTACCTCGCCACGGCATCGTTCCGCATAGCTGTCGACGCGCTCACGGAACACCGCCTCTGCGCTGCTCACGACCGACAGCGCTTCGAACAATTTATCAATCTGATCCATGTCGATGCCGACAGAACGTTTGAGCGTGTCGGAGCCCTTCCTGAACTCTCCCATAGCCTGCGTCACCGATTTCATAAGGTGGCTAACAATTTCTCTGGCCGTGACTTCGGTCAACAGAAGCTGCATCGTTTTGGGGAACACCTGAGGCAGTTGGTTAAGCACACCTGCGTCGAAACTGTACCCGGCACTTTGTATCAGGTCGGTATCGAGGGAAAAAAACGAGATTTCACCGCTCCAAAGCTGAGCCGCGGTCGGACGATCTTGAGGCATGTGTTTGATTTGGTGGATGGTTGATGTCGAAATGATACCGACCCGGGTTACGACTTCACTAACGGCACGTCGTCCATCCAGCGGTTCGCACTGACGCGGCGAGATTCCCTCCTCCGTCACCGCGGCCGATCGTCAGCGTTTTAGCCCTTGACCCGACTCAATGTCAGCTTTTCTTGGAATTATATTGACATTGTCAGAATCGTCTCGTACATTACTGACATTGGAGGGCGCTATGTCTGACGGACCATTCAGAAATGCCGCGTTAAGTAGCCGCTGGAAGGTATACGGCCAGAAATTGGTCAGCGATGCCACGAATGCTGAAGAGCGCATGGCGCAGGCCTGCCACAGCATGATTGGCGACGTTGACATGAAGGTCTTCCAACCGCTTTTAGGCGAACTCCATGCGCATGCCCGACGTCCCCAAATGGACCTGGACCCCGTGGCATCGATTGAGACGATCTTTGACAGCCATCCAATACTGCCTCTGGCCGATTTTCTGCGCAGGCATTTGGTCGCCAATCTCAGGGATCAAATCTCTCCAGAGAAAGCACTTGACCGAGCACTGGAAAGCACGACCAAAGAGTGGATTGGCACCACCAAGAACCTCCTCGACGAACAATGCATCCGCGCCCGCGACCTTGGAGACATGAAACTTGAGGATTATCGCAAAGGGCTTGAACGAAACCACGAGACGTTTTCCTCCATCAAGGTCGAGGAACTCTGCGCTGCTTTGGCCTCAGGCAATAAGCGCGCATTTAGTGAGGCGCTTCAGAAAAAACTCGGCGTAGATGAGGGCCCCGAAGAATGAGCACTATTCCCAAAAAGCCGGCTAGATCTGACAAGCGCCTCGTTGTTCTCGAGAATGGGCAGAAGCGGGGCCGCGCTGTCCCTAAAGACGCTGTGATCGCCGAAGTTGGCCAGCATATTTGCTTTAATGCATCAGCTCTGGACAGCTTCGACGTCGAGGGCTGCAAACCAATTCACTTCAATATGCTGGTTCTCTGCGCCGCAGTTGAGTTCGCTGATCGCTATTGGAAACGTCCGATGGGCTGGCGCCGCATCTTGCATGTGACCCTTCCGGTTGCCGATCCAAGGAATTGGCAAAAATCTGAGGTTCTGCAGAGCCTCCATGATGTCCTCAACCACCTGACCGGCGACACTTGGCAGTTTACCTTTGTCCAGGCGAAGGCCCCTTCGCCTATTGGCACGCGGCAGTTGCCTCTGGACTTCGGCAAAACCAAGACCTTTGCCGTTGCCTACAGCAATGGTTTGGACTCGCGTGCCGTGTCTGCTTTGAGCGGCGACGAGGGCGAGGCCCTTTGTATCCGGGTTGCTGGAAATCGCCAACCCCGCAAGGACGGCGATAGTTACTTCACTCACATCCCATTCAATATCAGTGGATACCGCGGCAATGAGAGTAGCTTCCGTTCGCGCGGCTTTCAATTTGCAGCAGTAACAGCGATTGCCGCACAACTCTCAAACGTGACGCGAATTGTGGTTCCAGAGAGCGGCCAAGGCGCGCTTGGACCGGTGCTGCTTCCGCTCTACGGCGTTTACGCCGACTATCGCAACTATCCAACTTTCTTCCGGAAGATGGAACGGTTCATCAAGGCTCTGCAAGGCTATCAGGTAAGGTTTGAGCAGCCGCGCCTGTGGTTCACGAAAGGCCAAACATTAAGCGCATTTTTGCGCATACCCGGAAAGTCCGGAGAGCATCTTAAGAGTACTCGGTCCTGTTGGCAAACACGCCGCGTCGTAAATGTCGGCAGCAGGAAGCAGTGCGGGCTGTGTGCGGCCTGCTTACTGAGACGCTTGAGTCTGCATGCCGCTGGCGTCAGCGAGGCGCCCGACACCTATGTTGTATCCGACCTCGCTGCTTCTAATGTGGATGACGCTTTGTCGGTCATTCCTCAAAAAGCTGATCGGGACATCATGGTCGAATATGGAAGCGTCGGTATGCGTCATCTGCAGCACCTCGCGGACATGGCCGATCTATCTGATGACGTTCTACGCGCGTACGCCTCGCAAATTGCGGCCGCGACCGAGAACACCTACGAGGAAACGTTGAAAAAACTGAAGTTGATGTTGGCATCGCATGCCAAGGAATGGCGAGCATTTCTGTCCGCTCAAGGGCAACAAAGCTTCCTGAACAACTGGATGGATGGAGGACGCTATGGCTGATTTGAATGAGCTGACCGCACAGGAAATAGGACGCCGCCTGCGAATAGCGCGAGAGAACGCTGCCATTCGACAAGAGGATGCGGCCCAGATCATCGGCGTTTCCCGACCCACGCTCGTATCCATCGAGAAGGGCGTACGCCGCGTGCGTATTCAGGAAATCCAGTTACTCGGCCGCCACTACGGCGTATCGGTGAACGCCCTGCTCCGCCGGGAAGCCGTCCACGTCGACTTAGTGCCTCGCTTTCGCAAATTGCGTGAGACAGAGGACGCGCAAACCGCTGAAGCCATTCGGCTATTCAACGACTTGATTAAGGCGGATGTAGAAATGGAGAACATACTCGGCATCCAGCGCCGACGAAATTACCCACCGGAGCGCGGCCTCAATGAGGGCGACGTCACGGCACTCGCCGAAAAGCATGCAAAGGAATTGCGCGACTGGCTTGGTCTTGGCCCGGGACCGATCGCCGACATTTTTTCGGTAATCGAGCTGGATCTCGGCATACGCTTGTATCAACGTCGCCTTGCTTCCAACTCGAAGATTGCGGGCCTCTTTAGCTACGATGAAAACATTGGTGCCTGCATTCTTCTCAACGCTAGCCATCCACTACCCCGGCGCATCCAGTCCGCGGCGCATGAGCTCGGTCACTTCTATGGCACGCGTCAGACTCCGGAGGTGCTCGAAGAAGATGAGAAATTTCTGTCACGCGACGAACGCTACGCCAATGCTTTTGGTCGTGCCTTCCTGACGCCGGCCGAAAGTTTCTCGGAAAGCTTCGGCCAATTGAAGCAAATTACCGGCAAGACGACCCGGCGTCTAATAATTCTCCTGGCCCAACAGTACAACATATCGCGGCAGGCGTGCTGCCTCCGGCTCGAGGAATTAGGACTTGCCAAGAAAGGTACCTGGGTCTGGTTCGAAAACAATGGCGGCATCACCGATGAGCACGCTCGGGAGGTTCTCGGCGAAATGACTGAACGCCGAGATCCTGCGAAAAGCGATGCCGACCGCCCCATCTCCCACCGCCTGAGCCTGATGGCACATGCTGCCTGGAAACGCGAATTGATGTCGGAAGGACAATTGGCGGAGCTACTGAAGTTAGGCCGAGTGGAGGTACGCGGCATTATCGATCAAATCGAGCTTGAGGAAAGGGATACGGATGAACTGCTCAAGCTCCCGGATTGATATCGTGAACCAATGGGTTCTCGACACCAGCGTACTAATTAACCTTCACGCGTGCAAATATGGTGAACGAATCCTCTCGGCAATCCCGAACGACATTCTCGTTCCAGAAATTGTCGCAGGAGAACTGGAACATGAGAGAAGCCGTAAAAATGGCGAGTACAGCTTTCTGCGAGCGCTTGTGGCAGATCGAATCGTTACGGTCGTCAGCCTGACCGATGCCGAGTATCCAATGTTTCACGAACTTACATCGACATCTCCGTCGCTGGACGATGGTGAGGCCGCGACGATTGCGATCGCCGCCTCCAGACAACTTCGGCCGGTTATTGATGAACGAAGGGGGCGAACACGCGCCAGCACACTGCTGCCAGCGTTAGTGCCGCACTGGTCGCTAGACCTCCTTCGGCATCCGACGGTCATCGCCACACTTGGTGTCCAACATGCTGTAGACGCGCTATATCACGCCCTACGCGACGGTCGCATGCGGATTCCCTCGGAAAGTGCGGATGACGTTATCGCACTCATAGGCGTGGAGCGGTCGCGCGACTGCACGTGCCTCCCTGGGTACCGCGAACGATTTTTTGACAGTCAGAACCATAAAGATGGTGACTTCACCGCGTTGACGGCGCGCTAAAAATGACTATCACGTCAGCTTTTCACCCACGTCGATCGGCCTTTACAAGCGCATACGGCGGGCAGGCCGATGTCGAGATGGGCGAGCGGAAAGCAAGGTGATTATCTTCGCGCTCAGGCCGTTGAAAGACGCCTCAGGAAGTACGCCGCGCACGCCTTCTCGGAGTCTTTGCTATTCCGTCCCTATGGTAGGATGAATTTATCTGAAGAATTGATTTTATCCCCAATGTCGCTCGATACACTCACCGAAACTACCGAAGCCAGTCCGTCCGTTGAGCATCGCTCTCCTAGTGGGGCAATCGTCGTGCGACCGGTCTCCGGAAATGTCAGACCTAGTGAGGATCTCCGCGCGATACAGGGGAGAGTCGTGGTTTGGTGGTTTGGCGGCGTAGTTCAGAACCGCCGCGATGAAAGCGTGCCCAAAGTCGCAGTGTTCCTCCGCACGCTCGACAAGGACAATGTACCCCGAGCATGGCAGCAAATTAACGTGGCGTTGACCCACTTGGGCATTCTGCGCGTTGGGACGGTTTGGCAAAATGGAGTTCGTATTGGCAACGTTGAACAAGAAGATCTGCGTGCCGAGATCGAGTTTAATCCCGGGGAATGGAGTTTTACCTCGCCTGATGAGTGTTCGTATAAAGGTGAACCGAGCCCCCTGTCCAGTTCCGACTACCCGCTCCGGTATCAACGCGACAGGAATTGGTTGATGAGCTTCCGCTTGCCCAACGGCAGCAACCTTCTGGTCCCATGCATCGAGTTTTTGACCAGATGCTATGGCCGCTCCCAGGAAGTGCCTCGCATACTTACAACATATCGTTGGGAAGAAGCTGCGGACCGCTTTTTCGCTCCATTCGACCCGACAGCGGTCGAGCCAGGGTACTGGCCGATCAGATTACGCAAGCGTCTGCACAACGGCGACACGGTATTCCTCGCCCATGCATTGCACGACGATTTCGCGCGCAACGCAGCAAAGAGCATCTTTACCCAGATCAGGACTGCATTCAAACGCGGCGACTCGTACACTTTCCCCAAAGTTGGCCCCTGGTTCTCGGGCACGGCAACAATCAAGGTCCGTGGCCATTGGATAAACAATGGCCAGACGTTTTTGGCTCTTCGCGTCGACGGCTTGACAGAGCCAAGCGGCATTCCACTACAGCGCGATAGGGAAAATTCGAACAAAGCGGAAAATCCGGCGACAGGCAGCGGCGTCGGAGAAGCGTGGAAAGGAGCACCGGGCCGTCACATCGTTCGCCCTCCAGAGATCGTGGACCTCACTGATGCTGATGCCCCGCAGTTCGGAGCCGCGTCGACCGACGTGGTCGAAGACGACTTCGAAGTATTGGGAGAAAAGCGGGTAGTTAAGGATTATCGCCGCTACCAAGCGGAAACATCCGCGGGGAAACGCAGCGATGGCGGCAATCCAGACTCGTTCTCAAGTGGAGAAGTCCGCGGTACCGGGACTGACACCGGCCATGCTTCCATTCACGCGCATGTGGCAATGGAATCCGAGGGTACACTACGTGACATATGGACGGCTCTCCGAAAACTACCAACGTCACATCCCGATCAGGTTCGCAGCGTTGAATGGTACACGCACGAGAACGGTTTCAGAAGCAGCGAGCCACCGCAACTCGTTGCGCTTACACCGTTTGACAAAGACGACAAGGACATTACAACAAGGAAGCGCAACTGGCTTTTCTTCGATGTCGAAAACCGCCTTCCTCGCGGCATACTTGTAGCGCGCGTTGTTAGCCCCAAAAAGGTAATTTATATCATTGAAATACAGAGGCGCCCGCGAATTGCGAAAGCAGATGATGGCACGGAAACTGATGCAGAAGAAAGTTTCCAAGGTCTGGTTTTCGAGCTTCACGATGAACTTACGTTTCTCGACTGGCTGAATCAATTGCTGTCGGAGATTAGGCATGTCATCGGTATCGTCAAAAAACTGACAGCTCTATGCCCTGGTAATGCTTTTTCGTTCAGGCACGTACGGTCCGGCGACAAGCATCCAGGTCAAGCTGCAGTGAGAAATGCTCTCGAGAAACTCGACATCAAAATCTGACAACAAGTCAATCCCCGCATTGCACAAATCAGCACAACATTGACCTGGCAAACTCCGACCACACTTTCGTGCCAAACAGAATGCAAAGGGTGCCGCACACGCCAGGCGACAGACACAGAAATCAACTTCACGCGAACTGCCGGAGCAGATAGAAACCTGAGCCCTCACCCCGTTAGATTGCGAATTGTTCGTTCTGTGCGCTACTGGATCGCACCCGGTCACTATCGTTCCCTGCGTGAACGCGCATGCCAGCCGGAAGCGGCAAGCATAGGCGATCGAGAGAAGCCGACCGGATAGCTCTCAATAACCGCCGTAATCCTGATGCCAGAGCTAGATGCGCTCCAAGTCCTCGAACTTTTTGTTTTTTGAGATCGATGACCTCAATCCAGATGCTCCACTCCCCGTATTACGGCCTCGGGAAATAGATTCTTCCCGACGATCGCGGTGCGGGCCGCCGTGACATCAGGGGCGAAAACCACGACTGCCAAATCCTTCACCGCTCGTGAGCAGCACACGTAAAAGAGGCGACGTGTTCGATCAAGTACGGATTCTTCATCTGAAGCAATCCTGGCTTCGTCGCTTTCCGAGAGCGGGACGTACCCAAAATACTTTCCATAGGAATATTGCCGGAAGCCAGCTTCATCATCGTCAATCACGACCAGAACACGCTCAAACTGCGCACCTTTCACACCATGATGGGTCGCGAACGGTGATTCCTCGGTGAAGTAGCGCCGGTAAGCCCAGAGTTCGTCGACACCGCACGCCAGGTACGCCTGAACGTTCTCGAATCCGCTGCTGCCGTCGTCTACCGGCTCGGCAACCAGATGCACGCCAAAGCGATCGTCGAGGCGCAACAGTTCGCTATCGCGCACAAGTGTCAAGACGTCTCGCACGGTCGCCTGCGATCCTTCCGCCAATAACGCCACAAGCCCGTCGAGCGCTTGTTGCAGCGCTCTAAGAACAGGTGCCGTCGCCTGTCCTCGAAGCCGCTCGGGCTCGAGTTTCGGGCTTTCGCTGCGCAAGACCGACATCACGGTGAACTGATCCCCCGCTCGCGCCGCGACGACAAGCGGGAGTATGTGCTGGGCAACCGGGCGGAGGGGCCAGGCTGTTCCATCGGTCAAACCCTCACTCAAGCTCATTGGGGCTCGGTCATTGAGCGCGGCATACAGATTGGGAAAGCCGAGCCGGGTGGCGGCCATGCGGTGCACCAGCACAAGCAGGCGCACATCGCCCTCCCGCATATCGCTTAGCCAGAGATCATCCCCGGTTTCGACCGCCAACCACCGCCGAACAGCGGCGAGGTGCGCGCTCCGTTCACCGTCCGCCGGGAGGACGAACAGATTAGAGGAGCCAGCGACGGGTTGCTGGATGCCATCAACGGTCACTGTCCGACCACGCACCTGCTCTAGGCGGTCGCCACCGGCGCGGATCGCATTGATGACCCCAAGTACTGATGTCGGGCAGCGGAAGTTCTCGGGTTTTGTGACCTCCGCCCAGCCGTCGTTCAACGGCACAGCGCCTGCTCTGCTCATATAGATCTTCTGCATGGGGTCACCGAAGAAACCAACGCAAAGATCAGGATGGTCCCCCGCGATTTGTCGTAGCGCCTCCACCACCTCCGGATTGGTGTCCTGGCTTTCATCGACGAAGATGTAGGGAAAGCGTTTAGCAACAAGAAGTCTCAGCAGTGGATGCGAAGCGACACACGCTGGAGCAAGCTTAAGGATATCGTCGTGGCCGAGAATGCCCTCGGCGTAACTGCTGCCATTGCCGTAGACGAACTTCCCGACTCCACCGATCGCATCCAACTCGGCCTCCAGATCAGCAATCTCCTGTGCAAGACGCGCCTTCGTTCTCTCCTGCGTCCGGGGCCTGTCGTAATGTTCGCGTCGCTCCGCGATCTTCTCCTCGATACGGGTAGCGACCCAGGTCGCGATATCGATATGAAACGGCCGGATGATCGACCACAAGAAACTGTGGATCGTCGAAATGTGGAATAGCGGCGAGACGCCAACGTCGGCCACAATTTCACCGACAGCGACTTCGGTATATGTGATGCAGGCAATTTGCTGCCCCGCCCGACGCAGAGCGGGACCGCGTGTCTCGGCCAGATGCGCGATAGCCTTGATCAGCGAGGTCGTCTTCCCCGACCCTGCGCCGGCGACCATGACGAACGAGCGCGGCGGCATCCGATCGAGACACGCCCGAACGTCCAGGTCGGCTTGCGTGTTGGGACTGCCAATGCGGCTCGTCACGCAACCACCCCATCGCCAGCGACAACCACCCCGTTCGCCAGCTCAAGACCGCCTCCTTCTTGCTGCTCGCCGTCTTCACCATCGTCTAGCGACGGCGGCGCGATCTCGGTCTCCAGCCAGCACAGGCCCTCGGCGATATAGGCCGGGACCGTCCAATTACCCGGATCCTCGGCGAGCAAGGCGAGCGCGAAGTCGGTCTTGCTGAAGCTCTTTGCCTGCACCCGCTTGTGGATACGCTCCGCAAGCGTAACCAGGTCCTTTTCGCCAGCCTTAGCGATGCGGAGCTGAAGCGGCTTGCGGTCTTTGTGTTGGCACCATTCCAGATTTTCGAGCGCGAATGCTTCCTCTAGCGTACGACCGGCGAGCGCCAAGGTTTCTCCGCCCCAGGTCACATCAGTCCGGCACTGATAGGCAACCCGTACCAAAGCGTCATTGTCGTTCGCCCGTGCCTGAATCTTCTGCTCAGCCGACGCAGCCCACAGGGCGGCGATCGTCGCACATTTCGGTAGCCATTGGACCAACGTCTGATTGGATGTCGCTGCGCCGGGTTGGCCGGCGACGCACGCCTTACCGGGCTTCTCCGCCACCGCAGGCGCATCCTCATCTTCATCGTCCGTGTCTTCGACGTCAGCGTCCGGAGCCACCGCATTCTCAGCTGGCGGCGCCACGTGTGCTGGCTGAACATGGGCAGCGTCCTCGCCGTCCTGCGCCAGTGGACCAAACACGCTGTCAAGGTCGGTGATAATAAGCGTCGTGAGGCCGAGAAACTCGATCAGCGTCTTGAATCGGAAGCCGAACGCCCCGCCGATCTCTAGGACGGTGAGATAGGTCGATTGCAGTCGCGGCGCCGCATTGGCGATCATCTGCGGCAACAGCAGCCGTTCAACATTGCCTTCGACCAGCACGGCGCCGTCGGCAAAAAAGAGATCGCAGTGCGCAAGCTTCAAATAGCGCTCAAGAAAGCTCCGAATGTCCGGGTCAGTGCTGTCGTAGAAGAGCGATAGGTTGAGGACATCCGAGGTCGGTACATTCTGCAAACGGCTCCGACGAAAATAGCGAATCGGCCGGAAGCCTCGTTCGTAAAGAATGTGAGTCGAGTGGGTCGTGACGACGACTTGGCTCGTATAGTGCGTGCGGTCCTCGTCCTTAAGCGCGAGGATATCCATCACTTTCCGGATGAAGGCCTGTTGAAGCTGGGCGTGAAGGTGCGCCTCGGGCTCCTCGACAAAAATCAGGTGGACCGGCGGACGGCTCCCCTCGATCGCCAGCCACTGGGCGTGAAGATCGAGCAGTTCGACAACCATGAAAATGAGGTTCTTGAAGCCCAAGCCGTTATAGTGGTCGGGCAAAGTGGGCGGGTCGGGATTCCCGTCATCCCCACCCAGTGCATAGTGGACGATCGCACCATCGCGCCCGTTCATGATCTTGACCGGGTCGAGCGCCGAGCGGATCATCATGCGCGGGTTTGAAAGACCCGGATAACCTAGCTTCGACAAGCTCTTAAGCGTCGGCTCGAACACCCGCTCAAGATGCTCATTGAGCGAGACCTCTGACGCTGCCAGGGCACGCAACGCCTCGATATCTTCGCCTTTCTGTTCGAGGTTGCGTCCATAGAAGCGACTGAGCACGTGGGAGAGATCCTCGGCGCGCGAGCCACCAGGGCCGTCCGAGAGATGGCGTTGCGCGTTCAAGAAGTCGATATGAAGAAGACCGTTCAAGATCTCACGCCCACTCCGGTCGCGACCGGTTAGCGGGGCCGGGGCATAGCCATCCTCTGGGATCATATTCGCGCTGAAACGTGCAGGATCCAGTACGAAATGACATAGCTCATATTCGTCGTGCAGCCTGTCGCGGAGGAACTCCCGCAGGTTACGTGGCGATGGGTCAAAGACTGGCGCTCCGTCTTCATTCTTTGCGACTGCATCGAGCGCGCGCTGACGCACTTCCGCATAGCGCGCCCGCGTCTCCGCAGGATTTCTGGGCGCGTAGGCGACACGCATCCCCACCAGCGTGCCCTCCCAAGCCAGGCTGGGCAGAAGATCGATGACACGGTGAACATCGTCCGGGCCGATTTCGAGCCAGATGTCGATTTCGATCTGAGGCAAGGACGATTCGCCTTCGCCTTCGCCCTCACCGAACGCGACGATGTCGGGCCAAAGCTCGGCGCTGAAGTCGTGGATGTTGAAACGACCGCCTCCGGTGAACAACTGGAGGGCGTGCCCAACTGATGTCTTGCCGCTGTTGTTCGCGCCGACGAAAATCGAGATGTCGGATGCAAGATCGATCACGACGTTGCGTAGCCGCCTGAAATTGCGGACGACCAGCTTTTTCAAATGCATCCCCATCCCCCGGTTATTGGACCACCCGCGTGCTCAAAAGGCCAGCTTTCTTAAGCAGCTTACTACACCGTTTCTCTGGAAGCGATGACCTTGACGGCCGCTAGTCGCCGCAAAAGTGAATGGACAGTTCTTCCGATTACGCGATCGTCCACGGATTTCGCTCAACGTTCCGCGATTGGGCCGGCGGGAACACGTCACACACCGCGAAACGGTCTCGGCTGCCCTGTCTCACAAATTGCCCGACAAAGCCGAAGCGTCATACGTTCGCTGCGAGCTATTCCGATATAAATGCGATTGATGGAAAATTGGGCAGACTATTGTGGCAAAAGTCCGTGCTGACCAGCCCGGAATTGTCTGCCGCGCAAAGGTGCGGACCACCGAACCGCCCTCCAGGGGATTTCCCGTCCTTCACGGCAGACAGCCTTGGGGCACCAGTTATCAGACACTATTTATAATAGGCACCGGCTTATGCTGACATCCAGCTGTCAGCCAGGGATTTAGGGATTTCAGAGGGGCAGGCGGCCAACCCTCCGGGGGAAGGGAAAGTATGGATACCATCCGCACCGTCGATATGATGTTGATCGATGATCTGTTCGACATGGGCGGCGGCTACGTCCTGAACTTTACTGATCGCACCTTCGCTCAGTTTTTCGCGAGCGAACTGGGTGTCAATATCGACGACCCACGCTACGCGCAGGGAGGGAACTCAAAGGCAAAGCGCCTTCGCTACTTCCTCCAGAATGTCGACAAACCAACCGCTATCCGGACACTCGATGCGCTCTGGCAGTATCGAGAGGCTCTTCGCGCCCGCACCAAAGAGCCGGAAAAACTTGAAGACGCTGGAAGAAAGCTACGCTCGCTCATCAATCGGTTGGAGGGACGCCCGGACAACACTCCCCCAACTCCGCCAGCCAGCCCTGCCTTCGACAAGGCAAAGATTGCCCAGATCAAGGGCAACCTGCTAAGCATTACGTCTCTGGAACCGCATGCACGCGGTTACGCATTCGAAAAATTCCTCCGGGATCTGTTCGACGCCTATGGATTGGCGCCCCAAGATCCGTTCCGCCTTCGGGGCGAACAGATCGATGGCAGCTTCCAGTTTGGCAACGAGACGTATCTGGTCGAGGCGAAATGGCACGGAAAGCCGATAGGTGTCGGCGAACTTCATGTCTTCCATGGGAAGATCGAGCAGAAGGCCGCCTGGACCCGTAGCCTGTTTGTAAGCAATAGCGGCTTCACTGAGGAGGGCCTCGCTGCCTTTGGCCGAGGCAAACGCGTGATTTGCATGGATGGCTACGATCTGTATGAAATGCTCAACCGCGAAATTTCGCTTGACGAGGTTCTAACCCGCAAGGTCCGTGGCGCGGCAGAAACCGGTGCGCCCTTCCTGCGCGTACGCGACCTCTTTCCAAACTGAGCCTGAAAGGCGGCAAACATGGTTCAGTTCAACGATTGGTGCGATTCTGCCGACACTCCCATTGGGAATCACTATGTCCGGGTCATTACCAGCAGGCCGGCAGATGTTCCCACTGGTATCCAGTTGACCGCGTCCACCGTGCCTGGTCACTACGCGGCGGAAGAGCGCGTGTCCCGCGCACTGGCGCGCCTGGGGAAGGTCGAAGCTGCGAGGATGGTGACTGACCTGTTGCCCCAAACACCACAAATCAGGTCCGGCGATCTTGGCGAAATCTATGCGACGGAATGGATCAACTCCCAAAGCGGCTATCGCGCTCCGGTAAAGCGGCTTCGCTGGAAAGATCATCGTGAAATGGCGATGCGCGGTGACGACGTTATCGGCATGATCCTCGATCCCGAGACCCAACGTCTACGCTTCTTGAAAACCGAGGCCAAAAGCCGGAATAATCTGCGCGCACAGACCCTTACAGAGGCGCGGGCCGGACTTGACAAGGATGGCGGTCTTCCGTCCGCTCACGCCCTCTCTTTCATTTCTGCGAGACTGCTCGACCTCGCGGATCTTCCGTTAGCGGACGCAATCGACGACGCGCTCCTCCGACATGGAATTCCCGTCGATAACGTACGTCATCTGTTGTTCACTTTCTCCGGTAACGCACCACAGGCGCTGTTGGAGCAGTCGCTGCAGGCGTATCCCGGTCCAATCACCCAATGGGGCGTTGGCCTCCACGTCGATGGACACGCCGCTTTTATCGGTGCGGTCTACACACAAGTGATCGCCAATGGCAACCACCCCTGACGCAATCGGACAAGCCATCACCGAAGCCGCGGCCGCTGGGTTCCGCGGTCGATTGATCGCACGCGGCCAGGCGCGTGCAATGATCTGGCGGGATGGCATCCTGCCAGCTGACGCGCCGGCCTTTTCGCCCCAGCTCAGCTTCGACCTTCACAGCTACGGCTATGCCCTCCTCAACCTCGGCCTGCGCCTCCTGGAGATGGGCGGCGATCCGGGTCAGGCCCGTCTAGCTTTTGAACAGGCGGCGACCGCCCTCGAGGCCGTCATGGCGAAAGGCAACCGCCGAGAAGTGGATCGAGACTTTCACTTCGTCATGGCGGCCGCCAGCTACCATCTCGCCCACCTGTCGGCACGCGCGTATTCGTTGCTCGCCATCGTCGCTGCAGACGAGAATTTCTCGCCGGTCGAACGAGCTCTCGCACTACTCATGCGGCGAGATATCGCTACCCTCCGGGCTCATGTCTACGCCTTTCGTCTCGATGGTCAAGGTTCCGATGCTCGGATCGCTGGCCTTTTTCAGGAACGCCTTGGACAAGAAAATGTCGCTGGCGACCTTCAGCGCGATGGTCACGACTTCCTGTTCGAAGGTCTCGATCTCGCCCTAACAGACATCTTCTTCGGCGCGCTTGCTCAGTTCCTGCTCGCGCTGGAGCGCGGTGAGCGACAACTCGTCGAGCGTGCTATTGGCATACTCCGGGAGAACCTGGGCATATGTGCGGAGCTTAATCTCCTACCGCAGTGGTGGTCACATCGCGTCGCGATCCATCTTCTATCTGATCTCTGGTCGAACAGTTTTCATGAGAAGGTGCCACTGCACCCTGCCGGGGGAGCCGCAGCCGACTGGACGAACCTCCGCGAAATGTTCATTGCGTCGCTCGGATGCCGTCCCAAAGCCGAGGTGGATCTCTGGCCATCCCAAATCCTCGCCGCTACCCGCGCCGTGGACCAGACGGACAATCTCGTCGTGTCACTAGCGACCAGTGCAGGAAAAACGCGAATCGCTGAACTCTGCATTCTTCGCTGCCTGGCAGCGAACCGCCGGGTCATTTTTGTCACCCCGCTGCGCGCCCTGTCAGCTCAGACCGAAAGCACCCTCCAGCGCACTTTCTGCCCGCTCGGGAAAACCATCTCTGCTCTCTACGGCAGTATCGGAGTTTCTGGATTCGATGAGGACGCGATACGCGGACGGAACATTGTCGTCGCAACGCCTGAGAAGCTTGACTTCGCCCTGCGCAACGATCCATCCCTTCTCGACGATGTTGGCCTGCTGGTATTCGACGAAGGCCATATGATCGGACCTGGCGAACGCGAAGTGCGCTATGAGGTTCAGATTCAGCGCCTTCTTCGCCGGCCAGACGCCGATCAACGTCGGATTGTGTGCCTGTCGGCCATTCTGCCCGATGGCGACCAGTTGGAGGATTTCTCCGCGTGGCTGCGTCGCGATCATCCCGGTGGCCCAATCAAGCACGACTGGCGCCCTACTCGACTACGCTTCGGCGAAGTAATCTGGAACTCCCCCACCGCACGCCTGAATCTTCGCGTCGGCGAGGAGCGCCCCTTCGTTCCTCGCTTCCTGACTGGCGTTGCGCCTCCGCTTTTTGTTCGACCCAAGAGGCGGCGCACACGCCCATTCCCGAACGATCAACAGGAATTGAGCATCGCTACAGCATGGCGACTTGTCGACGACGGTCAGACCGTTCTGATCTATTGCCCCCAACGACGCAGCGTCGAACCCTTCGCTGAGGCGATTGTCGATCTGCACGAACGAGGCGCGCTGCGATCCTTGCTCACTGACGCCCCTGCCGTCCTGCAAACGGCTATCGCGCTTGGAGAAGAATGGCTCGGAGTAGAGAGCAACATTCTCAAATGCCTCCGGCTCGGCGTCGCGCTACACCACGGAGCGTTGCCCACAGCTTATCGCAAAGAAGTTGAGCGACTCCTGCGTGATGGTGTCCTGAAGGTCACGATCTCTTCACCAACGCTCGCTCAAGGGCTCAATCTCTCCGCAACGGTCATCGTTATGCACTCGCTTTACCGCAACGGAGAGCGAATCAAGGTTTCGGAATTCAAGAACGTCATAGGCCGCGCTGGACGCGCCTATGTCGACGTCGAGGGCCTGGTGCTCTTTCCCATATTCGAAGATGTGCGAAACAAGAAGCACAATGACTGGGTCGAATTAATTGAAGACCTAGGCGCACGCGAGATGGAAAGTGGCCTTATCCAGCTCATCGTGGGTCTACTTGTGCGCATGCACGCCCGCGTCGGCGGTGACCTCAAGAATTTGATGGAGTATGTGGTCAACAACGCTGAGGCATGGACTTTCCCTGAGGTCATCGGCGAGAGGGCCGACAAGCGCGATCGCGCCTTGAAGGAATGGGAACGCAATCTCCCCACCCTCGATACCGCCATCCTCGGCCTGATCGGCGACATAGACGTCCCCGATGATGGTATCGAAGCAGCACTGGATGCAGCCCTCCAGTCATCGCTGTGGCAGAGACGGCTCGTGCGCCAGGACGCTGCCAACCAACAAGCCTTTCGAACCACACTCCTGACCCGCAGCCGCTACATTTGGGCACGCTCCACGCCGGCCGCTCGCCGAGGCTATTTCCTTGCTGGTCTTGGCCTTGAGGCGGGGCGTGCCCTTGATGCCGTAGCGCCCGAAGCTAACCTTCTACTCGTCCAGGCCAATGCCTCACTCCTTGTGTCTGATGCGGAAGCGGCCATCCAGGCGATTACAGCGCTCGCCGAGCGCGTCTTCGGCTTCTATCCCTTCACGCCTGATCCGTTTCCGGATAACTGGCGGCACATTCTGCGGTGCTGGCTCCTGGGGCAGCCGCTCGCTGACCTCGTCGCCGGACAGGAAGGCGACGCGCTGCAGTTCATCGAAGGTGGCCTCGTCTATCGCCTGCCTTGGGCGATGGAAGCGGTGCGGGTACGCGCGATTGCGAATGGTGATGTAGTCGGTGACTTTGGGCTAACGCTGAATGACTACGAAGTCGGCCTGGCTGTGCCCGCAGTAGAAACCGGAACGATGAATCGCTCCGCCTCCATCCTGATTCAGTCCGGTTTCAATTCGCGGCTCTCCGCCATTAAGGCGGTGAATGACACGGCCGCAACATTTACCACTGGCTGGGAACTCCGCGCTTGGCTGCGATCACCGCTCGTCACAGCCTTGTCCACTCAACCTGATTGGCCCACCGCGGAAACCAGAGCGTTGTGGCTCGATTTCACGCGGGATTTCGCCCCTTTCGATGGTCGGACATGGGCTGAGCGCCGGTATCGAGCACAAGTGCAATGGCATGGGGTTCCTCCGCCGCCCGGCACTCCCATGACGGTCTACCATTGGAATGGACAACCAATCGTGCTGTCAGCCGAAGGAACGCTGCGAGGCGCCCTCAACCATCCGCTCAATCCCAACCGCCGTGGCCTCGTTCGCGCCACTGTGGCGCAGGAGCACGGCCATCTCGATCTGAGCTATCGCGGCCCTGATGACCTATGGATACCTTGAGGCACGTCCGTTTTTTTGTCACAGTTTCCCAGCTGTGAGATGTGAGATGTGAGATGTGAGATGTGCACGCTATCGTTTGAACTACAGAGCCACGAAGTATTGCGCGCCGATTTCTGCTCATCAAGGTCATCAGATCACCGAACCTGTGGAATGTGAAGGCTACATCGTGAGTAGACTACCCGCGGCGAACATTCGCAGAATCATCCGCATTCCGGAACCCGAATTTCTGGCCCTCACCTGCTGCGCAAACTGGAGAAAACCGCTTGGCTGAGCCTGTCGCGCTGGACGCCACCGTCATATACCAGACCGCAAATCCGACTCCGCCATACGGGCCATATCAGTTCGTGCCCCCATGAGTTCGCCATCATGGCACAGCAGACGCCTGACCTGAAGGGCCAATGCCCATGGCGTTAAGGAATTCCTCATTTGACATCACGTGAGACGATCCGATAGGTGCTTGCAATACCGTATTTAAGGCGGAAATTGTATTTCTTAGTGCCTCGATCGTTCCAGTGTCGTTCGTGACCAGCGTGTCCCCCCTACAAATGTCAAGACAGGACGCGATATAAGCATCTTCGCAGTCGTTGGTGTCAACGTTCAGGGTTACTTCGTTGATCGGCCGAGCATTGGCGTACTTATACAGTCGATGTATCAGGTAGCCTGCGTAGGGAACGGTCGCAAGAAACGCTGGTGATTGAATATCTCCATTGAAACCAGGGTTCAAATGACGTATTACGCTAATCAGGCATGCAGCCAGATTTTCGGGTAGCAGGGTATGCTGCCCGTTCAGTTCTGGATCTAGCTGTATGACGGTAGCCAGCGATTGAATGTGAGATACAAACTCTGCCTCCTCGTTAGCCAGCCCACTGGCGATCCGAGCACCGACTCCTTTGCAGGACGCAACCGCACCATCCGGAAAGGTCACAGTCTTTTGATCCAGTTCCGCCAAGGTATTGGATTGCCGAACCGCCTCAAGCAACTGATCAAGGACAATTTGATCTTCGCGCCTGGACGGGTTGGCTTGCGTCCCGGTCCGTTGCGACAAAAGCACGAACGGGTCCTCGAGCATGCTGGGTATTGCGCACTTGAGAAAATTTCCCCGAGCCCGTAGATAGCGGGCCTCCTCATGGAGATGGCTCCCGAGTTCAAGCACAGAAAAAGTTGAGACCGAAATATCTGCCTTAGCTGCGACGAGCTCCAGCTTGGCCCTCGCAATTCCCTGAATTGCCGAGGTATCGAGAATGTACATTGCGGATTCCTATTCGGATAGTACAGGTATCGCTAAATCAGCCAATTGTTCCGTGCGGTATTCTAGCAAGCGCATCCGGACGCCCCTCACATATGTTGCGGGCCGGGCTTTCGTGCTGCGCGAGCCACTTGAATTAGCTAACTCCGACGAAGCTGGAAGCATGGGGCGCTTCAGTCAGCTTCCCTTGATAAGATTGTCTTCTGTTGCACATGGCAGGCGGCGTCGACAATAACATGTCCGTATGACGGCCGTTCGTGCTCACACCACACTCTACATATCGAATCGACAGTTCCGCAGAAGCGCACATTCGGCGATCAAAGGGAAACAAATCATGCAAGACATCGGTCACCTGGCTCCCTTTGATCGAGAGCAACTTTACGAAGATGTCTGGTCAACTCCCATGAAGCATCTCGGAACGAAGTACGGCCTTTCTGGATCGGATATCCGACGCGTATGCAACGACCTGCAAATCCCGGTACCCGAACAGGGACATTGGACACGCGTAGAAATGGGATATGCGATCGAGCGACCACCCCTGCCGCAGTGGATAGAACGCCCAAAGCCAACAGATATACCGCGTAAGCGGGCTCGACGGCCACGTACGACTGAGCAGCCCACACACCCACAGCCGCTGCCTGAAGCCCCGTCTCAAAAAGCTTCACTGAGCGCTGTAGCCCGGACGCCCACGCGCTGGCATGACGCCATCGAAGGGCTACGCAAGCGCATGAAAGACGACGCCGACAACGCGGGACGACTTAAGCTGAAAGACGATTGGGAACGAGCGCATCCGGGGAAGCGACCTCCGGCCCATCTGGACTCTCGCGGAAACTGGGAATATTTTTGTGACGCTGGTCAATTACTCGCCACAACGCACCGGAAATCTGTAGCCCGGCTTTCTTTGCTAAGCTATGAGCGCGGTCTCGCACTGCTCAACATCATCTGCTGGCAGGCCGAGCGTAGTGGATATTCAGTCAGAATGGAGAAAGGAGACTCCAGACTCAGACTAACGCGCGAGCAGGCATACGTTCAGCTACGCATAGTCGAAAAACTGGATGCCGGCTTGCGCCAAAGAATACGCAGTTGGGATAGAAAGACTGAGCAGGTAAAAAGACTGACGCCGTCCGGTCTTCTCACTCTATTTGTCGAGCAGCAGGGCCTTGGTGAAACCGGAATTGCAGACCACAGGGATCAATTGCTGGAGCTACAGCTTGAGCGCATCTTTGACGTGATCGAACTCCGATATAGGCGCTCGGTGGCTGCGGTAGCGGAGTGGGCTCAACGTGATCTGGATTGGAAAGCCGCCGAGCTTCGGCGGCAAGAGGAAGAACGGCAGCGCAAAGAGGCCCAGCAAAGAGCAGAACAGGAGCGGCAGCGGAAAGCCGAGCTCGTTGCGGAAGCTAAGAGCTGGGGTAAGGCGGCCGTACTGCGCTCATACCTTGACATGCTGGACGCCAGACTCGGAAACGGCGGAAAAGCGATGGAAGGCTACGCGGTTTGGCGAGAATGGGCGCAGACCGTCATCGACGAACTCGATCGCAGCGCAACTCGAGTCGAAGCCGAATCGACCCACCCGAATCCTTCTACCGGGGGATCCAGACTCGAATAATTCTGGCAATGCCCCTTGCGAGAATGCGGCACCTGGCCCTGCCCGCTCGGTGAGAACGCACAGACGAACGCCTCGAGTACTACGTCGCCCTCCTGTTCGCACGCATCGTGCGGCTCACCTACCAACCAATGACGCATCGCGAATACAAATCCGTACGGCAATCTACTGTCGCTTGGTATGATCCCACGCTCTAGTCGACTATGATTGACACCAGTGAGCGTGCGATGAATAGCTACGTCCAGATAAGGGCCTGTCCGAATCCCAACAATTTCTTCGACGAACTCATTCCTGAAAGCGGACTTGAGGTTCACGGCTGGCGACTCTTCATCCGCAGGATACCTATGCCAATCCCGGACATGGACGGGAGGATTGCCTCCGTCGATACGACCTGGAATTGGCTCTACGCAGAGAGCGACTATGAGGAAGCGCAGCTAATGCGCTTCACGCAAGACAAGCTGCCCACCTTCAGGCAGCTCATTCGAGCCTTGGCAGGCGTTCGACACACACACCTGTCTGGTGGCATGGAGTTCAGCATGTACTTCGAGGAGTTCGTGAAGGATGGCGTCTGTCGAAATATCGCCCCTTACCATGTCAACGTAGGCGTCGGTGTTCTCAACGTACGCGTCAAGGACGCTGATGGGAACGTTGTATTCGATGCCAAAGAAGCTGAGGCGGAACAGGCACGACAAGCGCTCCAAGACGCCAAGGATGAGTTGCGGATCACCAGTACCAGCTTCGTGAAGCATCTAGGTGACGATTATTTCCGCCGCGCCTGGGAAAGTTTCAGTCTCGCCTTTGGTGCGGATGAACATGCTATCAACCACCTGTACGATGTGCGTGACGCAGTCACCGAGAAATTCGGCAAGGAGGAGTTAGCCCGCCAAGCCCTTAATCTCACCAAAGCCGAATGGAGCAATTTCGGCAAAATCTTCAATGATGGCGCCGTCGAAGGCGGTCGGCACAACGGCAAGCATCCTGCCCCGTTGCGGCCGATGACCAAGGAACAGCGAACACAGGTTATAAGTTTCGCCAGGGCGATGCTGTTTGCGTATGGACGTTATCTGGAAAATCAGGAAGCTGCTGCCCGAGAGCAGGCCACTTAGACCAGGTTTACTCCGATTCCCGGCGACCTGATTATTCGCTCTTGTGAAGGACGAGCCGCGCCGGGTGCTTCGTCGCGATTTCCGTTCGCCAGCGTGGCGAACGCCAGCACAACACTTCTCGATTTCACGCGTTGTGTGTGGTGGAATTCGTGCGGCCTTACCGATGACCACATAGCATTGTGCTACTCCGAGGCCATCGTCCAGGGGGGAACGACCAGCATGCTTGGGAAACGGACCCGCCTTTCGCTCGCCCAATTTCTGGCCCTGCAAGGAGCGGCGGTCAGCGAAGTGCTGCTGAGCAAGTACGGACAGCATCTCACACTATGGTCGACGCACTGCTCGCTGACCTATCGGTCAGCCTGCAGGTGCTCGATGAAAATATTCTGATGCAGGTACTAGCCGAGGTCGTGGCGACTCAAGGCGACCTGCGTGCTCGCGTAAATCCCAAGTATCGCTTTGACGAACGCCTGCACGACCTGATGCAATGCCTGCTTCTAGATGGATACCTCGTCCGGGACAAGCGGCTTCTTCAGACCGCCCCATCGATTGCCGATGCGATGCCGATCAATGACGACCTGATTGAGCCATTGCTAAACTCAGGCGGCCTCGTCGGCAGGACATCGTCGCCAGGATCACCGCCTCAGCCGAATCATTCGGTGCGACACCACCCGATTACAACGCGTCGCTGATGAACGCGCGCGTCGCGCTGGAGACGTTAGCGGTCGATGTCGCCGCTGATGTCGCTGCACGACTGCCGAATCCGGTCACCTACGACCGTTCGGGTTGGGTCTCGGCGATTGCGTTCCTGCGCATCAGTGGCGAGGTATCTGTCGAAGCGGAAAATGGCTCGCAGGCGTGTTTCGTTTCCTGAGTCCAAATGCCCACCGCCCATCGGCATTCCCGAAGACCAGATGACGCGCCTCTGGCGTTCCTTCGCGCTCAACATGCGCTGATTTCTGCTCAAGAACCATCTTGCACGCACCGGTTGACGTTGCCATGCGCAATCGGCGTAATCCCGAGCGGCGGTTGCACCGCTGGGACGACGCCGATTCGTCCGTCAGGTTGACCGGTCCGACTTAGGGCTGATCGTCGTCACTTCCGGCGTCGCGCCAGCTATCGTCGGCCGCCGCACCTCCGCCGCTGTCGAGCATCAACAATCCCGCCCGGCCCGCCTTGAGGAAGGACAGCCACCCACGGCATTGCAGTGTGTCGCCGTTGAACATGCGATCACCATCCGGGTCATACTCCCCGGTCATCTCGCCATCGGCCTCGATCGTCCAGATTGCGGCCGCAGTCCAGAGGTCCGTGGTCAGTGGACATTCTTCGGGCAATTCCGGTTCCTCCGGGAACATGGCGTTGCTTCCTGCCATGACATCCGCCACATCGTCGGCTTCATAGATGGCCTCGGCCAACGCTTGGCGGGCGTGCGCATCGTAGAAATCTGCAATACCGACGAAGACCGGCGTGGGAGCCGCGCTGGCAACCAATGCCTCGATACATGTCGTGACCACCGCCGCCGCGACCATGCTCGACATGCCCATCCCCTCCTGACGAGCCCTTCCCTCGCCCATCGGCCGATTGAGCACAAGGATTTCAGCATCGTCCAGGTGATAGTCGAGTGCTAGATTGGCCTCGTCGACGGTCAGCGCCGCATGCGTGCCGTAACCGAGGAGAGCCGCAATTACTTCGGAAAGGTGGGAGCCTTTTACCACCAGCCCTTGCTGAGCAAGGTGCTGGGATGCCGCGTAGGCGGCCGTACGGACGAGCTGGGTCATCGGAATACTCCGTCACTGTTCGACGCTGGACGTTTTGTCGCTGTCGAACAGCCGGGTAATCCGGATGAAAGAAAGCGGAGTGTTGCAGGGTACCGCCGATGCCTTTTTCAAGCCGTCCAGAACTTGGGCGGGCGCCATACTCCTAGCTGCCCTTCGCCGCTATTCCAGTGCGTGGGATCTTGGCTCGCGCAGCTTGACAGCAAGACTCACATGCGACGCTCGCGCGATACCCGCGCATCCCATTCGCCGACCTCGTGCGTTGATCATCGGCGCCAACAAACCGGCAAGCGCCACTGACGCACGATGCCGGTCCCCTTGTTCTCAAGTCACCGACGGTATAGGTGCTGCTACCTCTTAGTGCCGATGTAGATCCTGAAGGAGTACGACCCAGATACATCAAATGACCCAGTCCTGACCCGTTTCGTGCTTGCCGCGAGACGCACCGGGAACTCCAATACCCCTCAACTACTTACGCCCCTTCGCCGGAAGTTATTCACAGCGTTGCCCCCAAAAACTGTGAATAACCAAGGCATCGCAATTCGCCCCGTCGCTCTCGACCTTGGCATCTTCTGCCAGACACCCTTTTTCCTGCCCTCTCCCGCGACCGTAGCCGGGAGCGGGACGGAATCAAGGGGCGAGGGACCGTGTTGCCCGCACCATCCCTCGCCTTATTCCTTGACACCGTCCCGCTCCCGGCTCCTTGAGTCGCACGGGCAGGAAACAGGGCGTCAGGCAAAGCAGAAGCCAACCCCGAGTTCCACCAGGAAGGTTTCGCGCGCAAGCGGCAAGGCCATCCCACCGCCCGTAACTCAACTTTTTTCTGTGGAGAGTGCCATGCAACTCGCTTCCTCATTCCGTTACGGCTCCCCGATGCTGCGCGCCGATTCCCCGCTCTCGGACGAGCAGATCCGTCGCGTCGCGCCGTCCATCTTCGCGGACGGCAAGCACGCAAGTCGCTCCGAACGCTACACCTACATTCCCACTATCGATGTGCTGCGCGGCCTGCGCTACGAAGGCTTCCAGCCGTTCATGGTCTGCCAGAGCCGCGTGCGCGATCCGGGCAAGCGCGAGTACACGAAACACATGCTCCGGCTTCGCCACGCCAGCCAGATCGTCGGGGACGAAGCCAACGAGGTCGTACTCCTGAACTCGCACGACGGCACGAGCAGCTACCAGATGCTGGCTGGCGTGCTGCGTTTCGTCTGCCAGAACGGCATGGTCGCGGGCGACAGCGTGCGCGATATCCGCATACCGCACAAAGGCAACATCGCACGGAACGTCATCGATGGCGCGTTCGACGTGCTCGACGGCTTCGACCTGATCCGCGAGCAGAAGGACAGCATGCGCGGCATCGAACTGGACCGCGATGAACAGCACGCGTTTGCCCGTTCCGCCCTCGCGCTGCGCTACGACCCGACTGACGCGGAAGCCCCCGCCCCCGTCACCGAGAGCCAGTTACTCGCCCCACGCCGTTTCGAGGATCGCCGCGACGATCTCTGGACGGTGTTCAACCGGGTGCAGGAAAACCTCACCAAAGGCGGACTGCACGGGCGCTCGCGGACCGGTCGCGCGATCTCCACGCGCCCTGTCACCGGCATCGACCAGAACGTGAAACTCAATCGCGCCCTCTGGATGCTGGCCGACGCCATGCGCAAGATGAAGGCGTAAGCGCCAGGGGCGACGCCACGTCGCCCCAATCCAACCTCACCTGTCAGGACTCCTATCCGGGTCCTGTCCTGACGGGGTTCGGAAGAAACGCGACCCGGAACTTTCCTTTCAATTTTCTGGAGTCAGTCATGCAAACCCAAACCGAAACCACCGATCGTGGTGCTGCCGAATCAACCGCCTTGCTCGAAACCCACTTTGGCAACGAACAACCCATCGTGACCGTACCGTATTCCAGCCTGCGGTGCTCACCGCTCAATGCGCGCACGCAGCCGCTGTCCGGCATTCCCGGTCTCGCCTCCAATATCCTTGCGAAGGGCCTGCTGCAAAATCTCGTCGTTCATGAAATGAAAGGATCACGCGGCAAGCAACGCCGGTATGGTGTCTGCGCGGGCCAGCGCCGCGAGGCCGCGCTTGACCTGCTATTCGAGCAGAAGCACATCGCCGCCGACTATCCGGTGCCCGTGCGGATCGTGAGTGAAGGCGAGGCGCTCGCGATTTCACTGATCGAGAACAGCGAGCGTGAAGGACTCGACCCGTTCGACGTGTTGCGCTCCTACCGGATGCTGGCTGAGGAAGGCCGCAGCATCGATTACATCGCCGCGCTCTTTTCGGCTTCACCGCTCACGGTCAGGCGGCGCATGAAGCTCGCCAGCGTGTCCCCGAAGCTGCTCGCGCTACTGCGTGAGGACGGCATTACCCTCGACCAGCTTGCTGCGCTCGCACTGGCCGATGATCACGAAACGCAGGAGCGCGTCTGGTTCGATGCGCCGAACGACTGGCAGCGCGCGTCGCAGTATCTCCGTCAGGCGATCACGCGAGCCGAGATTGACGTGAGCCGCAGCCGTCTGGTGCGCTTCGTCGGACTCGCCGCCTACGAGACGGCGGGCGGCTTTGTCCGGCGCGACCTGTTCAGCGACACTGAAAATGCCGGATTCATCGCCGACACGGAACTGTTGCAACGTCTGGCGGGCGAAAAACTCGAAACCGTGGCAGGGGAAGTCCGCGCAGAGGGGTGGAACTGGACCGAAACGCGCATCGAGCGTGACGTACTCGAACTGAACCACTACGACAGGCTCGCTCCGATCGACCGCGCGTATACCGAGGATGAGCAGCGCGAAATGGATGTCCTGACCGCACGGCAGGACGCGCTCGCGAAACAGTACGACGCACTTTCGGAGGATGATGAAAACGCCTATGAGGAAGGCGAACGGATCGAAACCGAACTGAACACCGTCACCGCCGCGATTCAGGCGCTCGAAATGCGCACGCAGGCATGGAGCACGCAGCAGATGGCCGAAGCCGGTGCGTTCATCATCCTCGACCCGCAAGGCGACCTTGTCATCGAGCGCGGGTTGGTACGCCATGACAGCAATGCCGCGCGGGGCATGGGTGCAGCGACGACCGGGCACGCCGTTGCCACACTCAAGGAGGCGAACCCGAAGTCCCCACCGGTTCACAGCGCAAAGCTCTGCCAGCGTCTGAGCGCCCATCGCACCGCCGCCATCCATGCGGAACTGATCGCGCAACCGTCCGTCGCGCTCGCGGCGCTGCTGTTCCGGCTCGCGCCGGTCGCTTTCCCCGAGCGGTATAGTGTCGTGTCGAGCCGGGAGTGTCTGGAACTCAACGCGACCAGCAACCACGATGCGCTGCTGAAGGCCGCCGACGATCTGTCCGCCAGCACCGCATGGGGCATCATCGGCGCACAGCGCCAGCAGTGGCTCGCGGCCCTCCCCAGGAATCTCGCCGATCTGCTGCCGTGGCTGATCGAGCAGGATGCTGGCACGACGCTGCTGGACCTGCTCGCCTTCTGCACCGGCACCCTGCTCGACGGCGTGACCGGCACGGAAGGCCCCCACGCCCTCAACGCTCTGAGCAACGCGCTACAGCTCGACATGACCCGATACTGGACGGCAACCCGCGCCTCGTATTTTGACCACGTCAGCAAGGCACGCATCGTGGACGTCGCCATGCAGGCGGTCTCGCCCAGGATTGCCCTTGACCTCAGCAAGATGAAAAAAGGCGATGCCGCCGCTGCTGCCGAACTGCGGCTGGCAAAGTCCGCATGGCTCCCGGATATCCTCACCGATCGGGAAGTTCCGCCGATCCGGGCCCTCGGCGCGATGAACGCCCCGGACGATGAGGCTGACGGGGATGAAGCGGAAAACGCACAGGTCGCCAACGCGGACGAAGCCAGGGCACCGGAAACTGACGCTCCGGCTGACACGGCCCATGAGAAGGAAAACCACCCGGCGTGGCCCTTCCCGACCGCCGCCAGCATAGCGAATGCCGAAACCACGCAACACACCGCGTGACAGCCCAATCTCCGCCCGTGCCCGCGCGCAGGCGGGGAGTACCGTTTATCGGGCGTGTTCACCCATCCAGAATGCCGCAGCGACCAACGTCACAAACAGGCAGGCCGCAACGACCAACAGGCGCCCCAGCGTGTGAATCAAACGCCGTTCAGTCACCAGGATGCCCGTCTGCACCCGTTTCATGGCGTCCACTATTGCGCTCTCAAACAGGGCCACCGCCTCATCCATCCGTTCGCGCTGGTCCCGCGCCGCTACTGCCGCCGCGCCGACAAGGCGGTTACCGGCGATCCTCGCGACCCGGTTGGCCAGCCCGTCCGCGAGCGCGGCAATCGATTGCTCATTGAGCGACGCCAGCGCAACCTGGTACCTCGCTTCGTGTTCCCGGGTCATGTCCTCGGCCAGCTGGATCGTCGCCTTGCAGCGCGCGAGCGCGTCGCGGTGCTGGCGCATCAAGACCCCGGTCGCCTCATCGGCTTCCCGACGCACTGCATCGAAGCCACCATCCCCGGCCCTGCGTATACGATCGGGCATCGCCTCGTAAAGCCGTGCGTAGTATTCAAGCACGACGATCATCGACCACAGGGCGTCGTTGTCCCGCAAGCGCAACGCACCGGAAACCCGCCGCATCCGCAAGAGACTGCCATCGTCGGGCAATTCACCCGTGACCTCGAGAAACAGGCGGGCGAACGCATCAGCCGACCTCGCTCGCTTCTCACGCATGAGGCGTCACTCTAGCGAACATCGTGCCGCACACTGCGCGCCAGCGCAGCAGTTCCGCCCGCTCACCCATATGCATCATTTCCGCCGCCTTGCTTACTGACAGGCGCTGGCTACGCAGTTCGTCCGCAACGCGATCCGCAAGATCGGGAAAATCCAGCGACTGGCCTTGCGCCTCAATAGCATTGCGCAATTGCGAGTCCCGATACAGGGTGAATTTATCCGGCGAACCGAAATAGCCATTGCGCACGACGTGCGTGATCGCATTCGGAAACGTCGCACCGAACCTGAGAAGCAATTCGAGGCTATCGCGCTGCCGGTTGATTACCCACAACACGACGAGACGCCGGGCCAGTTCATCGAGCGTGCTCGCAAGCGTCCCGCCGTACTGTGCGACGCCCGCCTGACTCCGCGCCGCCGTGTTGACGACAACGGTCGCATCCGGGTGCAGATCACAGAAATTGACGAAGTCAATCCAGCCGCTGACGTCGTCCAGATCACACGACCCGCATTCGATCTCGTCGTGGACCGCTTTCATCACATCGGGGTTGGAAGTATCCGTTTCTACCAGCACTACATTGACCTCCATCCGTCGCAGGTAATCGACCAGCGCCAGCGTCACGAAACTCTTGCCAACACCGCCCTTGCTGCCACCGACCATATAGATGGGGGGATTTTCCGTTGCCATGCGTAACCTCTACAAGTTCTCGGTATCCGGGCTGATCGGAAATCCGAGAAAGCCCTGTACCTGTTGCCCCGGCCTGGTTACCCCCTTGTCCCCCTTTTGCTGTAATCCGGCGCGTAGCGGGTTATCGCGTGGAGCTTCGGCTTGCGCTAACTTCCTGCCCTTAGTTGGCGCTGCCACCGGCTCTCGCGCCGCGTCCCGACTGCCCCGTCGCATTCGCCCCTTTCCGTCGGCGCGGCGCATCGCATATCTCAGGGAATTGAGACTCACGTCAATGCCTTCCTGCGCGGCCTGCTCTATCAGTTCATGCATCGTGTATCCCTTCTCCCGCGCTGCGACGATCTGTCTCCGTATGGCTTTCACGCCGTCGCCCACCTTGACCGGTTGCTCCTGTTTCGCTTTTTCCGGCAGCGCATCCAGCCTGCGCCCTAGCGCTTCCCACTGCCCTCGCGTGAAGTTCCTGACACCCGACATGACTCACTCCGACACACACCTTTCACTGCATCTTGCGCACGCCCTTACCCGTCGTCAACACCTGCCTCGTTCGGCTTTCGACGATGACGGAATACATCGGAATGCAGAGGAATATGACAGAACAACAAATATTTTTTACCATTGATCAAAGAGTTCCTTGATTCGCACAGGCCTTTCATCTGTTCGCCCGTTAGCGCACACCGGCGCGAATCGCATTGAACATCGTGTGCTTGCAGACTCGCACTGAAGAACCACCAAAGCGCATTTGGTGTCACAGGCGTGAGAACGCGATGCTCACTCGTCTCGCTCTGCCATAGCCAAGCAAACGTTGTACACGCGCGTCCGCTTCGCGCAGACCTTCATAGCCATGCGAAACAGAGGTATCACCGGCACGACACGCGCGATGCATCGAGCGCACCGTCCATTCACTGGGAACCGACAGATGCTGTTCGCCCCACTACGCCTGACGTGCCGGGGATCAATCGCTCCCCCACGTGCCGATTACTTCTTCGCACCGCTACGTCAAACGCAGCGCGCACTGCGATTACACGGATTCGAATTTCTGTTGCACATGGCTTACACATCGTGTGCACGAAAGTCACACTCGGCACCGAAAACAAAACAAAAATCGGGGATGGCGGGGATGGCAGGATAGGCTACCGCCGGCTTTTGGCGCCAAGCACGATTGAAATTGAGGAAAAGAAGCGCCAACCACCTGGTTGTCCTTGCGCTGAAGGCCTGCGTGAACGTAAACCAGTTGCACAAGTGGGTACGACTGGAAGAGCGCCGGGAGCGCGCTGCTGAGGCGAATGCTGACGTTGAGCAACCGTCGTCGGCATTTGCCGCAGTCGTCACGGTCGACGAGGCGCCTTCGATGTTGACTCCCAGGGCGCAGTGTGCTAATCACCGACGCGAGCTGCTCTTTCGCCTGCGGGCGTCAGGCCTGCCCGGTCCCGCGTCGAGTGGCGCGAGCATGTTTGTCCTGATCATAGCGTGCCTGGTTGCTCTCAATCTCGTCGAGATGCTCTCCCGCCCACGCACCCAGTGCACGAACCGGGACGGCGAGGGATTGTCCGAGCGGCGTCAGGGCATATTCGACCTGCGGAGGCACCGTCGGGTAGACCGTGCGGCTCACCATGCCGTCGCGCTCGAGTGCCTTCAGGGTACGCGTAAGCATCTGCTGCGAGATCCCGCCGATGGTCCGTTTGATCTCGTTGAAGCGGCGTGGCCGATCAATCAGTACCCTGACAATCATGACCGTCCATTTGTCGCCAACGATGGCGAGCACCTTGCCAACCTTATGGCATTGAGTACTGACGCCCGGTGAGGCAGGCATATCCATGTGACCTGGTCCTAAAAATATGCGTTCTTGGCGGATCGCCTCGACTTACATAGCATAGTGCTGGTCACAAATCCAGACCAGAGGCCAAAAGTGAACCTGCTTCATCTCGATTCCAGCATCATGGGCGCAAACTCGGCGAGCCGCGTGCTCTCCGCCGCCATTGTCGAGCGGATCGTCGAAACACACGGCGCCGTGAATGTCACCTATCGCGATCTTGCCCGCGAACCGCTCCCCCATCTCTCCTTCGACGCGTTCACGGCGCTCGACACCGGCAACGACGTGCAGCAGTTCCTCAACACCGACATCGTGGTAATCGGGGCGGGCTTCTACAATTTTTCGGTTCCCACCCAGCTCAAGGCCTGGATCGATCATATCGTCGTGCGCGGCAAGACCTTCGCACGCGGCGAGAACGGACCGATCGGTCTTGCCCAGGGCAAGCGCGTGATCGTCGCGCTGGCGCGCGGCAACGTTTACAGCGAGGGCTCCCCGTATCAGGCGTTCGAACACGCCGAGACCCTGCTTCGCTCGGTATTCACGTTCATAGGCGTCTCCGATATCCAATTCGTCGTCGCGGAAGGACTCGGGCGCGGTGAGGAGGCGCGCCGCGCCTCGATCGCGAGCGCACTTGAAGCGGCGAACAAGGTTTCTACGAACGCTGCCACCCCGGCTACCCCTGGAGCTTGACAGCGGCGGTGCCCTCGCACATTTTCGAGTGCGAGGGAACGTCCCCCGTTTATATTGATTGCATCTGGCAGGCAGTCGATAGCGGGGACGCGCTGCTCCGACCGCATGGACCTGGCTCAACTTCATTTCGGTGATCGGATATGCACACAGCCGCGGAGATCGAACAGGCCGGCTTGCCGGCATCCTCACAACTGACGTCCTGCTACCGCAGAGCCGATTTTGCTGACGCATTTTCGGTCGATCTGCCGGAGGCCGCGTCCCACGACGCGGAATCTATCGCCCGGCACATCTTCGACCATCAGCCCGAATGGATTGCGGCGCTGCTGAAATTGCGCGACCTGCTGGTACGACCGCTTGGTCTAAAGCGCGCCGCGGACCTCTCGGCCGCAGGCGGCGACAGGCTAAACATTTTCCGCATATTCGGGCGATATCCGAATGAGATCGTGCTTGGGGAGGACGACACGCATCTGAATTTCCGCGTGTCGATACTCGTGCAGCCACCATCCGATGAACACCCTCGCCGGGTAATCGTGACAACGCTCGTCTTCTACAACCGCCTGCTCGGCCGCGCTTATATCGCGTTGATTGCGCCGTTCCATCGCATGGTCGTGCGAGGCTCGCTTCGTCAAGCTCAGAAGATCGGATGGCCCGCCTGAGCGGATGCGGACATCGGTGCTGCGACGAGGCGTCGTCGCCTATTCGTAGTCGTCGGCTAGCCAGTGGAGGGCCGGCCAGAAATATAGCGCGACGAGGCCGCGCCGGCTTGCTCGACGAACCGCGAAGGCCGTGCGTTCCCGGAACAGGAATGTATTGGAGACCACGACAGTGCCCGGCTTCAGGTTCCTGTCGAGCAGATTGGTTACCGCCGGCATAACCGACGGCATCAGATAGCAAACGATCGCGTGGGCGCTGCGAAGATTACTGCGATGGAAGTTGCCCCACCTGAGCGTAACGTTCGGCAATCCAGACGCTCTGAGCCGTGAAATCAGGTACGGAAATGGCGATATCTCGATCCCTTCGACCGTAGCTTCGGGAAACGCGCGCGCGACTGCCACTACCAGTCCGCCCCACCCGCTTCCCAGATCGATGATCACGGCAGACCGGGCGAGGTTTGCCTGTTTGAGCAGTGCAATGACGTCGGAGGCTTCGACGCCCCTCGACGAAAGTGTCGGCACGCCTGTGACCGCCGCGAAAATCACGAGAGAGAGGCCCGCGAGCAGCGTCAGGGCGACGGTCACATACGACAGCAGCGTCATGATCAACGCGGAATGCGCGGCAGCAGGAGGTACGACGCATGGTCCCTGCCGGTCGCGACCGTGTTCGTTCCGCCATACAGCTTTGCGTCCCGGTTCGGATGAGCGGCGAAAAAGAGCCCTGAGTTGTGGGCGTCGGGAAGGGGGTAATCGTTAGCGTGCACAATGTTCGCATCCGGTCCGTATCCGAAATCCTTGCCCTGGATCGTTAACGCAAGTCGATAGCCCCTTGGAATGACGATGCTAGTCGGCTCGGTAAATTCGACGTCAACGGGATAGAGCCGCCCGGGCGTCATCGGCTCAGAAGCGACATGAGGGTGGAAAGGCTGGTAGAGGGTCGATTTCGTCCGGTCGACAGCGCGGTGCGACACGCGCAGATATCCGAGATCCAGTGGCACGTTCGGATCGCTGTTGCCGATAAAGGTAACGTCCCTTCCCTGCGGATCAATCAGCCTGAGGGCCGCGAAGATATCCATATCCGCCGTCGACGAACCGACCCACAACCTCACGCCGATCGGGCCGGTGAATTCCGTCTCCTTGCTGAAGGGCTTCGTCGTGAAAGTGAGTTCATCGCCAAGTCCGGCGTACGATTTCTGGGCGGACGCCAGATGCTCCAGGCCCGGCGCCATCGAAGCGTTCGCCGCATCGAGATAGTAGCGTTGCCAACGTGTGCCCGGTAGCGGCCAGGCGCCAGCATTCCTCCAGACTGTCCCGTTGGGCCGGCGGATCTGCACCGCAACGCGCGGCTCTTTCTCCCAGCCATTGTCCACGCCCTTCAGGAAATGATCGAAGAAGCGCTTTTGCAGCGCGAGCGCCTCGTCCGAATAGAAAGGCGTCAGATGGTCGCCGGTCTGAATCCGCAGCCATTTGCCCTTGCTGGCGGCGAAGCGATAGCCGGCGGTACTCCAGTCCGTCCAGTTCGCAACGTCGAGCAGCGGGACCTTGATCTGGCTGGCGTCGGGCGTGCGCTGCCGATAATAGGTGTCGTCCAACGGGTGCTGCGCAAAGGCTTCAACGGGATCGACGCGGTTTTGCTTCAAGACGTCCGGGGCAAGAGGCGCCCCCGTATCCGTGCCACCATTGATCGAATCGACCAGGGGCGTCTGCGCATTGCCGTTCTGATTGGGGACCACCTGATGGGTCCACCAGAACTCCCATGCAACGTTCAGAATGCCACCATAGTATGCGATCTCCCGATACTGATCGAACGCGCCTTCCCAAGGCAGTATCGCGGCAAGCCCTTCTGGCTGTAACGCGGCCACCTGATACTGATTGATCGCCTGGAAAGAAGTGCCGAGCAGACCGACCTTTCCCGAACTCCAGGCCTGCCGGGCCGCCCAGGTAATCAGCGTGGCGTAGTCTTCAGTCTCCCGCGGCGAGAAGGGGTCGAGCACGCCCGGAGATGCGCCGGCCCCGCGAACGTCGGCGTGGATGACGATGTAACCGTCGGCCACCCACCGCTCGGGATCGGGCGCCTCGAACCGGATGTAGCGGCACGAGGATTTCCTGCAGAGGTCTGGATATTTCGCGATCAGCTTGCCCCACGATGTCTTATAGGCTGGCGCATCCGCCATGCTCGTATCCTTCCCGTAGGGCCCCATCAACATGAGAACCGGATATCGACCGGACTTTTCGGGACGATAGATGTTAACGCGCAACTGTACGCCATCGGTCATCGTGACCGGTACGTCATGGTCGAAAATCATGCCGGGAACGCCGCTATCGACCTGCTCGGCCAGACAAGGCTGGGCAAACGCGATGAGCAAGGCAGTGACCCACAGCACGATTCGCCTGGAATGCATGATAAGAACTCCTGATTTATTGGTGTGGCAATTGCGCCGCCTCATCCCGGCGCGGTACCCGCCGCTGGGCGAAGCTGGCTTTTAGCGGCCCCGATCGCGCAAGGCGGCCGCAAGGTCGTTCATCAATGACGGGTGCTGTGGCGTCCAGCCCAGGCGTTCCCGCGTTACCTGGCTGGAAACCGGATTGTCCGCAGCGACAAACGGCGCGAGCCAGCCGAAATGCCTTGAACAGTCTTTAGCGAGCAAAGGCACCACAGGGACGTCGAGATGGCGGCCAATCGCATCGGCAATATCGCGAAACGGCATTCCTTCCTCGGCCGCGCCGTGATAGCGGTCCCCGGGCTCGCCGTTTTCGAGCGCAAGCCGAAACAGCCGCGATGCGTCCAGCCTGTGAACGGCGGCCCATCGGTTGAACCCATCACCGGGACAGGCGGACATCCGCTTTTTCCGTGCAATCTCGATCAACCGCGTAACGTGCCCGAGCTTCGTTTCATCATGTACCGTGGGCGGCAGACGAACGATGGAGGCGTTCACGCCGGCCCGCACAAGGTCAACTGCGGCCTGCTCGGAGCGCGCCCTTGCACCGCCGACGGCTGCGCGATCGGCATCGTCGGTCTCCAGCGCGTGCCGCCCTGCTGCCATCGCCATGGTCGGAAAGGCGATGACCAGCGAGGCCTTTCGTGCCCCGAGTGCCTCGCCGAACGTCTCGATGGCGCGCTGATCCACAGCGACCGCCGCGGCCGCGAAGCGTTCGACGATACGGGACGGCGGGCCGCCGAAAAGTATCCGTGCGCGAATGCCCAGGCTGGCATGCGCGAGCGCGTGGAAGAAGGCGGTATGGATCACACCGTCGGCGAGCGCAGCCTCCTGGCGCAAGATGTCGGTATCCTCGATCGTTCCGCGACATGCCCTCGCCCCCACTGCCTCGAGCGGGGCGACGGCATGCGCCGAACGCACGAGGCCTGTCACCGCGTGGCCCGCCGCGATGAGTTCGCGAACGACCGCGGAACCGATAAAGCCCGTCGCGCCAGTGATGAAGATCCGCATGGTTGTCTCTCCCGGTCCCGCTTCAATGGGACGAGCCGGCCGGTTCGACGCGGAAGTAACCGGGATCGGCAAGATCCGCGAGGAGGCACTGGTGCTGCGGCGACCAGCCCAGTATCGATTGCGTGTGACGGCTGTCCGCAGGGGCGTCGATCGCCACGAAGGGTGCGAACCATCCGAAATGCTTGGCAGCTTCTTCCGCAGAAAGGGAAACTAGCGGCAGGCCCAGGCTACGGCCTATCGCCGCGGCGATATCCCTGAGCGCCACGCCCATTTCGCCGATTGCATGGAACGGCCCCGCTGTCACGTTCTCGATAGCCAGACGGTAGACACGGGCCGCGTCGAGCCGATGAACGGCGGGCCAGCGGTTGAGCCCATCGCCCACATAGGCCGACACGCCCTTCTCCCGCGCAATGGCCGCGAGACGCGGCACAAAACCGTGGTCGCCCAGACCGTGAACCGATGGCGCGAGGCGTATCGTGGTGGCGTGTACGCCCCGCGCGGACAATTCCCTCACGGCCGCCTCCGACGCCCGGGGGAATCGCTCTGAAACCGGTGGCGCGACGTCTTGCTCCGTCGCGATTCGACCCGGGGCCAACAAGACCACGCCGGAGGTAACGAGGAAGGGGCGGTCCGATCCTTCGAGCACCGCACCGATCGCTTCGATCGCCCGGCGTTCTACGACGCTGTTCTCGGCAAAGCGGGACCAGTCGTGATTGAACGCGGTATGTATCACTGCATCGGCTTCGGAAGCGCCTTCCTGCAGGCGCCTGGTATCTTCGAGCGATCCCACGAGGGTCCGCACGCCGGCCGTACCCAAATCGGCGGCCCGCTCTACTGACCGGACCAGGCCCGTGACCTGATGCCCTGCCCCGAGCAATTCACTCACAACTGCGGAGCCGACCCAGCCGGTCGCCCCGGTTACGAATATTCTCATCGCACCTCTCCCGTTCAGTTACGGGTACAGCATAGGGCGTTGAATCGGAACGATCCATGCCTTAAAGTTCGTTTCTGGTATTCAATCGTTCGAACTTCGTCATGGATACACTATCGGATGTGTTGTCCCTCCTGAAACTGCAAAGTTACGTTTCCGGCGGCTTCGATGCGGCCGGCGACTGGGCCGTGCGTTTTGGGCCCTTCGACGGAATCAAGTTTCATGCGGTGCTGCGGGGCCGGTGCTGGCTTAGCGTTGATGGCGAACCCGAGCCCCTTGAGGTCACCGAAGGAGAATGCTTTCTGCTCGCGCGAGGCAAGTCCTTTTGCATCGCGAGCAATCTTGCGGCAGAGCCGGTCGCGTTCGGTACACTCGTCCCGCAGATCAGGGATGGCCGTATCGTGACGCACAAGGGTGGCGGCGAATTCCTCAGCGTGGGCGGATATTTCACGCTGGCCGACGGTCAGGCCGATCTGCTTTTAAACGTGCTCCCTGCGGTCATCCACATTCGGGAGGAACCGGGCCCGTCAACGCTGCGATGGTGTATCGAGCGCATGAGAGAGGAATTGCGCGAGCCCCAGCCGGGTGGTGGCATTGTCGCGCAGCAGCTGGCTACCCTTGTGCTTGTCCAGGCGTTGCGGCTGCAGTTCACAGGCGGGCGTAACGAAGCCGTCGGCTGGCTTTACGCGCTCGCGGATAAACGGATGCGCGCGGTGATCAACGCCATGCACGAGACGCCCGGCGCAAAATGGACCCTACAGACGCTGGCGGAGCAGGCTGCCATGTCGCGCACGAGTTTCGCCCTTCGGTTCAAGGAGCTCGTCGGGCTCTCGCCGATGGACTATCTGACGCGCTGGCGTATGAACCTCGCCGCTGCGAGGCTGACGCACTCGCGCGACTCGATTGCTGAAATCGGCCTGGCGCTCGGGTATGACTCGGAAAAGTCTTTCAGCGCAGCTTTCAAACGGATCATGAAGTGCGCCCCGCGACAGTACGGTCGCCGGCAAACCAACGGCGGCTAAAGCGGGACCGAGACGGCCTCCGCTCGAACCATGAACACACTTACGTCCGGCCTGGAATACGCATAACGAGCCGGCCGAGCAAAGCTGCGTTCAGTTCGATTAGCCCTCCCGGCGTTTGATCGAGCTTGGCAAGCCTGGATGGGTTAAAGCGAACACGCAGTAAATAGTTGCAAAAACCAGACTCACCGATCCACGGCACGATAGGTATAGCCACGCTGCACTCTTGCCGTCACCGATCCACGCCCGGTCCGACATCGTCTGGCCAATCTCTGGCGTCTGGAACCTTTGAATCGGACCGCTCGGACCGTGCGTCCTGCACTCGCTCCACCACGGGCCGGTCCCGCTGCACCGGCATGCCGCCGACGAAATATGCCATCTCGACGGCCATCGAGCGATCCTCGCGCGCACGCGATCTCGCCATCGCATAAGCCAATTCCCGCCAGGCAGCGAACACCCCGCCGTGCGCGACCCAGCCTGCGTCACGCTGCGTATCGGCCGGCAGCGGCTTCCAGTAACCCGGCGTCTCGCCGCGCGCGATCATGTGAACGACAGCGGGTTTCGGATAACGCTGCGTCACGCCACGCAAACGCCGGGGCGTCGCATTGGCGTCGGCGCCGTGCTCGCGCAGTTGCTCTGCAAAGTGCTCACGCCACCGCTGCAGATCCTTGCGCCGCGGATTCAGGCGCCGCCCATCTGGGCCACGAACCTGTACGCTCAGATGCACATGCGGATGGGCTTCATCGTCGTGCGCCGCAAATGCATACGCACGGCCATCGCCGAACTCCTGTGCCGCAAAGTCGCGTGCCGCATCGCGCACGGCCCGCCTGTCCGTGCCCGGCGGCATCGACAGCAGGACATTGAATACCTCGCGACGCGTGCTGCTCTCCGGGATGCCCCATCCGCCGAGCTGCCAGGCCCGCGTCAGATCACGCAATGCCTCGACGCCCGCGATTCGATCGCCGTTCTGGTCTTCCAGTTCGACCTGGCCGTTGCGCGAGATGTAGCGCAGGTGTCGGCGCACGGCCCCCATGCCCTGGGCGCTCGCGGCCTTGTTCGTGATCTTGACCATTACCTCGGGCGTGCGCCGGAGCGTGCGTGCGATCTTGGCTCGCATGCGGGCGGCTTCGTCCCGGATATCAACATGCGAGAGCCGCGCAGCTCGAGCGTGCCGCAGCGGCTCCTGAAACAGCCGGTCGCCCCAGTTCACGAGCATCGCGTCGATGTAGATTTTTGGATAGGGCATATCAGCGGCTCCATCGGTCAAGGTTTGCGCGAATGACGCTCGATGTGGCACGCAGATGGGCGTCGATCCGGTCCCGCATATCCGCCCAGTCCGGCATCCGGTCTGGAGTCGCCAGTTCAACCACGCCGGAACGGACAAGCTGACCCAGCAGACGATTGATGCCAGCCAGTTGCCGACTGGATTCCGACAGCGCGCGCATCTCGTACTCGCCGAGCTGTGGCTCACGCGTCAACTGCGCGCGGACCAGCGACACAATCCAGCGGTTTCCGCTCAGGCCTGCCGCCCAGGCCCGCTCATCTACGGCAGCCAGTTCAGACGCCGTCAGCCGGATCTCGATGCGGGTGCGAGGTTCGCCAACCACGGGTCTGATCAGATCGCGCATGACGGTGGCGGATTGGACATCGCCCTCATCATCATGGACCGCGGCCATGATCAGCTGGCGGGCGCCTTCGCCGGCCGTCAGACCACGACGCGCACACCAGTCGTCCCAGCGCAGCCTGACGGCACCGAGTTCGACGCACAGACGCTCACGCGCGGCCACGATCTGCCTCAGCGTGACGGCGACATCGGTGCGGGGGCGGCCGGCTCGCGATCGATTTCAGGCGCAAGGGTCCGCTCCGGTGCCGAACGCCTGCGCTGATCCCGGCCAGACGGCGCCTTCGGATCGAATACCTTCGGCGGCGGGACGGAGACGCCCTCCTTCCCGAAGGCAACGAGCATCCGTTCGGCACGCTGCTGCACGCGGGCGATCGAACGTTCTCCGAAACCCTGTTCCCGCATCGCCGTCGCCAGCACGGCCATCTGCATGACCCAGTCGTTTTCCGGATGTCGGGCATCATGCTGACGGCGCGGAGGTGCCTCCGTAACATGCGCGGCCAGGGAATCGGCGACGTGCGCGTCATCCGAGGGACGATCGGGTTTCGCGGGAATGGCCGACTCCAGGTCGCGCTGCACGACGTCGACCTGCCAGGTATTCCGGTAAACGTCCTTGTCTTCCTCACGAACCACATTGCCTTCGCCGTCGAAGACCGGCACGCGCACCGTCACGAGGCGCTTGCCGAGATTTTCGAGGACGACCTGCTGGCCGACGCCAGCTCCCGACTCGCGCACAGCGCGTTCGAGATCGACACCCCACACGGCCTGATCGACGCCTGCCGGATCGCGGAACACAACGTAATAGGAGTCACTGCGCGCGGGATTATGCAGATACGGCGCGCTGCTGTGCTCGCGCAGTTCACCGGCATAACGCCTCGGCGCATCGGGTTCGTCGCTGGCTGCGCTCCGATCCGCCTGCGGGGTGCGCGGTTCCCGCACAACATCGTGTCCCCGCGCAGGCGACGAGGTTCCATTGACGGTAGCTGCGGCAGCAGAAGGCGTCACCGGAGACACAGGCGACTGCGCATCCGCGCGGCTCTGTTGCCCCGTAGCTGCCGCCATCGTCGCCGTCGTCGGTGCCGCGAGCTCGATACGATTGTCGAGACGTGCCTGCCGCGCATCAGCGAGGCGTGCGAGGTCCGCCGCCTTCGGCTCGTAGCCGCTCACCTCGATCCCCAGCAATGCCGCCTGCAGCCAGACCTCGCTACGGAATACTTCGTGTCCCGACACGCGGATCCGCTGCCAGGACTTGGCATGCGCCATGTCGAGCATCGACTCGACCACGTCCGGCCGGTTGTGCTCGGTGACGAGGTACGGTCCCAGATCCTCGAAAGCGAGCTGGAACGGCGCGTCCTTCAGGAAATACTGATTGCCCGAGCGCATATAGCGTTTGGCCACGCGCTCGGGCGGCCGCTCAAGCGGCACGTAACCACGATCGACCGCAGACGCCATTCCGGCCGGTGCCGGTGCTCCTCCCTGCTGCGCCGCGTGTGCTCCCGCGCCGGGATCGTCCCGGACTGCCTGGTCGCGCAACCTTGCGCGGGCGGCGTCGAACTCACGCCGGCGCCTCGCAGAGACCGCATCCATCGCGGCCGAATCCAGCGTGTCCGGATAAATCTCGGACGGCGCCGGACCGCCATCGCCGCCCGGCACATCCTGCTCGATCACGTTGATGACCGGATCGGCCTCATGAGCCGAAGTTGTCTGCGCCATGTCGCCACCTCATATCCTTCAGGAAGGATCTGTCCGCGAGTCGCGAACCGCGTGTGCTATCGATCGGGCTCCGCGCCCGGCTCACGGGAGAAGCCTGGCTCCTTCGCTGGCTCCTTCGCTTTCTCCAGTGCTTCGGTCCGCAATTCCTGGATGCGTGCCCACGACCGCGCCTGCAACTGGTCGAGCATGCCTTCGAGATTCGGACTGAAGTTCAGCTCCTGGGCGGATTTCTTCAGTGAACGCACCGCCCGGTCGAGCAGATCACGCGCGCGGTCCCACGGATAAACCTTTGCCTCGCTGCCGTCGTAGCCGACCTGCAGCTCGGAGCCATTCAGTCGCGCGTTCTCGTTCATCCATTTCAGACGTTCGGAGACAAAGGTCATCTGATCCTTGCGATGAAACACGACGCTGCGCGTCGCCACCTCCTGGATCAGGTAGTGCTCGGTGTTGAACACCTCGCCGCGATACGGTCCGCCGTTCTCGCGCGGCGTACCCATCTTCAGCGGCGAACCGAACCGGTGTTCGGCGAGCGCCTTGATCTCGTTCGGCACATCACCCACAGCAAACAGGGGTTCGCCGACGGGCGGACGCGATGGAGGGAGGCGCGAGGGACTGGCGGCCGGCACCGTCGGCGGAACCGCATCCGGCGATGCGGTGACCTGAGAGTCTGCCGGGGCGGCCGCTGCCGGTTCAGCAGCGGCCGGCGACTCGCCTGCTGCGGGTGCATCCGGCGCAGCCGACTTCGATGTGCTTCGCTTCGACGACCGGCGGCGCGGACTGCCACCTTCGTCGGATAGCAGCTTCTCCTTGACGTTGCCCATTTCTCCGCCCTCCTCACGCTCGCCCATTTCAATCATGTTCACACCGTCCGCCTTCCCGATCGAACGGACCAACCCACGCAGATGCGTGCCGACTGCATCGAAGCCAGAGAGCACTGCCATGTCACTGAAATCGTTCGGCACCTTGTCGTCGATGCGGGCGTCGGCAGCAAACTGCGGCCAGGCCACGCGCGCCTGCGCGTCTTCTGCCGCCTGCCGGGCCTGCTCTTCGCCGCGGCCCAGTTCGCCGAGCACGATCAGATCCGCTTCGGGATAGCGCTCGCGCAGGCTCGTCGCCACCAGCGACAGGTTTCCGCTGGAGAGCGCCGCCACCGCAAACCAGCCCGTTGCACGCGAAGCGGACAACGCTGTCGCCATGCCCTCGGCGATCAGGATCAGCGACGACTCGGCGTCTGGAACCAGCGCCGGTTCCGTCATCCAGTAACCGCCCTTCTTCGCACCGCCAGCCAGCGACGACTTGAGTCCCTGTTCGTCGATCAACTCCAGCGTCGAGATAGTGCCGTTCCACACCGGCACGATCAGCACACGGCCCGCGAGCGTCTGCTCCTCGCTGGCCGGCGCATAGCCAAGCAATGCGTTCAGCTCCAGCGCGTCCAGTTCGCGCAACGTGTCCATCGGTTCCAGATGCTTGCGTGCGAGATACGGATGCGCCGGCCCGACCGGACGTGCCCAGTCCCAGATCGATGCGGCCTCGCGCGCGACGGCCGCATGGCGTGCCTGTCGCTGCGCCTCTTCGCGCTCGCGCCGCGCGAGCACTTCGGCAGACGGCGCCAGCACCGCCGTCATCTGATCGGGGTAATGCGCGCGACTGAGATCGAAACCGTGCTGGCGCGCATGCCAGAACAGCGTGGCCAGCGTCTTGCCGCCCGAGGCGCTGGCCGAGCGCCACGTGGTGCGCGCCGCGCGCTCGTTATAGTTGGCGGCCGTGCGGCTCCAGGCGTCCCAGATCTCGAAACCCTCGTCACCGAATCCGTGCTTGAGCGCAAATGCCATATCGACCCAGGTCCCGTAGTCGTCGGCCGGGATCGCAGCGAGGGCGGCACGCGCGCGCTCGGCCTCGTTCACATAGGGCGTGCTCATTGCCGCGCTCCTGTCGCTTGCGGACCATTCGACATGGCGCGCCGTGCCGGCGCAACGAAATCGAGTTCCGCCACATCGAGATCACCGGCAACCAGACGGCGGCGGGCTAGCTCGACTTTCTTCGCCGGTACGCCGAGCAGCATGAAATGCCGCTCCACATAGGCCACGGCATCGTCCTCGCTGATATCGGCCAGGTTAGGCGGCAGGTCGCGCGGGTCCCAATCCTGCAATACTTCGAGGTATTCGGGCGGCAGGTTGAGCAGCCCCGCTCCGTCCGGATCAATCTCGTCGGGATGCAGGTCGCGCAGCCGTCGTTCGGCTACCGCGCTGAAGTGCGCGAGATCCATAGCAGGCACCTCGGGTGCAGTGATCACGCGCGCGGCAAATTCGGGATCGCGCCAGTAGCAGATCTTGTCGGCCAGGATCGGCTTGGTGTTTTCGAGCACGATGATTTCCTTCTCGCGCCCCAGTTCTTTCAGTTCTTGCGGCAACAGAAGCGGCCGGCGCTGCTCGGACACGCTCTCGCTCGACCCGCCCCGCCCGCCGAAGATCGCGTTCGAGCGGCTCACGCTGCGCGACTGGTCGGTCAATGTACCGAGCATCTCTGAGTAATCATTGGCGTCTTTCTGCTCGCGCGGCGCATAGAGAATCTGCATCGCATGGTTCGTGATGAAGGTCCGCGCATCGGCCCGTCCGTAGACCGATTCGAGCTGCGCGATCGACTGGACGATCGACAGCAGGCGCAGGTTGTAGCCCGCCATGTAGGCCACCGCGCGGGCAAGAATGTGAATCTTGCCGATCGCCGTCATCTCGTCGAGCAGCAGCAGGCACTGGAACCGGAGCGTAGGATCGGCCTCGGGCAACTGCTTCGTGTTCAGGTTGATGACCTGCGAAAACAGCAGGTTCACGATCAGCGCCGCTTCGGCCAGGTGATCGGGCGTCACGCCGATATAGACGGAGATGCGGCGTCGCCGCAGATCGCGCGGATCGAAATCGTTCGCGCTCGTCGCCGCGTCCACAACGGGATTGGCCCAGATCGTCAGCGGCGCATTGAAGGTGGCAAGGACACTCGCCAGCACCTTGTCGTCGTTCGACAGGAAGCGGTTCAGCGCATCGACACACTGCCCCGACAGCAGGTCACGATGCTGGACCAGCGCACGCTGCAGATACGTCTTGACCGGCATGCCGTTGCCCGACGACTGCCGCAGCACCTCGCCCATCGTGACCCGGTAATTCGGGATCGATTTACCCTTGCCGACGCGACGCGCATCCCGCCACTCGCACAGCAGCAGCACGATCGCGAGGAACAGGTTTCGGGCCTGGTCCTTCCAGAAATCGTCGTGCCCGCCTGGCGGATACAGCGCGTAGCCGATCGCGAGGATGTCGCCGACCCGGAACAGGCCATCCGAAATCGCCGACAGCGGGTTGTAGCGATGCGTGCGACCGTCTTCGGCGAACGGATTGAACAGGTACACCTCTTGTCCGTGCGCGCGTCGGAAGCCGGCCGTGATGGCGTAGTTTTCCTGCTTCACATCGAGCACCACGACCGAATCGGGGAAACTGAGCAGGTTCGGAATCACGACGCCCACGCCCTTGCCCGAGCGCGCGGGTGCGGCCAGCAGCACGAACTGCTGCCCGGTGAAGCGCAGATAGCGGCCACGCCACACGCCCACGACAATCGCAGGCAGGGAACCGGGGTATGCGGGCGATGCGTGCGTCGTCATAGCAGTCCCGCCCGGCGGATTTCCGCCTCGCTCGCGAAACGCGCGCTGCCGTAGAGACGGCGCCGGCCCGAGCGGTCCCACAATGCGTGCAACCCGAACACCGGGCCGCCAAAGGACAGCAGCACGCCAAAGAGTGCAGCCCCCGCAAGCTTGCGGCCGGCGTTCGGCATCAGACCCTGCCGCCAGGCCAGTGCTGCGTCGAGCCAACCCGACAGGCCCGCGTGCAGGGGATTGATCCGCAGGCTTGCGTACAGGAAGAACGACGCGAGCCACAGGGACGCAGCCAGTCCGCCAAGGAGACAGGCCAGCACAACCAGCGTTATCGCTGCCGGTCGGGCATGCTGCAGCAGACGGGAAGATGGTCCAGTCATGGTCACCCCCTACACGAACGCGGTGCGCGCCTTGCGCACCGGATCGAACCAGACTTCAGTCATGCGCCAGCGCCTGCCGGTCTGCTCGCCTGCGGCATCGAATATAGGCTGCGCCTCCATGTGCGCGACGACATCGATCGTGAGGAACAGCAGGCGCTTGAGCGCGGCATCGTCCCAGGCAGCAGCCTCGGGGTGCTCCTTCGCCATCAGCGCGAAACGCTCGATCGCAACCGCGGCATTCGGTGCGTGGTAGCTCGTGATCGAGCCAGCGTGCCCCGTCGTCAGCAGCTTCAGGAAATCGTAGGCTTCGGCACCGCGCAGCTCGGCGAGCAGCACGCGGTCGGGACGCATACGCATGGTGCTGGCGATGAGATCGGCGGGCGTGACGCGCGCCTGGCCGTGGCCACCCTTGCTGTACAGCAGGTGAACGCAGTTCTCGATGTGGCGAATGAACAGCTCGCGGACATCCTCGATCGTCACGATCCGCTCGGTCGCCGGAATCGAACGGCACAGGGTTTTCATGAAACTGGTCTTGCCCGACCCCGTGTTGCCGACGACCACGAGATTGAGCCGGTCCGTCACCACACGATCGAAGAAGGCACCCCAGTCGTGCTCTTCCAGACACCGGACGAGACGGCGGTCCTCTGTGCGCAGCCCCGGCAGCGCCGCATCGAGCCCATCCGGTCGATGCCATACCGTGTCGTCGAACAGCCCCTCCTCTCGATAGGCATCGAGGCTTTTCTCGCGCGCAGACGGCCGGCGGATCGTGACGGACACCGTGCGCGGCGGAACGACCGGCGGCACCACGATCTGGATACGAGCGTCGCCCGGCAGCAGCGCCGACAGGACAGGATGCTGAGCCGAGATTTCCTGGTTCGTCAGCGTGGCAACCGCCACCGCGAACGACATCAGCCGGTCGAAATCGAGGTCCACGCAGTCGTGGCCGTGCCAGCCGCGCGAGTTCTCGGTCAGCACGCGCTGCGGCCGGTTGATGACGAGTTCGGTCACATCGGCGTCGTCGAGCAGCGGCGCGAACGGGCGCATCAGCTCACGTACGGAAGCGTCATCGGGCAGCCGGGCCGGCATCGGATCGTGGGGCGAATCCGACATGTCAGGACGGAACGTCATTGCGCACCCTCCGGCTTCAGGGAATAGACCGATCCGAAATCCAGATCGCGTGCGATGACGATCGTGAATTCCGCGCCCTGGTTCTGCGTCAGGGTCGGCGGGATGTTGATCGTGCTATCGAGCACACGCGTGGCCATGTCATTGCCCTGCTGCTGGGTGTTCTCGAACACCACCGACCCGTTGCTGTTGCCGCCGCGCGTGGCCAGATAGCCGATCGCGTCCTGCGCGATGCCGAGCAGCATCGCCGCGCCGATGCGCTGGCCCCAGTGGTTATTCACGTAACCGTCGACACCCATGCGGCCGAGCGCATCGGCGGCCGGCGAGTCGATCTCGACCGTCACGCCGTTCGGGGTCTTGATGCGCGCCGACAGCACGAAGACGCGCTTCTTCCCCGGCGCCAGGTTCGAGCGGTACTCGCTGTTGATCTGCGAACCGCGTTCGATCAGCAGCACATGCCCATCGTCCGAGTACACGTTTTTTGTGACCGTACAGGTCGAGATCCCGGCTTCGGTCGAATCGAAGGCCGTGTCGCCCACGCAGTCGATCTTGGCCCCTTGTGCCAGGATGAGACTGCGATTGCCGAGCATCGCGGCGCGCACACGCGGCGTTGCTGTCGGCGTCAGGGCCTGGGCGAGCGCGCCGCCCGCCTGGCTCACGCCCGGAGCCGCCACGCTACCGGATACGGCTGCGGCGACCGATGAAGCGGCACCGGCAACGCTTCCGGCCTCGAGCACGCCAGGCAGCCCGACCGCAGCCTCCTGCCCGCCGCCCGTCGCCAGCAGGGGCGCGTCGTAATAGCTGCGGGTTGCTATCGCGTGCGGGGTGCTAACCGGGGCGACAGTCACACCCGACGCCGACACGGGATGAACGACAACGGTACTCGCGGGTGCCGGAGCCGATGCCGCGATGACCGCAGACGCAGGTGCATCCCGGAACGTGCGGCCCTGCGTAGACGTGTCGGCCACGGAATCACGCCGCGCCTTCGCCTCGGCATCGTGACGCGCGAGGAAACCATGCACGGTCCAGACCGCACCGGCGCCGACCACCAGTACGATCGCGATCGGCGTCAGCCACCAGGCTCGCGGACGGGCGCTACGGTACTGGCCCAGCGCCGGCATGCCGCGATCGGCGGACATCGGCACGGCACCACCACTCGGGTTCCGCGCTCGCTGCTGGCCCGCGGAATCGTCAGGCTCAATCAAGTTGCGTCCGGTATCGTCATTCATCGCCGTGGCTCCGCAGGACACGCTTCACGCCGCTGACCGTGGTGCCGTCATGCGGCGGCACGCCGTCCATGTCGTAGGCGTCGTTCCAGATCCCGACGACTTCCTTGCCGAGCCGCAGCACGAACCGCTTTGCAACCTCATGCACGACAATCGTGTCGCCCTCGACGTGCCTGTCGACCACGCTCTCCGTGCCGTCGTCCGCCACCCGGAAAACCGCCGGCATGCGACGGTTGTTCGGGATGCGCAGATAGGTGAAGCGCCCGTCGTCCCATGCGGCGGTCGCTGCGATATCGTCCGAATCCCGCATGACCTGCATCGAGTACCGTGCATTGCGCACAGTCGGCGGTTGAGCCAGTCGCTTCCCGACCAGCCCGGCATCCGAATCCGCATGAGCCTGCTTCGCCAGTTCGTCCGGGTAGACGAAGGTCACGCGGTACATCACACGGTCGTTGCCGAATTTCGACTGGAGCGGCAGCACCACCAGATCGAAGCTGTAGCTGCGGCGGTCCGTGCGGATCTCGAGGTTCGAGTCGTGCGCGGCGAGCTGCGGCTTCAGGTACACGTCGTGATCGCCCCTGTTCGCAACGATCTGCCAGCCGTCCCGGTCACCGGGCGCGACCACCTGGATCTGCTCTTGCGGATCGAGCGCGATATGCGTGGCGAAACCGCGCTGCGCCTCGACGCGTACCACCTCGTCCGCGTGATAGATCACCTGGCGCACGCGCGAGTCGTCGTTCCAGCCTGGCAGATCGACCGCGTGGACCATCCCCGAAAACAGCAGGCTCGCCATCGCCATAGTGGAGAGAAGCATTCTCATGGCGTGCCTCCCACCGCCGCAGCGGAGGCTGGCGGCGTATATTCGGGATCGCGGCTGTAGGCCGTGACCTTGAAGCCGAACGGATTGGCGATGGCCACGCTCTCGCGCGTAAACACGGGTGGCCGGTAGGTATAGGCCAGCGTGATCACGAAACGCTGCGTCGGCTCGGCGTCGGCCTGGCCGTTTTTAAACGAGGTGCGCTCGACATGCACGACCGCGTGGCCCGGTTCATCGGGCGGCAGCGTGACCGAGAGAATCCGCACACGCCGCTCGGTACCCGCCCCGAGCTGCCGGTCGAGCGCATCGGGACCGCTGTAGATGCCGCGGTAGTCGCGCGCGACCACGTCATCGCTCATCGCGAGCACGCTGTCGTAGTCCATCTGCAGCAGGCCCCAGTCATAGCGTTCGCGCTCGCGCACGTAGGTCTCGACCCAGTGCTTGTCCTGGATCTCCTTCGTACGCACATGGCGCGCATCGAGTACGTCGATCACCTGGGACTCGCCCGTCAGGCGATCGACCTCGATCGGCAAAGGCACGACGCGGTAGAACGGCACCATCACCGCGAGTGCGGTCACGCTCAGCACGGCGACGCCGACTGCCGCATAGGCGACATGCCACGCGCGCCGTTCGGAGCGTTCCTGCAGCCAGGTCAGCGACGCCTCGATGTCGAGCACGCGCCCGTAGTCGTGCGGCGCGCTCATGACCGGTCTCCAGTTTCAGGTGCAGCCGGTACATCGGGAACAGGCAGCACACGATTGACCGGCACACGGTGCAGGCCATCCGGCAGAACCGGTTTCGGTGGACTACTGCTGCACGCGGCCAAGCTCCAGACGATGCAGCCGGCGAGGATCAGGGGAGTCGGCACGGACATGGCTTCCTCCTCAGTTCCCGAACGACGCGGGAACCATCTGGTCCTGCAGGCGGCTGGTCTTGCCCGCGCGACTTAGTACCAGTTCACCCTGCTGCTCGGCCACGAGCCTGTCCTCGGCGTCGGACAGCATCCGGAACAGTTGGAGCTTCGTCATCTCGTTGTTGACCGTCGTCGTCTCGGCCTGGATGCGTGCCTGCAGTTCGGCGATGCCCTTCGGATCCTGGGTCACATCGATCTGCTGCGCGAGGCTCTGGATCTGGTTCAGCTCCTGCAGCTCGGTCTGGTACGCCTGCTGCCCGAACGCCTTGTCCTGGAACGGCTTGTTCAACGCACGCTGGCAGACCTGCTGGTCGATCCCGGTCTGGTCCTCGCAGTTGTAGATCTGGCTCGCCGAACGCAGCGCCTGCGCACTGCCCGTCAGGCCCGCGTAGCCGCCGTTCTGGACCGCCGTGTAGACGCTCTGCCAGTTCGACGGCAGCGACTTCGCCACGACCGGATTGCTCATCAGCGCACCGAAACCGCGCGTGCCGACCGTCGACTGGTAGATCTGGATTTCCTGCTGCACCTGCTGCTCCAGTTGGGCGACCGTCGCGATGGCCTGCGCGACGTTCTGCGCGTCAAAGACCGGGATGCCCTGCGCGTGCGCGCCGCCGCACCACATTGCCGGTACGAACACCGCACCGATCCATCTGTTTCGTCCGCTCATCGTCATCACCTCACCGTCCGTATTCAATCGCCCTGCTGGCCCAGGTTCGCGCGCGCCGCGCGCTGATAGGCGGGCGTCGTTCCACCACCCGATCCGCCACCGGAACCTGTCCGGTCATGAATCTCGCCGCCGGAACGCGGGCCGCGTCCGTTGCCCCTGAGCGCGCGGCCGATGGCCGTCATGGCGCTGCGCGAAGCAACACCCGCCACGAACGCGCCGAAACCGGAAAGCGTTGCGCCACCTGACAGGCCCGACGCGACAGACGGCAACTGCCAGCCGACCATGGCGAGAAACACGCCGGTCGCAAACAGGCCGAGCGCCGTGGCGGCCGCCGCCGCGTCGTCGAGCGCGGCCGAGATGCCCTGCATCACGACCGACGCATCGGCGCCGGGCGAGGCAGTCGCATGAAGCGTGGTGAGATCGGAAGAAAACGCCGTGAGCGCCATGCCGAGGAAGGCAGCAACGAGCACCTGCAGCAGCGCGTAATTGACGACCTTCGCGGTCCATGCCTCGAAGAAGCGGGCGGTCGGAGAGAACGCCGCGCAGGCAATGAAGACGGGGCCCAGGCCGAGTACGAGATCGAGCAGCATCCGCGCCATCACGACCTCGAACGCGAGCACGATCAGGAAGATCGAGCCGCCGAGCGCGGCTATCAGACCGCACGTAAAGTCGCCAATGGCGGCGGCGAGGCCGCTCGGACTGAATCCCTCATGCGTCGCCTTGTCGAAGTAGGCGTCCATCACGAGATCGATCTGCTGGTCATAACAGTCGAGCGTCTGGTAGATGCTGGTCGCAGCACCCTGCCCCGTCACGCTGCTGCCGTTGACTGAGCCGCAACCCGGATTGCCGCCACCTGTGGTATTCGCCGCGTTCTGGATCGTCTGCGCTAGCCCGGACGTCGCACCATCAACAGCGGTCACGACCTGCTGCTGGTAGATGCCGGTGCTCAGCGCGAACGCGAGCGTGATCGCCACTTTAAGTCCGCGCCACGCGAACGCCGGCACGGCTTCGTGTGCTTCACCGCGCACGACCGCGAGACCATAGGCGAGCACCCAGATCGTGACGCCAGTAGTCACAACAGGCACAAGCGCGCCGGACAGCGCCGACGAGACGTTCGTGACGTAGGTCGACATGCCGTTTTCGAGGGTGCCGCCGACAGCGGTGAAGAGGCCGCTCATCGCACACCTCCCTGCCCTGACTCCGGCCCTGGCCAGTGCTTCGACTGGCGCGCACGGGCCTGTTCTGACTGCGCCGCGCGGCGCTTCGCCAGCTGCTCGTGGAAGATGGGCAACCAGTTCTGCGGCAGGTCGCCGACCTGGGCGCGGATCGTGTCGAGCAGTTCCACGTTGTCGGTCGTGCCGGACAACACGTCGAGCACGTCGCCCAGACCCGCGAGATCGAGCCGGCCAATGGCCGAGCGATGTCCCTGCTTGACGAGGAACATGCGGCTGTTCTCGCCAAGATTGCGCACGATGTTGAATTCGGCCTCGGTCAGCTTGAAGCCGCGTACGTAGTCGTCGTAATCGGCGCGCGGGTTCGGCAGGAAGAAGAACGTCGCGCTCTGCTCGATCAGCGCACTGGCAATCGGGCTGCGCAGCACATCGGCCGGCGACTGCGTGTCGAAGATCCCGAGCCCGTTCTGCTTGCGGATCGTCTTCTGCTTGTTCTGGGCAAAGTCGGTGAAGACCGGATCGCCCAGGCGCTTCCAGAATTCGGTCATGACGTACACGAAACGCCGGCCGTCGATCAGGTTTTCGGTCCGGTGCAGCAGGTACATCGTGACAGGCGTGGCGACCTCCGCGTCGTCGAGCAGCTCGGTATCGTCGAAGCCGAACAGCGTCGCGTGCGCAAGATCGATGCGGTCGGTCGGGTTGTCGAGCACCCAGCCCAGGCGGCCGCCCGCGCACCATTTGGCGAGCCGCGCATGCAGGCTGTTCTCGCCCACGTTCGGCAGGAGTTGCCGGACCATCGAGAGACGCCGCAGCGGCTTGTCCATGCGCGCGACCTCGCGCACCGCGCGCGAGATGTCGAGTTCGTCCTTCGCGGACAGTGCCACGCCGATGTCAACGAGCTTGCGGACCAGCCGCTCCCAGAAATCGATCACAGGTTCGCCCGGTTCCATCTGGAACGGGTTCAGCCCGGTCGGCTCGCCGCGACGAAACACCGTATAGGTGCCTCCCATCGCCCGGATCGCGATCTCGGTGCCGCGGTCCTTGTCGAACAGCACGGCCGTGATGCCGTACTTCGTCGCCATCGCGAGCAGGAACAGTTCGAGCACAGTCTTGCCCGCGCCGGCACGGCCGATGATCTGGGTATTGGCGAGCGCCTTCTCGTCGAGCGAATCCTGCTTGTCGGGCGTGACGTGGAAATTCAGGTAGAGCGGCTGGCCGCTCGGCGTCTTGACGATAGTGATCGCCTCGCCCCACGGATTGCCGTCGCGTTTTCCCGTCGCAAAATTGTGCAGGCTCGACAGGCCGCAGAAATTGCGCGAGGTGAGCTTCGCTTCGCGTGGGCGGTAGCGCCAGTTGCCCGGTAGCTGCGCGAACCAGGCCGCATCAGAGACGAGGTCGATCAGTGCGGTCTGGAAGCCGGCATCGGCCAGTTGCGTGCGCGCCTTCGCCACGCTGCGCGATACGTCATCCAGCGTGTCGCCGAGCACGGCCAGCGAATAGTGATGTTCGCCGAGGACGAAATCGCCGTTGACCAGTTCATCGAGCGCGCGGTCCATTGCCTCGACCTGCGACACGGCGACATCCTCGCCCGCGATCAGCTGGTTGCGCTGCCGCTCCAGCGCTTCCTTCGCGCTGGGCCGGTCGAGAATCGTAAGCGACTGCGTCTCGATGTACTCGAAGTCGCCGTACAGCAGGCCGTTGAGCATCCCTGGTTCGGTGTCTTCCGGATAGTCCTTCAGGTCGAGCATCGCGGCGAAGCGCGTTGCGGCCGGCATACGGATCTCGATCTTCTCGGCACCGACGAACAGGCGTGAGGTCGGCAGCGCCTCGCGGATCGGGCCGGACGGTACGGGCTCGCGCTCCCAGACGCCGTTCACCAGATAACCGAACAGTTCCAGTGCCGACGAATAGCGGCGCGGGTGTGGCGTGAAGGGACTTTGCCGCGTATAGACGCCGAGCGCGACCGGATCGTAGGGCTTGAGGCTCGATTCAACCTGGGCGGCCAGCTCGGCCATGACCTTCAGCGCATCGAGCTGGTCGCGCCGGATATCGTCGCGCGTGCGCCGCGCGGCGCGACTGAAAACCCGCCCGAGCCGGGTGCGGTTCGGCCGGTAGACCAGCGTCAGGTACAGCTCGTTGGCCATCATCCGGTAGCCCGCGAAGCTCGCGTAGTAGCGCGTCGCCAGTTCCTCGCAGAAGCGGTTGCGGTACTCCGTCGAGAAGCGGTCCGTCACGCGCCGGCGCAGGCGATGCGACCACAGCGCCACATGGCCGCCGGCCAGGCCCCGTACGAACTGGTTGAAGCCGTCGTGCCGCGCGAGAATATCGGCCGGGTCTGCCGCCTCGAACGCGATGCCGGCGATCTTCCAGACCTGCAGGTAGTCGCCTTCGCGTGTCTTGACGACGTAGTCGGTGACGTGCGTCGAGTACGGGATATAGCCTGCGAGCGGCACTTCCCGGTTGGCGACGGACACAAGTTGCGGTTCGGCCGGCATGTCACGTCCTCCTCTTCAGGCGGACCGGTACGTAGGCGTGCCCGCCCCAGAAGCGGCGGTTGCGCTGGCGCAGCACCATACGTAGGCGCAACAGGTACTGCGCGAGGCGCTGGTCGTCGTGGCGCGTGATCACACGCATCACGACAAACACCGGGATCATCAGGAAAAGGATCGCGACGCCGAGCGGCGGACTCGCGAGCAACGCCCAGATGGCCGGGATCAGCATGCCGCCGCCGATCATCAGGAAGGCCACCAGCGGCACGCCCCAGATCATTGCGGGGCGCGTGGCACCCTTGAAGACAGGATCCTTGAGCGGATTCATGGTTCGCGCTCCCGGATCAGCTCGTCGGAATCAGCATGCCGGCGATCACGGTCGCGCAGCCGACGAAGAGCCCGCCGATGAACACGTTGGCGATGTCGCCGAAACGGGCGTGCTGGAACATCATCCGGAAGCCGGCCCAGATGATGGAGATCGAGCAGATCACGCCGCCGACACCGAGCAGCGTCGTCTGGATCGTGGTCAGCAGCGTGTTGACCTGGGAGAGTTGGGCCCACGCGGGCGACGTAGCCAGCAGTCCCACAGATGCCGTGATTACCCATCGGGCTACCAGTCGAGCACCCCGTCCCCCATCTGGATTGGTGCGGATACGCGTCAGACAACTTAGATATCCTGATTTCATTTACGGCTCCTCTACGCACTGAATCCTTTTCCGTTACTGCCCGGCTGACGGGCTAGAACACCACGGCGCTACCGTCTGGATCGGCGCCGGAACTCGGGGATGACGTATCTGCCGGTTTCGATGCGGAATGCGGTTCGGTTTGGGATTGCTCCGGCGATCTGCGGGCACCGACATCGACCGGAATGACCGGGATCGGCGCAATGGCTGGCACGACGACGGACGTCGTGGGCGTCGACGCGGCGCTGGCGTTGCCAACCACACGCTGTACATAGCCCGTCCGGTAGCCGGTCGAGAAATCGCCGCTGGCGTAGCAGGACAGGCCTGCGCGGAGGTCCGACTGGGCATCGGCCGATGCACGCGCATGTGCCCGCCGCGCCAGTTCGAAGCAGCCCTGGAGAATCGCGGCGCCTGCGGCCAGGTTGCGGCACGTGTCGAACGCGCTGCGCTCGCCCAGGCCATAGACCGGCCAGTTGGAGCGGTTCACCTGCGCGAGCCCGACGCTGAAATTCCAGCCGCCGCGCTCCAGCGCATGTACCGTTGCAGCGGCCTCGGCCTCGTTTGCGGGCTGACGCTCAAGCCGGCCATGTACAACGCCGATCGCATACGGGTTGAAGCCCGATTCGGTTCGCACGATTGCAGCCATCGTCAACGGCGAAACCTGCGGCGCGCACTGCTGCGCGAGCGCGATGAAGTCGAGCGGCAACATCACTGGCCCCCACCGCTCGCGCCGTCCTGCTGCTCCATCTGCTGCAGGAACCTCGAGGCGGACTGCGACGGGTCATATGTGACCTGCGTGCTGCCCGCGCCGTAGAATTCGGTGAGCGTGCGATCCTGACCGCTCACGTCCCACCAGACGCGGGTGTAGAGCTGGTTGTCGATCTCGACGTTGATCGCCCCGGTGGCGCGGCACAGCAACTCGCTCTGCTCGGAGCCGCCCCAGTACAGCAGGTCTTCGCGGCAGTACCCACCGCTTGCGAAGGTGCTGGTCGCAAACGTGCCCTGGGAACCGCCGGCGCCGAAGTCGCAGGTCGGAAACGGCTCGCCGTGACGCAGTGCACTCCACAGTTTCTCGATCGGTGGTACGCACTCGCCGTACTGTTCCGGGCCACCAGGATTGGACAGGCACAGGAGCACCTGGCAGCCCCAGTCATCTGCGTGGGCCACACCGGGTGCGAAGATCGAGGTGCTGGAAAGCAGCATCAACGCCATCGACCAGCGGCGCGCGATACGTTGTATCGCACGCGGTCCGGGACACCGGGGAACAGTCCGACCCGTCTTCACGATCCACCCTCCATCCATTCCATCAAGCCGAAGTACCGAAACGGATGTGCGCGGAAAAAGGAACCCGCGGGGCCGGGGAGGCACGCCGCGGGTTCAAGGGGGATCAGCACCAGACAATAAAAAAGCCTGCGACCATCGGGTTGGCAGGCTTTATTCGCATCCCGGCCACCACACCAACGCACATACGTCGGTACATCGGGCCGCTAACGCGTACTCGGTCTTGCGTTTGTGCATCGACCGGAACAGGTTGTTGACTGCACTCTAGACTCGACTCTGCGGCGAATCAAGCGTCGAAATTGCCGGGTTTTATGGGGCGTCGTCCCGTGAGTTCCTGGGCGATCCGGCAAGATCCGAAAAAAAGTTTATGTCGTGCCTTTCTCGAGCTGGCGTGCGAGCGCGCGCCGGGCCGACGCCAGTTCCAGCTCATACCGGCTGCGCGGATGACGGGGAATCCGGAGGCGACGGCACACCACCTCGCGACCAGCGTGCCACAGGTACACCATGCGAAGCAACTCCTTGTGATGAGGCTCGAGGCATCGCCATGCAGCCTCGATCTTCGCCGCGTCGACCGCATCATGCGGACCGCGCGCGGCGTTTGCCCAGTTATCCAGCCGGGATTCGAGCGAGGTACGGGATACGTCAATCATCGCCGTTCCCCTCGCTGGGCGTGGTGGACGACACCCGGTATCCGGCCGGGTCCGCCAGAAATAACTCGATCTCCGATACACGCCACCCAACCATTCTCCCGCCGAGTGAAATCGCCCGGGGAAACGTGCCGTCCCGCATCCGCTGATAGATCGTCGAACGAGACAACCCGACAAGCTGCTCGACCTGCCTGCGACGCAAAATCGCGCCTGCCACCTGTATCGAATCCGACATGATTTCCGTCCTCCTGGCTTTGCCCGGATCTGACCGGCACAGATCCGATTCAAGCAGCAGGAGACGGAGCGGAAAATCCCGTCATGCCGGCGGAATCATCCGTCGGGGTTTGGCTTCAACGGTGACGGCCATCTGCATCGCCGAGGGAGTCGGGGCGCAGTGCAGCCGCAAACGACTGCGCGTTGCGGGAGGCCTCCCCATCGGCCTGCCCTTTGAGCCCGAGCTTCGCATCAATGGCGCGTGCAACGGTTGACGACTTGGGTGGACGCTCCGGGTCCCACTGTGCCCAGTGCTCCCACATAACCTCAAAGAGAAGAGAAAGCGTGCGCGTCAGGTGCGGCAGCCGGACGATGACGCTGCTGCCCGCATGGTCCGATGGAACCTGGAGCGACCGATCCCGCTCCGTCGTGTACTCCAGCAGTCCCGAATACTGTTCGAGGCGCTGCTCGAGACTGTCCTCAAGCGCATGATGAAGTGCAGCGGTACGCGCGAGGGCGCGCTCGAGCTGCAGAATTCGCTGGTCACGTCCGCGCAGACGGCATGCGAGACGCGATGCGTGAGCCTCGGCGTCTTCGAAACGGGTTCGCCAGTACTCGACCGATTCAGTGAGAACCTCGCTGTCTGCGGTGTGAAGATCACCACTCCTGGAATGGCACATCTGCCCTCCTTCCCCTCCGTGCATTATCAGCAGGACGGTAACGAATCCCCGATTCACAATTGCTCTTATATATGATCTTACAAAAGCAATCTAGAAAGGGAACTGCTCGGACGCAAGACAGATAAAGTGGCCGGCACGTTAACTATCCGGCCATCAGCAAAACTCACCGCATCGGCGTTAATCCCGAGCTATCCCCGGGGCTCAAACGGTAGTCCCGCGTATCTCCGTCAACACCGAAAGTGCCTCGTCCGCGCGATCAACGGGAACGAGAATGTGATCGTGGTAGTAACCGGCGATTGCGTTGCAGGGAATTGCTGCCTTGGCGAGATGTGCCGATACGACGGCCAGAAAACCAACCGCCTCCAGGCTCGAATGCACTTTGAGCGTAATGAGCCGCGCCTTGAATGTGTACGCCAATGCGTAATTGTCGGCATCCCGCAAATCCAGCACAGCGGTCAACCCTTCGACTTCCCTGAAAGTGAAAAGCGCCGACAAGCCTTCGGGCAGCGCGAAATCGGGAAAGGAGCAGTAGACGTAAACCGGCTCAGCCATCTCCGGCTCGATCGTCGCACATAGCGTCGCAAGGTTTTTCTCGCTCAATGATTCCTCCATGAGTTGAGGTGCCTCAACTGAACCTTACACCACCGCTTACCGCTTCCTGCCGCCAGAAAAATTAAATACCCCGGAAAATTATTAACCGCCCCGATGACGAGCTGAATCCTGTCTATCCTCAGGTCACCACATACATAAAATTAAATACTTCCATCAATCCGAACCGCGGGGAGTTCACGCTTCCGACGGAGGCCGACATGAGTCACGGCGTTACATCGTCGATCCTGATGGACCGAATCTCAATCAGGCAGTCCCTTTTTGCCTGCAATCCTGCCTGGCAATCGCCGAAAGCGGATACGTGGCGCGCCGTTTCCGATATCGCCGTGGACTGGATGATAATCGCCCTCTCTGTCCTCGTCGTATATCGACTCGGATGGGCGATCGCTCCAATCGCATTGGTCACTATAGGGAATCGACAGCGCGCACTGGGCAATCTTCTGCATGAAGCCAGTCACGGCAACCTGAGCCAGAATCGTCGCATCAACGATTCCCTTGCGCATCTCCTGCTTGCCCCTCCTCTATTGAACAGTCTGACTGTCTACCGCGAGCTGCACGCACGCCACCACGCATGGCTGGGTGACGTACAGCGCGACCCCGACCTGCTGCCTCCACTGGCACACGAAGGAGACTCTTGGCTTCGCGTCTACACCCGATATCTTGTCAAATTCCCGATCCTTCGTGGATCGATCATGGGTCATTTGACGAACGGCCATTGTCGCCGTCGCCAGCAGCTATATATTGCGGCGTGGTGGACGGTGACGACGTCGCCGCTGTTCGTCGTCAATGCCCATCTCGGGACGATATTCCTCGCGCTGTGGCTCGGCGCGCGTATCACCGTTTTCCATGCCATCACGACCTTCCGGGAGATGACCGACCATTACGGTCTCAAACCCGGAGGTATCTTCAGTTCTACGCGCGAAATTCCAGATAACGGGGTGTCGTCGACTTTGATCCACCCACATCACAACGGCTACCATCTCACGCACCATCTTTTCCCGGCCGTGCCGTATCACCAGTTGCCTGCATTACATGCTCAGCTGATGAGCCTGCCGGTCTTCAATGAGCACGCCATCGTATGTCCGTCGTACCTCGTCGGGCAACACTCCAGCGTCTTCGGTTGGGGAGTGAGTCATGGCTGATCGAACATTGAATGTCTGGGAAGTCGCAAGCCTGCTGGTGTCGACCAGTTGCGGAATCGGGTTCTTCCTGGGAACAGGCGAACTCGCACTGCGACAAGGCATGGCCGCCTGCCTGTACGCTGTCGCGACAGCAATCGGTCTTGTAGCACTAGCGCTTTCAGCGGCTCGCCTCCAGAGGACCGGGCAGTCCATCTGGACATATTTCGGCTCACTATATGGTCCCGCCATCAGCCAGCAGGTCGCGGCATTTTCGTTGATCTGGATGACTGGCGTGCTAAGCACCCAGATTCGCGGAGCATCATCAATACTGGCGCTGTCGGGCATGCCGCAAGCCGCCTCGATTATCTCGGTCGATTGCCTCGTGCTCGTATTTTCGTTTCTCAGGATCTCATGGCTCTCCGGCATCTTCGCGCTCTGTATGTGCGGATGCACCGCCGTGCTGGTCCTTGCGTTGGCGGAAACGCACAACTTGATCCTATGGCTTCGCGCGCCGGTGATCTTCGAGAAGTCGATACACATGCAACCGGTTGAGCACACGGCGTTGGTACTACTATCCGTTGCCGTGCTAGTCCTGTGCGGCGCTGACTATCAGCAGTTTCCTGCGATGGCGCGAACTTCGGCGCACGCTCGATCCGGCTGTCTGATTGCTGCGACAATCGTGCTGGGAATCGGATTTCTACCCGCCACTGCGGTCATCGCCGGAGCAAATCTGTGGCATCTCAGCCATCTGGCCGATCAAGCGCAAGTAGTCCCCACACTGCTCATTCGAGTGATCGGCAGTTCCAGTCATGTCATGTCGCGGGCGGTCACATGCGTCTTGATAATAACGGCCCTTGGTTCGGCCTGCTCGATTCTTCGCGCCATGAGCGACGCGACGGCCGCCGTATCTCGCGGCGTCTCCATTCCACCTGGCTTCCACCGGATGCTGCCCATCTTCGCAGCGACACTCATCGCGATCTATGGACAAAGCATTATCAACGTGATGGTGACATTGAACGTCGTCTATCTGGCGGCGGTGGTCCCGTTGCTCATATTGACGTTGCTGGGCTATCCGGTTCTGAACCGGGCTGCGAGGCGATCCATGTTTGTCGGCGCAGGCGTGTCCGCCCTGTGTGCGCTGATTGAATGGACACGTGTTATCCACCTACCGGAAGCGACACCGCTCATACTGGGATGGCCCTGCGCGCTATTTGCGGCCTTGCGATCGCGCGCCGCAATCATCCAGACCAAACCTGACCGCGTCGGTGCGCGAGAAGTCCATCAACGCTCATAGGGATGGGTGGTCCATGGATTCCCGGCCATCGGTGCATAACATCGCATGATGGCCTACGGCCGCTTGTGGAAGACCAAGTTGCGCGCTCGTGTTGACCGCCCGGGGACGACCAATGAAAACGGTCTGCGATGTTCTCGGCGTGGCGCTCTTCTTTGGCGGTGAGAAAAAAACAATCACCAGACGGGCAGGACTGTCGCCGCACCAAGCATACCGGCGACTCGGTGTTGGCCACCCGATTCAGGACCGAGCCGCAAAGCAATCGTTGCAGGTTTGCGCTTGGGTATCGGCACTACGTGTCCTGACCGAGTGGACCGACACCATCCACATGCCGGAAGCAACGCCGCTAATACCGGCATGGCCTTGCGTTCGCTGCATCCCTGCGATTTCGCGCCCCAATCAGCCAGAGAAGATTTCAGTGCCTAACTCCGGCAGAACCGCATCAACGCTCACTGGGATGATCAGTGTCAACAGACTCATCATCATCGCTGAACGACATAGCATGATCACCCGCCTGAATGAGCGCCCGGCGCGCATGACGCACCACAAGTTCGCTAATCGCCTGGGCATTCGACGGGGCAGTTTCCCAATGATGCCAATAGAGGTTGACTTCCACCTTATGCTGAGGCGCGAGGCGCACCAGCTTGCCCGCTTCGATCAGAGAGCTGGCTTGCAGACAGGGAACGAGTCCGTACCCTATCCCCTTCTCGATCGCAGCCAGCAATGCCGACGGTGACGGAAAGTAATGCGTCGCGTAGTTCCGTACCTCAAGGTCCAGAAGTCGCTCGAGAAACAGCGTGTGCAATCCATCCTTCCGGTTGTAGAGCACCGCAGGCGCGGCAAGGACGCCATGCAACCCCAGGCCTTGCGGGAAGAACTTTGCGGCGAACTCCACGTTCGCGACACACTCATACTCCATCATGCCAATGGGTTCAGCGAGAAAACCAGTCGGGGGATTGCTGGAGGTCGAAACACAGCCCATCGCCTCTCCCTTGGTCAGCAGTGGTAGGGTGTAATCCTGATCGTCAACGATCAGTTCGAGAGCTACGTTTCTTTCCGCGATTTCCCAGGCGACAGCCTCGAACCACGTTGCGAGGGAATCCGCATTCACAGCGATAGCCACGCGTGGGTGCATGCCGTCCGTTGGTTTAATCTGCTGCTGCGTTTCCGCCTCGAGCATCTTGAGCACACGGATATGCCTCAGCAGGACCTCGCCTGCTGGCGTGGGGACATTTCCATCTCGCACAACCAGTGGAGTACCGAACTCCTCCTCAAGTGCCTTGAGCCGAAGAGACACCGCACCACGAGTGATACTCAACAACTTGGCGGCACGTCCGAAATGCCGCGTCTCCACAATGGCGGAAAATGCCTCCAACTGTTGTCGATCAAAATTCATGACCAGATTCTGCGCGCTCGTTATGCGCGCTCCATCACGGAAAGCGCGACGGTCTTCTGCGGCTCCAGCACGGCGAGGCGTTTGGCCAACTCGGTGCGGACCGACTCGTAGGCGGACCTGCCGAGCGCCACCCGGAACGGCGGAGACGGACTGTCGATCGCTGCAAGCATCGCATCGACCGTTTTGCTCGCATCGGCCAATTCGAAATAACCCGCGTCGATCGTGCGCCGCAGTTCGCGCACTGGCGTGCCGTCGTACGCGTCGAGCGGCGCCGCTCGATCCAGTCCCGCACCGAAGTTGGTGCGCGTGGGCCCGGGCTCCACGATCACGAAGTCGATGCCGAACGCTGCCACCTCTTGCGTGACGGCTTCGACGAAACCCTCGATGCCCCACTTCGTCGCGTGATACACACTGAAGCCTGGATAGGAAATCTGCCCCCCTTCCGACGACACTTGTACTATGCGTCCGCCGCCCTGCAACCGCAGACGCGCGACGGCGGCGCGAATCAGCTGGATCGAGCCGGTCAGGTTGGTGGCGATTTGCCGTTCGATCTGCGCGTCGCTCAATTCCTCCGCCGCGCCGAACAAGCCGTAACCCGCATTGCTGACGACGACGTCGATCCGTTCGCGAGCCGCGAAGGCATCTGCGACCGCAGCCCGGATCGCATCGGCATCGGTCACGTCGCACGCGACGATTTTCAAGCGATCGCCGTGTTGCGTCTTCAGATCGTCAAGCGCGCCGGGTTTGCGCAGCGTCGCCACCACAGCGTCGCCGCGCGCCAGCAAGCGCTCGGTCAGTCCGCGCCCGAGCCCGCTCGAAGCACCTGTGATCAGCCAGTTTTTCGTCATTGCTCTCTCCGTTAAACGAGTCCGCGATCCATGCTAAGGCGATGTGATTGGTGTGTGAACCACTGTCAATTAGCATGAGCCGTTGAAGGAACGACAGCGGCCCACGTTCTCGCTCTTCGTTGATGCCAGCAATCGACGTTCGCCTGGCTCCAGGTCATGCGACGATGTCTGTCCGGTCGTTGCCACCGTGCGGCAACCTGTTAGGGATCTCATCGAGCTTGTCCCCGAGAATACGCCGCACCACCACGTAGAACACAGGGATCAGCAGCAAACCGAGGACGGTCGCGAACAACATTCCGCCTATTACCCCTGTACCGATTTCGTGCCGGGATGACGCTCCCGCTCCGGTAGAAATCACGAGTGGGAAAACCCCGAGGATGAAGGCCATCGATGTCATCAGGATCGGTCGCAGCCGCAACTTTCCGGCCGTCAACACAGCGTCGTATAAAGTCATGCCCCTGGCCTGTCCGTCGACGGCGAATTCGACAATGAGAATCGCATTCTTTGCTGCAAGACCAATCACGGTCACCAGACCAATCTTGAAGTAAATGTCATTTGGAATGCCACGTAGCAGACAGAAGGTCAGCATGCCGAGCATACCGAGCGGAACCACGAGCAGAACGGCCACCGGTATCGACCAGCTCTCATAGAGTGCCGCGAGGCACAGGAATACCACGACGATCGACAGAATCATCAGCAACGTCGCCGAATTGCCAGAGAGAACTTCCTGGTAGGACTGACCGGTCCAGTCCGCGGCGAAGCCCGGTGGCAGCCGAGTATCGACAATATGCTGCAGTGTCTGCATGGCCTGCCCGGTCGAATAGCCAGGCGCGGGATTGCCCACAATCTCAATGGCCGAATAGCCGTTATAACGCGGCAATGCGACGGGACCAACATCCCAATGTGTTTTCACCACGCTCGACAACGGAACCATGTTGTACGGACTCAGCGAACTATTGGTCGCCGTCGGGTTGACCTGGGTCAGGTACCCGCTGGTGTTGGTGGTTTCACCAGAAGTACTGGTGGCACCGGTTGACGCGCTGCTGATCCCGCTGGGCGTGTAGATATGCTGGAACGCGTCGATCCCCATCCGGTACGGTGCATCGGCCTGCAGATACACGCGCTTGACACGACCCGCATAGGTGAACTGGTTCACATAGTACGGAGCCAGCTCCATCTGGATGGCGTTATAGACATCGGTCAGCGAGAGCCCCATTGCTTGCGCCTGCACGCGATCGACGGACATCTCAAGTTGCTGCGCATCGGGAAGCGAATTGGGCCGAACACCATACAGCGTCGCGTTTTTTGCGGCATTACCAAGCAGAACGCGTCCGGCCTGCGCCAGTTCCGCGCGCGACTGACCCGCACGAGCCTGCAGGTACATGTCGATTCCGCCGAATTGGCTCAACCCGCGGATGGTGGGAAGATCGACGACGAAGACGCGCGCGTCCTGGAGTCCATGCAATATACGGTTCGCCTGCGGAATGAGCTGCATCGCGCTCTCGGAGCGCTTGTCCCAGTCGGTCAACTGGATAAACGCCATCCCCACGTTTTCGCTACTGCCCACGAAGCTGTAGCCTTCCACCTGGTAAACACCAGCGATGTCCCTGCCAATCGGGCTATGTTTGAGCCTGTCCGACATCGCGTCCATGACTTCTTCGGTACGCTGGAGCGTGGCGCCAGTTGGCAGATTGACGAGTGCGAGCATGAAACCCTGATCCTCATCCGGCACGAAGCTGGTCGGCAGATGCACATATAGAAACCCAGCCAGCACGGAGAGCAATACAAACACCACCATCCAGCGCGGCGCGTGACGTACCGCACCGCCGATCTGGCGCGCGTAACGCTCGTTGATCCGCGCAAGCCCCTTGTCGAACCAGCGGAAAATGAAGTTCTTTTTCTCTTCGTGCGTGGGCTTGAGAATCGCCGCGCAGAGCGCCGGCGTGAACGACATGGCAAGGAACGCCGACACCAACATCGAAACCGCAATAGTCAACGCAAACTGAGCGTAGATGATGCCGGTGGCTCCCGGCTGTAACGCCGACGGAATGAACACGGCGGCCAACACCACGGTGATTGCGAGAATGGCACCGGTAATCTGCCCCATCGCCTTGCGGGTAGCCTCTTTGGGTTCGAGATGTTCCTCGCTCATGATGCGCTCGACGTTCTCGATCACGACGATCGCATCGTCCACCACAATGCCGATTGCCAGCACCATCCCGAACAGGGTCAGTTGATTGAGTGTGAAGTGCAGCGCCGAGAGGCCGATAAAGGTACCCAGCAGCGCCACAGGGATCACGAGGGTCGGAATAATGGTGGCGCGCAGGTTCTGCAGGAAGATCAGCATCACCACAAAGACGAGCGCAATCGCCTCCAGCAGCGTGCGCACCACATCGGCGATCGAAGCCGAAATAAACGGCGTCGTGTCATAAGGCACATTCCAGGTGACGCCAGCCGGAAGATCCTTGGCGAGTGTAGCCATTTCGGCCTTCACCGCTTTGGCCACCGCAAGCGCATTGGCGCCCGGCAGCAGATAGATGCCCATGCCGCCGGCCGCTTTGCCCTGATAGACAGAGGCCGAGCCGTAGCTTTGCGCACCGAAAGTGATGCGTGCAACATCGCTTAACCTGACCACGGTGCCGTTGCTGTTGGTCAACAGGATGATGTCGCGAAACTGCTTCAGTGAAGAGAAGAGCGTGTCACCTGATACCGAAGCAGTAAACACTTGCCCCTTCACGGCCGGATCGGAACCGAGCGAGCCCGTTGCGAACTGCGCGTTCTGGGCGCTTACAGCGTGGAGCACCTGGGTGGTCGACAGGCCATACCCTTGTAGCTTGTCCGGATTCAGCCAGATGCGCACGGCGTATTCAGAGCCCAGCGAGAGCGTGTTACCAACGCCATTGACCCGTGCGATCACCGGCTGGATCTGCGACGCGATGATATCGTTCAGGCGCGCGGCGTCGATGGCCGGATTGCTCGACTGCAGGGAAAGGAACATCAAGATGTCCGGACTCGCCTTGGCGACGACCACACCCTGCTGTGTCACCTGGGCCGGCAGCAGCGGTTGGGCCAGATTGACCTTGTTCTGAACCTGCACTTCCGCAATGTCCGGATTTGTGCCGGTCTCGAAACTCAAGGTGATTGTGACGGTGCCGTTGGAGTTCGAGGTAGAACTGAAATATAGCAGGTTGTCGATGCCGGTGAGCTGCTGCTCGATCACCTGGGTCACAGTCGATTCCATGGTCGCGGCATTCGCACCAGGATACGTGGCCGTTACGGTGACCTGAGGTGGCGCGACGTCCGGATAAGAGTCGATGCCAAGATGCATCATCGAAATGACACCGATGATGCAGATCAGAATCGGGATCACCCACGCAAAGACGGGGCGATCGATAAAAAATCGAGGCATGGGGCAGCTTCCTTAGTGTTCGTTGACGGCAGTCCGGCTGCCTGCAGCCAATGCTGATCCGTCTTGCGGCGCGGCCGCCGACGGCGCATGCCATGGATGAGACTTGACAGGATCGCCCTCATGCAGACCTTGCAGACCGGAGACAATCACCTGATCGCCGGCCGTAAGGCCTGTGGTAACGATCCAGTTGGTGCCCAAGCTGTCGTTGGCGGCCACATCCTCGCGCGCCACCTTGCCGCTCGCATCGGCAACGAATACATAAGCGCCTACGGTGTCACGCTGAAGCGACTCCTGTGGCACCAGGAACACGTTGCGCTGTTGGCCCAAGGTCACGTTCAACGTCACATACATGCCCGGGAGTAGCGTGCGCTGAGGGTTCGGTACCAGTGCACGCAGATTGACCGCACCCGTAGTGGCATTCACGGAGACGTCGGAGAAGTCGAGGGTGGCCAGTTTGGCGTACGCGCTGCCGTCTGGCAGCGTGATCTGCACGGTCGTCCTGTCTGGCTCGGCGAGCGCGACGTCGCCGCGGGCACCTGCTTCTCGCAGCATCAGCAGATCCGCGGCGCTCATGGTGAAGTTCACGTAGAGCTGGTCGATGTCGTTCACGGTGGTAAGCAAGGTGCCGCCGGAGCCAGCATCGGAGGTACCGCTACCCACGAGGGCGCCGACGGTCACTAGCTGCTGACCGGCAATGCCGCGGATCGGCGAGGTCACCTTGGTATAGCCGAGGTTGACCTTCGCGCTTTCCACCATCGCCTCATCGGCCTTTACTTTAGCCGCGTCACTGCGCACTGTCGCATCGGCGTTGTCAACTGTCTGTTGCGACACGGAGCCGACCGGCAGCAGCTGGTGATAACGCGCCGCGTTGACCTTGTCGTTCATCCAGGTAGCCCGATCTTCGCCGAGGATGCCGAGGTCGTTGTTGAGCTGCGCCTGATAGTACGCAGGATCGATCTCGAAGAGCACCTGTCCGGCCTGGACGTCGCTACCTTCCTTATAGACCCGTTTGGTCAGGACACCGGACACGCGCGCCGTGACGTTGGCGCTGAGATACGGCGCAAGACGTCCGATCAGATGGCGCGTCAGGGCAACACTCTGCGGCTGGACGGTGATCACGCCGACCTGCGGCCGCGGAGCTGCCGAGCTGTGACTGGATTTTGCGCAGCCGGAAAGCGCTGACAGTATGAAAAGGACAACGCACAGCAACGGTAGTGACTTCATGAAGACTCCAGTTTTTCCCAATTCCCGACGCAACCGGCTATCGCTGGACTCGATGCTTCGCCCCCCAAAGCGGCTAAGTTCAAGGCGATCTTTCATTGCGACCTCGCCCCCGATTTTTGATCCGAGGATTGCTGCGCAGCGTTCGCACTGATGCTGACTGCCGCACCCCTGGCGTCATCCCACTGCCATCCGCCGCCAAGGTTCTTGACTAGCGTGACGCTGCTCTCAGTCAATGCCGCCTGCGTATCTCTCAGGCTCTGCCCGGCCCGCAGCAACGTGATCTGTTGGGTCAACAGGGCTTGTTCGCTTGTCGTGCCGGCCCGCATCTGGGCCTGCTGGCTAGAGAAGAGCCGCTGATTGCGCTCGTAGATGTTCGCGTACGCCTGCTCCTGCTTACACAGGTGGTTGTAAGACGATAAGCTATCCTCAACGCTCTGGAACGCCGAGAGCACGGTTCCGCGATATGTGGCGATCTGTTCGTCGTAGGTGGCCTCGGCTTCGTGGACGGCCGCCGAGCGCGCGCCGCCGTCGAAGATCGTGGCGGCGAGATCCGGTCCGAGTGTCCAGAAGCGGTTCGGCACCGAAAACAGGTTCGCCAGCGCGTTATGCTCGAAGCCGCCTTGCGCCGACAGCGTCAGGGTCGGGAAGAACGCGGCCTTTGCTACACCGATCCTGGCGTTGGCCGCGGCGGCCGTGCGCTCCGCACTCACGACGTCATAGCGCCGTTCCAGAAGTTGCGACGGGAATCCCGGTGGCACGACGGGTGTCGTGAAGACATAGCCGGGCTGCGGCGGCAGGGCGAAGCTGGCCGGTGGCGTACCGGTCAGCACTGCGATGGCATGCTCGTCCTGCTCGCGTGAAGTCTCCGTGGCTTGCAGCTCAGCGATCACGAGTTCGAGCGTGTCCTGCGCCTCGAGGACTTCGTCGTTTGACACTGTTCCCTGTACGAAGCCAGCGCGGTCCATCTCCAGAATCCGCGCGTCGATGCCCTGCTGCTGCTTCAGTGAAGCGATGTCGACATCGGCCTGACGCAGCGAGAAATAGTCCACCGCGACGCTGGCGGCGATCGAGAGGCGTTCGCCGGCGAGCTGGGCGTCGCTTGCCTGAGCGCTGGCTTTGGCCGACTCGATCTCGCGCCGAACACTGCCCCACAGGTCGACCTCCCAGCTAGCGGAAGCGCTGACACTCGCGAGATTGCTCATGTACGGCTGCCCCGTGACGCTCTCGACCGCGGCCGTGCGCGCGCGCGATCCGGAGGCGTCCAACCCGACTGTCGGGAAGAGGCTCGCGACATTTGCATCGATCGTGGCCCGGGCCAGCCGGTATGCGGCTTCCGCAGAGGCGATCGACTGGTTGGCCCTGAGCGCCTGATTCACGAGGCTCGACAGCGTGTCGTCGTGGTAGTCGAGCCACCAGGTGCTCGAAATGGCGCCCTGCGGGTTCACCTGAGCCCGCTGCCAGTCCGTGCCTTCCTTAAAGGTAGCAGGGATGTCCTGGGGTGGCTTGTGATAGTCGGGGCCGACGGCGCAGGCTGCCACGAATAGTGTGGCAGCGAACAAGCAGCCAAGCCGCAGGGTCCGTGTTGTCCACGGTACCTCCCGGCGGCTCGCCTCGGAATCGATAAACGGCATCCTCATGTCACGCTTCCTTCTCTCTTTGCAATGCAGCTTCAAGGTATCGCGCTCAGTCGATACAGTCGTAACCCATCAGTTCGAGATGCAGCTGAACGAACCACCTATGCTCGCAGTCGAGCTCGATCGATGTCCCGTCTTCGCCCGTGCCATGCAGCCTGACATGACCAACCGCATAAGCAGCCCGGAATGCCCGTAGCGCGAACAACCGTAGCGCGAGTGCGACCGCCAGCGCGAGCAGCACTAACGCGGCCCGAACGTTCGTCGGAGGCTCGCCTGCATCGAGCAGATCGAACATTACGTAGAGAGCACATCCCGGAACGGCCGCGATCAGCAGGAAAACAGCGAGCAGCACGAAATGCGCGCGCAGGCTCGTCGCAAGACTCCGCTTCATCGGGAACGCTGCAGAGACTGACGGATGGCACGGGGGATGACTCTCCGGCGCATTGTCGTCAACGCAGTCGCCAGCGCCATGCCGTGTGGCAGGGAAGGAGTTGCCTTCAAGTGGGTCCTAAGATCGGGCGAAAAGTGGCACCAGTTTAGGAGCACTCGACTTACCGCTCACTTACCAGGATGCCAGTCCGTCTGACTGAGATCAGGCCGGTAAGTATCGGGTAAGACTGTCGAACTGATAATTGAATGGCCGTCGTGGAGTTGTCCAGTTACCCGAACCGAACTGATTGGTCTATTGAAGCCGTGCTAACGGAACTGCACGTCCCATGCCCCCTCGTATACTTGTCGTCGACGCTGACGCCGGACTGCGCGATCCGGCAAACCGCTATCTCGCCAACCAGGGCTTCGAGATCTCCATATTGCGCGACGCGGGTTCTTTACAGCATCAACTCAGGCGCAATCGTCCCGACCTCATTGTGCTAGATGTGATGATGCCCGGCGCAGGCACCCTGACGGCACTGCGTAACCTGCTCGCAGCGGGCGATGAGATTCCTGTCGTTATGCTGACCGCCCGCGTGGACGTAGAGGACAGCATCGTGGGAGTCGAACCCGGTGCCGACGATTACCTCGGCAAATCCAGCAATCCCCGCGAGCTGCTGGCGCGCACGCTAAGTCACGAAGACAGGTTACTCAGACTGTCTGAGCGCGAGTTCGCGTTGGTCAAAATCTTCGCTGCCGCGTCAATGCACGTATTCACATCCGAAGCGCGCCACCGGCAACCGTCAGCAATCCGGAATGTTCCAGATCCCGGGCATTCATTCGCGGAAAGACAGCGACGAGACATCTGAGACAATTTTTAAACAGACAGGAACGCGACGCATTTTTACACTGGCTTTGTCGTGGCCAAACTACTTTGGCGCGGCTTCAACCTAGAGGACGATACCCATGAAAATCCGGCTTTTTGCCTTGTCTGCCGCAGCAACCGTACTGGTTTGTGCCGACTGTCCCGCATTTGCGGGCGTAGCCGTCGGCGTTTCCGTCGGTGCACCAGCTGCCGTGGTCCCAGCACCAGTTGCCGTGGTCCCAGCTTATGTACCACCGCCTCCCGCGGTGGTGGTGGCGGCGCCGGTGATCGCGCCAGCACGGATCGCAGTGGTGGCCGCGCCCACACGGGTAGCAGTAGTGGCCGCGCGCCCAAGAGTAGGAGTAGTAGCCGTTCACGGTGGGTACCATCACGGCGGGAACTAGCGGTAGCGGCACGCTTGGCATCCCCCCAATAAACGCTGAATCTGCGCTCTTCAATGTACCGGCCAGCAGTGCCCACATCATGCCAAATGTCGTTTCCAGGGTCACCGATACCCGGCAGGGCCGCATTATCGTTCTCGACGACGAAGCGGTCATCCGTAACATGCTCCAGCGATACCTCATCTCACATGGCTTTGAAGTGCGTGCGGTACGCAACGGCATGCAGCTCGCGACGACTCTCGAACGCCACTCGTACGATCTACTGATTCTCGACGTGATGATGCCGGACGAGGACGGGCTTTCGATATGCAGGCGACTGCGAGCAGAGGGCGAAACACTGCCGATCCTGATGCTGACTGCGCGCGGTGACCCTGTCGACTGCGTGATAGGCCTTGAGCTCGGCGCGGACGATTATCTGGCGAAGCCGTTTCTGCCGAACGAGTTGCTGGCTCGCGTACGTGCCCTACTGCGTCGCCGGGACATGCTGAGGCAGCAGCTGGACGCCACCGACGGAGCGATGCCGGGAAAAGATGTTGCCTTGTTGCGCTTTGGCCCGTTCAGGCTTGATATCGGACGGCGGATTCTGTCCCGCGATGACAACCTCCAGGTCGATATCGGCAACAGTGATATGCAACTGCTGTGCGCGCTCGCGCGCACGCCAAATCGCCCGGTGAGCCGGGCGAAGCTGATTGAACGGGCCAGGGGCGCCGGGTCCGACGCGTCTGGACGGATCGTCGATATGCAGATCTGGCGAATCCGTCAGATTGTCGAAACAGATGTTTCTTCGCCACGCAATATCCGCACGGTATGGGGCGTCGGATATATGCTTGTCGCGAGGTTCGATGTATGACCGGATTGTTGCCACGTTCGCTGCTAGGACGCAACCTCCTGCTTCTCCTGCTTCTCGTCGTCGCCAGCGACATTTCAACGTTCACGATATTTTTTGTTTTCATCGAGACTCCTCGCATCGATGAGGCCGCATCGCTGTTTGCATCTCAGACGAGACAGGTCGAGCGGTTGCTGAGGGCGCTGCCACCTCAGGTCCGATACAACGAGCTCGTAGCCATCAACGGCGGTGAACAGGCACCACCGGCAAATGCGGATACGGATACGGATACCCACAGCTTTTCAGCTCACCGGTTCTTGCAGACCCTCACGCAGCACTTGCCATCCGGTACGCTGGTTAGCCTGGAAGGCGGCAAGGACAGCCGCCGGATATGGATTCAGCTTCGGATCGGCGAGGGGCTCGAGTGGGTAATGTTGCCGGTCCCGGCCGAAATCAGTCACCAGTTGCCGTGGAGTCTGATTGCGCAACTGCTGACCATCGCCGCATTCCCCGCACTCGGCGCATGGCTCATCCAGCGGTACACAGTGGTGCGACTGCAACGCCTCGCACGTGCGGCGACAACGGTCACACATGGTGGGTGGCCCGAACCGGTGCCCGTCGACGGACCCGTCGAGTTTATTACAGTAGCGAGCACGTTCAATCAGATGGTCGCGTCGCTCGCGGAAATGGATGCAACCCGAACAGAGATGCTTGCGGGCATTTCACATGACATCCGTACTCCGCTCACGAAACTGAGGATGGCGATTTCAGCGCCCGAGGCATTCGAGGCTCCGTCTGCGAGTGCAGAGCACTTCGTCGCAGAGATTGACGTCATTGTCGAGCAATTTATTGATTTCGGACGCAGTTGGGACAGCGAGCCAGTTGCGCAAGGGGATCTTAACGCGCTGGTCGATCAACTCGCGGCTGACTATGTCGGTCTCGGATACATCTTCCAGGTATCACTGGCGCCGTTGCCATCGATCCCTTTCCCGCCCGTCGGCATGCAGCGGGTGCTGATGAATTTGATGCACAACGCGGTAATCCATGGCCGGATCGGACTCGCTGTCCGCACATGGACAGAGCCCGGTTACGTCGTGCTCAGCGTGGAAGACGAGGGGCCAGGAGTGCCGGAAGCACAACTGCCATTGCTCAAACAGCCGTTCCGGCGTATTGCCTCACCGGGCAAGGCGGGCGGTACCGGACTTGGCCTCGCGATAGCCGAGCGCATAATCCGTTGGCACGGAGGTAGGCTGGATCTGAGCCTGCGAACCGAAGGTGGCCTCGCGGCGACGCTGCGTCTTCCCCTTAAATGACCTGTGTCCGGGGCGGACTCCATTGGGCTTTGTACCCGCTGGAACGCCACCTCTTCACGGCGCACGCCAATTACCGTCATGACGCTGTCGGGACACAACGACTTAATTCGCAGGCATGCCAATCACTTAACATATCGGAGAAAAGAGTTAGATCAAAGGTAGCATCTCTTGTCTACGGAGTCTTGCCGGCCTGAGTCGTCGCAAAAAATTCAACCAGGATGCTCCCCACCAGCTTTGGTTTTCCGTTCAGATCTTCGTTCCAGGGCGACGAGTGGTCGGCTCCGGCGAGCTCGATACATTCGCAATAAGGTAATGTCGCCTTCAATGCAACGAGTGCCTTCTTAAGATAGTCCGGACTCCTGCTTCCACCGATCAGTAGCACAGGGGTACTCACTGCGCGAAGATCGTGTAGATGCTGATTCATGCTTGACACGACATTGAAGTCGTAACGCATCGCGGAAATCAACTCCCTTAACGATGCATACGAAGTCGACCGACTATCATCGACGCGCAACGCGCGTGCCGCACCGAGCCGAAGAATCCAATGAGGCACAAACTGCAAAATCCGGGGTCCCAGACCGACGATGCGCATCGCCGTGGCGAGCGCGTCGTCCAGTCGTTCGCGTTCAACCTGCGTATTAAAGCGCGCGACGAGGTGCGTTGCCATCCTGCCCAGATAGAACGGTGGCTCGTACACTGCCGCGCGTTCGATCGGCAGGCCTCTTCGGAGGCTTTCAAGAACTATCATCGCTCCGGAACTTAGCCCGAAGAGGAATTGAGCGCCCGTATGCTCGAGAAGGACCCGAATGTCGTCGACATCTTTTTGAATCGAATGTTGAGCATCGTAGGGGCGCGGGCTCAATCCACGTCCGCGCCGATCCGGCACATGGACGGTAAATTTGTGAGACATCGCGAGAGCGAGCTGATGGTAATTCCGTGTGGTCCCCATCGCACCCTGAACGAGGACAACACCAGGCCCATCACCAAATGACTCGTATCCGATTGACGTACCGTCGGACGACGTCACCCGCCCGTTTGCAATCGATGTTTCCAATATCATGGCAGTGCTGTCGCTTACTAAGTTCGCTATCTTCAGACACTGGACGATCGCGGACGACCGAGCTTCACCATCTGCCGAAACATGAATTGCGGCGCAACGCGGCTGGCGATTTTCAGCACATTGCTCAGGCCCGGACGAACTTCCTGTTTCCCGGCTTCGATACCGTCGATGGTGTGTTTAACGAGCACACTGACGTCCATGCCTTTCTCCCCTTTCATTTCCTCGGCGAACTCGCCCCTGAACAGCGGTGTCTCGGTGCCGGGAGGGGCCAATTCGACGATTGACACGAAGGAGCCTTCCAGTTGCGCCCTCAGACACCGTGTATATGCGTGGATCGCAGCTTTGGACGCGCTGTAGATCGGAGCCGCCGGAAAAGGAACAAACGCGAGGCCAGACGACACATTCACAATCAAGCTGCCCTTCTGACGCAAGAGTAGGGGGAGAAACGTTTGGACCATCCAAATGGTGCCGTTCAGATTCCCGTTGATCTCGGCTGTCAGATCGTTCAATTGATACTGCTGATCAAGCTTGATATTGCGCATCGCGCCCGCGTTGTTCACAAGGGTGTCTAACAGAGGAAAACTGGCTGACACCTTTTGATAAAGCAACTCGATGCTCGCCGGATCGCTAACGTCGCTTTGAAAAGCGTGGAGGCCTAGTACGGCTTGCCGTGCGGCTTCCAGCCTGGCGCGATTGCGCCCGGTGACTATCACGCTGTTACCCCGCGCGATCAGTTGCTTCGCCAGCTCGAGGCCTATTCCACTGCTTCCTCCCGTAATCAAAACGGTCCTTCCATTCAGTTTCACCCGTCATCTCCAGTTGAATTGAGCATTGACGTAGTTTGACGTGCATACTGTCAAAGAGGAAGAAGGCACCTGAAAGTCAGATACTTACCAAATGGAGAGTGTGACCATGAGACGAGGTCCGGCATTTACCAAGGAACAAGTTGCAGCCGCGCAGTACTACGCCAGCCTTACACCGCCGATTGACCTCGATCCGCGGATTGGCTCCCTGGTCAAAGATCTAATAGGTCGCGTTGCAGACAAATGGACGATGTTGATTCTCGACGTCCTCGCGGAAGAATCGCCGCTGCGTTTCAGCCGCCTCGGCGAACGGGTCGAAGGTATCAGTCAGAAGATGCTCACCCAGACCTTGCGCGCGATGGAGCGCGATGGGCTAATCGAGCGTACTGTGTATCCGGTCGTGCCACCGAAGGTGGAGTACAAGCTTACAGACCTGGGAATCACTTTGGGAGCGGCGTTTTGCGGCGTATGGATTTGGGCCGCCAACAATCTGGACGCGGTCGAAAGGGCACGCAACGCCTTTGACGATGGACAGACACAATGAACCAATGAACGGTACGCGTCGATGATCGATCACCGCTTCATTGCGTATGGTCCAGCCCCGGAGAAAACGCGACCGGTGCGGCAGGTAGCGGCACTCCGGCGTCCCGGGCTAACGGCGCACGGTAAGAGCGCTGATTCGACTAGCCATGAGTATATTTTCGCCTGCAGGGACTTATCACGACCAGCGAGAGCGGACCAGCGTTATCGGCTGCGAAGGCAACCGCTTCATTGGCATCGTCCAAAGCAAATTCGGTGACGTTGAACTTCGTCAGGCTGACCAGCCCGGCACGAATCATTGAAACCATTTGCGGGATCGCCACACGCGGGTACATCCATTGACCTCGAAGCGTGACTTCATTGTGCATAAGCCAGACATATGGCAGTGCAGGCTCGTCGTCTCCGGTCTTCCTGACTCCCCCCATGAGCACCAGGCGGCCACCACGCCTGAGCGCCTTCGCACCCGCCAGCACCTGCGACGCAGACGCCCCACGGGGCAATATGTCCAACGCGAGGTCTATCTCCCCTTCCGCGAGTTCGCAGATTCGTCGTGTATCGTCCACGTCTCCTGTCATGCGTACGCAACTCACTCGCGGACCGAGCAGACGAGCCAGTTCATCCAGCTTCTGCTGATTTCGACCAGCGGCCACAACTTTTGCTGCACCCATAGCGAGCGCCGCGACGACTCCGGCGCTGCCGAACCCCCCCGTTGCCCCGTTAACAAGCACAGTATCGCCAGGCTGCAGTTCTCCAGCGAGCAGTCCGCCGAACGGCACCAGCAATTGGCTCAACGCGCACCACTTCCCCGCATCGCGCTCGTCCAGATCACCAATAGGCGTAACATTCTCGGTCGGCACCAGCATCTGCGTCGCAAAGGAACCGTGGTGATAGAAGCGATGCAGAGAAAGGGCCGCTGGATTACGTGCGGTCCACCCTTGCAGAATCGTGTCCGGGTTAATGGCATTGTCACGCGCGCGAATGGTCGGGTCGCAGTAGACCCAGTCGCCAACTGCGAGCCGTGTGGAATCCGGACCCACCGCACGCACCCGGCCGATAGCGCCCGCACCCGGCACGAGCGGCGGCTCCAGCAGGTAATTCCGGGCGCCGGAGAAGACGCCGTGTGCATAGCTCGCCACTCCTGCCGCAACGACGTCAACGATGACTTCGCCTGTTCCAATAACCGGATCGGGTAATGTTTCGATGGAGAGCGGAGTACCGAATGCATTGAGAAGAGCAGCTTTCATTGGAGCCTCGCTGTATGTCAGGTGAAATTCACTAGAGTTGTTTGAGGCTGAACGTGAATTTCGGAAATACGTCTGCTCGCGCTTGCCTTCTGCACCACAGCGCGAATCAGTCGGGCCTCAAGACGCAAACTCGTGCTGGAAATGAATCCACTGCACCGATTGGTGCCCGGCGCAAACGACTCCATTTGTCATCACGATCGACTTCGACAGCACCTCAGGCAATGTGCCCGGGTATCATCTGAAACAGCGTTCTCGGGAGTTTCCTGAGTTGGCGGGACATCAATGCCTCCATCACCACTTCGTATGACTTACCCAATATCTTCGACCGTGCCACGGGGTTGCTCATATCCCCGGCTTTCACAACTATCGGAATCCCGACTGCTTCGCTCAGATCAACTGCCAACAGTCTCGCGGTTTCCTCAACGACGAGATGCGCATCGACGTTCCGCCCGTGCATATGACGAGAATCGCGCGACGAGTCAGCGGTTCGACAAAGAGGAAGGTCATAGCCAGACAGTGAAGCGCGTTCCAATCGAAAGTGAGCTCACTGTCAGGCGCCAATCGTGCACCGCTGCAATTTCCTTGCATATTGCCAATCCCAGGCCCGCGCCATCGTGCCTTGCATCGGGCGCGCGCCAGAATCGCTTGAACAGAAACGGAAGATGATCCTTCCGGATACCAGGCCCTTCGTCAGAAATCTCGATCGATATCCCGTCAATCGTCAACAACACGATGCCGTAAGCAGGGGACGCGTTGATCGCGTTTTCGACGATATTCTTGAGGAGGATGAACAACGCGCTTTTGTCCGCCCAGATCGACGGTGCCGCGTCGCGCTCATCCACACGTAACTTCACCTGCTTTGCATCGGCCTTGCGAGCCAGATAGGCAACGACATCCTGCGCCACGTCGACAATGTTGACTTCGCCGAAGTCGAAATTCTGTGCTTCGCTGACTTCGGCCAGATGTAGCAGCTGTCGCACCTGCCTCGACATCAGGTCGATTTCGCGGAACAAAAGATCTCTTTCCTTGATCTCCGGCTGCAACTCGATCTGCCCGCGGATCAACGTCAGCGGCGTTTGAAACTCATGCGCAGCGGCCGCAAGAAATTGCTGCTGAACCAGAAAGCCGTTCTCGAGCCGTCCGAGCGCGTCGTTGAAGGCATTGATCAACGGCTTGAGCTCACTTGGAACACCATGGGTCGAAAGGCGCGTTTTCAGATGACGCGGAGTTATCTGCGCCGCCGCGTCGGACGCGTCCCGCAACGGCTTGAGCATGCGGCGGATCGTAAACAACAGCACAACGCCGAATATAGCGATTGCAACAAAGAAAATGACCCTGACCGTCGACGGAATGGGCTTGACCTTTGAACTGACCAGTATGTCTATGAACCTGGCGCTCGTCGCGGTCTGCACATAGAACTCGGATTGTCCCCGCAATACCCTGCGCGTCGCGATCGAAAACCGCCGGCCGTCGACATCCGCGTGGGCTATCTTGCCAACGTCGGCAGAAAGGTCGCCCGTCAGCCACGGACCGTCTTTTTCTGCTCCCGCGGATGCAAGCAGGACGTGACCCTGCGCGTCCAGCACACGATATTTGAGCTCGGTGGGCGCAACCTGAAACAGCCAAGCCTGCCGATCGGGAAGCTCCACATCGCGGGGAAAGCCGGAGTCGTCGAACCTGATTGAATCAATTACCCTGGCGAGACTCTCCATCTCTTCACGTCGACCCAGAGTCTGCTCCGGGTAGTGATCGAGAACATGGATAACCATCCCGGCAAGCACGGTCAGGCTGGCTGCGAGCGCGACGACGGTCGTCACCCATAACCGGGCCGACAGACTTCGAATCCAGTGATTGAACATGGCGGCTCTCAGGTTAAAACGGGAGCGGAATTGCTGGGCGTCGGAATACTCATATCGGGTGGATCCGCGGGCGACACGAATCGGTCGCTCTTGCGGTCCGATGGCCGCAGAACGGGTCCCTCATGTGCCTTCGGGTCGCGAAGGCTGCTGCCGTTGCGCCGTAGCGTCCTCCAGGGCAAATCCTGCGCCGCGAAGATTCGTCAGTCGCGCCCTTGCGTTGATCGCGAGAAGTTTCTTCCGCAACCGGTGCACGGTCACGTCCAGCGCATTCGGTGTTACTGCTTCGCCAAGCCCCCACGCGGCATGCTCGAGTGCCAAATGCCGAACAGTTCGGCCACCCGCCTCGACAAGGCAAAGCATGATCTGTAGTTCGGCCGGGGCAAGCAGAACCGATAGCACGCCGCAGCGCATCTCGCGTTGGCGGGGATCTACGACCACATCCGCGTATGACGCAACCAACGTTGTCAGCGTCACCGGGCGGCGCATCAGGGTGCGCACCCGCGCGACCAGCTCGCTCATTGCAAACGGCTTGGTCACGTAGTCGTCCGCGCCGCTTTCCAAGCCGTCGACTCGATCGTGCAAGGCATCGCGGGCCGTGAGCATCAAGCATGGCGTCATCCGGCCCGCCGCACGCAACTCACGCAGGAAAGTCAGCCCATCGCCATCAGGAAGACCACGATCGACAATCAACACCGCGTAGTCGGCCCGGCTCACGCCATAGGTCGCCTCCGAGATATTGCGGAAAACGTCCGCCTCGACTCCCACCCCGGCGAGGGCCTGGCCCACCATGTCGGCAAGGCGTTCGTGATCTTCGACAATTGCAACCCGTGACATGACACTATGCTCACTTGAACTGATAGGTGTAACCGATCCTTATATCCGGGACGTATCTCTTCCCCACAAGCGGACTGTCCGTGATGCCGCCGCCAAAATGCGACACACCAACGTCCAGCAGGAGGCGTTGGTGCCGTGTGAGGTTGTAGTCGACACGGGTTCCCAGCGACGTATTCCAGCTTGCCCGTCCCGTGTACGCCGCGCGCCCGGGGCGAGCCTCCGAGGGGCGTACGCCATAATAGTAATCAACGTATTTGCCGCTCAACCATTCGACGCCAACGTGCGGTGTGATCGAAAAGGTCCCCATTTCGAAGGTCTTGCTGTAATCGACGCCGGCCCGCTCACCCTTGTTCCCGCCTAGCAGGTAGTCCCCGGAGAACGTCCCAAATGCGCTACGCCACGCGAGCGCCGGGCCGTACCAGAATGCACCGTTTCTGTCCTCCATGCCATTCAGGATCGGAGCGTCGGACTGCTTGTAACCGTCACCAAAATTAAATCTCCCACGCAACGCGACACTTACGCCGTCCCAGTTCCCGATCTTCAGGTCGATCGTTGTACCCAGCAAATGCACCCATTTGTCGTCGAAATACACCAGCGGAAACGGCTCGACCTTTGAGCCGTAACCCTTGTACGGCGACTCTCCGATGCTGACACCCCCGCCAAGCCCCCAATGGGTCACATCGGTCGCATTGTTCAGGATCGTAAAACCAGAATTCGCGGTCCCGGTTTGGTCCGTGTCCGCTCCCTGTGCCCACGCAATCTCCGAAGAGAGCCCAAGCAAGATCGTGGACAAAAATATACGGCGAACAGGCAAAGATTTTTTTCTCACAGTCGCTTCCGGAAAGTCAGTGAACAGGATGGAACTGACTTTATGGGAGTTCGACTTACCAGTTACTTACCGACCTGAGAATCGACTATAAACAACGCGGCTCTACGCAACCGTGCTGTAGCTCTTCGGTCGAGCAGATCCATACTCCACCGCTGCAACGCGCAATGGATCCGCGGGGGGCACATGCAGTTTTGGAGTTCCCAGGATTTCGTGGAAACACAGCTTCAATGTAGTTTTGTTGCTGCTTCGTACTGAACGGGGCTCATGCCGCCGAGGTAGCTGTGCCTCCTAGTCTGATTGTAGAAATTTTCAATGTAATCCGAAATGTCTTCGATTGCGATGGCGCGGTTCTTGTAGATACGCTTCTTCACACGCTCTTTTTTCAGGCTGCTGAAAAAGGATTCCGCAACGGCGTTATCCAGGCAATTGCCGCGTCGACTCATGCTGGGCTCGAGACGATTGGTTCGACAAAAACGCCGCCAGTCATCGCTTCCATATTGGCATCCCTGGTCCGAATGAATGATCGTTCCTCGCGGTCGTCTACTGCGAACAGCCATCAGCATGGCGTCGAGCACAAGCTGCCGGTCAATCGTCGCACGAGTAGCCCAGCCGATGATCTTGCGCGAGAACAGATCCATGACCACGGCCAAATACAGCCAGCCTTCCCAGGTACGGATGTACGTGATGTCCGATACCCAGATCTGGTTAGGTTTGCTGACGTCGAAATTCCGGTTGACGAGATTCGGCACCAGGACAGATGGCTTACCAACCGAATAATGCCGCGTTCGATAGCCGTGCAGCGCCACGATCTTGTTTTCCCGCATGAGGCGTTCTACCCGATGCTTGCTGCACGTCTCGCCGGCTTCCCGTAGGTCCAGAAAGATCCGGGGCGCGCCGTAAATGCCATGACTCGCTTTGAAAGATGCGCGGATCAGGCGCAAGAGGTGTGCATCTTCCTGAGCTCGATCAGAAACGGGTTTCTGCAGCCATGCGTAGTATCCGCTAGGAGCAACGCCCAGCACTTCGCACATGGCCTCTACCGGAAATCTCTTGCGATACGTTTTGATGAACTCGTAAGCCAATCGCGTATTCGGATACCGTGGCGACTTCGTCATTTTCGCCTCCTGAGAGATCACCCGTCAGTTGGTTATAGACTCTCCACAAAATCCTGGGAACTCCAGTTTTGTAGTCCGGTAGCAATCCGAGGCGAATGATTCCCTGCGCTGCGCCTCACCGTCGACAAGGCATTCCAGTCTGACTGCAACAGGGACCGGGTCGTTATCAAAGGCGAGCGCACCTCTGCCGTTTGCCATTCGCAATGAGGGGAATCTTCGACGAACACCACATCGTCAGGCATCGCGACACTTCGCAATTTTCCGTCCGAATAACTAAGGATCTCTTGTGCTGCCGTTGATTTTCACCTTCCGCCGAAGTACTACAAGTACATGGCGATCGTCCCATTTGGAACGTGCGCAGGCAATGCTTGAGGCACTACCAATGTCCGGATGCCGTCGAACTCCAGTCTGTCGGACCGGGCGAAGCATGATCGGATTGGTCACTGAGGCAGATCGTTCTGTCACTACGACTTCGTTGCCGGGAGCTCATTGACTGAGCACTTACGTCCGGGTGCACTCAGTGTGCCGTATTCGGCTGGGCTCTAGCTCCTTTGGCCGGTCGCGCTGCCGAGTCCTCATTGGTTGAATCCGTAGGTTGGACCAGACATTCAAGCTGGTTTTCTCCGACCCAGCAGATGGCCTCGCCCCTCTCCCGCGGCTCGAGATCATCTGATCCAGCCTCGCGTCAAGCGTCGGACGAAAGAAGGCGCGGCAACCGGAATTCACCCACACCCTCACGCGCTACTGCAGAGAACGACTACAGGAGCACTCATAGGCTTCTACACTGTTGCGACCGGCGTGACCGGTGAGCCAGCTGCTCCGGGCAGCCGCAGCGGCGGCGCCGTAAGCAGGAACCTGTTGCGACCACGCACGCGCAGCCACCGATTCAGGGGCGAGAGTAACCATTGCTCGCCGAGCGGCACTCCCAACTTGAAAAGGCAATGTTCATGGATGGTGCTCGCTGCGCCCGGCGGTGGCGGCAGAATCTCAACAGCACGATTGTCCGAAATGAGGGCTGCGACACCGGAGTCAGTGATCCATTGCAGCAGTCGGGAGTCGGATCCATCGAGCCCTGCGCAGCTGTTGTGCAACCGCCAGGGGTCCGGCGCCCTGTTCATCTCGAGCAGCAATTCGTCAAAGCCCGTGCATAAACACAGCATGTCTCCGGATTCGACCTCCACTCCGTCGTCATCGAAGATTCGCATGAGTTCGTCGTAGCCGACGCGATGGTGTTCGCGGCCAAAACGCTCGAACAGGTCAACCATTACGCCGCGCCCTTGCACGCAAGTCGCAGCCATCGTGTCGATGCCTAGTGGTCCGGCGCTGACGCCTTCATGACTCGCCCATTCCTCGACATCCTCTCGCGGCGGTGGCGTCACAATATGTTCGCCACCGCGCCATCCGTTGTAGTAGACGACCTCGGCGATGCCGTCACCGTCCGCATCAAACTCGGCGCCGACGTGTGCAAGGCTGTCCCATTGCGTCGAGTATTGAGTAGAGAGGAGCACGGCGTCGTCGCAGACAACCGACCGCCGCCCAGTGCCCGGCACAGGTCGCGCGTGATTGTGAAAGCACTGGCCGCCAAGCATCGCACCGAACAGCCGGGGCGGGTGTCGCCGAGGATTGGCGACATCGCCCCCGGGATAGTCAAGCGGCAGGCTCAAGCAAAACGTGATGCCTTCCCGTGCCTCTGCGAGACCTTGCCTGACCTTTTCTGGTGTCAGGAGATTCAGCCTGCCGATCTGATCCTCGTTACCGAAATCACCCCAGTTCGACCCCTCCGGCCGACGTACCCACCGCTTGTTCACGCTGTCTCCTTGAACCCCAAGTTTTCGCTGAACATACAGTTCGGGAAAGGAATGTGTCAATATCGATTGTTTGTATCGATATAAGAATCAACCGGGTAGAACACCGTTGTAATTGACCTTCCAGCGTACCAGGGGCATCTCGTTTTGCTGCTCCCACGCGTGTGCCACCCAACCGGCAATGCGCCCCAGCCGCACGAGATTCGCGTCCGGCTCGGCGCCGATGCGGCGGTTCACATAGGCAGCCAGCAGCGCAAAATCCGGTTGCTGGCCCGTAAGATCAATGGCGAGGTCGATAGCGCGCTCGAAGCGTGCAAAGTTCCGGTCGGTAGCCAGCAGAACGCGCAACGAGGCCCACAATGCTGCCGAACGTGGATCTGGCGCATTGAATGGCGAATAGCCAAACCCGGGAATGTCTTCGCTCTCCCGCATGCGAATCCTGATCGGCTCGGTCGAATCCTGGGCGTTGTCGATTTCGGCCAGAAAGCGGGAAAACGCACCAACGCGAACAGCCGGCAAGCGTTTGCCCGTGGCAGCCGACAGGCCTGCAATCACGCACCGATAGGGCGTTGCGCCGGTACTGGCCGCCGCGCGAGCGACGTAGGTTGCGGGATGCAATGCCTGATCGGCCGAAAGAACGAGCACCCTGCGTACGGCATCCTCAAGTTTAGGTCCGCATTTTGTCGTCGCACCAATGTAGCGATGCAGCGGCAGCCTGGCCGGAGATGACTGTCCGAGCATCCAGGCCGCGAACCAGCGCAACACGTCTGCCCCGGAGCGAAGAAAGCCATGCTTGCCGAGATCGTGCGCACGAGGATTCGCCGCCTCGATGGCGGGAAGCAGCATGATGGCTCGGTCCAGCGCACTAAAGTTGCCACAGGCCTTGAGCAGCGCATCACTCTGCGGCGGAAGCGCGGTCGCAGGGCATTCAAAGGGATCGAAGTCAACGGCATCCCACAGCAGCCGGGCAACGTCCTCCAGAGTGGCCTTCTCTGCCAGATCGATGGCACTCACACCGCGATAGAAGGAGCCCGCCTCCGTCATCAAGGTGATAGCCGACGAGCCCGTCAGACCGGGCGCGGTGTCGCGCGCCGAGGCAGGCGCAATCCCCGACTTGATCTGTTCAATATCCGAGCGCAGGTACCGGCTGACCCGGCTGCCGCGAGTCTTGTGCGCACGGATGTTCTTGCGGCTGACATAGGTATAGAGCGTGGGCACGCTGACATTCAACGCGCTCGCGGCTTCCTCCGCCGTCATGTAAAGGCTATCGCTGGAGCCCAGCGGTACGGGAGCTGTGTTTGTCATGGGGTGCGGAGGTGAAGTCAATATATCGACAATTATCATCGAGATTGACTGATGATGCGACATACATCGACACTTGTTCCCAGCCGGGCCATTGATCATCCGGATGGAGACAACATGAAGGAATGCAGGTTTATTGCCGCGAGCGGGATGCTCGGCATCGGCGTCCCCGAAGACAGCTTGCGCAAGGCGATGGCGTGCGAGCCACATTTCGTTGCTGCCGACGCCGGCACCACGGACGCGGGTCCGTTTGCATTGGGAATGGGCGTGTGCGCGTTTCCACGTGAAGCGATCTTGCGAGACCTCACCACCCTGCTGCGAAACACCGTGCCCGCCAAGGTTCCACTACTGATTGGCTCGGTGGGCACGGGCGGCGCAGACGTGCACGTTGACTGGTTCATGGATGTCGTGCGCGAGGTCGCAGCTTCTGAGGGACTGGAGCTCAAGGTCGCCGAGATTCGCTCGGAGCAGTCAAAGGACTTCCTGCTGGACCAACTTGGGCAGGGGCGCATCCGCGCACTCAACCCGGCTCCCCATCTCGATGAAACTACGATCCGGCACAGCGAGCGCATAGTCGGCATGATGGGCGTCGAGCCGTTGCAGGCGGCGCTCGCCGCCGGCGTTGATCTCGTTGTGGCTGGGCGGTGCAGCGACCCGGCGCTCTATGCGGCTATGCCGATCCAGATGGGCCTTCCTCATGGGCTCGCCTGGCACGCGGGCAAGGTCGTCGAATGCGGCCCCTCGGTTTGCGAAAGGCCCGCACATGGCATGATCGTCGGCTATGTGCGGCCCGACGAAGTGGTGATCCAGCCGATCGGCCCAGGTTTGCGTTGCACGACACAATCCGTCGCCGCGCATAGTCTCTACGAGAACGCCGATCCGTTTTGCTTCACTGAGGCCTCCGGCGTACTGGACATCAGCGAGACCGTTTACGAACAGATCGACGAGACAAGCGTGCGGATACGGGGAAGCAAGTTCAGACCAGCCGAGCGGACCACCATCAAGCTCGAAGGCGCCGAACTTGTGGGGTATCAAAGCATCATGGTGGGCGGCGTCCGCGATCCCTTCATCCTGAGGGAATTTGACGACTGGCTCGCCAAAGTGATTCAGCGTGTCGAGCTGTCGGTGGAAAAGGTATTCGGCAAATCATTGGAAGCGATGGGCGCGAGGATCGACTATCACGCATACGGCCGCGACGGCGTAATGGGGGCGCTTGAGCCAGATCGCGCACGAATCCCGCACGAGATCGGGCTCGTTGTCGAAGCAACCGCTGCGGACCAGCAGACCGCCAGCGCCCTGGTGCAATTGACACGGCAACCGTTGCTGCACCAGCCCACGACCAAGTGGAAAGGATCGATCACGGGCTTCGCTTGCCTGCACAACCCGGCGCACATTGAACGCGGGCCGGTGTATGCCTTCAACATGAATCACGTCGTGCTGCCGGATACGCCAGTATCCATGTTTCGGACCGCCATCACGCATATCGAGGAAGCCAGGCATGCAACTCTCTGACATCGCGGCGATGATCCGCAGCAAGAACGCAGGCCCTTTTGTCTTGACCTTTGACATCCTGTTCAGTGACGACGAGAGCTATGAACTGGTCAAGCGCTCGGGGGCACTCAACGTCGAGATGTTTTCGCGTCTGTATCACACCACACCCGACAAGGTCCGTTTTTTCGAATGCGACAGCGCTCGCGCATTCAAGTTCAGTATCCCGCATCCGTCGACGCAAGGTGCACTGGGGGCATCGGATCTGCACGGCGGGCAGCAGTTCATTCCGCTATTGAGCGTCCGGATCGACTGACCGGTCGACCCAGGAGGAGACAACATTGAACAAGATATTGATGGCTGCAAGAGCCAGGGGAAGTCGCGCGCCCGCTCGCAACGATCCCGAGAATGCCGCAGCGGTGGCTCAGATCGGTGCGCGCATTGACGCGCTGAACGGGTCGATGCGCCTTTGGGGATGGGTCGCCCTGATCGCGGTGGGCGGCTTCTTCGAAATTTACGACCTCGCTTTGACGGCTCCCCTTTCCCCAGGGCTCGTGGCAGCGGGGATTTTCAAAACAGGGAATGCTGGCCTGTTCGGATTTTCCGACCAGGCAACCTTCATAGCAGCTACCTTCCTCGGCCTGTATGTCGGTGTGATCGGATTCGCAGGATTAGGAGACCGGTTCGGTCGCAAGGCTGTGTTCGGCTACGCGCTGGCCTCCTACGCTCTTGCGACGCTTGTCATGGGGTTGCAGAACGACTCGATCTGGGTCTGCTTCTGGCGATTCCTGGCAGGTGTCGGACTGGGCGCCGAGTCTGTCGCAATCGACTGCTTCATCGTGGAAATCATGCCCAGGCACCTCCGGGGCAAGGCGTTCGGCATGGGTAAATCCATCGAATATTCTGCAATCCCCATCGCAGCCCTGCTGGCAGCCGTCTTGATCCCGCGCTCGATATTGGGCGTTACGGGGTGGAGGTGGTTGACCTTCCTTCCAGCAGCGGGGGCGGCGGCATTCTGGATATTTCGCCGGAACTTGCCGGAGTCCCCGCGTTGGCTTGCGTCGCAGGGGCGTCGGGAGGAGGCGCACGCCGTGCTCGATGTCTTTGACGCTGGAGAGCCGCCTGGTGTGCAGTCTGCGCCGGTCTCGCCAACGCCGACAGAGCCCCGCACGGCACACCGCGCTTCACCTCGCTACGTGCGGAATGCGATGTTGATGATGATCGTCTACTTCGTCTTTCAGAACATTGCCTACTACGGATTCGGCAACTGGATCCCCACCCTGCTGGAGGCGCAGGGCGTGCCGCTAAAGCACAGTCTGTTCTATACCTTCGGCGTCAGTCTTGCAGCGCCGTTGGGGCCAATATTGGTCGCTTTGCTGGCAGATCGATTCGAGCGCAAGCACCAGATCATCGTAATTGGCCTGGTCGCCATTGTATTAGCTGTCATCTTCGCACACTCCGCCTCTCCCATTGGCTGGATCAGCATGGGCATCGGATTGACATTCGCGAATGCGGCCTTGAGCTTTCACGGTCATGCTTACCAAAGCGAAATCTTCCCTACGTCCATAAGAGCCCGCGCCGTTGGCTTCGTGTACTCGTTTACTAGACTTTCGGCAGCCATCAGCGGGTACATCGTTGCCTTTGCTTTGACGCGTGGCGGCGTCGCGACAGTGTTCCTTATGATCAGCGGTTGCATGCTCGTCGCGGTGCTCACCATCGGACTGGCCGGCCCGAGAACACGTAATAGGACCTTTGAGGAAATAACGGGGCAACCATGATCGAATCAGACCGAGACGATGACCTGATCCCCACGCCCCCATGGTGAAGCGATTAGTACCCGAGCTACAAATCATGAGAATCTCAGTCCCAGATAGCCCCGCTGGACGGCACCGGGGAGCGAGATCATCGCGGTGGCAGTCATACATTCGATCGACAGATGCGCCACGATAGCCACTCCTACTGCAGGTTCATCTCTTGACCCCCACGGTATGACGGACGCACCCCGCCGCACGAAGCCATGATATTCGGCTCTCGACCGCACCGACAGGCCGCGGTCAGAGTGCCAGTCTTATCTGCCGTTTGTCGCGAAGCTGACTTCCTTGAAGCGGCAGTCCGGCAGAGATGTTTTGGCGTCGAGGAGACAGACGCCTCTGGAGACCGTTTCCGTCAACTCGCACTACTGGCCCCAAGCCGGGCACACGCGATTGTCGGCGACGTTTAGGCCATTACAATCCGATTATTTATATAGGTCTACGAATGAACAAGGGTCCGCTTGCTGCAATCCTGCTTTCCTCGGCATTCAATGTTGCGCACGCACAGTCAAGTGTGAGCATCTACGGTATTGTTGGCGGAGGCGTCAGATGGATTAATGGAACGAAGGGAGGCTCGACAGTCGAATATTCCAACATCATCGCACCGAACCGGTTCGGCCTGACCGGCTCCGAGGACATTGGCGGCGGAATGAAAGTCATTTTCCATCTGGAGAACGGCTTCAACTCCTCAAACGGCACCTTGGCGACAAATAACGTCCTTTGGTCCCGTCAGGCATATGTTGGATTCGATGGGACTTATGGTCGTCTGACGATGGGGCGCCAGTTCAGTTCCTTCGAGGATTTGGGCATTTCTCTGGATCCGTCACAGATTGGCGGCGCAGATCCGGCGATCACTCCGGGCGGTCTTCTCGGTGTGAATTTTTTCACTTTGGAGAGCCGCTTCAACAATTCCGTGAAGTACACAAACGGCTTCGCCGGAGCAAAGCTTAGTGCAAGCTATTCATTCGGCGGTCTCGCAGGAAACCAGCGCGCGGGATCCAACTATTCGGCGGCCGCTAGCTACGATACGGGACCGCTAAGAGGCGGTATTGCATATCAACGCACTTACAATGCGGATGCAAGCCAGGTGGCGCAGAACTATTACGCCGGCGGCGTGTGGCAGATTGGCCCCGTTCGCGCCTATCTGAGCTATTTGGTATTAACCGTGGGTGGATCGTCAAAAGCTCCTTCTCAGCGACGTGATGATGTGCCGCAGGGCGGCGTCGTCTGGCAAGTTACGCCGGCATTTGCGGTGACTGCAGCCTACTACGATGACATCGCCAGTAACCTGGGCAACGTTAAAGGCGCCGGTGGTCACAAGCAGACTGCGTATGTGATAGGCGAATATTTTCTTTCCAAGCGAGCCGAGGTCTACGTGGAAGCCGACCGAAATCATTTTTCGGGCGCGTACAAGAAGGATCCGACAAATATTGCTGTTCTCAACCGCAGCCCCGGGAGTTCCGGTATCACCGGCATATCGGTCGGGTTACAAACAAGATTCTAAAGATGGGGTATAGGCGGCTGCGTCAAGTTACCGCCAATTTTGCGAGCAATCTAACGTAAACTCGTCGGAGCAAATATGAATCGGACTACAGTGAGGGGCATCACATTGGTGTGCTTGCTTTTTACATTGAATGCGGGCGCGCAACCGGGACAGCCCGCAAGCGGCGATCCGAATGGCGAAGTGGTGTCAGCACCATCATCACCGAAGGCCGTGCGCTCAGCAAACCGGGCCTTGTCAAAACGCGTTTTGAAGGCGCTCTCGCACGTCAAGGGACTAGACGCTGCCGGAATATTTGTTAAGGCTTCCGACGGGAATATCATCGTGTCTGGAGTGGTTCAGGAAGCCAGTCAGATTCCTCTCGCGGTGCAGGCGGCGAGGAACGTCGACGGTGTGAGGTCCGTTCGCGAAAGCCTTCGGTTAGCTACTCAACCCACCCAGTGAGATGCCACACCATGTGATTTACGCTGGTTCGCATGTCTCGCGAACCACCGATTCAAACACCGGCGCGCGATCACTCCTCTAAGGGATCTCACACAATTCTCTTCGACAGAAAACTGTGCTGCCCGGAGATCCCGGGTGCTCGGATGCGAACTCTGCGCGCGAGCACGTCGATGACGATCATCGGTGCGGCCAATGCGGGCTGGTAAACACAGGCCGGGTCTTGATGATGGCATCGTCCGCTGACAGGCTAATCTCGAGGCGGATGTGCAGCAAGTCGGGCATCGCGAGACTTGCGCGGCGTTGATGTGCTCAACTGCCGAACCTGCGCGCCATCAGATCGATCTCGCGAAACAGCAGTTCCTGCCCTCGCTCCCCGGTTGCAACTCGATCTGACCTCGGATCAAGGTGATCGGTGTTTGCAGTTCGTACGCAGCTGAGGCAAGATACTTTTCATGCACCGTGAAGCCGTTTTCAAGTCTGCCGAGCGTCTCTTTGAATACGATGAGATACGCAGCGCGTCGCGACACGCGGCATCGCGCTCGACTACCCGAATCAGTTGTTTCATACGCCCCTCTTTCGCGTTAGAGGGTTGGTCGGGCACACCATCCAGTCCGTTTTCGTTAGCGGCGTGCAGCGCAAAACCCACGCCACGGATGTTCGCGAGCCTCGTTGCGGCACCAAGCGCCGTCAGGTTCTTGCGCAGCGGGTGCAGGTCACTTCCAGCGCGTTCGGTGTGACCGCCTCGCCTAGGCCCCAGGCTGCATGCTCGAGTGCCGCGTGCCGCACGGTCCGGCCACCGGCCTTGACACGGCACAGCATGATCTACAGTTCGGCCTGCGCGAGCGTGACCGTCTCGGCGCCGCGGCGCATCGCGCGCTGCTGCGGGTCCACGGTGATGTCGGCGAACGACACAACCAGTTCCGCCAGCATGGGCGGCCGGCGCATCAGCGTGCGCACCCGGGCGACCCAGTTCGCTCATCGCGAACGGCTTGGTCACGTACTCGCCGTCACGGGGGTGACATCGGTGATTGCATCGTGTCAAATTGACCCGGAATGCAAAATCTATGTCCCAAAATATCAATCGAAAGAAACCGGGGACGGTAGACTGACCCGCGTCCCATCAGCCGGGACAGCTATAGAACCGGAACAGCCAGGGGCAGGTGCGTCGTTGGCGGCACACCGGACTTCGCGTAGTGAAGGCGTGCGATGCCGGTTGGTCATATTCGCGAGTCTGTATCGGCGCAGATCCGCGTGGCACGCGGATCGGATGTCCGAGAAGCATGGCGCAATGTATTGCCTGCACGCCGGCGCGTTCCGAACGGTTAACGCTAGAGGTCTATCCAGCATGACAAATTTCGTCTTCGTTCACGGCGCTTTCCACGGGGGTTGGTGCTTCGATAAACTCCGCCCTTCTCTGGAGGCTGCCGGTCACCGTTTGCTGACACCCACGCTCACGGGAGTCGGGGAACGCTCTCATCTTTCGGCGTTGGGACCGATCAATCTGGACACCCACATCCTCGATATCGCCAACCTCATCACGTGGCGAGACCTAGACAATGTCGTGCTCTGCGGCCACTCGTACGGTTGTCTCGTCATTACCGGGGTGGCCGACCAGTTGCACGACCGGATTGCCTCGCTCGTTTATCTCGACGGCCCGCTCCCGGAAAAAAGCGGCGACTCGCTCTTTTCATTGTTGCCCAATCTGCTATTGCCGTTCACCGAACTCAGCGCGTCGCTCGGCGGTACGCAGGTTGCCAACTGGCCTTCGAAAGTATTCGGTGTCGGCGAGGAACATCAGGCGTGGGCCGACTCGAAACTGACATCGCACCCATTGGCTTGCTTCACGCAGCAACTGTCTCTCACGGGCAAATTCAAGCAAGTACCGAAGAAGGTATTCATCTACAACTCGAAAGACATCGGCATCCCAAGCCCTATCCCGGGTTGGTACGAGGCGCAGCGCGATCTTCCTGAAACTCACGTCTATTCATTGGACGGCGGGCACGATCTGATGATCGACAAGGCAAGCGAGGTTGCGGAGATATTGCTGAAGCATGCGTGAGGCTGTCGAGCGGCGACCGCTCTTGCAAGGAGCTCCGGTTAAACGGGATTTGTCTCACCGTCGTCCGTCCTGAAGCGCTTCCTCGAAATCAACCCCACCCCACGGATATGGACGGCGCCCAGCGGGCGCCACACGGAGCTCTTATGAGTCGCCCCCTCCTGTTTACACCGGCCCAAATCGATAACCTGAAACTAGACAACCGCATCGTGATCGCCCCAATGGCCCAATATTCGGCCGAAAACGGGCAGATGAACGAATGGCACCTGATTCATCTTGGGCAACTGGCGAGCTCGGGTGCGGGACTACTGACGATCGAGGCGACAGCGGTCACGCCCGACGGGCGCAACACCCGTGGCGACGTAGGACTCTATTCCGACGACTGCGAGGCTGCCATGGCGCGAGTGCTGCGCGGCGTCCGACGCTGGTCAGACATGCCGATCGGCATTCAGCTCAATCATGCCGGGCGAAAAGCGTCGCGGCAAAAGTCGTGGGAAGGCGGTGCACAGGTTCCGCCAGGGCAGCCGGACGGCTGGACGACCTATGGGCCGTCACCGCTCGCGTTTGCGTCCGGCGAGATGCCGCCGACTGCTCTGGACCGCGACGGTCTCGCGGCAATCCGCAACGCGTTCGCTAGCGCAGCGCGACGCGCATCCCGGCTTGGCCTCGATTTCATCCAGATTCTTGGCGCACACGGCTATCTGCTCCATGAGTTTCTCTCGCCTCTCTCGAATCAGAGAACGGACGAGTACGGCGGCTCACTGGAAAACAGAATGCGGTTTCCGCTGGAAGTCTTCGAGGCGGTGCGGGATGTGTTTGCGCATGACCGCCCCGTGACGATGCGGGTGTCCGCAACCGATTGGGTGGAAGGCGGTTGGTCCGTCGAGGATACGATCGCCTTCGTCGACGCATTACAGGCGAGAGGCTGTGCCGCTATCAATGTCTCGAGCGGCGGATCGAGCCCCGCACAGCGAATCCCGATCGGACCCGGCTATCAGGTTCCTCTTGCACGCGCGGTAAAGCAGGCGACCACACTGCCGGTTATCGCCGTTGGCCTGATCACCGACTTCGAGCACGCCGAAGCTATCCTCAGCACCGGGGACGCCGATCTGATTGCGCTCGCGAGAGCCGTGCTGTACGACCCGCGATGGCCCTGGCATGCCGCCGCTCACTTCGGGGTTCAAATCAAGGCACCGAAACAGTATCTCCGCTCTCAGCCCAACCGGTTGCGCGATCTGTTCGTCTGAGTCGCCCGGCCGGGGAGACTGCCCTGATGCAGCGACTGGCATCCTCAGTCGCATCGGCCGTCCGCTTCAGTCTTCGTGCCGCAGGCCGCCCGGCCGCGGCACGTACAACGCTACCGGAGCTCACCTCCGGTCTTCAACGAAGCTTCGCATTCTGCAGCGCGTAGTTCACTACTTCATCGTGACGGGCAAACCATACTCCGTCAGGCAAACTCTTCGCGTACCTGATCAGTTCCTCGACAATCCAGATGCGCGAGCGATTCGTGATCACGTGCGGATGCATGGTGAGCTCGAACAGTCCCCCCTCCGCATACGCGGCGTCCAGTTCCCGCCTGAAGATGTCGAATACGTCCGAAGGGGGCGTATAGGGACGCAACCCCTGAAATCGATGCATTAGAAAATAAACGGCATCGTCGCGCACCCAGTCGAACGGAATTTCGACCAGCCCGGTAGGCTCGCCATCCATCTCCAGTTCATAGCAGTCATCGTCGGCGCCCAAGGATGAGTCGTAGGAAAACCCGAGCTCCTGAAGAATCTGCAGCGTATTTTTTGAAAAATCACCCGACGGCGAGCGAAAGCCCGTCGGACGTTTGCCAGTAATCTTTTCAAGGGTGTCCATCGAGCGCCCGAGCAGATCCCGTTCGTCGGCAAACTCCAGCTTCGAGTTGAGCTCGTGGATCCAGCCGTGCACCCCGATCTCATGTCCCGCGTCCACAATGCGGCGCTGCTCGTCGGGGTACAGCAGCGCCGAGACGGCAGGCACATAGAAGCTGACAGGAACGCTGTATTTTTCGAGGAGCGACAGGATGCGCGGTACACCGACCCGATTTCCATATTGTCCCCACGAAAGACGGTTAATCGAACTGCCTCCATCACGCAGCTCATTGGTTTCGTGATCCGAATCGAATGAAAGGGCGACAGCAACCCGTGCGCCACCTTTCCATTTGTCCGGACGCAGACGGCGCCCTGCACGAACGTGGGTCACGATTCGTCGCCACTCCTGCTCGGGCCATTGCCAAGGTTGCATCCCATTTTGATCGCTCATCACGGACTCTCTATCTGCGCGTCGCGCAGTTTGTTGTTAAAAAATCCCATCAATGTCGGACGTTTCTCGACGCGAGGCGGCAATTCGCGCAAAGCTTTGAAACGCCGTCAGCCGTCACTATTGTGGAACCTGGGGATTTTGTTTAGTTGACATTCCGTGCCTCACACTTTTCAATATGAGACACACCTCCCCTTCCGAGGAACAACGGTTATGCGCAAGCGAGTTGTCAGAAGCGCCACCTTGCATGGCTATTTGCGGGCTGCCTGCGACGTCGGCATTGACGGCAAAGCGCTCATGGCTCGGGTCGGATTGAGCGGCGACATCGCTGAAAGTCCGGATAGCCTGATTCCGTTAGATGCGTGGATCAGGCTCCTGGATTTGTCCGTTGCCGCGTCGGCCCGCACCGATTTCGGCGCGCGCGTCGCGATCGCCCGTGGCGTTCCCGACTACGGACTCGTAAGTCTTATGTTGAGAGAAGAGGAAACGCTACGAGATGCGCTGCACACGTATTCGACGCAACTGCATCACCACTGCGACGGCATCTTCATTGATCTCGACGAACGCTTCGACAAACCGCTGCTGACGTTCAAAATCGAGTCCGAGATTCCTTCGATACACGTCATGGAATACTGCGCCTGCGGCATCGTCCAGATGATTCGCTGGCTCGTCGGAGCCGACTGGCAACCCGATGCGGTCTGTCAGGAACATTCGCGTCCCGCCCATACGCTGGTGCAAAGCAACTTCATGCGATGCGAGCTCCGTTATGACCAGATGGTCAGCGGGATCCTGCTCTCACGCGATGCGTTGTCTCTGAAGGTGATCGCTTCATCCGCCGTACTCCGGCGTCACGCTAAAACCCTGCTCGGGAAAACCTTCAATCATTCGCCGGAAGACTTCGAAGCACGCGTGGAGTGGCTCATGCATCAGCAGTTGCGCGACTCGCGATGCAGCGTCGAGACTCTCGCGTCCAGTCTGGGAATGAATCGACGCACCCTCCATAGACGACTCGCGGACAAGGGACTGTCCTACTCCGCGCTTTTGCAGCAAGTGCGGTGCGATACGGCCAGGCGGTTGCTCAGCATGCAAACCGTGTCATTGACAGAGGCAGCCGAAGCACTGGGGTTTGGTAGTCTGAGCGCGTTCTCCAGATGGTTCCAGACCAGCTTCGGCTGCAGCGCCTCGAGATGGAAACGCAACCTGGAAGCATCCGGTTAAGGCCTCCGTAAATTCGCGGTTCGACTTGCTGCGTAGACGGTCGCGCGTCCCGTGTTGTCAAACACCTGTCCCGTCAAGTCAAATATAACGACGTCGCTGGGCTAAAGTAGGCCGAGCTGTGTCATCGATTCGGAATCTGAAATGGGATGCCGATTCGTGCCAGCCAATACGACCTTTCTTTACCAACGAGGAACTCCAGTCATGTCAGACGACAACGCTCTTTTCGAAAAGGGCATGCCTATCCGTCGCGCCGTACTTGGGGCAGAGTACGTAGATGCTTCGATGCAGAAAGCCGACTCCTTCATGATGTCTTTTCAACGGGCCACCACCGCGTGGGCATGGGGATGGGCGTGGGGAGACGAAACGCTCGACCGCAGGACCAGAAGTCTGCTGAATCTCGCCATGCTGACGATCGCAGGCCACACGGACGAACTGAAGCTGCATGTCAAGGGCGCCCTGAACAACGGCCTCACGGTGGAGGAAATCAAGGCCACGCTGCTGCATGCCACTGCATACTCAGGAATTCCTTCTGGCCTCAGCGCGTTCAAAGCAGCTCATGAAGTCCTTGTCCGGAATGGGGCGCTGTAATGAGCAGCAGAACGTTCAGGAAAGTCGCGTTTATCGGCATCGGTCACATGGGGTGGCCTATGGCCGCCCGACTCGTCAATGCCGGCTTCCACGTCGCGGTTTTCGATCTGGACCGCGAACGCGCGGCAGCGTTCTCGAGCGGGATCGGCGGGGAATCGCCGGATACGATCGAGGCGACCGTAGAGTCGGCAGATGCGGTCATCACCATGCTCCCGAAAAGCCAACATGTGGCACAGGTCATTACGGCCGTTCGGCCCATGCTCAGGGCTGGTGCGCTGGTCATCGACATGACATCGGGAATTCCCAGAATCACGCAGGAGATCGCGGCCAGCCTCGAATCGGGCGGTATTCTGATGATCGACGCGCCTGTCTCAGGCGGCGTTTCGCGGGCTCGAACCGGCGAACTCGCCATTATGGTTGGGGGCCCCGCGACGGCTGTCGAACAGGCCAAGCCCTTGCTGCTTGCCATCGGAACTACGGTTACCGAAGTAGGCAAGATCGGGGCGGGCCAGGCGATGAAAGCGCTAAACAACCTCGTGTCAGCCGGCGGGTTTCTGATTGGTGTAGAAGCGCTGATTATCGGCCGGAAATTTGGACTCGACGCCGGAAAAATGGTCGACGTACTCAATGCTTCCACCGGCACCAATAACAGTACGCAGAAGAAGTTTCGTCAATTTGTCCTGTCCCGGACTTTCGACAGCAATTTCGGTCTCGACCTGATGGTCAAAGACCTGGGCATCGCCCTTGAAGTCGCACAGGACGAAGGCGTTACAGTTCCGTTTGCCGCGCTGTGCAGCGAACTGTGGGCGAATGCGGCGCAAGCGCTGGGGCGAGGTAAAGACCACACCGAAATGGCGCGGTTCTGCGAGGAGACCTCCGGCGTCCCGCTCGCGCATTGAATGAGGCGTTACGCGAGGGCTTGCCGGATGGTCATTTCGCCCATCCGGCAGCGTCCCTGCAAGTCCGGGCCGAAAGCGTACGTCTGCTCAAGGACGGCGCCGGATGGAATCCGGCAACTTCCGCCACGGCAGATCGCCTGGGTCAGCCGCGGCTGCGCCCCGCGCCTTCGCGATCACGACGTCGGTCTGTTCATTTTCGACAAGCGGTACGAAGTCAGCTCTGAAATGGTTACTGCTTTTGACGACGATGATTTTCATCTGCTCCGGATGCACGCCAACGAAACGAAACAGTTCACGGTCCTGCGCTCCGATCTTTCCACTTGCGACCACTACCAGCACGCCGCCAGTCTCGACGCATGCGCTTGGCCCCAATCCGGCAACGAACCCCGTCATCTTTGGGCCCTTGAAAGTGACCCGCCCATCGCTGACTGCTCTCACGGTGAATTCGGAGGTCACCGGCGGATCGGTTGGACCATCCCAAAGCTCCGTGGCATGGCCCAGACTGGCGCGAAACGTTGCACCGACGCCGGCCTGAACCGCCGCAGCCGCAAATCGAGCGTCGTACATCACACCTAGCGTCACCCGATGGGGGAAACGTTCGCCGGCTCGGGCATTCAGCAGTGCGTGCAGCATGCCGGTGGCCGATGCCGTACCTCCGGCGCCGGGGTTGTCCTGAGTGTCTGCTATCACAACCGGAGCGTTGCTTTCGACGGCGCGCGCCATCGCTTCCTGCACCGCATCGTCCGCGCAAAGTATTTCAAGCCGCCATTGAGCGGGCTCGCCCGCAAGCGATGCGAGCTCCTCGACGACAGTCGAAGCGCTCTCTCCCACGCTCCAGATCATGGGCGCGCATTCGGCAAAGTCGGCCGCCGGAAAGGCCATGCAAAAGCTCGACATCGTTCCATGCTCTGTATCCAGTGCACGCAGCCGTTCATAGATCCGCTTCGCCGGTCCCGTTGTCGTATTCTGAGAATTCAGCGGAATAAGGAATGGGAGCTGCTTCCAGACAACCGGTTCCCGACGTCCATGCGCAATACGGCGTGACAGGAGCTCACCGGCCAGTTCGCCTGTCTCTACGTAATCGACGTGCGGATAGGTGCGGAACGAAACCATGCCATCCGCACTTCGGAGCATCCTCTCGGTGACATTTGCATGCAGATCCAGACTCACCACAATCGGCATGTTTTCGCCCACCAGTTGCCGAACACGGCCGATCAGTTCCCCTTCGGTATCGTCTTCGTTCTCGGCAACGCCAGCGCCGTGGAGATCCAGGTATACGGCGTCGAACCCGCCGGCTTTCACGTCATTGCATATCTCATTGCAAATGCGCTCAAAGGCGTCCTCGGTCACATACGAAGACGGGACAGCGCCGCACCACAAACTCGGTATGATCGACCATCCCTTCGATCGCGCGTAGCGCAAAAATCCCGTAGCCGGCATCGCGACCGCGTCCATCGTTTCGAGCATCTGTTGGCCTCGAACGGGTGCGGGGAACGCTTCGCCTTTTTCGAAAGCCGTCCAGTCGGCCTTATCGAGCGCAAACGTATTGGTTTCATGTTTATAACCGGCGACCAGAACCTTCATAAGTCTCTCCTTGCTGATTTCCTGAAACGTATGTCTCTCGACTGTCGTGTGCAAACAAGACATCGGACTGCTTTAAAAGAAGTGAAAGATGCCGATGCTGGCACCGAACTGACCCGCTCCCTGCAAAGTCTGGGTCTGAAGGTCCAGCCCCATGTTGCTAAGACGGGTATTCCAGACTTTGCCGACGTTGCCGTACACGCCCGTCGATTTTGATAGCCGGTACTGCGTCTGAAGCGCGACCATCGTGGGCCGGGCATCCTCACCAGCAACCCGCTGGTGATACGCGCCGACAGTCCCCGTCCACGCAGGCGTAAACTGCTCGGTAACGCCTCCCCAGTACAGATTCGAGTTTTCGTTGCCGGCCTGCGCGACCGTCCTTAGATGGCGGTAGCCTGCGAACAGCGACGTGCCGTCCCACTTATATCTGAGGGCCGCGGCGATGCGCTCAGCCCGTTGCGGTGTACCGGAAGACGCTGCCGGGACCGCCGAAGGCACAAACAACCCCAAACCGTATTGCGCTGAAGTCATGGGGCCATGGATGTTGTCGTACACGATCCCGGCCATCAATTGCCGGGCGGTGTAGTCAGCAGACGCGGCGAATTCCTTGGAGCGAGAGCCTGATCCGGCCGTTCCGTTGATCGTGCTTTCCACGCTGGCGCTGCCAAAGCTGTATTGGACATTTTCGTGGAACGGCCCATCCGAGCGCGTGTATCTGACCGCATTGTCCATGCGCGACACCATTCCGCCATCCATGGTCCACAGGCTTACGTTGGAACCTTGCAGCGGATCGAGATAGCCGATCACGTCGTAAAGAGGCGTATAGACCCGGCCGAGAATGATCCTGTTATTGCTGTTCTGAATCCCTACCCACGCCTGTCTCCCGAAGAGACGCCCGCCTTGTATCGATGTACCGTTGTAGGGATTGAAGCCGCCTTCGAGCCTGAAAACAGCCTTGACGTCGCCACCCAGTCCTTCAGAACCCATCAAACCGAACGAATTGGAGTAAATCTCCGCAGGCCCTGACTGCACCGCCGAATGCGATGTCTTGTTCGCGTTCGTCAGATACTCGATACCTTCGTCCAGCGTTCCGAACAAGGTGACGCTGCTCTGGGCGTCCGAAACAGCCGGAACTACCAAAAAGATCGACAGGCACAGGTTAGCCAGCCATTTTTTTGACTTTTCATTGCACATCGCATATGAGTAGTTATACGAAATATACAGACTAAGCATGTCTATCGCCCTAAATCTGGACTTCCGTTCGCGTGATCTATATGTTTCCCGAGACGGACTGCTGCGGCAGAGAATCGACCGGATTCATCCGCGTCTTCCTGGTCGAAGAAAGGTAGATAGAGACCGCAGCGCCGGCCGCCGACACACCCAATACCATTACGAATGCCGTGAGCAGGCCGTGTGGGTTTTCCTTCATCCGATCGCTCAACACGCCCACCGACCACGGTCCGATACTCGCGCCCAACATGTAGTTGAAAGTCATGAACACACCGGTCGCGCGACCTCGCATACGATTGGGAACCGCGAGTTGAATGGGAGCGACCATAAAGGTCGTGACGACGGAAAAAATGATGACCTGCGACGCGTAAAACAAATAGGCAAGGCTAGCCGTGTCGACGAAAATGAACGCTACGGCCAGCGGAATCTGGACTGCCCACATCGCCGACATTCGCTTGAGCAGCGAACTCAAGAGATCGCGATTTTCGAGCTTTCGCAAGAGAAGCTGTGACGCAACACAGCCGCACAAACCGACCGCCAGAAAGATGGCGCCCAACGGGCGCCCAATCGTCGCCGCGGTCCCAAAGCCCTCGCGGATCATCAGACTTGGAAACCAGGTCAGAAGCACGAACAGTCCGGACGTGCTGAAAACAAATGCAGCGAAGTAAAACAACAGCATTGGGCTACTGAAGATGAACTGCAAAGTCGCCCGGGTTGACGTATCGATCTCCTGCCCGGACTCGTGACGTTTCGGCTCCTGCAGCGCAAGGATGAGTGCCGCCAGCAGGATACCGGGGAGTCCCAGAACGAGAAAAACCGACTGCCATGGCTCGAGATGTCCGATCAACGGCACATCCATCCCGCCAGCAGTGGTGAAATGGCGCAGTGCCATACTGCCGAGAATAAGGGCCATCCCTCCTCCCACATAAGGGCCGACGTTGTACACCGAGGTTGCTCTCAATAGCGCTCGCCCGGACAGCATGTCTGAGAGAATCGAGTACGACGCTGGCGAGCAGCCCGCTTCGCCAATCGCTGTGCTTGTGCGTGCAACGAAAAGCTGAATAAAGTTTCCTGCCAGCCCGCACGCCGCCGTCGCGAGGCCCCAGAAAGCGACGCACACGGCAGCAATCCCGACTCGGTGAAACCTGTCTACCAGCACGCCCAGGACGATACCGGAGCATGCGTAAAACGCGCCGAATGCCAGCCCCTGCAGCATGCCGATTTCTGAATCAGTTAATGAGAATGCGTGTTTTATCGGTTCGAGAAGCAACGGCAAGATCTGCCGATCCATGTAAGAGAGGGAAAAAGCCAATGCGAGCAAGATCGTCGTCAGTGCGACGCGCCGCTTCGGCGTGGGACGCGTTTCGCCCCGCTTTACTGATTCCATTGATTACCTCCTGCGTTGATATTTTTGATACGTTTGAGTTAAATGGTTTTCGCCTCGACGGAGGGTGGTCGATGCGCATGTTTCCGTTCGGTTCACGATTCGCCTGATCCGCGTTCGCCATGCAGGCCATTGGCAGAAGCGCGGTGCGCGGATTGGAAGCTAAGTTAAAAGATCAAAATAGCCGTTAGTTCACTTCAAAGGACAATCGGTTTGCATTTTGGGACACGCAGGGGAAGTACCGAGTGGGTCGCGCGGGATCACGCAAGCTCTGTCCCGGCGTTCTTTCGTGGATGTCGTCGACAGAAATTCAGTGAAACTAGGGTATTCGGGCGATGCCGGATCGCGGCCGAAGCGCAAACCCGTTGGGAGAGCGCTTCAGTCGGAATGACGAGTTCTACTGCTGTAACGGAAGAAACTGCTCGACGAGCCGCGTCCAGTAGGCCGCGCCCACGGTGAGATTGTCGTCGTTGAAATCGTAGGACGCGTTGTGCAGAGTGAGCGAGTGTTCGCCGTTACCCAATCGCAGAAAGCAGCCCGGCTTTTCCTGAAGGTAGTAGGCGAAGTCTTCGCTGCCGGCAAACGGGGCGAAGTCGCTAATAACACGGTGTTCGCCGACCAGTTCGCGTGCAACCGTGAGCGCCAGGTCGGTTTCCTTCCTGCTATTCACAAGCACTGGATAACCTGGGACGTAGTCGATTTCAACGCGCGCGCTGTGGGCATCTGCATGAGCTTGTGCAAGCGTCCGTATGCGTGCCTCTATCAGCTTGCGGGTTTGCGCATCGAAAGAGCGAACGCTGATCTGCAGATGAGCACTACCGGGAATCACATTGGCCACCGCTCCCGCGTTGAACGAACCGACCGTCACCACTGCCGCCTGCATCGGGTCTACGCTGCGCGACACTACGGTCTGCAGCGCCATCACCAGTTGCGAGCCAATCACGATCGGATCGACCGCGAGATGCGGGCGCGCAGCGTGGCCACCGTAACCATCGATCACGATGTCCACCGTGTCGCACGCCGCCATGAAGGGGCCGCTACAAAACATGAAGTTACCGGCCGGATAACCCGGCTGGTTATGTAGTCCAAAGATCGCCTCGCAGGGAAAACGCTCGAACAGGCCGTCCTCGATCATCCGCTTTGCTCCGCTGTCCGAGAGAATCTCCTCCGCCGGCTGGAAAACCAGATGCACCGTTCCGTCGAAACGACGAGTGCGAGCAAGATGGCGCGCGGCACCGAGCAGTATGGCCGTGTGGCCGTCGTGGCCGCATGCATGCATCTTTCCGGGTTCGGCACTAGCGTAGGGCAGACCGGTTTCCTCGACGATCGGGAGCGCATCCATGTCGGCGCGCAACGCGACGGCACGTGGACTGTTTCCCGCCTTCAGTGTAGCCACCATGCCCGTTCCGCCAATGCCGCGGGTTAGCCTGTAACCCCAGTGCTCCAGACACTCTGCCACGAGCTCCGACGTACCGGTTTCCTCGTATGCCAGTTCCGGATGCCGATGCAGGCGGCGGCGAATACTACTCAGTTCGTCATGCAGATCGAGCGTGTCGTCGAGAACGCAAAGGGACTGTGTCGATGCCATAAGTGAAATGTGATGTAAGTTATGCGAGGTCCGCGATGACGAAGTGACGTTACCGGTGCAAGCATTACCAGGCATGCCATCTTCACGATGGCGTTCAATCTAAACGCGTCGATGGTTTCGCAATTGACGATCGGAGACATACAGTTGTCCGTACGGGACAGCGGCGACGGAGTGTTGCCCCCTGTACGTGGGAACTTTTTGAGGTACGCGGCGTAAGCCCCCAGGATGCCTCGCACCGGGCCTACTAAAGCAATCCGGCGAGCTTCCGCGTCGCGAAGCGTGCCTATGCAGGCGTCAAGACCTGCCGCAGAGTGACCGGTCCGGCAGCGAGTCTCGGTCGAATTATCGGGCTCCAGCCAGGGTCGACGTACCGTGGCCGGAGGTTGGTAGCAATGCGCGCTGTCGAGTCGCCGCTCGTTGTAGAACTACCGGCAGCATTCGATGAGCATCCTGGCCCCGGCGCGACTGCGGAACCATTCGCGGTTTGGCAATCCGTCGCGCAGCCTGCCGTTTAAGCCTTCAATAACCCGCTTTGTCATGGACTGTCAGACGCAATGAAGGTCTGGCCGATTGCGGCGTCTCGCAACCAGCGCACGACGTTGGCAGCGGTGAATTCGGCGCCGTTGTCCGGCCGTATGAATGCGAGAATTTGTTGTACAACTGCATGATCGACAGCGTCAGGATCACATCTGCGATACAGGCAGGCACCGACCTCGATCGCTCGGCACTCATCGATTATGCATAGCATCTTCTATGCGCGGCCATCCACCGGGAGGTTCCCGGCCTCGCGATCGGTGGTGAGCGTGGCGTTTCGTGCAAGCGGCGTCGCCTGGACGACGCGCCGATCCGTGCCTGAAAAGTGGATGTCGTGCAGTTAGAGAGGCGAAGATAATGGTGTCTTCATTATCCCTCTGCCTTGACATGCATCTCAGACTCGAGCGCTGATGTCGCTGTTCCTTGACCGTCCAATGACGACCGGGCCAAACGTAGAGCGCGACAGTCCCGCGTAATGCTCGCAGGCAAACGGGCCACGCCCTGCGCTCCCGAAACAGGAATGTGTTGGTCACGATGACGGTTCCTGGCTTGAGAGTCTCGTCAGGAAAGCCACCCACCTTCGCCATAAACCCCGGCATCAGATTCATGACTACCTTGCCAGCAAACGCCAATCTGCTGTCGAGGACCTGCGGCGCTAACAGATCCATTGGTCGACCACGGCGCATCGGCCGTGCCGCTTAATCGTATGTGCACCGCGTTACCATCTCCAAACCGGGCCTCGAGGCCTTCGATGTCGCGGTCGGCATCCAGTACCACTGCAGAGCAGAGCGGCGCGGCAATGAAAGACAAACTTGCAAGTTTATCTTTCATCTAATATAGTGCGGCTATGACAGTCGATTCCTCCCTGGAGATTGTTGCGAAGGATCTCACGGCAGCGATCAGTCGATTGCTGCGGCGACTACGCGCTGAATCCAACCCGACCGAATTGGCCCTTTCCCAGATGGGCGTCCTGGCTCGTCTGGAACAAGGCGGCCCCATGACCACTGCGGATCTCGCTCGTGCAGAACTGATGAAGCCGCAGTCGATGGGCGTCATTCTGGCGAGTCTTGAGCAGGAAGGACTGATCGAGCGTCGATCTCACCCGACGAATCGTCGCCAGATCCTTTTTGCGTTGACCGAGACTGGCATGGCGGTGAGAACCAGCCACCGCGCCATGAAGCGTAACTGGTTGGTCAGTGCCCTCGGCCAACTCGATCCCGCGGACCTGAAGGCGCTTGTCGCGGCAACCGCGATCATCCGGCAGATTGGCGATTCCTGACCTTCGCTCGTACTACCGCCGTTGGCGGTGCAGAGCCAGATCGATTTCAATTTATTAGGATACCTATATGGCTGCAACTCAACTGGACCTCAAAACTGCGCTGATCGTCATCGACCTGCAGAAGATCGTTGCATCGATTCCCACTGCCCATCCCTTCACGAACGTACTGGAAAACGCCAGTAATCTGGCGGCAACTTTCCGCCAGCACGGTCTTCCCGTCGTGCTGGTAAACGTCGTCGGAATGGCGCCGGGCCGGACTGAGCAGCATCACGCGGGCGGCGCGCTCCCGCCGGACTGGTCCGAGCTGCTGCCGGAGCTGGATAGGCAACCGCAGGATCATCTCGTATCCAAGAGAACCTGGGGGGCGTTCACCAGCACCGGCCTTGAGACGCACCTCAAATCCGCCGGGGTCACCCAGGTAGTGGTCTGCGGCGTTGCGACAAGCGTGGGTGTGGAGTCAACCGCGCGGCAAGCACATGAACTCGGCTTCAACGTCACTCTCGCAGTGGACGCCGTGACGGATATTAGTGCGGAAGCGCACGCCAATAGCCTTGAGTGGATTTTTCCGCAACTCGGCGAGACGGGCACATGCAGGGAGATTGCCAATCTCCTTTCAAAAAGGAGTACCTGAAATGTCCTCGCTTTTCCTGCTTGCTTATTTCTTCGGCGGTTTCTTCGTGGCAAACGCTGTGCCGCACGTCGTGAGCGGCATGATGGGACGGCCATTTCAGAGCCCGTTCGCCAAGCCGCCCGGAGAAGGCTTGTCGTCATCGAGCATCAACGTGCTCTGGGGTTTCTTCAATATTGTTATCGGTTACCTGCTGGTCTGTCGCGTCGGCGATTTCCAGTTGAGGGATACGGCAGACATTCTCGCTTTGGGTGCCGGCGCATTCCTGATCTCATTGTTCTCGGCACGGCATTTCGGCCGTTTCAATGGCGGCCATGTCACAAACCTCTCCTAGAAAAGCCGTTGATACCGCGGACGCGCCTGCAACGGACCGGCTTGATCCCGCAGTCTGGAAAATTGCCGGCGTCGCTCTGTTCGGGGCGTTGCTCGCCCAGCTCGACGCGACGATCGTCAACGTCTCACTGTCGAACCTCGCGGTGAAACTCAACAGCAGCCTTTCGACGATCCAGTGGGTCACGAGCGGTTATTTGCTGGCACTCACTCTGGTTCTGCCGCTGAACGGATGGCTGGTCGACCGCATCGGCGCCAAGGCGCTCTACCTGTGGTGCTTCTCCGCGTTTGCGCTGTGCTCGGCGCTGTGTGGCGTTGCCTGGTCGGCGCCCTCGCTGATCGGGTTCCGCGTCCTGCAGGGCGTCAGCGGCGGGCTCCTCGCGCCTATGACGCAGATGATGATCGCTCGGGCTGCGGGCAAGCACATGGCCCGCGTAGCAGGCTATATGGCGCTTCCTGTGCTGCTGGCCCCGGTCCTGGGTCCCATCATCGCTGGCGCCATCCTGCAATATGCGTCCTGGCGCTGGCTGTTTCTGGTCAATCTGCCGGTTGGCGGCATTGCACTTCTGCTTGTGCTCCTGTTCCTCCCGAACGACCAAAGTGAGACGACGCGGCGAACGTTGGACTGGTCCGGTCTCGCGTTGCTCTCACCCGGGTTGGCAATGTTTCTATATGGCTCCGGGCGCCTCGACCACACGGCGGGGCGCGTTATTCTGGCAGTCGGCATCGCGATGATGGCAGCCTTCCTTCATGCGGCGCGGCGAAAAGGCGACGCTGCGCTGATCGATTTGCGGCTGTTCGAGGGTCACGTCTTCTCCACCGCAGCCATCACGCAATTTCTATCGAACGGCGGCATGTTCGCTGGCCAGATGCTCATCCCTGCCTTTTTGATCCAGGCGTGCGGCCGCGCGCCCGGTGAAATGGGCTGGATGCTCGCGCCGCTTGGCATCGGCATGATGCTCACCAACCCCTTCATGGGCGCGCTGACGGACAGATTCGGCATTCGGCGCGTGTCTGCGGCAGGTGCCCTCCTGACACTGGTCGCTACACTTCCCATGCTGTACCTCGCGGCCCACGGGCTGAATCTGCTGGTTCTCGTACCCGCTCTGTTTTTACGGGGACTGGGCATGAGCGGCGTAGGCCTGCCATCGCTGAGCGCCGCCTATGCTTCAGTTCGCCGGGAGCAATTGCCGATGGCGACAACTTCGCTCAACATCGTCCAGCGCCTCGGTGGACCGACGATGACGACGCTGTGCGCCACGTTTCTAGCGTGGAAGCTAAGATCCGCCGTCAATGGCCATGCAGTTTCAAGCGCGTATGCGTGGGCGTTTCTGGTTCTCTGCGGTATTCACGCCTTTGCATTTATCGCGGCGGTTCAACTGCCGCGTCGCCTAGACGACGTGTCAATCCGCGACTGAATGGTGGATTTCGTGCAGTGAGAGACGAAAAGATGACTGTGTTTTCGTATCCCCTTGGCCTTGAACGTGCATCTCAGACCCGGGCGCTGGCGTCGCCGTCCCTGACCGCCCAATGACGACCGGACCAAATATAGAGGGCGATGGTCCCCCGTATACCTCAGCCATCCGCCGGAAGCCGCCTGTCATTTGATGGTTGATTTGTAGGTCGTAAAAAAAATAAAACCCCGCAGAGCCTTGACTCTGCGGGGTTCCACGGCAATTGCTGGCGGAGACGGTGGGGTTCGAACTCGCCAGCGAATCACGCCGAGCCATTCAGACTATCTTTCAGCATATCGGTATAGCGGGTTCTAGACAGCGCAACGACATTTTTGCCTCCACGCGAATCGAATGTTGCGCGAGGCTTTTCTTTGATCCACCGATCTACCATATCCGCCCACGCCTGAAGCATCGTTCTTCGCTGATCCGCATATTCCGCTTTGTTGTAGATCGCGCGTACACCACGCTGTTCGTGCGCAAGGCATTTCTCTATCCAGTCTGTGTTAAATCCCGCTTCATGCAACAGCGTGCTCGCCGTGCGACGTAGGTCGTGCACGGTAAATGATTCAAACTCGTCGCCCCTGTCATTGATCAGCTTCACCGTGCTATCGATCACCCGATTCAGGGTCGCTGCGCTAATCGGAGAGGCGGTCTCATATCTTCCTGGGTGCAGGTACATGCTAGCCCCAAAACAAGTCTTGAAGGCCACGAGGATCTCCAACGCCTGTTCGCTCAAGTAGACTCGATGAGGCCGCCCAGCCTTCATTCGCTCCTTGGGGATGGTCCAGGTTGCAGCCTCAAAATCAACCTCGTCCCAAGTAGCGTCGATAAATTCCGATTTACGAACAAGCGTCAGCAGCATGAACTTGACTGCGAGACGTAACGTCGACATGGTGGCTACCTGCTCGAGGACATTGAAGAAGACATGAATCTCTTCCGGGTTCAGCGCCCTGTCCCGCGCTTTGAATGTGGCGATCGCACTGGGTCTGATGGACGCAGCCGGGTTGTCGACCTTGATTCCCCTCGCCTGCACGAAGCGAAATACCTGCAGCACGATTTCCCTTGCGTGGATCGCCTGAGCAGCGGCACCACGCGCCTTGATCTTCTCGCATCGCGCCATTAGTCGAGCCGGCGTGATTTCCTCCAGCTTCAGCTTGCCAAATTCCGACGCGAGGTTGCGCTCGTACACGGACTTGCGCATCGAGCGCGTTGAATCGGCCAGAGCGGCTTCTGCGAAATACTTCTCTGCCCAGTTTCCAAACGTGAAGGCGTCGTTGGCTTGCACCCGCTTTTCGACTTTCGAGCGCGAGGGACTGTTTCCTTGCTGGATCTCCCTCCGAGCTTGGGCATGCAAAAGGCGAGCTTCCGCGAGGCTGACCGACATACCAAAACTTAACTGATCCGATTCGCGCAGTTTCCGGGCCGGTGCTTGCGGATCATACCGGCCAATGACCAAGGTTTCTCGGCGGCCATTTACTCGATAGTCGTACCGGAAACTCATCCCACCAGAAGGCATTACCGCGACGTACAGCCCTTGCTGGTCAGCCACCTTGTAGATTTTTTCGCCCGGTTTCAGCGCCCGTAATTGCATATCGGTGAGCATACAGCCTCCTCGAACGTATACCGTCAACCGATACCGTCACAGCAGCTTGACGGTATCGGGCAAGGCCGTCCGAGGAGGGAATATCGATACCGTCAACAGTACCGACATCCTCGCTTGGCATTGCCCGGATCACCACGGATCAGAGCGGACAATAACCTCATGTTTTTAAAAGGGAAAACACGAAAAACCGGAGCTCCCGGAACGACTTGGGAACAGTCTAGGTCATTCCCACTCGATCGTCGCCGGCGGCTTGCCCGAGATGTCGTACACGACACGATTGATGCCGCGCACTTCATTGATGATGCGGTTCGACACATGGCCCAGCAGGTCATGCGGCAGATGCGCCCAGTGCGCCGTCATGAAGTCGAGCGTCTGTACCGCGCGCAGCGCCACCACGTACTCGTAGGTGCGGCCATCGCCCATCACGCCCACGCTCTTCACCGGCAGGAACACCGCGAACGCCTGGCTCGTGAGTTCGTACCACGACTTGCCGGTTTCCTTGTCGATCGTGTTGCGCAGCGTTTCGATGAAGATCGCATCGGCGCGACGCAGCAGGTCCGCGAAATCGCGCTTCACTTCGCCGAGAATACGCACGCCCAGGCCCGGGCCCGGGAACGGATGGCGGTACACCATTTCGTGCGGCAGGCCGAGCTTCACGCCCAGTTCGCGCACTTCGTCCTTGAAGAGTTCGCGCAGCGGTTCGAGCAGCTTGAGGTTCAGCGTTTCCGGCAGGCCGCCCACGTTGTGGTGGCTCTTGATCGTGTGCGCGGCCTTCTTGCCCTTGCCGGCCGATTCGATCACGTCCGGATAGATCGTGCCTTGCGCAAGCCACTTCGCGTCGGTGAGCTTGCCCGCTTCGGTCTGGAACACCTCGACGAACTCAGCGCCGATGATCTTGCGCTTCGCTTCCGGATCGGTCACGCCCGCGAGCTTCGACATGAACGCTTCGCTCGCGTCGACATGGATCACCTTCACGCCCAGGTTGTCCGCGAACATCGACATCACCTGCTCCGCCTCGTTCAGGCGCAGGAGGCCATGATCGACGAACACGCAGGTGAGCTGGTCGCCAATCGCGCGATGCAGCAGCGCCGCCGCCACCGACGAATCCACGCCGCCCGAAAGGCCGAGAATCACGTGCTCTTTGCCCACCTGCTTGCGGATCGTCTCGACGGCTTCGTCGATGTAGTGGCCCATTTCCCAGTCGGCCTTCGCGCCGCAGATGCCGAGCACGAAACGCTCGAGCATCGCGCGGCCCTGCACCGTGTGCGTGACTTCCGGGTGCCATTGCAGGCCGTAGAAGTGGCGCGCTTCGTCGGCCATGGCTGCGATCGGGCACGATTCCGTCGATGCCATCAACTGGAAGCCTTGCGGCATTTCCGTGACCTTGTCGCCGTGGCTCATCCACACCTTGAGCATGCCGTGGCCTTCACTCGTGCGGAAGTCTTCGATGCCTTCGAGGAAGCTCGTGTGGTTGCGCGCGCGCACTTCGGCGTAGCCGAATTCGCGCAGGTGGCCGCCGTCGACCTTGCCGCCGAGTTGCTCGGCCATCGTCTGCATGCCGTAGCAGATGCCGAGCACCGGCACGCCCAGTTCGAACACCGCTTGCGGCGCGCGCGGGGTGTCGGTGTCGGTGACCGAGTTCGGGCCGCCCGAGAGGATGATGCCCGTCGGCGCGAATTCGCGAACGAACGCGTCGTCGACGTCGTAGGGATGGATTTCCGAGTAGACGTGGGCTTCGCGCACGCGGCGTGCGATGAGCTGGGTGACTTGCGAGCCGAAGTCGAGAATCAGGATTTTGTCGTGCATGGCTGCGGACGAGACCTAAAAAAGAACGGATACAGAAAGCCGCGCTGCCGGTAATCCGCGCGCGGCGTGAATTCATCAGGACCAGGACAGCGCACTACGGCGGGACCGGGTAGCGCAAATTCGGATGTGCTGCCGCCCCAACTGCGGGCGCACTGCGTCTGGTATTTCGGAGGCCGGGTTTGCGCGCGGCATCAGCCACGCAGCGGCGGCCTCGGTGCGTCGGCCGCTTCGTCGCGAGCCGTGCGTCGAGCCTCATCGGCCGGCGCCGCACTCGCCAGCGGCGGCGTAACCGGAGGCACAGGCGCCGGAGTCACAGGCGGGACTGCCGCAGGCGTCACGGTCGGCACTTCCACGACCGGTTCGAGCGGCGCGGCGGACCGTTGCGCCTCACGTGCTTCCCGCGCCCCACCCCACGGCATCGAGCGCATGAAACCCGGCTTCGCGTACGTCACCGGCTCGTCACGGCGTTCGGGCCGCTCCTTCGCGACCTTGCGCGCTTCACGCTGCCGAGTGGAGCCTCCCGCCGCCTGCTCTTTCGCGCGCTTGCGCACCGCGCCTGCGAGGCGGACACCGCCAAGCCCGAGAACGATCAACCAGACGCCCACCGCACCGGCCACCAACTGGCCCAACCCCGTGAGGCGCGGCGCACGCAGCCCGATCATCCAGACCAGCATGAGCACGCCGGCAATCCAGTTGACGTGCCCCACCGTGCGGCCCACGGGCAAGGTCATCTCGCCGTGGAAGGCCGCACGTAGCGCGAGCCACGCGAAACCCAGCAGCACCACGCCGAACGCCTGTCCAACGAGCGCCGGCTGCGTTTGCACCAGTTGCAACGCGTTGTAGACCAGGGTCCAGGGCGTGAGAACGAACAGCACGCCGAACCCCAGCAACGTCAACGCATCGACAATCAGCAGCACGCGCAGCAGCGGCTTCATCGGGATTTAGTCCACGTGATAGTTGGGCGCTTCCTTCGTGATCTGCACGTCGTGCACGTGCGATTCGTTCAAGCCGGCGCCGGTGATCTGCACAAACTCCGCCTTCGCGTGCAGTTCGTCGATCGTGCGGCAACCGCAGTAGCCCATCGAGGCGCGCACGCCGCCGATCATCTGGAACAGGATCGCGTTGATCGGGCCCTTGTAGGCGACGCGGCCTTCGATGCCTTCCGGCACGAGCTTGTCGATGTTCGCCGAATTGTCCTGGAAGTAGCGGTCAGCGGCACCGTCCTTCATCGCGCCAACCGAACCCATGCCGCGATACGACTTGTACTGGCGGCCCTGGAACAGGAACACGTCGCCCGGCGACTCTTCGGTGCCCGCGAACATGCTGCCCATCATCACAGCGTTCGCGCCGGCTGCCAGCGCCTTCGAAACGTCGCCCGAGTAGCGCACGCCGCCGTCGGCGATGCACGGTACGCCCGTGCCCTTGAGCGCTTCCGAGACATTGGAAATCGCGCTGATCTGCGGCACGCCCACGCCTGCCACGATACGCGTCGTGCAGATCGAACCCGGGCCGATACCGACCTTCACGCCGTCCGCGCCGTACTCGACGAGCGCGCGGGCCGCGTCGGCCGTGGCGATGTTGCCGCCGATCACTTCGACCTGCGGGAAGTTCTTCTTCACCCAGCGAACGCGCTCGAGCACGCCCTTGCTGTGGCCGTGCGCCGTATCGACCACGATCACGTCCACGCCGGCCTGCACCAGCAGTTCGACGCGCTCTTCGTTGTCCGGACCGACGCCGACTGCCGCGCCCGCGCGCAGCTTGCCGTGCTCGTCCTTACAGGCGGCCGGGTGCTCGGTCTGCTTGGTGATGTCCTTGACGGTCATGAGGCCGCGCAGTTCGAACGCATCGTTCACGACCAGCACGCGCTCGAGACGGTGGCTGTGCATGAGCGACTTGGCTTCGGCGAGCGGCGTGCCTTCCTTGACGGTGACGAGGCGCTCGCGCGGCGTCATGATCGAGCGCACCGGCTCGTCCAGACGCGTTTCGAAACGCAGGTCGCGGTTCGTGACGATGCCGACGAGTTGCGCGCCTTCCACAACCGGGAAGCCCGAGATGCCATGCTGCTGCGAGAGCGCGATGACATCCGCGACCTTCATTTGTGGCGGGATCGTGATCGGATCGCGCACCACGCCGGACTCGAAGCGCTTCACCTTCGCAACTTCACGCGCCTGCTCGGCCGGCGTGAGGTTCTTGTGGACGATGCCGACGCCACCCTGCTGCGCCATGGCGATTGCCAGACGGCCTTCCGTGACGGTGTCCATTGCGGCCGACACGAGCGGAATGTTCAGGGAGATATTGCGGGTCAGCCGGGTCTTCAGGCTGGTATCGCGCGGGAGAACGTCGGAAAAGGCGGGGACGAGGAGCACGTCATCGAACGTGAGTGCTTTCTGGATCAGACGCATGGCAAATCCTATAGGCGCAAAAGCAGATTATACGCGATAGCGCCCTGGAAATCATCAGTGTGAACAGTAGCTTAGCGCCGTTTTCGGGATTATTTCCACGCTCGGGCCCTGGCGGCTGCGAAGCGGCGAGCCAGCTGCGCCTCCGACCCGAATTCCCACTCGGGCAACCCGCGCAAGCGCAGCGAGCGGCGCGGTGCAGGATTGAACAAGACGCCCCGGCATGTCGCCCGTTAAGCTTCGAGCCATCGTGTTTCATGGCCCGCGCGGGCCGCCAGTCGTCTTTGGAGGCAAATCAAATGCAGCGTGGTGTGTTGTACGGCGTGCTTGCCGGCGCGTTATGGGGCACCGTATTCGTGGTACCCCGGCAGTTGGCGGAATTCTCGCCCCTGCTCCTGAGCTCGGGCCGCTATGTGATGTACGGGCTCGTCTCGCTCGCCGCGCTCGTGCCCATGCTGCGCCGCGTGTGGCCGCGCCTCACGCGCGCCGACCTCGTTGCGCTCGTGAAGCTCGCGCTCATGGGCAACGTGCTCTATTACCTCTTTCTGGCGAGTGCGATCCATCTGGTGGGCATCGCGCCCGCTTCGCTGATCGTCGGCGTGCTGCCCGTCACGGTGACGCTGCTCGGCCGCCGCGACCACGGCGCCGTGCCGCTTTCACGGCTGGTCTGGCCGCTCGCGATGATCGCGGCCGGCATCGTCTGCATCAACGTGGACGTGTTCACCGCCGCGGGCGAGGCCGGCAGCCAGGCGAGCGTGCTCACCCGCATTACCGGTCTTGGCTGCGCCGTGGGCGCGCTCGTGTGCTGGACGTGGTTCGCGGTCGAGAACGCGCGTTACCTGCATCGCAACGCGCACTTCAGCGGCAACGAATGGTCGGTGTTGTGGGGTGTGGTGACAGGCGCGCTCGGCGGCGTGCTCTGGCTCGGCATTCTGGCCCTGCCTTCGGGCTGGGTGCAGGAAGCCGTGCCGGCCGCGCGCTGGACCACCTTCTGGCAGCTCAATCTGGTGCTCGCGATCGGCGCCTCGTGGCTTGGCAACGGGCTCTGGAACGCCGCCGCCAAGCGCCTGCCGCTTACGCTGTCCGGCCAGATGATCGTGTTCGAGACGCTGTTCGCGCTGCTTTACGGCTTCATCTACGACCATCGCCTGCCGCGCGTGCTGGAAGTCGCGGCCATCATGCTGCTGGTGGCGGGCGTGAGCTGGTCGGTGCGCCAGCATGCGGGCGGCCCGGAGGACACGGCCCACGGCGACGGGATCGTGCCGGAAGGCGACCTGCCGGGGATCGGGACCGAAAAGCGCGCCACATCCGTCGACGAGACGCAGCAACGCCGCACGACCGCGTGAGCGGCGCACAGACAACCCAAACGAAAAACCTGAGAACCTGAGAGCCTGAGAACAGGAACGCCCTGAGAGGCCGGACGGGCGGGCTAGCGCGAGCTACCCCGCCCTTTACGTTTTTGCAGCCGCTTGCGCTGCCCATCACGAAGGCGTCAGCGCGAATCCTTGTGCAGCCATTTGCGCCCCTCGATCGAGCCTTCCTTGCGGCTCTTGTCGACGCGGCGCTGGCGCGCCGCTTTCGGATCGACGATCAGCGGGCGATAGATCTCCACCCGATCATGATCGGCAAGCACCGTATCGAGCGGCTTGAGCTTGCCATACACGCCCACCTTCAGCTTCGTCAGGTCGATCTCGGGATGGCGCGCGAGAACGCCGCTTGCGTCGATAGCCTGCTGGACGGTGGCGCCCGCCGGCAGTTCGATGCTGATGAGCGTTTGCGCGTCAGGCAGCGCGTAGCAAACGTCGACGGAAAGATTCGCGCTCATGGCTTGCCGTAGCGCTGGTCGGCGCGCTTCACGAAGGAGTCGACGAAGGTGTTCGCGATGTGATGGAACACCGGCCCGATGAGCTTCTCGAGAATGATGTTTGAAAACTCGTAGTGCAGCGCGAACTCGATCTTGCAGGCGTCGGCGCGCAGCGGCGTGAAGCGCCAGTAGCCGGTGAACTTGCGGAACGGGCCGTCCGCGAACTCCATGTCGATGCGCTCGGGGCGCTTCTGGGAGTTGCGCGTGGCGAAGTGCTGCTTGATGCCCTTGAAGTTGATGTCGATTTTCGCCTCCATGCCCGCCTCGTCCTGACGGCGTATCTCGATGCCGCCGCACCACGGCAGGAAATTGGGGTAGTCGGCGACGTCGGTGACGAGGTCGAACATCTGTTCCGCCGAATGGCGAATCAACACGGTTTTCTGGACATCCGCCATAAATTGCGCAATGCGTGGCAAGGGTGAAAGCGCCACGGGCTTTCGCGAGCCCGCTTTGCTAAAATCGTGATTTTAAACGAGTTGGGCCAATCCCATTTTCCCATGAGCATCATCGACAACAGAAAAGCGTTCTTCGATTACTTCATCGAAGAGCGCCACGAGGCTGGGCTCGTGCTCGAAGGATGGGAGGTCAAGGCCATGCGCGCGGGGCGAGCCAACATCAAGGAGAGCTACGTCGTCATCAAGGACGGCGAGCTGTACCTGATCGGCACGCACATCAGCCCGCTGCCCGAGGCCTCGACGCACATCCACCCGGACCCCACGCGCATCCGCAAGCTGCTGCTGCACCGCGAAGAAATCGACAAGCTGATCGGCAAGGTCGAGCAGCGCGGCTTCACGCTCGTGCCACTGAACTTCCACTACAAGGGTGGCCGCGTGAAGTGCGAGATCGGCCTCGCCAAGGGCAAGAAGCTGCACGACAAGCGCGAAACCGAGAAGCAGCGCGACTGGCAGCGCGAAAAGGCACGCCTGATGCGCTCGCCCACCTGATCGCGCCAGGCATCGATCAGATGTTCAGATAGACAAGGGGCCGCTCGCGCGGCCCCTTGTCATTTCCAGCGACGCAGCGCTCACGCGCCCTTCGTCGCCCCGGACCCGCTGATCTGCCCCTCGCGCAAGCCCGCGCGATTCACGATCGTGAGCGCCGACGCGATCATCGTGCTCAGATCGCCCATGTTGCCCGGCACGATCAGCGTATTGCCCTGCTTCGCGAGATTGGCGAAGGCGTTGACATACTGTTCGGCCACCTTGAGGTTGACCGCGTCCATGCCGCCCTGCGCCTGGATCGAATTGCCGATCTTCTGGATGGCCTGCGCGTTCGCCTCGGCCACCGCCAGAATGGCCGCGGCCTGCCCTTGCGCCTGGTTGATGGCCGCCTGACGCTCGCCTTCCGACTTCTGGATCGCCGCCTCGCGCGCGCCGGCCGCCAGGTTGATCTGCTCCTGCTTGCGACCTTCCGACGCCGCGATCAGCGCGCGCTTCTCACGCTCTGCGGTGATCTGCGCCTGCATGGCGTGGAGGATTTCCTTCGGCGGCGTGAGATCCTTGATTTCGTAGCGCAGTACCTTCACGCCCCAGTTCGAGGCCGCCTCATCGAGCGAGGAAACGACGCTGTGATTGATGAAGTCGCGCTCCTCGAAAGTCTTGTCGAGTTCGAGCTTGCCGATGACGGAACGCAGCGTGGTCTGCGAAAGCTGTGTGATCGCGAACACGAAATTGCTCGACCCGTACGACGCTTTCATCGGATCGGTCACCTGGAAATACAGCACGCCGTCCACCTGAAGCTGCGTGTTGTCGCGCGTGATGCAGACCTGGCTCGGCACGTCGAGCGGAATCTCCTTGAGCACGTGCTTGTAGGCCACGCGATCCACGAACGGCAGCACGATCGTCAGCCCGGGCGTAAGCGTGGCGTGGTAGCGCCCGAGGCGTTCGAGCACCCAGGCATGCTGCTGCGGCACGATCTTGATGGTCTGCGCGATCAGCACGATGACGATCACGAGCAGAATCAGGCCGACGACTGGGACTTGCATACGGGACCTCCGTTCGCTTCAGTGTGGTTTTGTTGGTGCGCTGCGGGAATTCGGCGACTCAGGCATGGCGCGCGGTGTCATCGGCCTTGTGCGTGTGGGCGTCGTGCCGCTCGTGCTTCGCCGCCACGACGAGGCAACTGCCGCGCACCGCCTTGATTTCGTAGAGCGGTGCGTCTTCGGGCTCGCCGGGCGCGAGTTCGACGTCCCATTCGGCGCCGCGGTACATCGTGCGGGCGCGGCCGTCGCGCCAGGCGGCAACGGTGAGCGTCGCGCCGATATCGAGATTCACGCCCGGATCGGTCGAGGCGTCGGTCATGCGGCGCCGGCGGCCGAAGCGCGAGCGGCGCAGCGTGACCACGGCGGCGAGTCCAACCACGGCCGCGACGATCAACTGCACGTCGAGCGGCGCGCCCAGTTCATAGCTCAAGGCGCCCGCGAGAAAACCGAGCGCGATCATCAAGAGGTAGAACGTGCCCGTCATCAGCTCCGCGACGATGAGCACGCCGGCGGCAATCCACCAGAACAAACCATGCGGACCCACGGCGACCTCCCAAAGTAAAACACCCCGGCTAGACCGGGGTGTTATAGCACGAAGCTGACACTTTTTTCCGCAGCGTGCAAGCCGCCTGGGAAACTGCATCAAGCTCCGCGAGCACCGGGGACTCACGCCCCCGGCACCGTGCTTACTTCGACTGCGACTTCGCCAGTTGCTGCCAGGTCTCGACAACCGAGTCCGGGTTCAGCGAGATCGAAGCGATGCCTTCTTCCGCGAGCCACAGGGCGAAGTCCGGATGATCGGACGGGCCCTGACCGCAGATGCCGACGTACTTGTTCAGACGGCGGCAGGTATCGATCGCGCGCTTGAGCATGAACTTCACGGCCGGATCGCGCTCGTCGAAGTCGACGGCCAGCAGTTCCATGCCCGAGTCCCGGTCGAGACCGAGCGTGAGCTGCGTGAGGTCGTTCGAGCCGATCGAGAAGCCGTCGAAGTACTGAAGGAACTCTTCGGCGAGGATCGCGTTCGACGGCACTTCGCACATCATGATGAGCTTGAGGCCGTTCACGCCGCGCTTGAGGCCGAACTTCTCGAGCAGACCGACCACGCGCTCCGCCTGCTTGAGCGTACGCACGAACGGCACCATGATTTCGACGTTCGAGAGGCCCATCTCTTCACGCACGCGCTTGAGTGCCAGGCACTCCATTTCGAACGCTTGAGCAAAGTCTTCGGCGATGTAACGCGACGCGCCGCGGAAACCCAGCATCGGGTTTTCTTCATCCGGCTCGTAGCGCGAACCGCCGATCAGCTTCTTGTACTCGTTCGACTTGAAGTCCGACAGACGCACGATGACGGGCTTCGGATAGAACGCCGCTGCGATCGTGGCGATGCCTTCCGTGAGCTTGTCGACGTAGAACGCGCGCGGCGATGCGTGACCGCGTGCAACGCTTTCCACGGCCTTCTTCAGGTCCGCGTCGATGTTCGGGTACTCGAGAATCGCCTTCGGGTGCACGCCGATGTTGTTGTTGATGATGAACTCGAGACGCGCGAGGCCAACACCTGCATTCGGCAGTTGCGAGAAGTCGAACGCGAGCTGCGGGTTGCCGACGTTCATCATGATCTTGACCGGAATGGCCGGCAGCTCGCCACGTTGAACTTCGCTCACTTCCGTTTCCAGCAGACCGTCGTAGATACGGCCTTCGTCGCCTTCCGCGCACGATACCGTCACGAGCGCACCGTCCTTCAGCACGTCGGTCGCGTCGCCGCAGCCCACCACGGCCGGCACACCCAGCTCACGCGCGATGATCGCCGCGTGGCAAGTACGGCCGCCACGGTTCGTGACGATGGCGGCTGCGCGCTTCATCACCGGCTCCCAGTTCGGGTCGGTCATGTCGGCGACCAGCACGTCACCCGGCTGCACGCGTTCCATTTCGGACGGATCGTGAATCACCTTCACGCGGCCCGCGCCGATCTTCTGGCCGATGGCACGGCCCGTTGCGAGAACCTGCGACTGGCCCTTGAGCTTGAAGCGCTGCTCGACCTTGCCCACGGCCTGGCTCTTCACGGTTTCCGGGCGTGCCTGGAGAATGAAGATCTTGCCGTCGAGGCCGTCCTTGCCCCACTCGATGTCCATCGGACGCTGGTAGTGCTTCTCGATGATGACAGCGTACTTGGCCAGCTCGATCACGTCTTCGTCGGTGATCGAGAAGCGGTTGCGCTGTTCGTGCGAGACGTCGACCGTCTTCACGCGGCCCGGCTCGCCCGGTTGCGTGAATTCCATCTTGATGAGCTTCGAGCCGATCGAGCGACGGATGATCGGTGCCTTGCCTTGCTCGAGCGTAGTCTTGAAGACGTAGAACTCGTCCGGATTCACGGCGCCCTGCACGACCGTTTCGCCCAGGCCATAGCTCGACGTGATGAACACGGCGTCCTTGAAGCCCGATTCGGTATCCAGCGTGAACATCACGCCTGCGGCGCCGCGGTCCGAACGGACCATGCGCTGCACGCCAGCCGACAGTGCGACTTCAGCGTGGGTGAAGCCCTTGTGGACGCGATAGGAGATAGCGCGGTCGTTGTAGAGCGACGCGAACACGTGCTTGAGGCGGTCGAGCACGTCTTCGATGCCCACCACGTTCAGGTAGCTTTCCTGCTGACCGGCGAACGATGCGTCGGGCAGGTCTTCCGCCGTTGCCGACGAACGCACGGCGAACGACAGTTCAGACGGCGAGCTGCTCTTCAGCGTCTCGAAGCCCGTGCGGATGTCCGCCTCGAGCTTCGCCTGAAGCGGCGCGTCGATGATCCATTGACGGATTTCCTTGCCGGCTTCGGCCAGCGCCTTGACGTCGTCGACGTCGAGCGTTTCCAGGCGAGCGGCGATCCGTTCGGTCAGGTTGTTGTGTTTCAGGAAGTCGCGGAAGGCGAGCGCGGTCGTGGCGAAGCCCGTGGGCACACGCACGCCAGCCTCAGCCAACTGGCTGATCATTTCGCCGAGCGAGGCGTTCTTGCCGCCCACGATCTCGACATCGGTCATCCGCAACTGCTCAAAAGGCACTACATACGCCTGATCCTTGGCAACGGTGTTAGTCATACAAGCCCCTAAGTGTGAAAAAAATTCACGATTGCGCAAGTGGGCTCGAACGCGAGTCACCCATTGGAGGCGATTTCGCGTCTTGCGCAACCTGTTGGAGAAACAATCGCTCACACACCAAGCGAATTTCCATTCAATGGAAAAACACGAAGATGCGCGCGATTACACGGAGTTAGACGGAATCGCTGCAAGTTGACACCAGAATGCGCTGCGATGAGCGGCTGTTTGGCGTGGTTGCACTGCAATTGCTTATCCAACAGGTTGCCGCTATTCTACCGTGCCGACTCCCGAATTTGTGCCAGTCGGCGAGAATTGCCCCTCGGTCCCGCCGGACGGGGCTTTCCGGGCGCCCAGCCTGTCCCCGAGCGGCCCTGCGCTCACGTACCCAGCCTCAACCGATGCCGCCTACCGTATTCATCGTCTCCGACGGTACCGGGATCACTGCCGAAACCTTCGCGCATTCGATCCTGTCGCAGTTCGACCAGAAGTTCCGCCTCGTGCGCCTGCCCTTTGTCGATTCGACCGACAAGGCCTATTCGACCGCCGAGAAGATCAACGAAGCCGCCGTGCAGGAAGGCCGCCGCCCGATCGTCTTTACGACGCTCGTGGACAGCAATTCGAACGAGATCGTCAAGCGCTCGAACGCGCTCGTGCTCGACATGTTCCAGACCTTCGTGGAGCCGCTGGAGCAGGAGCTGGAGCTCAAGTCGAGCCACGCGATGGGCCGCGGCCACCAGAACGCCGACACCGACGAGTACAAAAACCGTATCGAGGCGATCAACTTCTCGCTCGCGCACGACGACGGCCAGTCCGACCGTAATCTCGCCGACGCCGACGTGATCCTCGTGGGCGTGTCGCGCAGCGGCAAAACGCCGACGAGCCTCTACCTTGCCATGCAGTACGGCGTGAAGGCAGCAAACTACCCGCTCATTCCCGACGATTTCGAGCGCGGCAAGTTGCCGAATTCGTTGCTGCCGCACCGGGCGAAGATTTTCGGCCTTTCGATCGATCCGCAGCGCCTCACCGAAATCCGCAACGAGCGTCGGCCGGGCAGCAAATACGCGGCGCTGGAGAACTGCCGCTACGAAGTGAACGAAGCCGAAGCGATGATGCGCCGCGAAGGCATCAAGTGGCTCTCGTCCACACACAAGTCGATCGAGGAAATCGCCACGACGATCCTCCAGGAAATCCGCATCGACAAGCCGGCGTACTGACGTCAACCCGAAGCCGTTTGCCCGCACGTGAAACAAAAAAGCCCGCTTGGTAAAGCGGGCTTTTTCTTTTCGAGGCTTCAAGCCGGCGTCAACGCGCGTGCCGTTGCTGCCGGCATTGCTCGAACACGCACACGGCCGCCGCCGCCGCGACGTTGAGCGACTCCATGCCGCCCGGCTGCGGGATCGTCACGCGCAGCGCCGCCGCGTCTCGCCACACCTGCGAGACACCCGCGCCTTCGTTGCCGAACACCCAGGCCACCTGCCCCGCCAGATCCGCCTCGTCGATCGCCTGCGCGCCGTGCGAATCGGTGATGACGACGGGCACGCCGAGCATGTCGACCAGCACTTGCGGTTCCACGTTCTCGAACACCTGCAACAGGAAATGCGCGCCCATGGCCGAGCGCAGCACCTTCGACGACCACACATAAGCCGTTCCCGGCGTGCAGAACACCTTGTCGATGCCGGCCGCCGCCGCGCTGCGCAGGATCGAGCCGACATTGCCCGCGTCCTGCAAGCCGTCGAGCACGAGACAGGTCGATTCGACGCGCTCGGGCAGCCTCGCCTCGGGCATGTCGACGAGCAGCAGCAGCCCCACGCCGTGCACGACGTTCGACAACTGGCCGAACAGCGCATCGGGCAGCGTGATGATGCGGCGTTCGTCCACGCGGGAGACGATAGCCTGCGCTTCTTCGTGCGCAAGCGCGCCTTCGGTCACCACGCAGAATTCGGGTTGCGATCCGCCGTCGAGCCAGGCACTCGCGAGGTGGAACCCTTCGAGGAGAGCCTGATGGCTGCGCCGCTGTTGATGCGTCGAACCGGCCAACGCCTTCAGGCGCTTGTAGAGCGGATTGTCGCGCGAGGTAATGGCTTTCACGGGCGGCCCTGGCGTATTCAGAAAAGATCAATGAAAAGGAAAACGGCGCCGCCCGCAGCATGCGTAGCGGCGCCGGTTCACCTGAGTCCCGCTGCGCGTGCTCCGCGCGGCGGTTCAAGGTAGTGGCGCGAAGGCGTCGCCTGCTTCGAGGCTGGCGGCGTCGCTCGCCACCGCTGCCGCGCCGGGCACGACGATGCCGTGCAGTGCAAACGCTTCGCGCACGGGCGCGAACGAGCGCCGGTGATGCTCGCACGGACCATGCACGCGCAACGCTTCGAGATGCTGCGGCGTGCCGTAGCCGGCATGGGCGTCGAAACCGTAGTGAGGATGGCGTTCGTGCAGGTCGACCAGCATGCGGTCGCGCGTGACCTTCGCGATGATCGAGGCCGCCGAAATGCTCGGCACGAGCGCATCGCCGCCAATCACGGCCTCGCTGCGCACCGGCATCACCGGGCAGCGGTTGCCATCGATTTTCGCGAGCGTCGGCGTGATGCTCAAGCCTTCGACGGCGCGCCGCATCGCCAGCATCGTCGCATGCAGGATGTTGAGCGTGTCGATTTCCTCGACCGTGGCCAACGCGGCGCACCACGCAAGCGAGCGCTCCACGATCTGCTCGTAGAGCGCTTCGCGCGCCTGTGCCGTCAGCACCTTCGAATCATCGAGTCCGCGAATCGGCCGCGCGGGATCGAGAATCACGGCGGCTGCGACAACGGGCCCGGCAAGCGGCCCGCGGCCGGCTTCGTCCACCCCGCAGATCACGTCGTCGGGCGACTCGAACAGCAGCCCGGCCTGACGCGCCGCCTTGCGCCGCGCGGCGAGCTTGAGCGCCGCCTGCGACGGCGGCTTCTTCACGGCCGGCGCCTTCGCCCGCTTGATCGCGCCCTCGCTCACGCCCTTCTCCTGCGGCTTTCCACGATGCCCGCGACGACTTCGGCCGCGCGCGCCGAGGTGTTCTGACGCAGGGTCAGATGCATCTGCGTGAACACCTCTGTCAGCGTGCGCCGGTTTGCCTCATCGTTCAACTGCGTGAGCGTGGCGTCGGCGAGCGCCTCGGGCGTCGCGAAATGCTGAAGGATTTCGGGCACGACGAAGCGGCCCGCGAGAATGTTCGGCAACCCCACGTACGGCAGATAGCCCTGGCGGCGCATGATCTGGCCCGTGAGCCAGGGCACCTTGTACGAGATGACCATCGGCTTCTTGAGCAACGCCGCTTCGAGCGTGACCGTGCCGCTCTTCACGAGAATGGCGTCGGCGGCCGTCATCGCGAGCTGCGACTGGCCGTCGATGATCGTGAGCGCGAGACCCTGGTGCTGATTCGCCAGCTCCTGCAACTGCGCGTGGATGGCGGGCGTCGCCGCCGGCATCACGAAGCGCAGCGCCGGCTCGCGCCGCTGCATGATCTGCATCGCGTCGAAAAACGTCGGCCCGATCAGGTTGATTTCCGAGCGGCGGCTGCCCGGCAGCACCGCGATCACGGGACCGCTTTCCGGCATGCCGAGCGTGCGGCGCGCGCCCGGCATGTCGGGTTCGAGCGGGATCTCGTCGGCGAGCGGATGGCCCACGTAGGACGCCGCCACGCCCGCCTTCTCCAGAATCGCCGTTTCGAACGGGAACACGCACATCATGTGATCCACGGCTTTCTGGATCTTCTTGATGCGCCCGCCCCGCCACGCCCAGATCGAGGGGCAGACGAAGTGGATGGTCGGAATGCCCGCGTCGCGCAAAGGGTGTTCGAGACCGAAGTTGAAGTCGGGCGCGTCCACGCCGATGAACGCGTCGGGCGGATCGGCCAGCAACTGGTGCTTGAGTTCGCTGCGAATGCGCAGGATCTCGGGGATGTGCCTGAGCGCCTCGACGTAGCCGCGCACCGAAAGTTTTTCCATCGGCCAGTGCGCGTCGAAGCCGGTGGCCATCATGCGCGGACCGCCGATCCCATAGTACTGCGTAGTATCGGGCAAGCGGGCTGTGAGACCGGCAAGCAGCGAGGCCGCGAGCAGATCGCCGGACGGCTCTCCGGCGACCATCGCGAGGCGCAGAGGACGCGTTTGCAGCGCCATCGGTTAGCGGATGATGCCGCGTTGCGACTGCTCGACGAAATCGAGCAGCGCCTTCACGTGCACGTCGCCGTCGCCGCCCGCCTGCGCGAGGTCGGCGAGCTGCACCTTCGCCTCTTCGAGCGAAAGCCCGTTCTTGTACAGCGTGCGATACGCCGCGCGCAGCGCCGAAATCGCGTCGGGGCTGAAGCCGCGGCGGCGCAGGCCTTCCACGTTGATGCCGTGGGGCACCGCCTTGTTGCCCGCGGCTACCACGAACGGCGGCACATCCTGCACGAGCGCCGAGGCGCCGCCCACCATCGAGTGCGCGCCGATGCGCACGAACTGGTGGACGCCGGTCATGCCGCCGACGATCGCGTAGTCGTCAACGATCACGTGGCCCGCGAGTTGCGCGTTGCTCGACATGATGACGTTGTTGCCGAGAGAGCAGTCATGCCCCACGTGCACGTAGGCCATGATCCAGTTGTCGTCGCCGATGGTCGTGACGCCGGTGTCCTGCACCGTGCCCGTATGCAGCGTCGTGAATTCGCGGATGGTGTTGCGGTCGCCGATCACGAGCCGCGTGGGCTCGCCCTTGTACTTCATGTCCTGCGGACGGCCGCCGATCGACGCGTAGTGGCCGATCGTATTGTCTTCGCCGATCGTCGTGTGGCCTTCCAGCACGCTATGCGAACCGACCTTCGTGCGTGCGCCGATGGTGACGTTCGCGCCAATGACCGCGTACGGCCCGATCTCGACCGATTCGTCGATCTGCGCACCTGGCTCGACGACCGCAGTGGGATGGATCCTGCTCATTCGTCCTCGCTCTCCGATTCTGTTACCGTGCCGCGGCGCCCGCGCAAAGCCGGGGCGCGCAGCGGCATGCGGCGGCGCGTCTTATTGCGCCGCGTCCATTTTCTTGACGGTGCACATGAGTTCCGCCTCGCAGGCCACGGAACCTTCCACTTCGGCCACCGCTTTGAACTTCCAGATGCCGCGCATGTAGCGCTCGAAAGTCACGTTGAGGATGAGCTGGTCGCCCGGCTCGACCACGCGCTTGAAACGCGCGCCGTCGATGCCGACGAAGTAGTACAGCGTATTCTCGAAGTCCTGCTCCTCTTCCGAGAACGTGAGCAGTGCGGCGGTTTGCGCCAGCGCTTCGAGGATCATCACGCCGGGCATGACCGGACGCTGCGGGAAGTGGCCCGTGAAAAAGGGCTCGTTGACCGTCACGTTCTTCAACGCCTTGATGCTCTTGTGCGGCTCCAGCTCGAGCACCCGGTCCACCATCAGGAACGGGTAGCGGTGCGGCAGCAGCGTGAGAATCTTGTGGATGTCGAAGTTGAGTTTTTCGATGTTCATGGTGGTTCTGCTCACGCAGGAATTGCGCGTGTGACTTTCGATTTCAATATTCGAGGCGCCCGGCGTGCCGGATCGGCCAACCCCAATCGGCCAAACCGGCTGCTCCAAACTGGCGCGCGCTGACGCGAAGTATGCGCCACGCCCGGACTCCCGTGCATGAGGATTGCCCCAGGCGGGTAGCCCCAGGCGGGTCACCCACGCCGGTTGCCCTTGCCGGTCGCCCCTGTACGCAAAGCGGCGCGCAAAAACCGGCGCCACGCACAGGCACCCGCTTTTGCGCGCCGGTCCGGCGGCGTGCCGCTTGCGCGAGACGCCGCCCTTACCCCTTTACTGCATGCTTATTCGCCGCCCTGCGGCTTTTGCGCGGCTGCGGCTTCGAGCGCCCTGATCCGGTCGCGCAGCTTGTCGATGTTGCGCAGAAGCGCGGCGCTCTTGTTCCAGTCGGCGTGATCGACCGCCGGGAAGGCGCTCGTGTAGATGCCCGCCTTCGGCAGCGACTTCGAGACGCCCGACTTCGCCGTGACGATCACATAGTCGCCAAGTGTGACGTGCCCCGCAATGCCAACCGCGCCGCCGATCATGCAATGACGCCCGATCGTCGTGCTGCCGGCAATGCCTGCGCAGCCCGCGATGACGGTGTACGCACCGATCTTGCAGTTGTGGCCGATCTGAACGAGGTTATCGATCTTCACGCACGTTTCGATGATCGTGTCGGCCATCGCGCCACGGTCGATCGTGGTGTTCGCACCGATTTCGACGTCCGGCCCGATGCTCACGCCGCCAACCTGCGGAATCTTGACCCAGCTGCCCGTGCGCGCGTCGCCCTCGCCCGTGAAATCGGGGGCAAAGCCGAAGCCGTCGGAGCCGATCACGGCGCCCGCATGCACGATGGCGCGCGCGCCGAGCTTGCAGCCATGGTAGACGCTCACGCCCGGATACAGGTGCGAGCCCTCGCCCACCTCGGTGCCGCGGCCGATGAAAACATTCGCGTCGAGCCGTACGTTCTCGCCGATCACGGCGCCCGCTTCGACCGTGACGTTCGGGCCGATCACGGCGCTCGCCGCCACCTTCGCGTTCGCGTCGACGTAGGCGCTGGCATGCACGCCCGGCTGCACCTTCGGCGCGGCGAGGTCGATGAACGCCTGCGCGACACGCGCAAAGTAAGCATACGGATTCGGTGTGACGATGAAGTTGCGGCCCTCGCGCGACGCCAGCTTCTCGAGGTCGGGCGGACTGATGAGCACCGCGCCCGCGCGGGTCGTTTCGACCTGCGCGAGATACTTCGGATTGGCGAGGAACGCGAGCTGTTGCGGACCAGCCTGATCGAGGGGCGCGAGCGACCCGACGCGTTGCGTCGCATCGCCCACCACCTCGCCGCCGAACCGCCCGACGATGTCCTCAAGCGTAAATGCCATACGCGTGCTGCTCCTGCCTTAGTTGCTGTTGCTGCCGGTGGCGCCGGACGCGAGCGCCTTCAGCACCTGGTCCGTGATGTCGATGCGCGGACTCACGTACACCGCTTCCTGCACGATCAGGTCGTAATGCTGCTGCTCGGCGATCTGCTTGATCACCTTGTTCGCGCGGTCGAGTACCGCCGCGAGTTCCTCGTTGCGGCGCTGGTTCAGGTCTTCGCGGAATTCGCGCTGCTTGCGCTGGAAGTCGCTGTCGAGCGCCGAAAGGTCGCGTTGCTTTTGCGCGCGGTCAACCGGCGCGAGCGACGCGCCGTTCTTGTCGAGCGAGTCGGACATCGCCTTCAGGCGCTGCGCCATGTCCTGCAAATCCTTGTCGCGCTTGGCGAATTCGGCTTCGAGCTTGGTCTGCGCGGCCTTCGCGGGGGCGGATTCGCGCAGGATGCGATCGGAGTTCACTGCCGCGATCTTCGCTTCCTGGGCGTGGGCCGCGCCCGTGCCGAAAGCGAGAAGCGCCAGCGATACGGTCATCGCTCCGATCGTCCGTCTGGAAAACATTCCCGTTAGCAAAGTCATCCTCTCGTTTCTTGGGGTTCCGGCGCCGCGCTTCGCGGCACCGGATGGATACACGTCAGAATGCCGTCCCGATCTGGAACTGGAACTTCTGGTACTGGTCGCCTTCGTGCTTGACGATCGGGAAGCCCAGGCTCAGCTTGAGCGGACCGATCGGCGAAATCCACGCGAGGCCGAAACCGTAGCTGTAACGCAGGCCGTTCGACCCGATACTTGCGCCCTCGTCGCCCCAGACGTTACCACCATCGACGAAGGTGAAGACGCGCAATGTCCGGTCGTAGCCCGTACCCGGCAGCGGGAACGTCAGTTCGATGTTGCCGACGAGCATCTTCGAGCCGCCGATCGGATCGTTCGTCGACTTGTCGCGCGGACCCAGCGAGCTCGGCTCGTAGCCACGCACCGAGCCGATACCGCCCGCATAGTAGTTCTTGAAGATCGGGTACGGCTTGCCGCCCAGACCGTTACCGTAACCACCCTGGAAGTTCATGCCCAGCACGAAGCCACGCGCGAACGAATAGTAGTACTGCGCCTGAATGTCGGCCTTGTAGTACTGCGTACCGCCGATCGGCGTGCCGTACTCGGCGTTCGCCTGCGTGAAGTAACCGCGGCTCGGAATGAGCGCACTGTCACGCGCGTCGCGCGACCAGCCCACCGTCAACGGGACATTGTTCGACACGCGGCCGAACGCATTCACGTAGTCGATGTAGCTCTGCGGCGTGTTCGAATCGATGTCGAGCGTGTCCTGCTCGAAGCCCGCGCCGAAATACACCGTGTCGACTTCCGAGAACGGGATGCCGAACTTGAGGTCGGCGCCCATCGTGATGATGCGGAAGCTCGAATCGGTCGAGTAGTACAGCGGCTGATACGTACGGTAGTAGGCGTCGGTAATGCGCTTGATGCCGTCCACCGTGAAGTACGGGTCCACCTGCGTAACAGCCAGCGTGCGGTACGTCTTCGCGGTATTCACGTTCACCGAGAGCGACGTGCCCGAACCGAACACGTTGTCCTGCGACACGCCTGCCGAGAGCACCACCTTGTCCGTGGACGAGAAGCCCGCGCCCAGGGTGATCGCGCCCGTCGGCTTTTCGGCGACCTTCACGTTCACGTCGACCTGGTCGGCCGTGCCTTCCACGGGCACCGTGGTCACGTCGACGTCGGTGAAGTAGCCCAGACGGTTGATACGGTCCTTCGAAAGCGCGAGGCGGTTCGAATCGAACCACGAGCTTTCGAGCTGGCGCATTTCGCGACGCACGACTTCGTCGCGCGTACGCGTGTTGCCCACCACGTTGATGCGGCGCACGTACACGCGGCGGCTCGGGTCCACCTGCAACGTGAGGTCGACCGTGTGATTGGCCTGGTCGATCTGCGGCAGCGCGTTCACGGTCGCGAACGCGTAACCGTATTCGCCGAGCTTGTCGACGATCGCCTTGGTCGTGGACTGCAACTTCTCCGCCGAGAACCGGTCGCCCGGCTTGATCGTGACCAGCTTCTTGAGCTCCGCCTCGCGATCGAGCAGATTCCCGGCCAGCTTGATGCTCGACACCTTGTAGGGCTCACCTTCGTGAATACCGATGGTGAGGTACATGTCCTTCTTGTCGGGCGAGATCGAGACCTGCGTCGAGTCGATGTTGAACTCGAGGTAGCCGTGGTTCAGGTAGTACGAGCGCACGTTCTCGAGGTCGCCCGTGAGCTTTTCCTTCGAGTAGAGGTCGTTCTTCGTGTACCAGGAGAACCAGTTCGGCGTGGAGAGCTGCATCTCGCCGAGCAGCGTGCTCGTGCTGTACGTCTTGTTGCCGATAAAGTTGATCTGGCGGATCTTCGCGCTCGGACCTTCGACCACGGAGAACAGCAGACCCACGCGATTGCGGTCGATCGGCGTAACCGTGGTGGTGACCTCGGCGGCGTAGAAACCGCGCGTGAGGTACTGGCGCTTGAGCTCCTGCTCCGCCTTGTCGACGAGCGCCTTGTCGTAGTAGCGGCCTTGCGAGAGACCGACCGCGCGCAGCGCCTTCGTCAGGTTGTCCTTGTCGAACTCGTGAATGCCCGAGAAGTCGATCGTGCCGATGGCCGGGCGCTCCTGCACCTGCACCACCACCACGCCGCCTTCGGAAGCGATTCTCACGTCGTTGAAAAAGCCCGTCGCGTACAACGCGCGGATGGCCTCGGACGCCTTTTCATCGGTGAAGGTGTCGCCCTGCTTGATCGGCAGGTAGGCGAACACCGTGCCCGGCTCGACGCGTTGCAGCCCTTCGATGCGGATGTCCTGAACCACGAAAGGCGTCGTTGCTGCGTGGGCAACCACTCCATGCGCGGCAATCGCCGCAGCCGCAACCGTTTTTGGAACCAAGCGATGAGGTCTAAACAACGTGCTTCCCCAATTGTGTATAGCTGCATCAGGTCGGGCGGCCCGCCCACGGACGCCGCCAGACATCTTTAAAAATGGATTAACCGAGCCAGATCGTTGAACAACGCGATCGCCGACAGTGCGACGATGCAGGCAAGTCCCGCGCGCTGCAACACGAGCTGCCAGCGGTCCGAGACGGCTTTGCCCGTTACGGCTTCAACCGCATAATATAACAGATGCCCCCCGTCCAATACCGGAATTGGGAGCAGATTCAATACACCGAGGCTGATGCTCACCAGCGCGAGGAACGAGAGGAATGCGGATGGGCCGAGTCTTGCACTCTTGCCCGCATAGTCAGCAATCGTCACCGGACCCGACAGATTCTTGAGTGATGCCTCGCCCGTCACCATGCGGCCGAACATCCGCAGCGAATACACCGCGATGTCCCACGTGCGATTCGCACCGAGGCGCACGCTCTCCAGCGGCCCATAGCGCACGTCCACCGAAGGCGCCTGCGCCGAGAGCGCCGCGCCAATACGTCCCACCTCTTCACCGGTTTCCGTGTCGCGCTGCGGCGTGGGCGTGACCGTCAGCGTGAGCGTTTGCTGCGAGCGCGTGGCCGCGTTGTCGCGCGCGATCGTGAGCCGCACGGGCTTGCCCGCGCGCGCCTTCACGTACGAGATGAAGGTCATCGCGCTGTCCACGGGGCGACCGTCGATGGCGCGCAACTGGTCGCCCGCCTGCAAGCCCGCATGCTGCGCCGCACTACCGGCTTCCACGGCCGCGACCTTGAGCGTGCTGCCGCCCGCCTCCAGGCCGAGCTTCGACATGAAGTCGCCGTCGAGGTCCTTGCTCGTGAGCTGCGAGAGATCGAGCGGGAAATCGTAGGTCCCGGCGCCATCGCGCGCGGAAAGCACGACACGGCCCTGATCGAATGCGGACGCAAGCAGTTTCCAGCGCAGGTCCGACCACGAACGCACGGTCTCGGTTTCGCTGCCGTTTGGATCGCTCACCGAAAGAATCGTCTCGCCGCCCTGGAAGCCCGCCTGGGCCGCTGCCGACTGTGCCGGGGGCGCCGCGACAATGGCCGACTGCTCCGTCACGCCGCTCGCATACACGACCGAAAAAAGCACGACGGCCAGCAGGAAATTGGCGATGGGACCGGCCGCGACGATCGCAATGCGCTTGCCGACCGACTGCCGGTTGAACGCGTGCGGCAAATCGCTGGCGGGAATCGTGTCGGGCGACTCGCGCTCGTCGAGCATCTTCACGTAGCCGCCGAGCGGCAGCGCGGAGATCGTCCACTCGGTGCCGGTCTTCTTGCTGATCCATTGCACGAGCGGCTTGCCAAACCCGATGGAAAACCGCAGGACCTTCACGCCGCACAGGCGCGCCACACTGTAATGGCCGTATTCATGCACGACGACCAGCACGCCGATCGCCACGATGAAAGCGACAAGTTCGGTAAGCAGGTTCATGAGCGCCTCCCAGGCTGGAAGCAGCGCACCGGTGCGGGAACGGTCCCGAGGTCAGGCTCGCGGGCCTGAAGGACCACGAAGGGGCCCTTCAGCGAGCCCCCTGGCGACCTGATCAGGCCGGCACCGGCAAGCTGTCGATGATGGTGTGCGCCGCGCGGCGAGCGGCCGCGTCGGCTTCGAGCACGACTTCGAGGCTCGACGCGCTGTGGTTTTGCAGCGCGTTGAGTACGGCGTCGACCGTCTGGGCGATCGCCATGAAGCCGATGCGTCGGTTCAAAAAAGCATCCACTGCGACTTCGTTCGCCGCGTTGAGCGCCGCGCTCGCCACGCCGCCTTCGGCCAGCGCCTTCATGGCAAGCGCGAGACACGGGAAGCGCGCGTAATCGGGCTTCTCGAACGTAAGCGTCGCGACCTGCGCGAGATCGAGCTGCGCGACACCCGAGTCGACGCGCTCCGGAAACGCGAGCGCATGCGCGATCGGCGTGCGCATGTCGGGATTACCCAGTTGCGCGAGCACCGAACCGTCGGCGTACGAGACCATCGAATGGATCACGCTCTGCGGATGGATCAATACGTCGATGCGATCGCCCGGCAGATCGAACAGGTAATGCGCCTCGATCACCTCGAGGCCCTTGTTCATCATCGTGGCCGAGTCGACCGAGATCTTGCGGCCCATCGACCAGTTCGGGTGCTTGCAGGCCTCGTCGGGCGTCACGTTCACGAGCGTCGAGGGCTCGCGCGTGCGGAACGGGCCGCCCGAGGCGGTCAGGATGATCTTCGTCACGCCGCCGTGCTGCACGCCTTCGTGGCCGCCGTTCGGCAGGCACTGGAACACCGCGTTGTGCTCGCTGTCGAGCGGCAGCAGCACCGCGCCGCTGTCGCGCACCGTGCCCATGAAGATGTCGCCCGACATCACGAGCGCTTCCTTGTTGGCGAGCAGGATCTGCTTGCCGGCCTTGGCCGCCGCGAGCGTGGGCGCAAGCCCTGCCGCGCCGACGATGGCCGCGACGACCGTGTCGCAGGCGTCGCTCTTCGAGACTTCGACGAGCGCCTGCGGACCGTAGGTCACGACGGTCTTCGAACCGGCCTCGCGCAGCTTGCGCTCGACCTGGGCGGCGGTGTCGGGGTCGCCGACCACAGCCACCTCGGGCGCAAAGCGCAGGCATTGTTCGACGAGTTTCTCGCCGTTGCGGTGGGCAGTGAGCGCGTAGACCGAGAAGCGTTGCGGATGACGCGCGACTACGTCGAGCGTGCTGTCTCCGATCGAGCCCGTGGAACCGAGCAATGTGAGTCTTTTTTGCATATTCAAATCTCTAGCCGGTCACCGCTTAGCCGAGCAGCAGCATGGCGAGCGGCAACACGGGCAGCAGCGCGTCGATGCGGTCGAGGACCCCGCCGTGGCCCGGCAGAAGGCCGCTCGAATCCTTCACGCCGGCCTGGCGCTTCAACATCGACTCGAACAGATCGCCGATCACGCTGAACGCGACCAGCACGGTAAGAACGAAAAGCGCACGGCCAAGCCCGATCTGGGCCGCGAGCGCGGAATACAGCGTGGGTTCGAAGGCGTGCAGCGCGATCGCCGCGCCCGATACCACCATCACAGCGGCCCACCCGCCCACGGCGCCCTCCCAGGTCTTGCCGGGGCTGATGGCAGGCGCGAGCTTATGCTTTCCGAATGCCTTACCCGCAAAGTATGCGCCGATATCGGCCAGCCAGACGACTAGCAGGAGCGACAAGACGAAGGCCACGCCCGCCGTGCGCGCTGCGACGAGCGCATGCCAGCACGCGGCGAAAACCACGAGCCCGGCGGCGAGCAGGAAGGCGCGCCACGCGCCGGCGGCGAGCACCGGCTTGCGCAGCAGCACGTAAGGCCCGGCGATGACCCAGAACACGCCCGCGGCCTGAAAGAGCGGCCGCGGCGCCGGCAGACGCATGCTGAGCGCCACGACGGCCGCCGCGATCACGGCGTAGACGATCGAGCCGGTGGCGCCCGCCTTCAGCAGACGCGCCCATTCCCACGCGGCAAACACGACCACGAGGCCGATCAGCGCGCCGAACGCCGCCACGGGCGCGAACAGCGTGACCGGCAGGAAAACGGCCAGCAGGACGAGCGCCGTGATGACGCGGGTCTTTAGCATGAAAGGGAGTCGGCGTTCTGGGAAACGACCTGCGCGCTCGTGCGGCCGAAACGGCGCTCGCGCTCGGCATACGACGCAATGGCGCGGTTGAGCGCCTCGGAGTCGAAATCCGGCCAGAACGTGTCAGTGAAATAGAACTCGGCGTACGCGAGTTGCCAGAGCAGGAAGTTGCTCACGCGTTGCTCGCCGCCCGTGCGGATGAAGAGATCGGGCTCGGGTGCATAGGCCATGGCCAGGTGCTGCGCGAGCGTGTCTTCGGTGACGGGCACCGGCTGCCCGGTCGCCGCGGCTTCCTCGACCAGCTTGCGGGTGGCCTGGAGAATGTCCCAGCGGCCGCCGTAGTTCGCAGCGATCGTGAGCGTGAGACGGGTATTGCGCGCGGTTTTGGTTTCCGCGCGCCGAATCAGGTCCTGGATGCGCTCATTGAACATCGACAGGTCGCCGACCACGCGCAGGCGGATGCCGTTTGCGTGCAGTCGCGCCACTTCGCGCTCGAGCGCAGTGACGAAAAGACGCATGAGAAACGACACTTCGTCGGTCGGACGACGCCAGTTCTCGGAGCTGAATGCGAACAGCGTGACGTATTCGACGCCACGCTCCACGCACTTTTCGACGACCGAACGCACGGCGTCGACGCCGCGCGTATGGCCCGCAACGCGCGGCAAGCGGCGCTGCGTTGCCCAACGGCCATTGCCGTCCATGATGATCGCGATGTGGCGCGGTACGGCCGCCACGTCGGGCACGCGAACGGTTGAGCTGGTATAGGTCATGGCCGTCGGACTGTAACTTCTATGGAATGGGAAAGCCGCGAAAATCCTGGCGGAACTGAAAGCCCGAGGGCTTCAGACCGTCATGATCTCGGCTTCCTTCGTCTGCACGAGCTTGTCGATCTCGGCCACGAAGCGGTCCGTCAGCTTCTGGACGTCGTCACTGCCGCGGCGCTCGTCGTCTTCGGAGATTTCCTTGTCCTTCACGAGCTTCTTGAGCTGCTCGTTGGCGTCGCGACGCAGGTTGCGCACGGCGACCTTCGCCGTTTCGCCTTCGTTCTTGACGACCTTCGTGAGCTCCTTGCGGCGCTCTTCGGTGAGCGCGGGCATCGGCACGCGGATCAGGTCGCCGTGGGTGGCCGGGTTCAGGCCGAGATCCGACTCGCGGATCGCCTTTTCGATCACCGGCACCATCTTCTTTTCCCAAGCCTGCACGCCGATCGTGCGGGCGTCGACGAGCGTGAGGTTCGCGACCTGCGAGATGGGCACGGGCGAACCGTAGTAGTCGACCTGGATGTGATCGAGCAGACCGGTATGGGCGCGGCCCGTGCGGATTTTCGCCAGATCGCTCTTGAACGCGTCGATCGAGCGCTGCATTTTCTGCTCGGCGCCCTTCTTGATGTCAGCCACAGCCATTTTGATACCTCCGAACCTTCATAACGGAACAGGCCCGCCGGCGCGCTGGTGGGCGGCGCGGCCCATGTTCGAATCTCTCGTGAAACGAGAGTTTACACGTGGACGAGCGTGCCTTCGTCGTCGCCCTGAACGATGCGCTTGAGGGCGCCGGGCTTGTTGATCGAAAAAACGCGGATCGGCAGCTTCTGGTCGCGGCACAGTGCGAACGCCGTGGCGTCCATCACCTGCAAATTGCGGCCGATTGCCTCATCGAAGCTGATCGTCGAATAACGCGTGGCCGTCGGGTCCTTCTTCGGGTCGGCCGAGTAGACGCCGTCGACCTTGGTGGCCTTCAGCACGACTTCGGCGCCGACTTCCGAGCCGCGCAGCGCAGCAGCGGTGTCGGTGGTGAAGAACGGGTTGCCCGTGCCGGCGGCGAAAATCACGACCTTGCCCTCTTCGAGCTGGCGGATCGCGCGGGGGCGGATATACGGCTCGACAACCTGGTCCATGCGCAGCGCCGACTGCACGCGCGCTTCGATGCCCGCATGACGCATGGCGTCCTGCAACGCGAGCGCGTTCATCATCGTGGCCAGCATACCCATGTAGTCGGCGGTTGCGCGGTCCATGCCGGCCGCGCCGCCCGCGACGCCGCGGAAAATGTTGCCGCCGCCGATCACGACGGCGAGCTGGGTGCCCAGACGCACGACCTCGGCCACGTCCGCCACCATACGTTCGATCGTGGCGCGATTGATGCCAAAGGCATCATCGCCCATCAGGGCTTCGCCGGAAAGTTTGAGCAGGACACGTTTATAGGCGGGTGTGGGCATGGAGGTATCCAGGATCGCGCGCAAAGGGCAATAACTTCAAACTGTAGGGGTGAAATACGGCTTCGGGCAAGCGCCGCCAGAAATAGCGAAGATTTCCAACGCCGCGCGCGGCGGGGGACTGCCATGCGCGGTGTCGCTACGCTGCCCACCGTGGCGGATTGCTCCGCCACGATTTACAACTGATGCAAACTGCGGTACTGCAACAACTGCGGTTGCCGCCTGCCGCGCACGGCGCGACAGGCTTGCCGACTTTATTGCTGCTTTGCAGCAGCGACTTGCGCGGCCACTTCGGCGGCGAAGTCGTCCTGCTTCTTCTCGATGCCTTCGCCCACCACGAAGAGCGCGAACTTCTGCACCGTCGTGCCAGCGGCCTTGAGCATCTGCTCGATCGTCTGCTTGTCGTTCTTAACGAACGGCTGGTTCAGCAGCGAGACTTCCTTCAGGTACTTCTGGACCGAACCTTCGACCATCTTCGCGACGATCTCAGCCGGCTTGCCCGATTCGGCAGCCTTCTGCTCGGCGATGCTGCGCTCCTTGGCGATCAGGTCGGCCGGCACGTCGTCCGACGACAGCGAGACCGGCTTCATCGCGGCGATGTGCATCGCGACGTCCTTGCCCACTTGCTCGTCAGCGCCCGTGTACTCGACCAGCACGCCGATGCGCGTGCCGTGGAGGTACGCAGCCAGCTTGTTGGCGGTTTCGAAACGCGCGAAACGGCGGATCGAGAGGTTTTCGCCGATCTTGCCGACCAGCGCGAGACGCACTGCGTCGACCGTCGAGCCGTCCAGCGGCAGTGCCGAGAGGGCAGCGACGTCAGCCGGGTTTTGCGTAGCGACCAGCTCGGCGATCTTCTTCGAGAAGTCGATGAAGTCGTCGTTCTTCGAAACGAAGTCGGTTTCGCAGTTCAGTTCGACGATCGAGCCAGCGCCAGCGCCGATGAACGAAGCGATCACGCCTTCAGCCGTCACGCGCGAAGCGGCCTTGCTGGCCTTGTTGCCCAGCTTCACGCGCAGCAGCTCTTCAGCGCGCGCCAGGTCGCCGTCGGCTTCCGTCAGCGCCTTCTTGCATTCCATCATCGGCGCGTCGGTCTTCGCGCGCAGTTCTGCCACCATGCTTGCGGTAATTGCCGCCATCATTCGCTCCTTGAGTCTGTCTGGTACACGCCGCCCGCCTTTCGACGCGGCCGGCACAAATTCGTTTCCGTTTCCGCCTGCCAAGAAACGCTTTTTTACAGCTGCTTCTACAGGGCTACGGTGCCGCGCATATGACGCGGCGACGAAAGTCGCGGCTTAAAAAAAAGGGGCCTATGGAAAGCCCCCTTTTCTTGCCGGACACGGGGGCAGCTTACGCCTCCGGGTTGACCTCGACGAACTCGTCGTCGCCGTCGTTGCCGCGCACGGCTGCAACCACTTCGTTCACCGAGTTTGCACGGCCTTCGAGGATCGCGTCAGCCACGCCTTGCGTGTACAGCGCGACAGCCTTGCTGGCGTCGTCGTTACCCGGGATCACGTAATCGATGCCTTCCGGCGAGTGGTTCGTATCGACCACGGCGATCACGGGGATGCCCAGCTTGTTCGCTTCCGTCACGGCAATCTTGTGGTAGCCGACGTCGACCACGAAGATCGCGTCCGGAATGCCGCCCATGTCCTTCACGCCGCCGATCGACTTTTGCAGCTTGGCGATTTCGCGTTCGAACAGGAGCGCTTCCTTCTTGCTCATCTTCTCGAGCTCGCCCGCTTCCACGGCTGCTTCCATGTCCTTCAGGCGCTTGATCGAAACCTTCAGCGTCTTGAAGTTGGTCAGCATACCGCCGAGCCAGCGTGCGTTCACGAACGGCATGCCAGCGCGGTTTGCCTCTTCGGCGATCGTGTCGCGCGATTGACGCTTCGTGCCGACGAACAGGATCGTGCCGCGGTTCGCTGCCAGTTGACGCACGTACTTCAGTGCGTCGTTGTACATCGGCAGCGTCTTTTCGAGGTTGATGATGTGAATCTTGTTGCGATGGCCGAAAATGAAGGGGGCCATCTTCGGGTTCCAGAAGCGCGTTTGGTGACCGAAGTGGACACCGGCTTCCAGCATCTGGCGCATGGTAACTGCCATGTTTCAATTCTCCGCAAGGGTTTGGGTCTGAAGCCGGCTGCCGTATCGGTGCGCCCTCCTGCTTTCTGGAGATCGACGCGCCCGACACCCTGGGTGCGCCGGCTTGCGAGTGTGCTACCTGAAGAAGATGCTTCCGAATGTTCTTCGCGCGCCCGCCAGGGACTCAAGCCTTTCGGCCCTTTTCAGCTCTGGCAAAGCGCTCCGCGGCAACGGCGGATCCAGCCGCGCCCCGCAAATCCCGAACACGAATTCGAAAGATATGAGAAGCGACTTAGCCGAAGAGTATAGCACGCAAACTGCCCCTTACTCAAGACAGCTATTACCCGCGGAATACGGCCCCGGGGGAGTGTGCCGGGCCCCGCCCCACCTTTTCAAAAGCCAGCGACCACTGGCATTAGGTGCGATAATTCAATATTCGACTGCATTTTCGGGCGCACACCATGGCCATTTCGATCAAGAACGAACACGACATCGCGCAAATGCGCGTCGCCTGCCGACTGGCGAGCGAGGTGCTCGATTACATCACGCCGTTCGTCACCGCGGGTGTGACGACGGGCGAGCTCGACCGCCGGTGTCACGAATACATGACCAATGTGCAGGGCACGGTGCCCGCGCCGCTGAACTATCAGCCGCCCGGCTACCCGCCCTACCCGAAGGCGATCTGCACCTCGGTGAACGACGTGATCTGTCACGGTATTCCGGGCGACAAGGCGCTGAAGAACGGCGACGCGCTCAATATCGACATCACGGTCATCAAGGAAGGCTATTTCGGCGACACGAGCCGCATGTTCATCGTGGGCGAGGGTTCGATCCTCGCGAAGCGCCTCGTGCAGACCACTTATGAATGCATGTGGCTCGGCATCGACCAGGTGCGCCCGGGCGGGCATCTGGGCGACATCGGCCACGCCATCCAGCGTTACGCCGAAAGCCAGGGCTACAGCGTGGTGCGCGAATACTGCGGTCACGGCATCGGCACGGTATTCCACGAAGACCCGCAAGTGCTGCACTACGGCCGCCCCGGCACCGGCATCGAACTCGTGCCCGGCATGATCTTCACCGTCGAGCCGATGATCAACGCGGGGCGCCGCGACATCCGCACGATGCCGGACCAGTGGACCGTCAAGACGAAGGACCGCAGCCTCTCGGCGCAGTGGGAGCACACGGTGCTCGTGACCGAGACGGGTTATGAGGTTCTGACGGTCTCGGCGGGCACGCCCGCCAAGCCGGCCATCGTCACGCAGATGGCGGGCACGGCGGCCTGAACGCCGCACAGGCCGCACATGCAGCACACGCAGCAAGAGCCGGAACGCGCAGCCTCGCGCGAATCGCGATCCGGCGCACAATGAAGGCGCGCCTGTTGAGCGCCCCATGCCGGACGCCGGAACGCGCAACGCGGACGATGCGCTCCGCGCGCACACGCCGCGAGGCGCCCGCACCATGATAAAGCAGCAGGCGAACCTGCACGGCCGCCCGCCCAACCACGCCAGACACGACCAGAGCCCATGAGCGTTCCCGCTGTCGCCGTTCCCGATACGACGTCGTTGAAGTCCGACTACAAGGCCGCCAAGGCCGAGCTGCTCGAGCGCTTCAAGTGCGCGACCAACGTCGACTCGCTGATGCGCGCCCTCGCCCGCACCACCGACGACACCTTGCGCCACGCCTGGAACCTCTGCGAGCTGCCGGCAACGCTCGCCCTGGTGGCCGTGGGCGGTTTCGGACGTGGCGAGCTCGCGCCCTGGTCGGACGTCGACATTCTCGTGCTGCTGCCGGACGACGAGCCGCTCGCGCCGCTCGAGGAGCGCATCGAACGGTTCATCGGCCTCGCCTGGGATCTCGGGCTCGACATCGGCAGCAGCGTGCGCAGCGTCTCGCAGTGCCTCGAAGAAGCCGCCAATGACGTCACCGTGCGCACGTCGCTGCTCGAGGCGCGCCGCATTACGGGCAGCCCGACGCTGTTCGGCGATTTCGCCCAGCGCTATCGCGACGCGATGGACCCGCGCGCTTTCTTCCAGGCGAAAGTGCTCGAAATGCGCCAGCGCCACGCGCGCTTCCAGGACACGCCCTATGCGCTCGAACCGAACGTCAAGGAAAGTCCCGGCGGCCTGCGCGACCTGCAACTGATACTCTGGATTACCGAGGCGGCCGCCTTCGGCAGCAGCTGGAAGGAACTCGACCAGCGCGGCCTCATCACCGGGCGCGAAGCGCGCGAGTTGCGCCGCAACGAGACGTTCCTCAAAGCGCTGCGGGCGCGCCTGCATGTGATCGCGGGCCGCCGCCAGGACATTCTCGTGTTCGACCTGCAAACCGCCGTGGCCGAGAGCTTCGGCTACAAGGCGAGCGGCGCGCGGCGCGCGAGCGAACAGCTCATGCGCCGCTACTACTGGGCCGCGAAGGCAGTCACGCAGCTTGCCACGATCCTGATCCAGAACATCGAGGCGCAGCTCTTTCCGAGCACGAGCGGCATCACGCGCACGCTGTCCGATCACTTCGTCGAAAAGCAGGGGATGCTGGAGATCGTCAGCGACGACGTGTTCGAACGCGAACCGCACGCGATTCTCGAAGCCTTCCTGCTCTACGAGCAGGTGCCCGGCGTGAAGGGCCTCTCGGCGCGCACCCTGCGCGCGCTCTACAACGCGCGCGAGACCATGGACCAGCATTGGCGCCGCGACCCGGAAAACCGCCGGCTCTTCATGGAGATCCTCAGGCAGCCGGCCGGCATCACGCACGCCATGCGGCTCATGAACCAGACGAGCGTGCTCGGGCGTTATCTGCTCAATTTCCGCCGCATCGTCGGGCAGATGCAGCACGACCTGTATCACGTCTACACGGTCGATCAGCACATCCTCATGGTGCTGCGCAATATCCGCCGCTTTGCCGTGGCCGAGCATGCGCACGAATATCCTTTCTGTAGCCAGCTCATCGCCAACCTCGAGCGCCCGTGGGTGCTCTACGTCGCGGCGCTGTTCCACGACATCGCCAAGGGCCGCGGCGGCGACCACTCGCAGCTCGGCATGGCCGACGCGCGGCGCTTTTGCCGCGAGCACGACATCACGGGCGACGACGCCGACCTGATCGTCTGGCTCGTGCAGCAGCACCTGACGATGAGCCAGGTCGCGCAGAAGCAGGACATCACGGACCCCGAGGTCGTGAAGCGCTTCGCCGACCTGGTCGGCACCGAGCGCCGCCTGTCCGCGCTCTACCTGCTGACCGTCGCCGACATTCGCGGCACGAGCCCGAAGGTGTGGAACAACTGGAAGGGCAAGCTGCTCGAAGACCTCTACCGTTCGACGCTCGCCGTGCTCGGCGGCGCCAAGCCCGACGCGCACTCGGAGCTCAAGACGCGCCAGGAACTGGCGCTCGCGCTGCTGCGCCTCGAAACCGTGCCGGAGAACGCGCATCGCGCGCTGTGGGACAAGCTCGACGTGGGCTACTTCCTGCGCCACGACGCCGCCGACATCGCCTGGCAAACGCGCGTGCTCTACCGCCACGTGGAAGCGCCGGCGGCCGTGGTTCGGGCCCGCCCGTCGCCGATCGGCGAAGCGTTGCAGGTGCTCGTCTACGCGAAGGACCGCCCCGACCTGTTCGCGACGATGTGCGCCTATTTCGACCGCAGCGGCCTGTCCGTGCTCGACGCGCGCGTGAGCACGACGCGCCATGGCTACGCGCTCGATAACTTCATCGTCGCCCACACCGAGGGCGACGTGCATTACCGCGATATCGCGAACCTCGTCGAACAGGAACTCGCGGAGCGGCTGAACGCCACCGGCAACGTGCTGCCCGAGCCGTCCAAGGGGCGCCTCTCGCGCCTTTCGCGTACCTTCCCGGTGACGCCGCGCGTCGACCTGCGGGCCGACGAGCGCGGTCAGTACTACATCCTGTCCGTGTCGGCGAACGACCGGCCGGGCCTACTCTATTCCATCGCACGCGTGCTCGCCGAACACCATGTCGGCGTCCACGCGGCGCGGATCAATACGCTCGGCGAGCGCGTCGAAGACGTGTTTCTGCTCGACGGCTCGGGACTCTCCGACAACCGTCTGCAAATTCGCGTCGAGACCGAATTGCTGCGCGCGATAGCAGTGTGAACGACTTGAAATACCCAGATCCATGCGAGCCAAACTGACAGCCAAACATCCGCGCCCGACCGCCCCGGAACGCGCGCCCGTCCGCCGCGGCAGTACGACCGCGCGTAAGCCGGCGCGCCCGGCGGAAACGCGGCCGGCGGAGGCTGCGAAACCCGCTGGGGCGACGAAGCCCGCGCGGCCCTCAACCGGCCGCGCCACAACGCGCCCCGGTGACGCGCGCCAGGGTGAGCGTCCGGCGCGCCCGGCCATGTCGCGCGATCGCGATGCGTCGAGCCGCCCCGCGCGGCCGCCCCGCGAAGGCGGTTTCGGCGACGAACGACGCCCGGCGCGGCGCACCGGCGACGAGCCGCGCGGCTTTGGACGCGGCCGGGATGAAGGGGGCGAGCGACGTTTCGCACCCCGTGCCGGTGGCGACGATCGTCGTCCGCCGCGTGGTCGTGACGAAGGGGGTGAGCGACGCTTCGCACCCCGCGACGGTGGCGACGATCGCCGTCCGCCGCGTGGCCGCGACGAAGGGGGTGAGCGACGCTTCGCACCCCGCGACGGTGGCGATGACCGCCGCCCGCCGCGTGGTCGCGACGAAGGTGGCGAGCGCCGTTTCGCACCCCGTGCCGGTGGCGATGACCGCCGCCCGCCGCGTGGTCGTGACGAAGGTGGCGAGCGCCGTTTCGCACCCCGTGCCGGTGGCGACGATCGCCGTCCGCCGCGCAGCCGCGACGAAGGTGGCGAGCGACGTTTCACGCCCCGTGCCGGTGGCGACGACCGCCGTCCGCCGCGTGGTCGTGACGAAGGTGGCGAGCGACGCTTCGCACCCCGCGACGGTGGCGATGACCGTCGTCCGCCGCGTGGTCGTGACGAAGGTGGTGAGCGACGTTTCGCACCCCGTGCCGGTGGCGACGACCGGCGCCCGCCGCGTGGCCGCGACGAAGGTGGCGAGCGACGCTTCGCACCCCGCGACGGTGGCGACGACCGCCGTCCGCCGCGCAGCCGCGACGAAGGTGGCGAGCGACGTTTCACGCCCCGTGCCGGTGGCGACGACCGCCGTCCGCCGCGTGGCCGCGAGGAAAGCGGCGAACGACGCTTCGCACCGCGCCGCACCGAAGGCGATGACCGCCGTCCGCCGCGCAGCCGTGAGGAAGGTGGCGAGCGACGCTTTGCGCCCCGCGCCGAAGGCGACGACCGCCGCCCGCCGCGCAGCCGCGACGAGGGCACAGAACGCCGTTTCGCGCGCCCGGTGAAAGCCGCCTGGAGCGATGACCGCGAAGGCGGGGCGCGCAAGACCGCCCGCCCCGTCAAGTCCACCGACAAACCGCCGCGCCGCCTTGCCGACGACGAAGCCGCACCGCGCCGCACGGCGCGCGAGGAAGTCGAAGGCGACAACGCGCTGCGCCTGTCCAAGCGCATGTCCGAGCTCGGCCTGTGCTCGCGCCGCGAAGCCGACGAATGGATCGAAAAGGGCTGGGTGTATGTGGACGGCGAAGTCGTCGACACGCTCGGCGCCAAAGTCACACCGGAGCAACGCGTCGAAGTCGACCCGGCCGCGCTCGCCGCGCAGGCTCGCCAGGTCACGATCCTGCTGCACAAACCGGTGGGCTACGTCTCGGGTCAGGCCGAGGACGGCTATGAGCCCGCCGTCGTGCTCGTCACGGCCGAGAACCACTGGGAAAGCGACCACTCCGGCATCCGTTTCTCGGCTAAGCACCTGCGCACCCTCGCCCCGGCGGGCCGTCTCGACATCGACTCGACCGGCCTGCTCGTCCTGACCCAGGACGGCCGCGTGGCGAAGCAGTTGATCGGCGAGAGCTCGGATATCGACAAGGAATACCTCGTACGCGTCACCTACAACGATATCGAGACCGAAATCGACCAGCATTTCCCGCCCGAGCTGCTTGCCAGGCTGTGCCACGGCCTGTCGCTCGACGACGTGCCGCTCAAGCCGGCCCAGGTGAGCTGGCAGAACGGCGAGCAGTTGCGCTTCGTGCTGCGTGAAGGCAAGAAGCGCCAGATCCGCCGCATGTGCGAACTGGTCGGCCTCAAGGTCGTGGGCCTCAAGCGCGTGCGCATGGGCCAGGTGATGCTCGGCGCGCTGCCGCAAGGCCAATGGCGCTATCTCGCCGCCGACGAGGCGTTTTGACGCCGGAAGCGTCGCGCTGAACAAAAAAGGGAGCCGCATGGCTCCCTTTTTTTCAGGTTCGCTGAATCCCCTCAGTCGTCGCGATTCGGATCGAGTTCGGGAAACAGTACGTCGGTGAAGCCGAACTTCGAAAAGTCGGTAATGCGCATGGGATACAGCTTGCCGATCAGATGATCGCACTCATGCTGCACGACCCGCGCGTGAAAGCCCTCGGCCACGCGCTCGATCGGCGTGCCGTACTGGTCGAAACCGTTGTAGCGGATCATCGAGAAGCGGCTCACTGCCCCACGCATGCCCGGCACCGAAAGGCAGCCTTCCCAGCCCTCTTCCATGTCGTGCGAAAGCGGGTGAATAACCGGGTTGATAAGCACCGTTTGCGGCACGGCCGGCGCCTCGGGATAGCGCTCGTTTTGCTCGAAACCGAAAATCACCACCTGCAAATCGACGCCGATCTGCGGTGCGGCGAGGCCCGCGCCATTCGCCGCATGCATGGTGTCGAACATGTCGGCGATGAGCGCGTGCAACTCCGGCGTATCGAAGTGATCGACCGGCTTGGCGATGCTGAGCAGGCGCGGATCGCCCATTCTGAGAATTTCGCGAATCATGTCGTTTGCCCCTCCAGGAGCTTGCGCATTCCTTCTTCGTCGAGCACCGGTACGCCAAGTTCCTCTGCTTTCGCGAGCTTGCTGCCCGCGTCGGCGCCCGCCACCACGTAATCGGTCTTCTTCGACACCGAGCCGGCCACCTTCGCACCGGCCGCTTCCAGCATTTCCTTCGCCTCTTCGCGCGCGAGCGTGGGCAGCGTGCCGGTCAGCACCACCGTCTTGCCGGCCAGCACGCCCACCGGCGCCTTCGGCGCGGGCGGACCTTCCGTCCATGTTACTTTGCCTGGCGCGCGCAGTTGCTCGATCACCGTGCGGTTATGTTCTTCCGCAAAGAACTCGTGGATAGCGAGCGCGACGATCGGCCCGACGTCGTTCACTTCGAGCAATTCATCGACCGAAGCGCTCATGATCGGATCGAGCGAGCCGAAATGCTTGGCGAGATCCTTCGCCGTCGATTCGCCCACATGCCGGATGCCGAGCGCATAGATGAAGCGCGCGAGCGTCGTGGACTTGGCTTTGTCGAGCGAATCGAGCAGGTTCTGCGCCGACTTGTCCGCCATGCGGTCGAGCGCCGCGAGCGTGCCGAAGCCGAGGTTGAACAGGTCGGCCGGCGTGCGCACGAGGTTCTGTTCGACCAGTTGGTCGATGATCTTTTCGCCCAGCCCGTCGATGTCGAGTGCCCGGCGCTGTGCGAAGTGCCAGAGCGCCTGTTTGCGCTGGGCCGGACAGAACAGGCCGCCGGTACAGCGCGCAATCGCCTCGTCGGGCAGGCGCTCGATGCGCGAGCCGCACACGGGGCATTCGGTCGGCATCACGAACTCGAGGGCGTCGGCAGGACGGCGGTCCATGATGGCGCTCACCACTTCGGGGATCACGTCGCCCGCGCGCCGCACGATCACGGTGTCGCCGATGCGGATGTCCTTGCGGCGCACTTCGTCTTCGTTGTGCAGCGTGGCGTTGGTCACCGTGGCGCCGCCGACGAACACGGGCTCCAGACGCGCGACCGGCGTAATGGCGCCGGTGCGCCCCACCTGCACGTCGATCGCGAGCAGCTTCGTGAGCGCTTCCTGGGCCGGGAACTTGTGCGCGAGCGCGAAGCGCGGCGCGCGCGAGACAAAGCCCAGCGCGTCCTGCTCCTCGCGCCGGTTCACCTTGTAGACCACGCCGTCGATGTCGTACGGCAGGCCGTCGCGCTTCTCGCCCACCGCGCGGAAGAATTCAAGCAGGCCTTGCGCGCCCTTCACGACCGCCCGCTCGGCGTTGACCGGCAATCCCATTTCCGCGTACCAGTCGAGCAGCTCGGCATGGGTGGCCGGCATCGGCTCGCCTTCGAGCACGCCGATGCCGTAGGCGAAGAACGACAACGGCCGCTGCGCTGTGATCTTCGGATCGAGCTGACGCAGGCTGCCCGCCGCCGCATTGCGCGGGTTCGCGAATTCCTTGTGGCCGGCGTCGCGCTGGCGCTGGTTCATGCGCTCGAAGTCGCGGCGGAACATCAGCACCTCGCCGCGCACGTCGAGCAACTTCGGCACGCGCCTGCCCTTCAGACGCAGCGGCAGCGAGCGGATGGTGCGCACGTTTTCCGTGACGTTCTCGCCGGTCGTGCCGTCGCCGCGTGTGGAGGCCTGGACGAACGCGCCGTCGACATAGCGCAGCGAAATGGCGAGCCCGTCGAACTTCAGCTCGGCGGCATATTCGACTTCGGCGCCCTCCGTTTTGCCGAGGGCGTCGGACACGCGCTTGTCGAACGCGACGATGTCCTCGTCGGCGAAGCCGTTGTTGAGCGAGAGCATCGGCACTTCGTGCACCACGGGCTCGAAGCCCCCGGCGACCTCGCCGCCCACGCGCTGGGTAGGCGAATCGGGCGTGATGAGATCGGGATGCCCGGCCTCGATCTGCTGAAGCTCGCCGAACAGCTTGTCGTATTCCGCGTCGGGCAGCTCCGGCTGATCGAGCACGTAGTAGGCGTGATTCGCGCGCTCGAGTTCGGCGCGCAACCACGCCGCGCGCTGCGCAGCGGTGGCATCTTCGGGAGGACGGGCGGGAGTACGGACCATGCCTTGGGCAACTCGCTGTTGGAAGTGATTTCGGACGTCAGATTATCTCAGGAAGCGGCGCGTGTCGCATCGGCCGAACGGCCATCTTCGTGCGCCGCCGTACGGCCTGCACGAAGCTCCTGGCCGGACGGCCAACGTTGGGCAAATGCCGTTGACGGCGCTTTCCCGCGATGCGAACGTGAACGCACTGCAACACATGTGCCGACCACCCCGCAAGCGCCCCCATGAACGACCGTCACGACCTTGCCGCACGGCCGCTCGCGCACACAAAAAAGGCGCGGCGCCTTCACGGCGCCACGCCTTGTCTGCGAGTGGAAGGCTCAGCTTCCTTACTGGCTGAACAGCCGCCGCGTGGCCGGCGAGCCGGCTGGAATGCCGGCTTGCTCCAGCTTCGCGTAGAGCGTCATGAGCTGCTTGTCGATGGCTTGCAGCACCGACTCGGGCAGTTGCCTGCGCTGGTCGTCGACCACGCGCCCGCCAATGCGCTCGGCGAGCGACTTCGCGTAATCGCACATGAGGCGGAACGGCAGGATGTCCTCGTCGGCCACGGGCACGTCGAGAATCAGCGTGATCAACTCGCCGCCCTTGTAGGTCAGGTCATCGCGCAGGAAGTTGGTGTCGCCGAATTGCAGCATGAACACCGGGCTCTGCTTCGCGTCGAGCTTCACGAAACGCGTGCCGTCGCGCGAAAGCAGCAAGCCATCTTGCGCGGCCACGGCCTGCACGTAGTTCGCCGACCACGGCGCGCCGTCCGACATCACGTTGATCGAAAGCTGCGCGTCGCACTGCGCCGCGAAACCGTCGAGCTCACGCGCCATCGCGACCGTTTCCATCATGTCCGGGAATTCGGGCGCGGCGTCGAGCGCGTCGGCGAACTGCTGCACGCCGGTGACGAACTCCGAGAACTCGAGTTCATTGAGCGGGCCGTTGCGGTTGGCGAGCTGTGCCGCCGCGCGCAGTTCCTCATAGCGCACGCCGTTTTGCAGCAGCTCCCAGCCGTCGCCGCCCTCGGGCTTGCCTTCGATGTGAACCGGCTTGCTGCCCGCGCGTCGCAGGCGCTGCGCGAGCGGAATCACGCGTTCGCCCGCCACCGACGCACCGAGCCGGATCGGCACGATGCAGTCGATGCGACGGTCGACCACGGCAGGCGGCGCCGAAGAGATCGTCGTGGCCGCCGGCATGACCGGCTCGATGCGCTCGCCTTCGTCGGCCTTGTCCGCCTTGGCGGCGTGGTCGGCCTTTTCAGTCTTTTCCGTGGCCGGCTCCGCGGCGCTCGCGCCGTCAGCCGGTGCGGCCTGCGTGCCCTCGCCCGCCTCGTCCTCGGGAAAGCCGTTGGGTGTCGTGGTTTCCGCCTGGATATCGGCGGGCGTGTCGAGCGGCGCCGCAGTCGCGAAACCCGGCTCCATGCGCTCGGCCTCCGCAGCGCCCGCGAGCGACGGCTCACGCCGCGACGGAGCATGCGCCGGCTCGATAAAGGGGCTTGCCTCCTGTAGCTCGTCGCGTTGCGGCGCTTCGGCCACTTCCTCGGGCATCGGTCGCGGCATGCGACGGCGCACCCTCGCGCCCTGCCATGCGTTGTACACCACCACGCCCCCGACTACCACAGCGCCCGCGCCGATCAACCCGAGAGTCAACTCGTCCATGCATGCTCCATCAGCAATTCTTATTCGACGGCGCGCGCATCGCGCACGCCGTTTTCGTGGCGCTTGCGATGCGCGCGGCGGCTGCCTGTTCGATGGCGCCGCCGGTCGCGCTTCGCGCGCCGTCCGTTAGTCCGTAAAAACGATTAGACCGTATTCTGGGCGAAACCCGCCGCGGTTTCCATGTCGACCGCAACGATACGCGAGACGCCCTGCTCCTGCATCGTCACGCCAATGAGCTGTTGCGCCATTTCCATGGCGATCTTGTTGTGCGAAATGAACAGGAACTGGGTTTTGTCCGACATCGCGCGCACGAGGTTCGCGAAGCGCTCGGTGTTGGCGTCGTCGAGCGGCGCATCCACTTCGTCGAGCAGACAGAACGGCGCCGGGTTGAGCTGGAACATCGCGAACACGAGAGCCGTGGCCGTGAGCGCCTTCTCGCCGCCGGAAAGCAGGTGAATCGTCGAGTTCTTCTTGCCGGGCGGCTGCGCCATCACCTGCACGCCCGCGTCGAGAATCTCGTCGCCGGTCATGATGAGCTTCGCCTGCCCCCCGCCGAAAAGGCGCGGGAACAGCTCGCCGAAATGGCGGTTCACTTCGTCGAAGGTGCCCTGCAAGAGTGTGCGCGTTTCCTGGTCGATCTTGCGGATCGCGTCTTCGAGCGTTTCGATCGCGCTCGTGAGGTCGGCCGACTGCGCGTCGAGGAAGGTCTTGCGCTCCTTCGCCGCGGCCAGCTCGTCGAGCGCCGCCATGTTCACGGGGCCCAGCGCCGCGATGGCGTTGTTGATGCGCGTGACTTCGCCTTGCAGGTACGACGGCTTCATGTCCGCCGTGAGCTTCTCCTGCAACGCCGCTTCGTCCACGCCCGCTGCCTGCAATTGCTCGACGAACTGCTCGCCGTTCAGGCGCGCGGCCTGCTCCTTCAGCTGAAGCTCGGTGATGCGGTCGCGCAGCGGCTGCAACGCGCGCTCGGCGGCGAGACGCGTTTCGTCGGCCGTGCGCAGCTTCGCGCTCAGGTCGTCGAGTTCGGCGCGCGCGGCGCGCAGCGTGTCTTCCTTCTGCGCGCGAATTTCCAGCGCGTCCTGCAAGCCCGTGTGCGCGGTTTGCTCGTTGATCGTTTCCAGCTCGGCGCGCGCGTCTTCGAGGGAAACGGCCACGCGCTCGCTCTGATCGTGCGCGACCTGGATGTTGCGCCTCAATTCCTCGATGCGGTTCGCCATGTTGCGCGCCGCAAAGCGCGCGTCGCCGGCGGCGCGTTCGAGGTCGCGCGCCTGGTTGCGCGCCGCGCCGAGTTCCTCGTCGAGCGCTTCGAAGGCGAGCTGGTTGTCCTCGAAACGCGCCTGCAATTCGGCTAGCTCGATGTCGTGGCGCTCGAAGTTCGCTTCCGATTCGGCCCGCAGCGCACGCTGCTCCTCGATCTGCGCGCGAATTTCTTCGAGCTCTTCGCGAATCTGCGTGCTGCGCGCCGTGTAGCGCTCGTGCGCCTGGGTCAGCTTCAGCACGTCCATTTGCAGTGCGTGCACGCGCTGGGTCGCGCGTTCCGCCTGCTGGCGCACTTCGGTGAGCACCTGGGCGGCCTGCGTGTGCGCCGCTTCCGCACGCACGACGGCCGTGCGCGCGTCGTCGGCGAGCAGCGCCTGGGCGCGCACCTGGCGCTCGAGATTCTCGATCTCCTGCTGGCGCGCGAGCATGCCCGCCTGTTCCGTGTCGGCCGCGTAGAGCTGCACGCCCACGCGCGTGACCGTGTGGCCGGCCTTCACCACGAAGGTGCCGCCGCCTGGCAACTGCGCGCGCTGCGCGAGCGCCTCGGCAAGATCGTTGGCGACGTAGGTCGAACCGAGCCATTCGGTAAGCACTGCGCGCAGGCCCGCGTCGTCGATGCGCACCAGCGAAAGCAGCGGCGTGAGCCCCGCGGGCGCCGCAGGCGGCTGGCCCGCAACGGGAGGCGAATAGAACGCGAGTTTCGCGGGCGGCGCGTCGCTGGCGAACGCCTTCACCCAGTCGAGATTCGAGACTTCGAGCGCCGCGAGACGCTCGCGCAGCACCGATTCGAGCGCCGTTTCCCAGCCCGCTTCGACGTGCAGCTTCTTCCACAGACGCGGCAGCGCACCCAGTTCGTGGCGTTCGAGCCACGGCTGGATCTTGCCCTCGGTCTGCACGTTCTCCTGCAACTGCTTGAGCGCCGACAGGCGCGCTTCGAACTGGTGGATCTGCGCGTTTTCGGCCTGCACGCGCTCATGCGCGGCGCGGCGTTCGGCGTCGAGGCGCGGCACCGTTTCCTGGGCGTCATCAAGGCGCGCCTGCGCGTCGTGGAGCACCTCTTCCTGCTCGGCGAGCTGCATGCGCAGTTCTTCGAGCTGGGCTTCGTCAGGGGCGTCGAGGCCGCCTTCCTCCGACTTCAGGCGCTCGTGGCGCTGCTGAAGCTGCTGGAGCATCTGGTCGGCGTTGCGCTGGTGCGCGGCTTCGAGCTTGATGGCCTGCTCGGTGCGCGCAATGCCCGCGCGCTCGTCGTTCAACTGCGCCTGGGCGTCGCGCCAGCGGTTTTCGAGCGCGGGCAGCGCTTCCTGCTTCGCGGCCGCGTCTTCTTCCGCAAGCGCCGCTTTTTCCTCGGCGATCGCCAGTTGCTCTTCGGCGTCTTCGATGTCGTCCTGCGCCTTCTGCGCCTGCGCCTGCCACTGCTCGCGCTGCGCGGTGAGCGCGGCGATCTGCGCCTGCACGCGATTGCGCGACTCGACAATAAACTTGATCTCGGCTTCGAGACGGCTCACCTCGGCGTTCGCTTCGTAGAGCGAACCCTGCGCGCCCTGCATGGCGTCGCTTGCCGAGTAGTGGGCCACGCGCAGCGTTTCGAGCTGCGCTTCCACTTCACGCAGTTGCGCGGTGTGGCGCTCCAGGTCGATCTGCGCCTGCTCGATCGCGCGCTGCTGGCGCTGCTGCTCGCCCGACGCCTCGTTCTTGCGCAGAAGCCAAAGCAGCCGCTGCTTCTCCTCGCCCTCGGACTGCAACTCGCGGAACTTCGTGGCGACGATGGCCTGGCCTTCGAGCTTTTCGAGGTTGGTCGACAACTCGCGCACGATGTCTTCAACACGCGTGAGATTTTCACGCGTATCGTGCAGGCGGTTCTCCGTCTCGCGGCGACGTTCCTTGTACTTCGAAACGCCCGCGGCCTCTTCGAGGAACACGCGCAACTCTTCGGGCTTCGCCTCGATGATGCGCGCGATCATGCCCTGCCCGATGATCGCGTAGGCGCGCGGGCCAAGGCCCGTGCCGAGGAAGATGTCCTGGATGTCGCGGCGACGCGCCGGCAGGTTGTTGATGTAGTAGCTCGAGGTGCCGTCGCGCGTGAGCACGCGCTTCACGGCGATCTCGGCATACTGGCCCCACTGGCCGGCGGCGCGGCCGTCCGCGTTGTCGAACACCAGTTCGACGCTCGCGCGGCTGCCCGGCTTGCGCGCGGTGGAACCGTTGAAGATGACGTCCTGCATCGACTCGCCGCGCAACTCGGACGCGCGCGATTCGCCGAGCACCCAGCGCACCGCGTCGATGATGTTGGACTTCCCGCAGCCATTCGGTCCCACCACGCCAACGAGTTGGCCCGGAACCTGGAAATGCGTGGGATCGACGAAGGATTTGAAGCCAGCGAGTTTAATCGAGGTCAGACGCACGGCGATATCGCTGTTTGAATAGTGGTGAACGGGACCGCCCGTGCCGCACGCCGCGCGCCGCCGCAAATCCGGTTTCGATCGCACGGCGGCGGTACGCGCACTGGGCAGCCGCCACGGCTCGCCGCACGAACGCGCATGAGCGCGAGCGGTCGGCGGGAATCAGGGGCAATCATACCATCGCACGCGCGCCATTCCGCGCGCGGGAAGGCAGCGGGCCGGAGTCGCCGCCTGCATTGCCACCGCCGTTGGCACCCCCGTTGCCGCCGCCGTTGCCGCTGTCACCGCCCCCATCGTTTCCCGGGCCGTCGCTGTCGGCATCGTCCGAGTCATCGGTGCGGCTGGCGTCGGCGTGAGTCATGACGCTGGCGTCGGCACTCACATGGGCAGCGCCTTTGCGCGTGTCCTGCGCGCGGTGCGCCCAGCTCGACAGCAGCGAAGCGAGCACGATGCACACGCCGCCCGCCCATTCGCGCGGGCCGGGCGTCTCGCCCGCGAAGAGCCACGACGTGAGCGCCGTCACGACGATCTCGAACAGCATGATGATCGACGCGCGATTCGCCGGCACGCGGGCGAGGCCGTACTGCACGAGCATGTTGTTGGACCCGAGCACGACGCCGAGCGCCAGCACGAGCAGCACGACGCGCGCGAGATGCTCGCCCGCCGGCACGGCCGACATCGGCTCGAAGCACGAGGTCAGCACGCCGAACAGCGCCGCGCCGGCGAAGATCACGGCCGTGCGCATCTCCGGCTTCATGTGCGGAAGCACGCGGCTCGTCTTCACGACCAGCACGTTGCTCATCGCGAAACCCATGCCGCCCGCGAGACCGGCCCATTCCGCCGCATTGGCGGGCAGCGGTACGCCGAGCTTCGGCGACCACAGCATGAGCACGGCGCCCAGCAGCGAGAGCGCCGCGAGTGCGCTGCCCGCCGGGTTCAGGCGTTCATGGAGGATGAAGTGCGCGAAGATCGCCGTCCATGCAGGGGTCAGATAAAAGAGCAGCAACACGCGCATCACTTCGCCGTGAATCGCGCCCCACACGAAGCCGACGTTGGTCACGCCCGCGGCGAGCCCGAGCATCGGCAGCACCCAGTGCCAGCGCACGGTCGCGAGCGAGCGCCAGCGCAGCACCAGCACGAAGAGGCAACCGGCCGCGCTCGTCGCGGCGCTCGCGGCCGTGCCGGTCAGCCCGAATGCCGCCAGCATGCGCAGCGGATACCAGACGAATCCCCATACGGATGCGCCGACCATGATGGCGAGCGTCGGCCAGGCGGCGCGCAGGCCCGTGCTCTGGCTCATGGCTCGCGCGTCCCCAGGTTCCGCCGCCCGCTCGCCGCGGCTGCGCCGTTATTCGGCAATTTCATGCTTTTCCCTTTGTCCTTGTTGCCCGGCGAGCCCGGGAGACGCCAGCGCCCGCACCGGCCCGCGCCCGCAGCAGCAGCGGTGCCACGCTATAATCGACCCCTTGCAGCCGCATGACCGCGCCACCGTGCTGTTTCGTTTCGTTTTGTTTCGTTTCGCACAGCCCGGCGCAGCGCGCCACCGGCACCGCACCGGGTGCGCCGAACCCGCGCGCCACGCCTTCCGTCTTTCGCCCACGCCCGTCCAGCCCCAAGTGAATCCGCTACTCGACACCCTTCAGTCCTATCCCTTCGAAAAGCTGCGCGTACTCTTCAAGGACGTCACGCCGAACGCCGGCCTGCGCCACATCAGCTTCGGGATCGGCGAGCCGAAACACCCCACGCCGGCGGTGATCCGCGACGCCATCGTGGCGTCGCTCGACGGCCTCTCGTCGTACCCGGCCACGGCGGGCAGCCCGGCGCTGCGCGAGTCGATCGCGAACTGGGTGAAGGCGCGCTACGGACTGCCGGCCATCGACGCGAACACGGAAGTCCTGCCCGTCTCGGGCTCGCGCGAGGCGCTGTTCGCGCTCGCGCAGGCCGTGATCGACCCGACTGCGGGCGTGAAAGACCCGGCAAAGCGGGCGATCGTACTCTGCCCGAACCCTTTCTACCAGATCTATGAAGGCGCCGCGCTGCTGGGCGGCGGCGAGCCGTACTTCGTGAACAGCGATCCGGCCCGCAACTTCGCCTGCGACTATTCGCAGGTTCCCGAGGAAGTCTGGGCGCGCACGCAACTGCTGTACGTGTGCTCGCCGGGCAATCCCACGGGCGCCGTGATCACGCTCGACGACTGGCGCGAGCTGTTCGCGCTTTCCGACCGCTACGGCTTCGTGATCGCCTCGGACGAGTGCTACTCGGAAATCTATTTCGACGAAGCGAATCCGCCGCTGGGCGGCCTCGAGGCGGCGCACAAGCTGGGTCGCGGCTTCGAGCGCCTCGTCATGCTGTCGAGCCTTTCCAAGCGCTCGAACGCGCCGGGCATGCGCTCGGGCTTCGTCGCCGGGGACGCCGCCATCCTCAAGCAGTTCCTGCTGTACCGCACCTATCACGGCGCGGCCTTGTCGCCGGTGTGGCAATCCGCCAGCATCGCGGCCTGGGGCGACGAGGCGCACGTGCGCGAGAACCGCGCAAAATACGTGCAGAAGTTCTCGACGGTCACGCCCATGCTCGCCGACGTGCTCGACGTGAAACTGCCCGATGCGGCGTTCTACCTCTGGGCCAACGTCGCGCGCACCGGCATGACGGACACCGCGTTCGCCCAGCGCCTCTACGCCGACTATAATGTGACGGTTCTGCCCGGCTCGTTCCTCGCGCGCGAGGCGCATGGCACGAATCCCGGCAAAGACTTCGTCCGCATGGCGCTCGTCGCCGACGTCGAGGAGTGCATCGAGGGCGCGCAGCGCATCGTCGAGTTCTGCCGCTCGCTCAAACCGTAAAGCCTTTGCGAGCGCGCCGGGGTCCCGCACCCCGCTGCGCGCAACACCGCTTTCCATCATCAATCTCACGAAATCACCACCATGTCGCAACAACTTCAGCAGATCATCGACACCGCCTGGGAAAACCGCGCCGACTTTTCGCCCAAGTCGGCCCCGAACGACGTGCGTGAAGCCGTCGCCCACGTCATCGCCGAGCTGGACCGTGGCGCACTGCGCTGCGCCGAGAAGAAGGACGGCGACTGGGTCGTCAACCAGTGGGTGAAAAAGGCCGTGCTGCTGTCGTTCCGCCTGGAAGACAACGCACCGATGCCCGCCGGCGGCTACAGCCAGTTCTACGACAAGGTGCCCTCGAAGTTCGCCAACTACACGGCCGAAGACTTCGCCGCGGGCGGTTTCCGCGTCGTGCCGCCCGCCATCGCGCGCCGCGGCTCGTTCATCGCGAAGAACGTCGTGCTGATGCCGTCGTACACGAACATCGGCGCCTACGTCGATGAAGGCACGATGGTCGACACGTGGGCCACCGTCGGTTCGTGCGCGCAGATCGGCAAGAACGTGCACCTCTCGGGCGGCGTGGGCATCGGCGGCGTGCTGGAGCCGCTCCAGGCGAACCCCGTCATCATCGAAGACAACTGCTTCATCGGCGCGCGCTCGGAAGTCGTGGAAGGCGTGATCGTCGAAGAAAACTCGGTCATCTCGATGGGCGTGTACCTCGGCCAGTCGACCAAGATTTACGACCGCGAAACCGGCGAAGTCTCGTACGGCCGCATTCCGGCGGGCTCGGTCGTGGTCGCGGGCAACCTGCCCTCGAAGGACGGCTCGCACAGCCTGTACTGCGCCGTGATCGTCAAGAAGGTCGACGCCAAGACGCGCGCCAAGGTCGGCCTGAACGAGCTGCTGCGAGGCGACTGATGGCGAAGTCCGCCAAGACCGTCGTCTACGGCATTCCGAACTGCGACAGCGTGAAGAAGGCCCGCGTGTGGCTGGAGGAGCACGGCGTCGAATTCGAGTTCCACGACTTCAAGAAAGCGGGCGTCTCGAACGCGCTGGTCCAGGACTGGCTGAAAGACGTCCCGCTCGATCAGCTCATCAACAAGCGCGGCACGACCTGGCGCGGCCTTTCGGACGTGCACAAGGCCGAAGCCGACACGACCGCCGGTGCAATCGCGCTGATGATCCACAAGCCGTCGATCATCAAGCGCCCCGTGGTCGTGGTGAACGGCCGCGTGAAGACGCTCGGTTTTTCCGCCGACCAGTATGCGGAGCTGTTCGTCTGAGCGCCGCATGAGACCGGTGCGCCCGATCCGCTCTACGGAAGGTCGTGCGCACACGGTCATAACACGTTGTTGCCGGCCCCTGCTCCCGCAGCGGCGCCGGCATTTTTATTGAAAGTGGTCCTTTTATGTCCGCCACCCTCGCCCTTACCGAAGCCCTGATCGCGCGCGCCTCCGTCACGCCCGACGACCAGCACTGCCAGCGCATCATGACCGAACGCCTTGGCGCGCTCGGCTTCGCGTGCGAAACGATCGAATCCAACGGCGTGACGAACCTCTGGGCCGTCAAGCGCGGCACGGCGGGCACGCAAGGCCCGCTGCTCGCCTTCGCGGGCCATACCGACGTCGTGCCGACCGGCCCCATCGAGCAATGGAGCTCGCCGCCGTTCCAGCCCTCGCACCGCGACGGCATTCTCTACGGCCGCGGCGCCGCCGACATGAAAACCTCGCTCGCGGCCTTCGTGGTGGCGAGCGAAGAGTTCGTGGCGGCGCATCCTCAGCATCGCGGCGCCATCGCGTTCCTCATCACGAGCGACGAGGAAGGCCCCGCCACCGACGGCACCGTGAAGGTCGTCGAGGCGCTCCAGGCGCGCGGCGAGAAGATGGACTACTGCATCGTGGGCGAGCCGACTTCGACGAATACGCTCGGCGACTGCGTGAAGAACGGCCGCCGCGGCTCGATGTCGGGCAAGCTCGTCGTGAAGGGCGTGCAGGGGCACATCGCCTATCCGCATCTCGCGAAGAACCCCGTGCACCTGCTGGCGCCCGCGCTCGCTGAACTCGTGGCCGAAAAGTGGGACGACGGCAACGACTACTTCCCGCCCACGACGTGGCAGGTGTCGAACATCCACAGCGGCACGGGCGCGAGCAACGTGATTCCGGGCCACGCCGACGTGATGTTCAACTTCCGCTTCTCGACCGCGAGCACGGTGGAAGGCCTGCAACAGCGCGTGCACGCGATCCTCGACAAGCACGGTCTGGAATACGACCTGCACTGGAGCGTGAGCGGCCTGCCCTTCCTCACCCCGCGCGGCGACCTCTCGAACGCGCTCGAAAAGGCGATTCACGACGAAACGGGCGTCACGACCGAGCTTTCGACCACGGGCGGCACCTCCGATGGCCGCTTCATCGCGCGCATGTGCGAACAGGTGGTGGAGTTCGGGCCGCCCAACGCCAGCATCCACAAGATCGATGAGCATATCGAAGTGAAATTCATCGATCCGCTCAAGAACGTCTACCGCCGCGTGCTCGAACAACTGATCGCCTGATCCATCCACCGCACACGCTCTGGAGTCCAGAACATGACCCATCCGCTCGCCACCACCTTCGGCTCCGTGCGCGATTTGCTGCGCTACGGCGTCTCGCGCTTTTCCGCCGCGCAACTCGCGTTCGGCCACGGCTCGAGCAATGCTTACGACGAAGCCGCGTACCTGATCCTGCACACGCTGCATCTGCCGCTCGACCTGCTCGACCCGTTCATGGACGCGCGCCTCACGACCGAGGAAGTCGACAAGGTGCTCGGCGTGATTGAGCGCCGCGCGAACGATCGCGTACCCGCCGCCTACATCACGCAGGAAGCGTGGATGCACGGCCTGCGCTTCTATGTGGACGAACGCGTGATCGTGCCGCGCTCGTTCATTGGCGAGCTGCTCGCAGACGGGCTGCAACCCTACGTGGAAGATCCCGAGCAAGTGACCGCCGTGCTGGAACTGTGCACCGGCTCGGCGAGCCTTGCGATCCTCGCGGCGCACGCGTTCCCGAACGCCGATATCGACGCCGTGGACCTTTCCGCGCCCGCGCTCGAAGTGGCGCGACGCAACGTCCACGATCACGACCTGGACGAGCGCATCGCCCTCTTCGAAGGCGATCTGTACGCGCCGCTGGCTGAGCGCCGCTATGACGTGATCATCACGAACCCGCCGTACGTGAACACCGATTCGATGCAGGCGCTGCCGCCCGAGTACCGTCACGAGCCGGAAATGGCGCTCGCAGGCGGCGCGGACGGCATGGACATCGTGCGCCGCATCATCAAGGACGCGCGCAACTGGCTCACCGACGACGGCGTGCTGGTGGTCGAGATCGGCAACGAGCGCGAGAACGTCGAAGCCGCGTTTGGCGGCCTCGATCTCGTCTGGCTCTCGACGAGCGCCGGCGACGATCAGGTGTTCCTGATCCAGGCCTGCGACTTGCCGGTCTGATGGTCTAATGGTCTGACGGACCTGCGCGAACGCGTCGCGGCGCCCGTGCGCCGCTTTTTGACGCGGGTCGCCGCGCGCAGGACTGGGACGATAGCCGTCGCGGCAGCGGGTTCGGTAAGATTGAGCCCTCCGGCCGTGCGCCTCCCGGTGCAGGCCGGCCCTGCGTCCGGCCCCAGGGAGCGTCCCACGCCGCTATGCGATTCGACTGGTCACACCTTGGCACGCTGCTCGCGATCATCCATCTGCTTGGGCTGATCGCGGCGTGCCACGCCATCCTCAATACGCGCACCTCACAGGGCGCGATTGCCTGGGCCGTCTCGCTCGCGGCGATGCCCTACCTCACACTCGTCCCGTATCTCTTTCTTGGCCGCAGCAAGTTCGCGGGCTATGCCGACGCGCGGCGCCTGCGCAACGAAACCTTGCGCTCGCGCGCCCATGCGCCCGAATGGGACAAGCTCGTCTCCGCAGGCGAATGGCCCGCCGACGAACTGGGCGTGCGCGTGATCCGCACGTTCGCGCGCCTGGGCGGCATGCCGCTCGTGCCCGGCAACTCGGTGCGCACGCTCGTGAACGGCGAGGCGACCTTCTCCGCCATTTTCGACGCGATCGAACGCGCCCGGCACTACGTGATCGTGCAGTTCTTCATCGTGCACGCCGACGCGCTCGGCGACATGCTCAAGGATGTGCTGCTCGACTGCGCGAAACGCGGCGTGCGCGTGTATTTCCTCTACGACAGCATCGGCTCGTTCGACCTGCCCGCCAGCTACGTGCACGAATTGCAGGACGGCGGCGTGGAGGTGCACCCGTTCTCCACGAAGCGCCACTTCGTCAACCGCTTCCAGCTCAATTTCCGCAACCACCGCAAGATCGTCGTGGTGGACGGCCACCACGCGTTCGTGGGCGGCCATAACGTGGGCATCGAATACCTGGGCGCGAATCCGCGCCTCTCGCCCTGGCGCGACACGCATATCGAGCTGCGCGGGCCGGTCGTCGCCAACGTGCAGTTCGCCTTTACCGAGGACTGGTACTGGGCCACCCAGCAGTTGCCCGGCTGCGAACCGCCCACGGTCGTGCCGCAGGAAGGCGACGACATGTACTGCCTCGTGATGCCCACCGGCCCGGCGGACCGCCAGGAGACCTGCTCGCTCTTTTTCGTGGAAGCAATCAACGCGGCGAAAAAGCGCGTGTGGATCACCACGCCCTACCTCGTGCCCGACGAAGCCGTGTTCTCGGCGCTGCGCCTCGCAGTGCTGCGCGGCGTGGACGTGCGCATCATGATTCCGAGCCGCCGCGATCATTACGTGGTGTTCGAGGCGTCCACGCTGTACGCCTTCGACGCCGTGCGCGCGGGCATCCGCATCTTCCGCTACAAGCCGGGCTTCCTGCACCAGAAGGTCGTGCTGATCGATGACGTGGCCGCGGCCATTGGCAGCGCGAATCTCGACAACCGGTCGTTCCGCCTGAACTTCGAGATCATGGTGCTGACCGTGCATCGGGGCTTCGCCGCCGAAGTCGAGGCGATGCTGCTGCGCGACTTCGAGGAGACTTTCGAGATCGATCGCAGCGAGTACCGCGACGCGCCCGCCTGGCGCAAGATCACGATGCATCTCGCGCGGCTCTTCGCGCCGATTCTCTAGCGCAATGCTCGCCCGGCGGCGCTCAAAGCCGCTTTTCGATGTCTGCCGCGATCGCCTCGGGTTTCGTGACCGGCGCATAGCGCTTCACCACGTTGCCGCTGCGGTCGACGAGAAACTTCGTGAAATTCCACTTGATGCCCTCGAGCCCGAGCAGCCCCGGCGCCTCGCCCGTGAGCCAGCGATACAGCGGGTGCGCGTTCGCTCCGTTGACGTCGATTTTCTCGAACATGGGAAACGTCACGCCGTAGTTCTTCTCGCAGAAACTGCCGATCTGCGCGGCGTCGCCGGGCTCCTGCTTGCCGAACTGGTTGCACGGAAAGCCGAGCACCGCGAGGCCGCGCGCGGCGTACTCGTCGTAGAGCTTTTGCAGGCCTGCGTACTGCGGCGTGAATCCGCACTCGCTCGCCGTATTGACGATCAAGAGCACCTTGCCCGTATAGCGGTCGAGACTGACCGGCTCGCCGCCGCCAAGCGGTTGCGCCGAAAACGAATAGATCGAAGTCATCTGGCTCTCCCCTGGAAAAGCGCCAGTCTACGTGAGAATGCATGCAATTCGCACTCGACCAAACGGCTAGCCGAACGGCTGATGCCGGCGACGCCGTGTACCCGGCTAAAATAGCGCTTTCTTTCGTTTCCTTCCTGCCGGCGCCGTCGTGATCCGCTTCAACCAATTCAGCCTTGCCCGCGGCACCAAGCCGCTTTTCGAGCAAACCTCGTTCACGCTGAACCCCGGCGAAAAGGCCGGTCTCGTCGGCGCAAACGGCGCGGGCAAATCGACCCTGTTCGCCGTGCTGCGCGGCGAACTGCACGCGGACGCCGGCGACTTCTCGCTGCCGCCGTCCTGGCGCATCGCGCACGTCGCGCAGGAAACCCCGGCGGTGGACCGCACCGCGCTCGACTACACGCTCGACGGCGACGCCGCGCTGCGCGAGATCGAGGCGCGCATCGCCGCGGCCTCGGCGGCACACGACGGCGCGGCCGAAGCCGAGGCGCACGGCGCCTTCGCCGACGCCGACGGCTACACCGCCCCGGCGCGGGCGGAAGCCCTGCTGCTCGGGCTCGGCTTCACGCTCGACCAAACGCGCCAGCCCGTGTCGAGCTTCTCGGGCGGCTGGCGCATGCGCCTGAACCTCGCGCAGGCGCTGATGTGCCGCTCCGACCTCCTGCTGCTCGACGAACCCACGAACCACCTGGATCTGGACGCGATCGTCTGGCTCGAAGACTGGCTGCACCGCTATCCCGGCACGCTCGTCGTGATCTCGCACGACCGCGAATTCCTCGACTCGGTCTGTAACGTCACGCTGCATCTGGAAAACCAGCAGGTCAAACGCTACGGCGGCAATTACTCGCAGTTCGAGATCCTGCGCGCGCAACAACTGGCGCTCCAGCAAAACGCCTATGAAAAGCAGCAGCGCACCGTCGCGCATCTGCAAAGCTTCATCGACCGCTTCAAGGCCAAGGCCACCAAGGCCCGCCAGGCGCAAAGCCGCGTGAAGGCGCTCGAAAAAATGGAACTGATCGCGCCCGCGCACGCCAGTTCGCCGTTCACGTTCGAATTTCGCGCGCCCGACTCCGCGCCCAACCCCATGCTCGTCATGGAAAACGTGCGCTGCGGCTATCGCGCCGAAGACGGCAGCGAAACGCCCATCGTCGAACGCGTGACGCTGTCGATCCAGAACGGCCAGCGCATCGGCCTGCTCGGCGCGAACGGCCAGGGCAAGTCCACGCTCATCAAGACGCTCGCGGGCACGCTCGCACCGCTCTCGGGCGACCTGCGCACGGGCAAGGGCCTGCAAATCGGCTATTTCGCGCAGCATCAGCTCGAAACGCTGCGACCCGACGACACCCCGCTCCAGCATCTCGCGCGTCTTGCACCCGACACGCGCGAGCAGGAACTGCGCGACTTCCTCGGCGGCTTCAACTTCCCGGGCGAGATGGCCACGGCGCCCATCGCGCCGTTCTCGGGCGGCGAGAAGGCGCGCCTCGCGCTCGCGCTCATCATCTGGCAAAAGCCCAACCTGCTGCTGCTCGACGAGCCGACCAACCACCTCGACCTCGAAACGCGCCACGCGCTCACCATGGCGCTCGCGCAGTTCGAAGGCACGCTGATTCTCGTGTCGCACGACCGGCATCTGCTGCGCGCCACGACCGATCAGTTCATGCTGGTGGCGAAGCACCGCCTCCAGCCGTTCGACGGCGACCTCGACGATTACCGCGACTGGCTGCTCCAGCACGCGGCCGAGCAACGCGCGGCGCTCAAAGAGGCGGCATCCGGCACGGCGAATGCGGCGAACGGCGCAGGCGCGGGCGACGGCGTCAACCGCAAGGAGCAACGCCGTCAGGAAGCCGAGCAGCGCCAGAAGGTGGCGCATCTGAAGAAGCCGTTGCAGGTGAAAATCGGCAAGATCGAAAAGGAAATGGACGCGCTCAACGCCGAAAAGGGTACGCTCGACACCTTCGTCGCCAACCCGGCGAGCTACGAGCCCGAGCAAAAGAGCCGCCTGACCGAGGCGATCCGCCGCCAGGCCGAAGTGCAGTCGCGCCTCGATGCGCTCGAAGCCGAATGGCTCGACGCGCACGAGGAACTCGAACAGATCGGCTAGCGCCGCGCACTTGCACCGACTTGCCCAGGCACAGTCGCCTTTTCCGCCACGTCCATTCGCCAGGGAGCCACGAGTGTCGTCACCCGCCGCCGCATTGCAGGGCCTTCGCGTACTCGATCTGACCCGCCTTCTGCCCGGGCCCGTGGCCACCTTGCGGCTCGCGGAAATGGGCGCCGACGTGCTGAAGATCGAGCCGCCCGGCGCCGGAGACGCGGCGCGCGTCATGATGCAAAGCGCCGTCGACGAGGTGGCCGCGCGGCCCGGCGCGTTTTACCGCCTCGTCAATCGCGGCAAGCGTGAAACGCGGCTCGATCTGAAGACCGAGAGCGGGCGCGCGGTACTGCTCGCCCTCGCGCGCGACGCCGACGTGCTCGTGGAGAGTTTTCGGCCCGGCGTGATGGACCGTCTCGGGGTCGGATACGAGGTGCTGCGCGCCGTGAATCCCAAGCTCGTGTATTGCGCGATCACCGGTTATGGCGCGACCGGCCCGTTTGCCGGTCATCCGGGTCACGACATCAACTATGTCGCCTACGCGGGCGTGCTCGACCAGCTCGCCACGCGCGACGGCGCGCCGGTGCTGCCCAACTTCCAGATCGCCGACCTGCTCGGCGGCGCGCTCTCGGCCGTCACGCAGATGCTCGCGGCGCTCTGGCATGTGGCGCGCGGCGGCGAAGGCCGTTTCGTCGATGTTTCCATGGCGCATGCGAGCTACGCGCATAACGTGGTCGCACAGGTCGCGCTCGCCAACGACGACGCCGCGGCGCTGCAACCCGGCGGCGGCCTGCTCAACGGCGGCGTGCCCTGCTACAACCTCTATCGCACTCAGGACGGCCGCTGGCTCGCCGTCGGCGCGCTGGAACTGAAATTCTGGCAAACGCTTTGCCAGGCCATCGGCCGCGACGACTGGGCCGAGCGGCACTGGAGCCTCGGTCAGGCGATCGGCGGCGCCGACGCCGCGGCGCTCACGCGCGAGCTGGCGGCCATCATTGCATCCGAGTCGCTGCAAACCTGGATCGACCGGCTGGAATCCATCGCCTGCTGCGTGTCGCCGGTCCTGACGCCTGGTGAAGCGTCACGCCACCCGCTCTTCAACGCCGAAGTGTTGCAGGCCATCATGGACGAAATGGCCGCGAAGAAGCAGGCCGAGGAGGCCGGGCTCGGCCAGCCGGCCGGGCAGCCGCATGGCGCGCCGTTCGGACAAGCGGGCTATCAGGGGCAAGCTGGACAACCTGGACAGAGCGGACAAAGCGCACAACCCGGTCAAACCGGCACAGCGGCCAATCCGGGCGCACCGGACACCCCGGGGGCGAAAAAACCCTTCACCTACGGACCGTGGGGCTGAGCGCCCGCGCGCAAACCGGCCGCGCAATGAAAAATGGGCGCTTCGTAGCGCCCATTTTTACCGGCTAGCGTCGCGGCAGCGTTTGCCGCGGAGCGCGTTCGTCGTCGTACAGCACATATTTGCGGCCTTCCACGTGGTGCGCGATGGTGCTGCGCACTTCGGCTGCCGTCACGTCTTCCGCCACGACGCGGCGCGAGATGCGCCCGTCGCCGTCGATCCACTCGACAATGCGGCAAGTGCTGCCCCAAGGTTGCATGAGCGGCTGCGAAACCCGGCAGCCGCGTACGACGATCGAACGATCGCCGACGGACGTATCAGTCTGTTTCAAGTCGCTATCCTTTTTGCTCTGGACACGTGTGGAACATCGGCCCCAAGGATAGGGAAATCGCGAATCGAAAAGGTTACAGCGGCGACCAGGGTTGTTACTAATCATTACGCGACAGTACAGGCGTTTTTGCCTGCGCCGCCGCGCTCAATCGAGTTCGCGCACCCGGTCGATCGCCTCCTCGATGCGCTCCACCGCAATCACCTGTAAACCTTCGATCGGCTGTTTCGGCGCATTGGCGCGGGGAATCAGCGCGCATGAAAAGCCGAGCTTCGCCGCTTCCTTCAAGCGATCCTGGCCGCGTGGCGAGGGTCGGATCTCGCCGGCCAGCCCCACTTCGCCAAAAACGATCAGACCCTTGGGCAACGCCTTGTTACGCATCGATGAATGGATGGAGAGCAGCACGGCCAGATCGGCGGCCGGTTCGGTGATCTTCACACCGCCCACGGCGTTGAGGAAAACATCCTGATCGAAGCACGCAATACCCGCGTGCCGATGCAGCACCGCGAGCAGCATGGCGAGCCGGTTCTGCTCGAGGCCGACGGCAAGGCGCCGCGGATTGGGCACATGCGCCGTGTCGACGAGCGCCTGCACCTCGACGAGCAGCGGCCGCGAGCCTTCCTGCGTCACGAGCACGCACGAACCGGGCACGCTTTGCTCGTGCTGCGAGAGAAAGAGCGCGGACGGATTCGCCACGCCGCGCAAGCCCTTCTCGGTCATCGCGAACACGCCCAGCTCGTTGACCGCGCCAAAGCGGTTCTTGAACGCGCGCACGAGACGGAACGACGAATGCGTGTCGCCCTCGAAGTACAGCACGGTGTCGACGATGTGCTCCAGCACGCGCGGGCCCGCGAGGTTGCCCTCTTTCGTCACGTGCCCGACCATGATGATCGCGGTACCCGACTGCTTCGCGATGCGCGTGAGCTGCGCCGCGCATTCGCGCACCTGGGCGACCGAGCCCGGCGCGGACGTCAGCGCTTCGGAATAGATCGTCTGGATGGAGTCGATCACGGCGACATCGGGCTTTTCCGTCTCGATCGTCGCCTGGATTTTTTCGAGCTGAATTTCGGCGAGCAGTTGGAGCTCGCTCGCCATCGAGCCCGGATCGAGCAGCGCCAACCGTTGCGCGCGCAACGCGATCTGCGCCGCCGATTCCTCGCCGCTCACATAAAGCGCGCGACGCTCCGCGGCGATCTGCGCGAGCGACTGCAACAGCAGCGTCGACTTGCCGATGCCCGGATCGCCGCCGATCAACACCACGCCGCCCGCCACGAGCCCGCCGCCCAGCACGCGGTCGAACTCGCCCACGCCGGTGGTGAAGCGCGGCACGTCGGACGCCTCGATATCGGCGAGACGGCGCACCGGCGCGCTCTTCGCGAGCGACTGGAAGCGGTGGCTGCCCGCCGTTTCCGCCACGCCTTCCACGAGTGTGTTCCACGCTCCGCACGCGGGGCACTGGCCTTGCCACTTGGGCGCTTGCCCGCCACATTCCGTGCACGTATACAGCGTCTTGACCTTCGCCATGCTCTTTGCCATGGCGTTATTCGGCGCGCACCGGCACGCGCGGCGCCACCGCGCACATCAGCTCGTAGCCGATCGTGCCGCAGGCTTTCGCGACGTCGTCGATCGGCAGGTTCGCACCCCACAGCTCCACGCGCGCGCCCACGCCCGCGCCGTGCACCGGCGTGAGGTCGACGGTGAGCATGTCCATGGAGACGCGGCCCACGACGCGTGTGAGCACGCCGTCGACGATCACCGGCGTGCCTTCGGGCGCGACGCGCGGGTAGCCGTCGGCGTAACCGCACGCCACCACGCCGATGCGCATGGGCTTGCGCGCCGTGAAGGTCGAGCCGTAGCCGACGGTTTGCCCTTCGGCCACGTTTTGCGTCGCGATGAGTTCCGAGGCGAGCGTCATGGCCGGTTGCAGGCCCACGCCGTCGAGCGCCGTGGCGACGCCCGAAGGCGAGGCGCCATACAGAATGATGCCGGGCCGCACCCAGTCGAAGTGCGTGGACGGATGCCAGAGCGTGGCGGCCGAATTGGCGAGACTGCGCGTGCCCGCAATGCCCTGCGCGCCGCGCTCGAACGCCGCCATCTGCTCGCCCACGCCGCGCGGCGTGTCGGCATCCGCGAAGTGGGTCATCAATGTGATCTGGCCGATGCCGGCATTCGCGCGCGCGCGCTCCCAGGCGGCGCGATACTTCTCAGGCGTGTAGCCGAGCCGGTTCATGCCGCTATTCATCTTGAGCTGGATATTGACCGGCTTCGAGAGCCGCGCCATTTCGAGCATGCGCATCTGCTCATCGCAATGGACGACGGTCGTGAGGCTATAGCGGTCGATCACGTCGATGTCGGTCGGCCGGAAAAAGCCTTCGAGCAGCAGGATCGGACCTGCCCAGCCGAGCTCGCGCAGCTTCGCCGCCTCCTCGAGGTCGAGAAGGCCGAAACCGTCCGTCGCGCGCAGGCCCGGAAACGCTCGCGCAAGCCCGTGCCCGTAGGCATTGGCCTTCACGACGGCCCAGATCTTCGACTGTGGCGCGTACTTGCGGACGACGGCGAGATTATTGGCGAGAGCGGCGGTATGAATCGTTGCTGAGAGGGGGCGCGGCATGGGAGATATTTTCACAAAGACGCTTTTGAATCAGGAGCTTACAGGGTGTTTTCAGCGCCCGGCAGGCCCGCCTGATGGGCGGTCAAGGATTGTGCTAGTCCGAATGCACCTATTTTCGTGATATAAAGCCCTGCGCACAACCCATTTCGAACGTAATAAGCCCGGATGCCTCCCACCCGTCCGGGGCGGACGGACCGCAGCGAGGAAAGCATCGCATCAGATGAAAAAAGGCTTTTACACCATCATGGCCGCGCAGTTTTTTTCGTCGTTGGCCGACAATGCGCTCCTGATCGCTGCAATTGCACTGCTGAAAGATCTCCACGCCCCGAACTGGATGACGCCGCTGCTCAAGCTGTTTTTCGTCCTTTCCTACGTCGTTCTTGCCGCCTTCGTCGGCGCCTTCGCAGATTCCCGCCCCAAGGGCCGCGTGATGTTCATCACGAACACGATCAAGGTCGTGGGCTGCGCCATGATGCTGGCGGGCACCCACCCTTTGCTCGCCTACGGCGTGGTGGGCTTCGGCGCGGCGGCCTATTCGCCTGCCAAATACGGCATTCTCACCGAACTGTTGCCGCCTGAGCGCCTCGTCGCCGCCAACGGCTGGATCGAGGGCACCACGGTCGGCTCGATCATCCTCGGCACCGTGCTGGGCGGCGCGCTGATCAGCCCCCACATCGCCTCGCATGTGATCAAGCACACGCCCGCCGCGATCAACACGCCGGCCGAAGCCGCGATGCTCGTCATCATGGTGATCTATGTGATCGCCGCACTCTTCAACCTGCGCATTCCCGACACCGGCGCACGCTACCCGCGCCAGCAGCACGGCGTCGTGCGCCTCATCACCGATTTCGCCGATTGTTTCAACACCCTCTGGCACGACAAGCTCGGCCAGATCTCGCTGGCGGTCACGACGCTCTTCTGGGGCGCGGGCGCGACGCTCCAGTTCATCGTGCTCAAATGGGCCGAAGTGTCGCTCGGAATGTCGCTCTCCGAAGGCGCGGTGCTCCAGGCCGTGGTGGCCGTGGGCGTGGCGGCCGGCGCGATGATCGCCGCCGCGCGCATCCCGCTCAAGAAGTCGCTTTCGGTGCTGCCCGTCGGCATCATCATGGGTATCGCCGTGATGCTGATGGCGTTCTACACGCGCCATCTCTTTCCGCCGCATTGGGGCCTGCATATCGGCCATCTGCGCATTCCGGGCTACCTGGTTTTCGCCTACATCTTCCTCATGATCGTGGGCGGTCTCTCGGGCTTCTTCGTGGTGCCGATGAACGCGCTGCTCCAGCATCGCGGCCACGTGCTGCTCTCGGCCGGCCACTCCATCGCCGTGCAGAACTTCAACGAGAACCTCTCGGTGCTCATCATGCTGTGCCTCTATGCCGTGCTCGTCTGGCTCGACGTGCCGGTGACCATCGTCATCGTGCTGTTCGGCACTTTCGTCTGCCTGATGATGTGGCTCGTGATGCGCCGCCACCAGGCGAATCAACGCTCGTTCGACTCGGTCGCGCTGATCGGCGAAAATCACAGGCATTGATCACCGGCGCGCGGGCGCGTGGATGCGAGCCGCTGCACGCGCTTGCATAGCCGCCCGCCGCGTTTGCCGAACCGACTCTTTCCTGCGCACGCGCGGCTGGGCCGTCCAAACCCGCCGCGCGCGACGCGCACCTGACGCTGCCATGAACTCACCGATTTTCAACGTCCTCACGATCGCCGGCTCCGACTCGGGCGGCGGCGCCGGCATTCAGGCCGACCTCAAGGCGCTCTCCGCACTCGGCGCCTACGGCGCGAGCGTCATCACGGCGCTCACCGCGCAGAATACGCGCGGCGTCACCGCGATCCACGCGCCCGACGCGGACTTCGTGACCGCCCAGCTCGACGCCGTGTTCGACGACATCCGCATTGACGCCGTGAAGATCGGCATGCTCGCGAACGCCTCGATCGTGCGCGCCGTGGCCGATGCGCTGCGCCGCCACCGCCCGCCGCGCGTCGTGCTCGACACCGTGATGATCTCGAAGAGCAACCACGCGCTGCTCGCACCCGAGGCCGTGGCCGCCCTACGCGACGAGTTGCTGCCGCTCGCGGGCATCGTCACGCCGAATCTGCCGGAAGCCGCCGCGCTGCTCGGCGTGGCGCCCGCCACCGACGAAGCGGCCATGGTCGAACAAGGCGAAGCGCTGCGCTCGCTCGGCGCGCAGGCCGTGCTGATGAAAGGCGGCCACCTCGGCAGCCAGGACAGTCCCGACTGGCTGATCGAAGCGGGCGGCACGCTGCGCCTGGGCGGCCCGCGCGTGCCGGTCACCAATACGCACGGCACGGGATGCACGCTTTCTTCCGCGATCGCGGCGCTCTGGCCGCAACGCGGGGCGCTCGCGCCGGCGGTCGGCGAGGCCAAGCAGTATCTGACTGCGGCGCTCGAAGCGAGCCAGCGCCTCGACGTCGGCCACGGCGTCGGGCCGGTGCATCATTTCTGGCGCTGGTGGTGAGCGAGATCGCGCTCGCTTGTTGACGGGCTTGTTGACGGGCTTGTTGACGGGCTTATCGCCGGTCTTGTTGACGCGCGTATTCGGCCGCGAGTTCGGGCCAGTCGTCAGGAACGATGAAGCCGCGCGAGCACTCGCGATAACCGCCCGCGCTGTCAGCCATGAAGGCGGCGACGAGCGCCGGGTCGTGCGGCCGGGTGAGCGCCGCGAGTAGCGTTTCGGGGTCCGCCGGAGCGGCGAGCGCCGTCAAGATGGCGTCGCCTCCCGGCTGCGCCGCGTCGCGCGGCAGCGTACGCGGAGCGAGCCACGCGAGCCTTGGCAGCGCACACCAGCCACTGGCCGCTTGCCGCTGCGCGAATGCCGGCCACTCCGAACGCGTCACCCACCAGCCGCGCCCGTGATCGGCGGCAAGCTCCGGGGCGTCTTGCACGGGTGACGGCATGACCTCTCCCGCGCGATAAAAGAGCCTGCCCTTCACGAGCATCTGCGCGGGCCACGGACCACCGAGACCGAGCGAAGCGAACTCTTCACGCTCGGTCAGGCGTAGTTGATGTTCTCGCAGATGGGCGAGCTTCAGATCGAAGCGATCGCGCAGATTCGGTCCCACGTAATCCGCAAGCGATGCGCCCGCGTCACCCGCCCCCACGTGCAGGTAGAACTTCACCGCCAGTTCCCAATGCAGGCGTTCACCCGAGCGCGACTGCACGAGAAAATCGCACTCGCCCAGCGTGCGCCCCGCGTGGCGCAGCGCCACATTCTGCGCAACGAGCCGCGCGGCAGGACCGTTCGCGAGAAACCAGCCAAGCAGGTTTTCGGCATAGCGCCCGAGTCGCGTGGTCGGCGCGGCGGCAAGCGCTTCGTGCAAACGCGCGGGATCGCGATCGAGCCGGACGAGCCAGTCGCGCGCGGCGTCCGGTCCCCCAGCATCGGCCCACAGCTGCGCGAGCGGGGCCAAGGGCGGTTGTGCGCGCAACAGATCGGCGCTGAAGAGCAGCCATGCGAGATCGCGCACGGCCCAATCGGTGAGGGTGTCGAGTGCGTCGCGGCTGGCGGGCTCGACAGCGCGGGCGGCGTCGAGCGGCCCGCCCTCGCCTGCGGCACCGGATGCGTCCGCCGGCCGCGCGGCGTTCATCAGTCGCCGCCGGACGCCGCGCGCCACGTATCGCGCGCAAGACAGAGATCGGCCCAGGCCTTCGCTTTGTCCTGGAGACTGCGCAGCAAATACGCGGGGTGGTAGGTGACGATGACGGGCACGCCTTCGTACTCATGCACGCGTCCGCGCAGCGACGCGATGCTGCCGTCGGTCTTGAGCAGGCTCTGCGCCGCGAAGCGGCCGAGCGCGACGATGATCTTCGGCTTCACGAGCGCCACCTGACGTTGCAGATACGGCTCGCAGCGCGCGACTTCATCGGGCTCGGGATTGCGGTTGCCGGGCGGCCGGCATTTGATGACGTTCGCGATGTAGACGTTCTCGCCGCGAGCGAGCGAGAGTGCGCGCAGCATGTTGTCGAGCAGCTTGCCCGCCTGGCCGACGAAGGGCTCGCCCTGGCGGTCCTCGTTTTCGCCGGGCGCCTCGCCGATCAGCATCCATTCCGCCTCGCGGTCGCCCACGCCGAACACGGTGTTCGTGCGCTTCTCGCACAGGCGGCAGCGCGTGCACGACGCAACGCGCCCGGCGAGCGCGTCCCAGTCGAGCGTCGCAACGTCGTCGCGCGCGGCGCTGTTCGACTGCGCGCCTGCAGCGTCGTGCGGCAACGCCGGCTCGGCGACACTGTCGAACCAGGCGAAATCGTCTTCGGTGAAGGGCGGCGGTTCGTCGGAAGAAAGCGGCGCCGCCTTCACGCCGGGCGCGGCTCGCGCGGCCGCTTCGGGCGCCGGCAATGGATCGGCCTGTTGCGCGACGGTTTCACGCGGCGCGGCAACCGGTGTCGCAGCCTGTGCGACCGGCGCTTCGACGCGCGAGCGCGTCGGTTCAGGCGCGGCCTCGCGCGCGATCGGCGGCGCAACGGCTATCGCTTCGCCAGCGGCTTCGGCAGCCACTTCGACTGACGCCGGTAGCGCCGCCACGGCAGTCTGTGCGCCCTTGCGCACCCAGCGCGGCGCGAGCCCTAACTCCTCCAGCGCGATCTCATCGAGCGGCATCCGCGCCCTCCCCTGCAAAAGAAAAACGCATCACGAGTGCGTCCTCGCGGCTGTGATGCCGCGCCGGATAGTAGTTCTTGCGACGGCCGATCGTGACGAACCCGAACTGCTCGTACAGGCGGATCGCGCGATGATTCGACGGCCGCACCTCGAGCAGCAGCCCTTCGAGCCCCTGCGTGTGCGCAATGCGCACCGCCTCGCGCAGCATCGCGAGGCCCGCGCCCACACCTTGCGCCGGAGGCGCCACGCACAGGTTCAGGAGATGCATCTCGTCCACCACCGGCATCAGCACGCAATAACCGATCAGCGTGCCCGTGACGTGGCGCATGCACAGGCCGTAGTAGCCGTTGCGCAGCGAGTCCTCGAAGTTGCCGCGCGACCACGGAAACTCGTAAGCCAACCGCTCGACGATCACGACCTCATCCAGATCGCTCTCGGTCATCGGCGACAGATAGCGCTCCGTCATGAGCACGCCGCTCATCGTGAGCCCTCGCCACCGGTCCCGCCTGGCTGTGCCCCGGCCTTCGCGGCCAGACGCTCGGCCGTGGTTTGAGCGACCTTGTTGCGCACGTATTCGGGCGCGGCCTGGTCGGCGCGTTGCGTGCGACCCGCGTGATACGCGCGCAGCGCCGCGTGGGCGAGCGGCAGCGCATGCGGCAGCGCCTCGCCGTCGACGGTGCGCGCGGCAGCGGCGGCGCTCAGCCGTGCGCCGAACGCGGCGGCCGCGTTGCCCGCCAGCGTGAAGGGCTCCTCGGGGGCGAGGATGCGCTCGGGCGCGTCGAGCGACGCGCCTTGCAGCGTGCGCCAGTCGCCGGCTTCGGCGTCCCAGGCGTAGTCGGCCCAGTAGGCTTCGTCCATGCGCGCGTCGAGCGCGGCCAGCACGCGTGTGGCGCCGGGGTCGCGCAGCCGCGCGCTTTCCGCGCACACGAGCAGCGTGCCCACCGGCACCACCGGAATATCGAGGCCGAACGCGAGCCCCTGAGCCACGCCCGTTGCGGTGCGCAGCCCCGTGAACGAGCCCGGCCCCGCACCAAACGCAATCGCGTCGCAGTCGGCGAGCGTCAGCCCGGCTTCTTCGAACAACTCGCCAATGGCCGGCAAGAGGCGCGTGCTGGACACCGCGCCAGTGGCCTCGTGGCGCACCCAAACGCTCACTTCGGAGCGCGACCCGGCGGTGGGCTCGAGGGCGGTTGTGCCACCGGCGGAGGGGGAAGCCTGCGCGGCGCCGGGGGCGACGCGAAGCAGCGCGACCGAGCAATATTCGGTCGAGGTATCGAGGGCAAGCAGCACGGTTTCATTCATGAGCGCTATTGTAATGCCCCGCCCCCCGCGCGGGCCCCCGCCGCTCGCCATGCGGCGCACACGCCATCGCGTGGAGGGGCGCGAGCGCCCATGCGTTCGCGCCCCGAGTGGAGGAATCGCTCCAGCCTTTCGCCGGGTTGCGCTGCTACCATCGGCGCAGACCTGAATCAACATGCGGAGAAAAAGACCATGAGCGATGTGAACGCCCTGTTCGCGCAAGCCCAGCAAGACGTGCAGCAACTCCCGGAGCGTCCCGGCAACCTGACGCTCCTGCGTCTGTACGCGCTCTTCAAGCAGGCAACCGAAGGCGACGTGCACGGCGACAAGCCCGGCTTCACCGATATCGTCGGCAAATACAAGTACGACGCGTGGGCCGCCCTGCAAGGCACGGCGCAGGATACGGCGAAGCAGCAGTATGTCGAGCTCGTCGAGTCGCTCAAGAGCGGCGCCACGAGCTGATCTCCACGCGGGTCCCGCAGTTTCCCCTTAGCCGCCCCCACGGGGCGGGCCGCGTGAGCGCACGCCGTCCCGCCCGCCTCCTCTTGCGCCGCCCGCCCCCTGCGGCATATTGTTCTGGCGCGACGCAACAAAACGAGATATAATCTGCGCTGCGTTGCTGCTCCGGTCGCCAGTTCGATCAGCGCAACGCCACGTAGCGTTAAGCTCCAATCCAGTTTAGAACCTGTCCCCCCCTGCCGTGGCCCTGTTTTCGGGCCGTCAAGAATCAGGCTGGCGACTGGCCAATCCCGGCCTTGGTCGCACCCAAAACAGCTTCTAACGAAAATCCGCGGATGTGTGCGGATTGCCCCCGTTTTTCGATTTGTTCGCAAAATCCGACGACTTGGGTATGCCGATTGGCGCCGACGTTCTATTTCCTGTGTACCAAGGATTTTCATGACTTCGAGCAATACCCAAAGCCCCCTCGACGCGATCGCCAACGACGCCCTCGGTCTCGACGCCGCTGCCAGCGCTGAAGCGCCTGTGCAAGAAGCCGCCGACACCCCCACGGGTCCGACGTTCGCATCGCTCGGTCTGTCGCCGGAGATCGTCTCCGCGCTGACCGCGGCGGGCTACAAGGCTCCGACGCCCGTGCAGGAACGCGCCATTCCTGCCGCGATCGCCGGCCGCGACCTGCTGGTCTCCAGCCCGACCGGTTCGGGCAAGACCGCAGCATTCATGCTGCCCGCCATCGAGCGCTTTGCCCAGATTCAAAAGGCCCAGGCCGCCCAGCCGCGCGAGCCGCGTCCGCAAGGCGCGAACAGCCAGCAAGGCGATCGCCGCCAGCGCCGCCCGCAACCCGTGGCGCGCCCCGGCCTCCTCGTCCTCACGCCCACGCGTGAGCTCGCCATGCAGGTGACGACGGCCGCTTCGACGTACGGCCAGCACCTGCGCCGTCTGCGCACCGTCAGCATTCTCGGCGGCGTGGCTTATGGCCAGCAACTGATGCTGCTCGCGAAGAACCCCGAGATCCTCGTGGCGACGCCGGGCCGTCTGCTCGATCACCTCGAGCGCGGCCGTATCGATCTGTCCGAACTCAAGATGCTCGTGCTCGACGAAGCCGACCGCATGCTCGACATGGGCTTCATCGACGACATCGACACGATCGTGGCCGCCACGCCCGAATCGCGTCAGACGATGCTGTTCTCGGCCACGCTCGACGGCAAGATCGCGTCGATCACGGGTCGCCTGCTGAAGGACCCGGAGCGTATCGAGATCGTGCGCAAGGTCGAAGCGAACTCGAACATCGCGCAAACCGTGCACTACGTGGACGACCGCGATCACAAGGACCGTCTGCTCGACCATCTGCTGCGCGCCGAGAGCCTCGACCAGGCCATCGTCTTCACGGCAACGAAGATGGACGCCGACCAGCTGGCCGGCAAGCTTGCCGACGCCGGCTTCGAAAGCGCCGCGCTGCACGGCGACCTGCCGCAAGGCGCGCGTAACCGCACGATCCGCGCCCTGCGCGAGCGTCGCGTGCGCGTGCTCGTCGCGACCGACGTCGCGGCGCGTGGCATCGACATCCCCGGCATCACGCACGTCTTCAACTACGACCTGCCGAAGTTCGCCGAAGACTACGTGCACCGTATCGGCCGTACCGGCCGTGCAGGCCGCTCGGGCGTGGCGGTGAGCCTCGTGCATCACGCCGAGCAAGGCGCGCTCAAGCGCATCGAGCGCTTCGTGCGCTCGCCGCTGCCCGTGAACGTCGTGGAAGGCTTCGAGCCGCGCAAGGCACCGCCGGCCAACCGAGGCTTCGGTGGCCGCGGCCGTCCTGGCGGTGGCAACGGCGGTGGCCGTCGCTTCGGCAATGGTGGCGGCAACGGCAAGCCGGGCGGCTACGGCGCACGCGGCGGCAATGGCGGCAACGGTGGCGATCGCAACGGCAACAGCTGGGGCAACAAGCCGGAAGGCTCGCGTGGCGGCTATGGCGCCCGTGAAGGCGGCTACGGTTCGCGTGAAGGCGGCTTCGGCGGCGGCTCGCGCAGCGGCGAAGGCAACCGCGGCGGCTACAGCCAGCAACGCGAAGGCTACGGCCGCTCGCGCGAAGGCGGTGGCGGTTACGGCGCGCGCCGCAACGACGGCCCGCGTGGCGCACGTCGCGACAGCTAAATAACCGACAACGGCGTGTGGCGCGGCCTTCGAGCCGCCCCGCCGCCGCAGCGAAATGCTCAAGGACCGGTGCCCAGGCACCGGTCTTTTTTTATTTCCACGCAAATTTCACGATATAAAAAATTTTTTTGCTTCGTAAAAAATCGTGCTGCGTGGCACAAAGCGCCTGATTGCAAGATGGAAAATCACTTTTCACATTGCAAAACTAACAGTGTAAATAATTGATTTTATTAAAATAAAAACATCGAAAAAAGCACCTTGCCTGCCTGTTGCCGGCCGATCGATTTGCCTAGACTCTTATATAAGAGTTAGCGAAACGAAACGCCCAAATCCAGTCCCGGCGCCTTCGTTTCTTGAGATTCAAGCGGTTCAGCCGTTCGGTATCAGCGATCCACTTATCCGGTAAACGAAGGAGCACGCCATGTCGACACGTCAACAGCAAGCCCAGCAACTCCAACAGCAATGGGAAACCGATCCGCGCTGGAAGGGCATCAAGCGCAACTACACCGCTGAAGACGTCGTGCGCCTGCGCGGTTCGATCCAGCCGGAGCACACGCTCGCGAAGCTCGGCGCCGAGAAGCTCTGGAAAGGCGTGAACACCGAGCCGTTCATCAACGCACTGGGCGCGCTCACGGGCAACCAGGCCATGCAGCAGGTGAAGGCCGGCCTCAAGGCGATCTATCTGTCCGGCTGGCAGGTCGCGGGCGACGCCAATCTCGCGGGCGAAATGTACCCCGACCAGTCGCTCTATCCGGCCAATTCGGTGCCGCAGGTCGTCAAGCGCATCAACAACACACTCACGCGCGCCGACCAGATCCAGTGGTCCGAAGGCAAGAATCCCGGCGACGAAGGCTACACCGACTTCTTCCAGCCGATCGTGGCCGACGCCGAGGCGGGCTTCGGCGGCGTGCTCAACGCGTTCGAACTGATGAAGGCGATGATCGAAGCGGGCGCGGCAGGCGTGCACTTCGAAGACCAGCTCGCTTCGGTGAAAAAGTGCGGCCACATGGGCGGCAAGGTGCTCGTGCCGACGCGCGAGAACATCGCCAAGCTCACGGCCGCGCGCCTGGCCGCCGACGTCTGCGGCGTGCCGACCGTGCTGCTCGCCCGCACCGACGCCGAAGCCGCCGACCTCGTGACCTCGGACATCGACGACAACGACAAGCCGTTCCTTACCGGCGAGCGCACGGTGGAAGGCTTCTTCCGCACGCGCAACGGTCTCGAACAGTCGATCGCGCGCGGCCTCGCCTACGCGCCGTACGCCGACATGATCTGGTGCGAGACAGGCAAGCCGGATCTCGAGTTCGCGAAGAAGTTCGCCGAAGCGATCCACAAGCAGTTCCCGGGCAAGCTGCTCTCGTACAACTGCTCGCCGTCGTTCAACTGGAAGAAGAACCTCGACGACGCGACCATCGCCCGGTTCCAGCGCGAGCTGGGCGCGATGGGCTACAAGTTCCAGTTCATCACGCTCGCGGGCTTCCACTCGCTGAACTACTCGATGTTCAACCTCGCGCACGGCTATGCGCGCCAGAACATGAGCGCGTTCGTCGAGCTCCAGCAGGCCGAGTTCGCCGCCGCCGAAAAGGGCTTCACCGCCGTGAAGCACCAGCGCGAAGTGGGCACGGGTTACTTCGACGCCGTGACGCAGACGGTCGAGCGCGACGCGTCGACGACCGCCCTGCACGGGTCGACCGAAGACGAACAGTTCTTCGACAAGAAGGTGGCGTAAGACCACCGGCAGCAACGGCAGGCGCAAGCCGCCGCGCACGAGACGGCAGCCGGCGCGCGTTACCTTGGCGGGGCGCGTCGGCCGCCCAACGGCGCGGCATGCGCGCGCCGCAAGGCGTTTCAGGGAGAAGCCGTAGAAGCGGAAGCGGCAGGTGGTAGCAAGCAGGGAGCAGCGACAACAAGAAAGACACAGGCCGCGCGCGCCGGACAGAATCCGGCTCGCGGCACGCCCAGCCAACGCACCGGGCGTGCAGGGCCATGTGCTTCGTCGCGTCTGCGGACCCGCCACCCGGCCCCAACCTAGCGGTACACGATCACCGGAATCTTCGTATGGGTGAGCACGCGCTGCGTTTCGCTGCCGATCAACAGGCTGCCGAGCCCGCGCCGCCCGTGCGAGGCCATGAATATGACGTCGCAGCCGCCCGCTTCGGCGGCTTCGATGATGCCGAGATACGGCGATGGATGCACGCTCGTGCGGCTCTCGCAGCTCACGCCCGCGTTGCGTGCCGCCGCCTCGATTTCCTGTAGATGCACGCGCGCCTCGCGCTCGCTGCGCGTCTGGAAGTCGCCGGGCGGCTCGATCACCACGTCGGCATAAGGCGAGTATGGGTACTGCGGCAGGCACGCGTAAGCCGTGACGCGCGCGCCGACCGTGCGGGCGAGGTCGATCGCGCCGTCGATCGCCTTCTTCGACAGCTCCGAGCCGTCGGTCGGAACAAGGATGTGCTTGAACATGGCGCCCTCCGTGGTCTGGCGGATGATGGGCAAGTCAGGCGGCGTCTCGCGCTGGCGTGCGCAAAGCCCCCCAGGTCGATTGTAGTGCGCGAAAAAACCGCGCAAGCCGTGCGTGCGGGTCATCCCGGATATCGGAAACACGCAGCGCGGCCCCTATCCCCAGTAACCGGGTTGACCGTAGGTATGCTTGAGATAGTCGAGAAAGAGGCGAACGCGCAGCGGCAGATGCCTACGCTGCGGAAACACGGCATGAATGCCGATGGGCGGCGCCGCGAATGCGTCGAGCACGCTCACGAGCCGGCCCGCAGCGATGTCCTCCCCGACTTCCCACCACGAGCGCCACGCAAGTCCGTGGCCTGCGAGACACCATTCGTGCAGCACCGCGCCGTCCGAGCATTCCATCGTGCCCCCCACGCGGATCGACATCACCTTGCCGTCCTGCTGGAATGCCCAGCCGCGCTGCTGGTTCGCGCTCGCGCCGAACGCGAGGCAGTTGTGGCGCGCGAGATCGGCGGGCGTGTCGGGTTGGCCGCGCCGCGAGAGATACGCGGGCGCGGCCACGCACACGCGGCGGTTCTCGCCAAGCTTGAGCGAAACCAGGGACGAATCGGGCAGTTCGCCCAGACGCACCGCGCAATCGAAACCTTCATTGACGAGATCGACGAGCCGGTCCGACAGATCGAGCGTGAGCGTCACATCCGGGTGCGCGACCGTGAAATCGGGCACGAGCGGTGCGACATGCCGCCTGCCGAAGCCGGCCGGCGCCGACACGCGCAAGTGCCCGCTCGCCTTCACGCCGCCCGCCGACACGCTCGCCTCGGCGTTCTGCATGTCGTGAATGATGCGCTGGCAGTCCTCGAGGAACGCGGAGCCTTCGAAGGTGAGCGTGATGCGCCGCGTGGTGCGCACGAGCAGCTTCACGCCAAGGCGTTCCTCCAGCGCGTCGATGCGCCGGCCGATGATGGCGGGCGCCACACCCTCGGCCTGGGCGGCGGCGGAAAGGCTGCCCTTGGCAGCCACGGTCACGAAGGTTTCGATCTGCTTGAAGCGGTCCATGGGTGGGCAATACCGGCACTGAGCAACAGAAATAGAGGGAAAGACAAATCAGGTCGCCAGATTAGGTGGGTAAAAGTAAAAGATCAAGTGATCAATCCCGCCTTTTTCAGTGATACGACTCATGAATACAATCGACCTCGACCTCTGAAGATGGAGTGCAAGGCTATGTCGGCCACAACGACACCACTCGCAACCGCAATCTCCTTTCCCAAGGCAGTGATTTTCGACGCGTACGGCACGCTGTTCGACGTGCACTCGGTCGTCGCTGCCGCCGAGCAGATGTTTCCAGGCCAGGGCGAAGCGCTCTCGCAGCTCTGGCGTCTGAAGCAGATCGAATACACGCAGCTGCGCACGCTCTCGGACCCCGCCGGCGCGCGCTACCGCCCGTTCTGGGACATCACGCTCGACGCGCTGCGCTACGCCGCGCGCCGCCTGAACCTGCCGCTCACGGGCGCGGGCGAAAAGCGTCTGATGGACGAATACGCGTGCCTGTCCGCGTTCCCCGACGTGCTGCCCGTGTTGCGCCGCCTGCGCGAGCCGCACGAAAACGGCACGCGCACGGGCCTCGCCATCCTCTCGAACGGCAATCCGCAGATGCTCGACATCGCCGTGAAAAGCGCCGGTATGAGCGGCCTGTTCGACCACGTGCTCTCCGTCGACGCCGTGCGCGCCTACAAGCCCGCCGCCGCCGCGTACGCGCTCGGCACGACCGCCTTCGACGCCGCGCCCGGCGAGATGGTGTTCGTCTCGTCGAACGGCTGGGACGCCGCGGGCGCGGGCTGGTTCGGCTACACCACGTTCTGGATCAATCGCCAGCGGCTGCCCGCCGAGGAACTCGGCGTCGCGCCGCACGGCACCGGCGGCGGCATGGCAGAACTCGCCGCCTTTATCGAAACCGCTGCGCCCGCCGGGCGAAGCCGCCCTCGCCCCAGCCCGGGCGCATGACGGCACGCCTCGCACGACGCAGCCATAACAACCACGCATTCACAATCTGACCGACCAAGGAGCAAGAAAATGGCGAACACGTTGCAACTGCCGCAAGGCATGCAGATCACGGCTGACATCCAGCCCGGCTTCGAAACGATCCTCACGCCCGAAGCGCTCGAACTCGTCGCAAAGCTGCACCGCGCATTCGAGCCGCGCCGCCAGGAACTGCTGAAGGCACGCGTCGAGCGCACCAAGCGCCTCGACGCCGGCGAGCGCCCCGACTTTCTTGCCGACACCCAATCCATCCGCGAAGGCGACTGGAAGATCGCGGCGCTGCCGAAGGACCTCGAATGCCGCCGCGTGGAGATCACGGGCCCGGTCGAGCGCAAGATGATCATCAACGCGCTGAACTCGGGCGCGGATTCGTACATGACCGACTTCGAGGACTCGAACTCGCCGAACTGGGAAAACCAGATCGTCGGCCAGCTCAACCTCAAGGACGCCGTGCGCCGCACGATTTCGCTCGAGCAGAACGGCAAGACCTACCAGCTCAACGACAAGACCGCGACGCTGATCGTGCGTCCGCGCGGCTGGCACCTCGACGAGAAGCACGTGACGGTGGACGGTCAGCGCGTTTCCGGCGGCATCTTCGACTTCGCGCTTTACCTCTTCCACAACGCGAAGGAACTGATTTCGCGCGGCAGCGGCCCGTACTTCTATCTGCCGAAGATGGAAAGCCACCTCGAAGCGCGCCTGTGGAACGACATCTTCGTCGCGGCGCAGGAAGGCGTGGGCATCCCGCGCGGCACGATCCGCGCGACGGTGCTGGTCGAGACGATCCTCGCCGCGTTCGAGATGGACGAAATCCTCTATGAACTGCGCGAGCATAGCTCGGGCCTGAACGCCGGCCGCTGGGACTACATCTTCTCGGCCATCAAGAAGTTCAAGAACGACAAGGACTTCTGCCTCGCCGACCGCTCGCAGATCACGATGACGGTGCCGTTCATGCGCGCCTATGCGCTCGAACTGCTCAAGACCTGCCACAAGCGCAACGCCCCGGCGATCGGCGGCATGAGCGCGCTCATCCCGATCAAGAACGACGCGGCCGCCAACGACAAGGCCATGGCCGGCGTGCGCTCGGACAAGGCGCGCGACGCAACCGACGGCTACGACGGCGGCTGGGTTGCGCACCCGGGCCTCGTGCCCATCGCGATGGAAGAGTTCGTGAAGGTGCTCGGCGACAAGCCGAACCAGATCGGCAAGCAGCGCCCCGACGTGAACGTCGCGGGCAAGGACCTGCTCGACTTCCGTCCGGAAGCGCCGATCACCGAAACGGGCCTGCGCAACAACATCAACGTGGGCATCCACTACCTGGGCTCGTGGCTCGCGGGCAATGGCTGCGTGCCGATCCACAACCTGATGGAAGACGCAGCCACCGCCGAAATCTCGCGCTCGCAGGTGTGGCAGTGGATCCGCACGCCCAAGGGCAAGCTCGATGACGGCCGCAAGGTCACGGCCGAATACGTGCGCGAGCTGATTCCGCAGGAGCTGGACAAGGTCAAGGCTTCGGTCGGCGGGGACACGAAGACCTACGAGCGCGCCGCGCAGATCTTCGAGCAGATGTCGACGGCGGATAACTTCGTCGAATTCCTGACGCTGCCGCTTTACGAAGAAATCTGATCGATCGGCAGAGCTAACGATCAGCCGATGAAAAAGGCCCGGCGGACGCAAGTCCGCCGGGCCTTGGTGCTTTCACGCACGGCGCACTCAGCGCAAACTCAGCGCGCCAGCCGGTGCGCGACCCAGTCGCCGCTTTCGATCTCGGGGCGTCCGGCGATGGCGCCAGGCGCGACCGGATAGTAAAGGCAGGCAATGCGTTCGCCCTGCACTTCGATGTTCACTTCCTTCGAAATGAACAAACCATCGACGCCCGGATAGACCTGTTCGATCTCGTCGAGCACGGGCAGCAGCGCATCGTCGATTTCATAGACGTCGCCCACCACCGTCGATTGCGCATCGGCGGCCTCGGTCACCATTCCCGGATAACTCCCGAAGTCGAACAGGCGGCCCGCTAGCCGCGTGAGACCGAGATGGCGCGGCCGCGCAATGGCGTGGCGATCCGCGGCGAGGTTGATGTCGTTGATCTCGCCCGCGCGCAGTGTGCCGTAGACGAACACGTATTTCATGGCGTTTTGCTCCTTCAAGGCGGCTCGCCGGACACGAGCTCGCTGCCGTTTCGGCGACATTATGCCCCGGCGCGCGCCGTGCGCGGCCCGATCCTCCGCACGCGAGCCGGATCGCCGCGAGGCGTCTACAATGAGTCCGCCAGCTCGCCCTTCCCCCGCATCAGGCCATGTCTCAGGACCCTCTCGCCCATTCACCCCGCGCCGAGCTGATCGATATTCCGCCCGAGTTCGCGCCCACGCCCACGCACCCCATTCGCGTGCGCTCGCGCCCCATGCCGGCCGGCATCTCCATCGCGCTGCACACGCATGCGTGGGCGCAGCTCGCCTATTCGTCGCGCGGCGTGCTGCGCATGGCGACGCCCGGTACGACGTGGATGGTGCCGCCCTCGCGCGCGATCTGGGTGCCGCCGTATGTGACGCACGAGGTCGTGATCGTCGAGGACGCCTTCCTGCGCACGCTCTACGTCGACGGTTCGGTGATTCCACCCGGACTGGACGCGTGCCGCGTGGTCGAGGTCTCGGGCCTGCTGCGCGAGACGATCGCGGCACTCGACGAACGGGGCATCACGCCGGCGCGCGAGCGCCTGCTCGGCACGCTGGCGCTCGACGAGATCACGCGCTCGGCCCCGCTGCCGCTCGCGGTGCCAATGCCCGAGGAAAAGCGCTTGCGCGCGCTGTGCGAGGCGCTGATCGCCGACCCGGCGGGACCGGGCTCGCTCGAATACTGGGCCGCTCACGTGGGTGCGAGCACCCGCACGATCGCGCGGCTCTTTCGCCAGGAACTGGGTGTGAGCTTCTCGCAGTGGCGCCAGCAAGCGATCCTCGCGCGCGCGATTCCACTACTCAACCAGGGGCGGCCGATGGCCATCGTGGCGCAGGAGCTCGGCTACCAGAGCCAGAGCGCGTTTTCGGCGATGTTTCGCCGCGCCTTCGGCGAGAGCCCGCGTGCCTTCATCGCCCGCGGCGCAGGCGAACGGGAAGAGGACGAACCCGAAGACTCCGTGGCCGCGACGCGCGACGCTACGCCATAAATTCAGACCAGCCGCGTCATATGGCGGATCGAGCCAAGGCGCGCAAGCCGCGGCCCCGCCACGCGGTAACCCATGCGCAGATAAAGACGCGCCGCCGGGTTATCGACGAACACGCGCAGTTGCAGCTCGCGCAGGCCGCGCTCGCGCGCCCACTGATGCGAGATGTCGAGCAGGAACGTCCCTGCGCCATTGCCTCGGTACCCTTGCGCGATCTGCACGTCGCGAATGTGCAGCGAGTCGCCCTCCTGCGTCACGCGCAGCACGCCGATCGCATCGCCATCGAGTTCGAGAATGAAGTTTTCGGATTCTCGATAGCTCGCCAGAAAGAGATCGCCGCGCCAGACGAGGTGATGCCGCAGGTAGTAGCCGCCCATGTTGTTGCGCGTGAGCGCCTCGGCGAATTCGAAATCGTCCATGGTGGCGTGGCGCAACTGGAAACGCGACGGAATGTCGTTCGGTGCGAACATGTCGGCAAGCAGGGAAACGTAGGTTTCGACAACGCTACGATAACGCGCAGCGCCCGGCAATCGCAGATTGTCCGTACGACGGGCAGAAATAGCGTGTAGGGAAAGGATCAGGAAAACATCAGGAACGCAGCGGGGAAAAGTCTGCGGAAAAAGAAAAAGCCCGTTGGACGTATCCAACGGGCTTTATTCTGGCGGAGCGGACGGGACTCGAACCCGCGACCCCCGGCGTGACAGGCCGGTATTCTAACCAACTGAACTACCGCTCCAGCTTGCTGCTCAACCTACGGGCGTCGGTCGATTCCCGTTGGCGGCGTCGCCGCATGACTTTCTTGGCGCCGCATTTTTATTTGGCGTCCCCTAGGGGATTCGAACCCCTGTACTCACCGTGAAAGGGTGATGTCCTAGGCCTCTAGACGAAGGGGACAACACAGGCTTTCGCCTTGAACTGCAATCCGTCCGATACGACTGAACGACTTTGAATCTGGCGGAGCGGACGGGACTCGAACCCGCGACCCCCGGCGTGACAGGCCGGTATTCTAACCAACTGAACTACCGCTCCAGCTTGCTGCTCAACCTGCGGGCGTCGGTTGATTCCCGCTGGCGGCGTCGCCACACTGCTTTGGCGCCGCATTTTAATTTGGCGTCCCCTAGGGGATTCGAACCCCTGTACTCACCGTGAAAGGGTGATGTCCTAGGCCTCTAGACGAAGGGGACAACACGGGCTTTCGCCTGTAATCGTCACTTTAACTAAAAAGCCCGCTCACAGTTTCTGAACGGGCTCGTTCTGGCGGAGCGGACGGGACTCGAACCCGCGACCCCCGGCGTGACAGGCCGGTATTCTAACCAACTGAACTACCGCTCCAACTCGACACAATCAGATGGATGTCGACTGACTTCCACCCGATGCTTCGCCAATCTCATTGACGCCGCTCATGTCTGGCGTCCCCTAGGGGATTCGAACCCCTGTACTCACCGTGAAAGGGTGATGTCCTAGGCCTCTAGACGAAGGGGACATGATCTTTTCAGATAATGCCGCTACCACACTTTACTGCCTGATCCTGCCAACTGCTTGTTCTGTTGGTGGAGGTAAGCGGGATCGAACCGCTGACCTCTTGCATGCCATGCAAGCGCTCTCCCAGCTGAGCTATACCCCCTTGCAGAACAGAAGCGAGATTATAAACATCAATTTCGCTTTCGTCAAGAGCTTTTGAATCGTTTTTTGTAGCGCTTCGAGGTTTTCTTGAAACTTCGTTGCCCGATTCTGCCGCTCTTTGCGTGAGATTTGCTGCTTCTCGCGCTCCGTATTCAACGGAGCCCGAATACTACAAGAACTCCCGCCCGGGCGCTAGGGCCCGAGCGAAAAATTCTTCAAATAATTTAGTTGGCGCCCGAAATGCCCTTCTCCAGGCGGCTCACCACGGCATCGCGGCCGAACAGCACGAGCACCGCATCCACCGACGGCGTATGCGTCGTCCCCGCCACCAGCAGACGGGCCGGCATCGCAAGCTGCGGCATCTTGAGCTTGTGCGTGGCAAGCGTGCCCTTGAGCGCGGCGGAGACGCCCTCCTTCGTCCACTCGGCGGCCTTGAGCGCCGCGGCGAGATCGGCAAGCGCCGGACGCACCGCGTCGGTCAGATGCTGCGCAAGCGCGTCCGCTTCCGGCTGCGGCTCGCGATAGAACATCATCGCGCTCTCGGCGATCTCCTTGATCGTGTTCGCACGATCCTTGAAGAGCGCCACCACGCCTTCGAGCGACGGGCCGTTCGCGAGCGCCGCCTCGTCCACGCCGAGCGCCGCGAAGAACGGCTTCGAGAGTTCGGCCAGGCGCGCGTGGTCCACTTCCTTCAGGTAGTGGTTGTTGAGCCAGTTGAGCTTGTTGTGGTCGTACTGCGCCGGCGACTTGCCGAGATGGTCGAGATCGAACCACTCGACGAACTGCTCGCGCGTAAACACTTCGGCGTCGCCGTGCGACCAGCCCAGACGCGCGAGATAGTTGAGCACGGCCTCCGGCAGATAGCCGGCATCGCGATAGCCCATCACGCTCATCGCGCCGTGACGCTTGCTCATCTTCTCGCCCTGCTCGTTGAGCACGGTGGGCAGGTGCGCGTAGACCGGCGGCTCGGCGCCGAGCGCGCGCAGGATGTTGATCTGGCGCGGCGTGTTGTTCACGTGGTCGTCGCCGCGAATCACGTGCGTGATCTTCATGTCGAGGTCGTCCACGACCACGCAGAAGTTGTAGGTCGGCGTGCCGTCCGGGCGTGCGATCACGAGGTCGTCGAGTTCTTCGTTCGAGATCTCGACGCGACCCTTCACGGCGTCCTCCCATGCCACCACGCCCGTAAGCGGATTACGGAAGCGCAGCACGGGCTGCACGCCTTCGGGCGGCGTGGGCAGCACCTTGCCCGGCTCCGGACGCCACGTGCCGTCGTAGCGCGGCTTCTCGCCGGCGGCGCGCTGGCGCTCGCGCAGCGCGTCGAGCTCTTCGGTCGACATGTAGCACGGGTACACGAGGCCGTTCTGCTCCATCTCCTTGAGCACTTCGCGATACCGGTCCATGCGCTGCATCTGGTAGAACGGGCCTTCGTCGAAATTCAGGCCGAGCCACGCCATGCCTTCGAGAATCGCATCGACCGACTCCGAGGTCGAACGCTCGAGGTCAGTGTCCTCGATCCGCAGCACGAAGACGCCCTCGTTGTGGCGCGCGAACGCCCAGGGGTAAAGCGCGGAGCGGATATTGCCGAGGTGGATGAAGCCGGTCGGGCTCGGCGCGAAACGGGTACGGACGGGAGTCGTGGTCATGGGCGATTACTCGAAGACGGTGCCGGCCGGCGGCGCGCGACGCTGGCGATGAAGGCAGCAACGGCGGCGGCGGACAGCCAGGGTTCGCGGCGCATTCGGCTCGCGCCTGAAGCGCGCGGGCGCCGGGGCGCGCAGCCGGGCGCGCGCGAACGGAAATCCGGGAAAATTAGAGACCGGATTATACCCGCCGCACGCGGCTTCGGCCCGAGGGAAAGTCCGGCGCGGGCGGCCGCTACCAGCACATGGCGTCCTGGCGTCTGTCCCATACCTTCGTCCATGCGTTCGCAGGAAGCGATGCGCGCCATCATGCGCCGACACATCGCGTTACATGCACGCTCGCAAAACCCGCCGCCCTTTGCCTTATGATGTCGGCGCGCCGCCACTTGCCAACAAGATGCGGCGCCGCGCGCGCAAACACAGTCACTCGGCCGCACGCGCGAGAGAGACCGGGGCACCGCGCCGCTCGTCGACCTGGTGTCGACCACTCGGCAGGCTCGGGCCACATGGAGAACCTTCTTGAAGCAGTCATCGCCCTCTCTGGGCCGCCGCCACTTTTCGCTCGCGGCCGCCTCCACCGTCCTTGCCGCCTGCACGACCGCGGGCACGCAGACGGCCAACGTCACGCCGCCCGTCACCACCGTGCCGCCACCGCCCGTCGCCAAGCCGCAGCGACCGCTGCGCGTGGGACTCGCGCTCGGCGGCGGCGCGGCGCGCGGCTTTGCGCACATCGGCGTGATCAAGGCGCTGGAAGCGCGCAACGTGCAGGTGGACTTTGTCGTCGGCACGAGCGCGGGCTCGGTCGTGGCTGCGCTGTACGCCTCGGGCATGAACGGTTTCGCGCTCAACAAGCTCGCGCTGACGATGGACGAAGCCTCGATCAGCGACTGGGCCATGCCGTTTCGCACGCGCGGCCTGCTGCAAGGCGTCGCGCTGCAAAACTACCTGAACACGACGCTGCGAGATCGCCCCATCGAGAAGATGGCGAGGCCGCTCGGCGTGGTCGCCACCGACCTGCGCACAGGCCAGCCCATCCTGTTCCAGCGCGGCAACACGGGCATCGCCGTGCGCGCGTCGTGCAGCATTCCGTCGATTTTCGAGCCGGTGAAGATCGCGGGCCACGAGTATGTGGACGGCGGCCTTGTGAGCCCCGTGCCGGCCGCGTTCGCGCGCAAGATGGGCGCCGACTTCGTGATCGCCGTGGACATCTCGGCGCGCCCGGAAACCGCCTCGACGCTGAGCCAGTTCGACGTGCTGATGCAGACCTTCACGATCATGGGCCAGACGATCAAGACCTATGAGCTCGACAAGTACGCCGACGTCGTGATCCGCCCGAACCTCAACGCCATGTCGAGCAGCGACTTCACGCAGCGCAACGCGGCGATCCTGGCGGGCGAGGAAGCGGCGGCGCGCATCATGCCGGAACTCGACCGCAAGCTGGCTGCCGCGCGCGTCGCGGCGTAGTCGCACGCGACGAACGTGGCGACTCAAGCGCAAAAAGCCTGCTTCTTTCGAAGCAGGCTTTTTTATTCGCTGGTACGGGCTAGCTGCGAAGGCTTACCGCACGCGCTACAAGCACGCGATCAATTGCCGCCGTTGCTGTCGAACTGGGCGCTCACACGCTGCTTGAGGCTTTGCTGCTGGTCCGGCGTGAACGAGGTCTCGACACGGCGAGCCCCCGTGAAACGCTTTTCCCAATAGCCGTCGTCAAGGTCGTCGACACGGATCGTGCTGCCCGTGGACGGCGAATGCACGAACTTGTTGTCGCCGATATAGATGCCGACGTGCGAGAACGTGCGGCGCATCGTGTTGAAGAACACGAGGTCGCCCGGCTTCAGGTTGCTCATGCTCACCTTCTCGCCCACGCGGCTCATTTCCTCGGCGCGGCGCGGCAGCGACATGCCGAGCGTGTCCTGGAACACGTAGCGCACGAAGCCGCTGCAATCGAGGCCGGAGTCCGGCGTGTTGCCGCCCCAGCGGTAACGCACGCCAATCATGTTGAGTGCGCCGACAACGACGTCACCGGCCTTTCCGGCCATGCCGGAAAGAAACGCCTTCGCGCCGCCTTCGGACGGAGCCGGAGCTGCTGCCGGCGCCGCCTGATTGGCGTTCTGAAGTGCGTTCTGGATCGCGGGAAGGGACTGCGAATTCGCCGTGTTGCTCGGCGAAAATGAGGCATTCTGGCTAAAGCTGCTGACTTCGTCGGCGAACGCGCCGGGAGCTGCTGCCATTAGGACGCCGATGAACATCCCGGCGACGACGCGCGTACAAGCCTGGGTCAGGTATCCGTGCTGCATGGGTCGGTAGAAATTGCCCGTAAATCAGGGAGTTAGTAGAAAAGTTTGGACGATACTAGCCAGTAAGTATTTGTGTGTCAAAACAAATAGAAAAATTCAATCGCGATGCGCACTTCATTGGTGAATTTCACCGAAATCCACACTAAAGTTCCGCCAAAGCTCAGCGATCGAACGCGGCTTTCAGTAATTTTCGAGTGTAAGGATGCGCGGGGCTATCGAAGATGTTCGAAATGTCTCCGGCCTCGACAATCGCCCCGTTTTGCATGACCGCCACCCGGTGCGCCATCGCCCCGATCACTTCGAGATCGTGACTGATGAACACATAGCCCAGGTTGTACTTGCGTTGCAAATCCGTCAACAATCGCAACACCTGCTGCTGGATCGACACGTCCAGCGCACTGGTCGGTTCGTCGAGCACGATCACGCGCGGCTCCAGCACCAGCGTGCGCGCGATGGCAATGCGCTGACGCTGCCCGCCCGAAAACTCGTGCGGGTATCGTTGCAGCACCGTGCGATCGAGGCCCACTTCGCGCAGCACGCCGACGATGCGCTTGCGCCGCTCCTCGGCCGAAAGATCGGGCCGATGCAGCACGAGCCCCTCCCCCACGATGCGCTCGATGGTCTGGCGCGGTGAAAGCGAACTGAACGGATCCTGAAAGACCACCTGCAAGTGCGAGCGCAACGACAGCTTCTCGCGCCCCTCATAGCTCGCGATCGGACGCCCCTGGAACTCGACGACGCCCCCGGCCGTGCGCTGCAACCCGAGCATCGCCATCGCAAGCGTCGTTTTTCCCGATCCGGACTCGCCGACAATGCCCAGCGTCTCGCCCTGGCGCACGGCGATGTTCGCGTCATTTACGGCGCGATAGCGCCCCTTGTGCCACCACCCGCGAAATCCCGGCAGCTTCGTTGCAAAGTCGACGATCACGTCCTTCGCCTGCAATAGCACCGGCGCGATCGGCAGCACCGGCAACACATTGCGCTCGGGCCGGCTCGCGATGAGCCTCTGTGTGTACGCATGCTGCGGCGCCTCGAAAATCTGCTCCACGCTGCCCGACTCAACGAGCTTGCCCTTCTCCATCACGGCCACGCGCTGCGCGAAGCGGCGCACGAGGTTCAGGTCGTGCGTGATGAGCAGCACCGACATGCCGCGCCGCGCCGCCTCCTCGCGCTGGAGTTCGAGCAGCAGGTCGACGATCTGACCGCGGATCGTCACGTCGAGCGCCGTGGTCGGCTCATCGGCGAGCAACAGGCGCGGCCGGCACGCGAGCGCCATCGCGATCATCACGCGCTGGCGCTGGCCGCCCGAAAGCTGGTGCGGATAGCTCCACACGCGCCGCCGCGCCTCGGTAATGCCGGTGCGTTCGAGCAGCCCCACCGCCTGCTCGTAGGCCTCCTTCTTCGAGACCCCGTCGTGCAGCACGATCGTCTCCGCAATCTGCTCGCCAATCGTGTACAGCGGATTGAGCGCCGACATCGGCTCCTGGAAGATCATCGCGATGTCGTTGCCGCGCAGGCCGCGCATCGCGCGCTCGCTTTTCGCGAGCAGATCGTCACCGTCGAGACGGATCGACCCCGCGATTTCGGCGTCGCGCAACAGGCGCAGGACCGCCAGCGCCGTGACGGTCTTGCCCGAGCCCGATTCGCCCACCAGCGCCACGCGCTCGCCGCGCCCGATCGCGAGCGTGACGTCGTCCACGGCGAGCGTCTCGCCGAAGCGCACGTTCAGGTGCTCGATCGAGAGCAGCGGCGCGGCGATCTCCTGAGGCATGGCGCTCACTGGTTGCCTCCGGCCTTCATGGCGTCGGAGATGCGCGTGTCGAGCGCGTTGCGCAGTGCGTCGCCGATGAAGGTGAGCAGCAGCAACGTGGCGACCAGCACGCCGAAGGTCGACAGCGCGATCCACCACGCGTCGAGATTGCGCTTGCCCTGCGCGAGCAGCTCGCCAAGGCTCGGCGTGGGTGCGGGCACGCCCAGCCCCAGAAAGTCGAGGCTCGTGAGCGCGAGAATCGCGCCGCTCATGCGAAACGGCAAGAACGTGATGACGGGCGTGAGGCTATTGGGCAGCACGTGATGCCAGATGATCTGCCAGTTCGACAGGCCCATCGCGCGCGCGGCGAGCACGTAATCCTGATTGCGGTTGCGCAGGAACTCGGCGCGCACGTAGTCGGACAGACCGATCCAGCCGAACAGCGAGAGCAGCACGATCAGCAGCACGAAGCCCGGCTCGAAGATCGCCGCGAAAATGATGAGTAGGTAAAGCTCGGGCAACGAACTCCAGATCTCGATGAGCCGCTGTCCGATGATGTCGACCTTGCCGCCGAAGTACCCTTGCACCGCGCCCGCCAGCACGCCGAGCAGCGTGCCGATGAACGTCAGCACGAGGGCGAACTCGACCGACACGCGAAAGCCGTAGAGCAAACGCGCGAACAGGTCGCGGCCGCTCTCGTCGGTGCCGAGCCAGTTTTGCCGCGACGGCGGCGCGGGGTTCGGCACCTTCGCGAAGTAATTGAGCGTGTCGTAGTAGTACGGGTTCGGCGGGTAGATCGCGAAGTTGCCGGGCGCGTCGAAGCGGTGGCGGATATACGGATCGAGATAGTCGGCGGGCGTGGGGAAGTCGCCGCCGAAGGCCGTCTCCGGATAGTCCTTGAACAACGGGAAATACAGATGCCCCTCGTAGCGCACGACGATCGGCTTGTCGTTGCACCAGAGCGGGCCGGCCAGGCTCGCCGCGAACGCGACGAGAAACACGATCAGGCTCCAGTAGCCAAGGCGCTGCTGCTTGAAGCGCAGCCACACGCGGCGCGCGGGCGTGGCGGATTTGAAGGCGCGCACGCTCTCGGTGCGCAGTTCGGGCTCGGCGCCGGTGCGGACTCGGTTCAACTCAGCGCTCCAGTTGTTCGAATTGGATGCGGGGATCGACCCACACGTAACAGAGATCGGAAATCAGCTTGGTTAGCAGTCCGATCAACGTGAAGAGATACAGCGTGCCGAGCACGACGGGATAGTCGCGCCGCACGACGGATTCATACGAAAGCAGCCCCAGGCCGTCGAGCGAAAAGAGCGTCTCGATCAGCAGGCTGCCCGTGAAGAACGCGCCGATGAAGGCGGCCGGGAACCCGACCACGAGCGGCAGCAAGGCGTTGCGAAACACGTGCTTCCAGAGCACCGTGCGCTCCGAGAGCCCTTTCGCGCGCGCAGTCAGCACGTACTGGCGGCGGATCTCTTCGAGGAAGGCGTTCTTCGTGAGCATCGTCGTGACGGCGAAGCTGCCCACCACCGAAGCCGTCACGGGCAGCGTGATGTGCCAGAGATAGTCGAGAATCTTGCCGCCGAGCGAGAGCGTGTCCCAGTTGTCGGAGGTGAGATTGCGCAGCGGGAACAACTGCACGAACGAGCCGCCGCCGAACAGCACGAGCAGGAGCACGCCCAGCACGAAGCCCGGAATCGCATAGCCGACCAGCACGACGAGGCTCGTCACGAGATCGAAGCGCGAGCCGTTGCGCACCGCCTTGGCGATGCCCAACGGCACCGATATCAGGTACGTGAGAAAGAAGGTCCAGAGGCCGATGCTGATCGACACCGGCAGCTTGGAGATGATGAGCGACCACACACTCTGGTGATGGAAATAGCTCTGCCCGAGATCGAAGCGCGCGAAACGCCCGAGCATCAGGAAATAGCGTTGCAGCGGCGGCTTGTCGAAGCCGTAGAGCTGCTTGAGCTGTTCGATCTGCTGCGCGTCCACGCCCGAATGCGCGCGCATGCCGAACGGCATGCCCTGCTCCGCGCCGCGCCGCAATTCGCGCACGGCCTGCTCGACAGGGCCACCCGGCACGAACTGGATCACGCCGAAAGTCAGCGTGAGCACGCCGAGCAGCGTCGGGATCATCAGCAGCAGGCGTTTGACGATGTAGCTCCACATGATTCGTTGCTTCCGTCGTGTCCGTTGTTAATGACCAGCCGCCGAGTGATCGGGGGGCGGCTCGGGCTGTGGCTGGGTTTGCGACTTCTGCCACCACGTCGAGATGATCCAGTCGTTCGCGCCATAGTACAGCGGCAGTTTCGCCGGATACGCCAGCGTGTTCTTGAACGCCACGCGATGGGTCGCGCTGTACCACTGCGGCACCACATAGTAGCCGTGCATCAGCACCCGGTCGAGCGCGTGCGTGGCGTCGAGCAGTTGCTGGAGCGTCTGCGCCTGCGTGAGCGCCTTGAGAATCGCATCGACGGCCGGCGACTTCAGGCCCAGCAGATTGCCCGAGCCCGGCTGGTCGGCGGCCTTGCTGCCGAAACGGTCGACCTGCTCCGCGCCCGGCACCTGCACGTCGGGGAACTTGATGGTCGTCATGTCGTAGTCGAAGGCGTCGAGCCGCTTCTGGTAGAGCGCGAAATCGACCGAGCGATAGTTCACCTGGATGCCGAGCCGCCTGAGCGCCTGCGTGTACTGCGCCATGATCGGCGCCCACTGCGCGGACGCGCTCGTATCGTCGAGCACCTCGAACGTAAACGGCTCGCCCTTCGCATTGCGCAGCGCGCCGTCCCGGTAGGTCCAGCCCGCCTCGGCCAGCAACGCTCGCGCCTTGAGCAGATTGGCGCGCAGCGAGCCCGGCGGCCTCGTGTCGGGCTGCACGGGCGGCGGGCCGAACACGGCGGGGTCGAGCGTCTCGCGCCAGGGCTCGAGCAGCGCGAGTTCGCCAGGCGACGGCAAGCCCTTCGCCTGCAATTGCGTGTTCGCGAACCAGCTGTCGATGCGCCGATACTGGCTATAGAACAGCATGCGGTTGAGCCACGGGAAGTCGAGCGCGAGGTCGAGCGCCTGGCGCACACGCACGTCCTGGAACACCGGCTTGCGCAGGTTCATCACGAAACCCTGCATGCCCGTGCCGTTGTGCTGCGGGAACTCCTTCTTGATGAGCTCGCCGCTGTCGAAGCGCTTGCCGACGTCGCGCCGCACCCAGTTGCGCGCGACGTATTCGACCAGCGCGTCATACTCGCCCGCCTTGAACGCTTCGAGGCGCGCGACGTCGTCCGAATAGAGCTTGTAGGTGATGCGCTCGAAGTTGTTGGTGCCCACGCGCACGGGCAACCCCTTGCCCCAGTAGTTCGGGTCGAGCTTGTAGGTGATCGTGCGGCCGTTCGAATAACGGTCGATCACGTAGGGACCACTGCCGATCGGCTGCTCGAACGCGATTTGATCGAAGGCGATGCGGCTGCCGTCGGGACGCAGGCCCCACTTGTGCGAAAACACGGGCATACCGCCCGCGATCAGCGGCAGCTCCCTGTTATTGCTGCGGAACTCGAAGCGGATCGTCGCGGGATCGACCACCACCGCGCGCGTGATCTCGCTGAAGTACGCCTGCATCGAAGGTGCGGCCTGGCGGCTCTTGAGCGTGTCGAGCGAGAACTTCACGTCCTCGGCCGTCACCGGGTCGCCATTCGAAAAACGCGCCTTCGGATTGATGTGGAATGTGACCGAAAGCGCGTCGGGCGCAATGCGGATATCGTCGGCGAGCAGGCCGTACGCGGAAGCCACTTCGTCCAGGCTGCCCGTCGTCAGGCTCTCGAACAGCATGCCGAGCCCGGGCGCCGCGTTGCCGCGCAGCGTGAACGGGTTGAACTTGTCGAAGCTCGTGAGGCGGTCGGGGTTGGCGAGCACGAGCGTGCCGCCCTTGGGCGCATCCGGATTCACATAGTCGAAGTGCGCGAAACCTTGCGGATATTTGGGCTCGCCGTATTGCGCAATGGCGTGGACCGCATACGCGGACGGCATGGCCAGCAATCCGAATGCAAGCGCCGCGCACGCGGCCGCCAGTCGCTTGCCGAGCGCGCGCCGCCCCGCAGGAACCGCCGCCCCAAGCGCGCTGCGCGCGGTCCTGCCTCGCGTTCCTGTCGTCATAGATCGGGATTTGTCCGGGGTGCCTTGTCAGTTGTGAGAGAATTCTACCCAAACCACGCGGCGCCGCCCCCACTGGCGCCCGGCGCACTGACCTGATTTAGGAGAATTCATGGGCTTCCTCGCTGGCAAACGCATCCTGTTGACCGGCCTGCTGTCGAACCGTTCGATCGCGTACGGCATCGCGCAGGCGTGCAAGCGCGAAGGCGCGGAACTGGCGTTCACGTACGTTGGCGACCGTTTCAAGGACCGCATCACGGAATTCGCGCAGGAATTCGGCAGCGACCTCGTGTTCCCCTGCGACGTGGCCGACGACGCGCAGATCGACGCGCTCTTCGCCGACCTCAAGCAGCGCTGGGACACGCTCGACGGCCTCGTCCACTCGATCGGCTTTGCGCCGCGCGAAGCGATCGCAGGCGACTTCCTCGACGGCATGACGCGCGAGAACTTCCGCATCGCGCACGACATCTCGGCGTACAGCTTCCCCGCGCTCGCCAAGGCCGCCAAGCCGATGCTTTCCGCAAACGCTTCGCTGCTGACGCTGACTTACCTCGGCGCCGAGCGCGCGATCCCGAACTACAACACGATGGGTGTTGCGAAGGCCGCGCTCGAAGCCAGCGTGCGTTATCTCGCAGTGGCGCTCGGCACGCAAGGCGTGCGCGTGAACGGCATTTCTGCCGGCCCGATCAAGACGCTCGCGGCGAGTGGCATCAAGGGCTTCGGCAAGATTCTCGACTTCGTCGAGCAGAACGCCCCGCTGCAACGCAACGTGACCATCGAACAGGTCGGCAATTCTGCTGCGTTCCTGCTCTCCGATCTGGCAGCCGGCGTGACCGCCGAGATCATGCACGTCGACTCGGGCTTCAACGCCGTGGTGGGCGGCATGGCCGGCCTCGAATAAGCCTGCTTACCCGCTTGCCGGGTTGCATGCGCCTCGTTGCGTGTGCAACGGCAACAAAACAAAAGCCGCCTTTTCAGGCGGCTTTTGTTTTGGCGCGACAGCTTGACGCGTCGCGCGCTGACGGCCGGGCGGAGGCTTAGTGCCAATGCCCCGGAGGACCGCCGTGATCCCGGTCATAGTGCCCACGGCCGGGGCCAGGGCCACCGTACCCACCGTGATGGCGATACCAGTCGTCACGGCCCCAGTAGCGGCGGCCGTCCCAGTAACGGTCGCCGTGCCAGCCGATCACGATCGCCGGCGGCACTGCATACACTGGAGCCGGTTGATAGACGACCGGCGGCGGCGGCGGCGGCGCATAGACCGGCTGCGGCGCGACATAAACCGGGGCCGGAATACCAATGTTGACACCAACGCTCACGCCAGCCATGGCAGCACTTGAAGCGCCAATAGCCACGCCCCCGAGCAGCATTGCAACAACACGTGGGAACTTCATGGACTCACCTTTCGGGTTTGATGTTTTCTTGAAACCAATATAACGCAGCACCTCTCGCCTGCGTATTTCAAACTTGTAAGAACTGATGCACAAAACTGCCCCACGTTCTTTGTCGTTACGTCTCGTTACATAGGTGCGAGCGCTTGCGGCGCAGCACCGCGAGCAACGGCGCTGCGGAGGATAGCATTGCCGGCGCGGGAGCGTACTGCCGTCAACAGGAATGTGAGCCGCTGCATGCATGCGCGCGCATGGTCGCGCGTCGGTTGGGAGGCGGGCATGGGCATCCGCAAGAATCGCCCGATTTCATTCGCACTCCATATCAGTCTTCGTACACCCTGCTCTCTCTCGGAGCATCGTACCCGAACCCGACGCTGGAATACGCGGAGGATTTGTCGTACTCCTACTGAAATCCGGCTGACGTGACTCGGCGCAAGGGCAGAACCATCGACGCGCCGCGATCCGACTGCGAACACGCAGGCGCCTGTCGTGCACGAGACTGCTTTTCGCGTAACGGGCACGGAAAAAGAAAAACCCCGCAAGCCGAGACTTGCGGGGTTTCCACCGCCATTACTGGCGGAGACGGAGGGATTCGAACCCTCGATCCAGGTTTTGGCCCAGATGCTCCCTTAGCAGGGGAGTGCCTTCGACCTCTCGGCCACGTCTCCCGAAAACTTCGTTCGCGCCAGGGAGGCAGCGCAACGAAGCCAAGATAATAGCGGGTAAGAGCGTTCCGGTCAATTCATAAGACGCTTTTTTTCGAAGTTTTTTCTGCAACCGCGCAGCGAACTTCGCGAACAGCATCTTGACCGGTGAAAACGCGTCACACCCGCGTCATGAAACAACAACAGCGCAACGACGCAAGCGCAAATTACGCGTGCTCGAGATCGAACACCTTGTGTAGCGCGCGCACGGCCAGCTCCATGTACTTCTCGTCGATCAGCACCGAGATCTTGATTTCCGACGTGGAGATCATCTGGATGTTGATGCCCTCTTCCGAGAGCGTGCGGAACATCTTGCTCGCCACGCCCACGTGCGAGCGCATGCCCACGCCGACCACCGAAACCTTCGAGACCTTCGCGTCGCCCAGCACCTGCTCCGCGCTCACGTGACCCTTCACCTGGTTCGTGAGGATGTCCATGGCGCGCTGGTAGTCGCCGCGACCCACCGTGAACGTGAAGTCGGTCTTGCCGGCCACGCTCTGGTTCTGGATGATCATGTCGACGTCGATGTTAGCGTCCGCCACCGGGCCGAGGATCTGATACGCGATGCCGGGCTTGTCGGGCACGCCCATCACGATGATGCGGGCCTCGTCGCGCTGGAACGCGATACCCGAGATGACTGCTTTTTCCATGGTCTCGTCTTCTTCAAAAGTAATCAGGGTGCCCGAGGACATTTCCTCGTCGAGGTTCATCAGCGGGTCGGTCAGGCTGGAGAGCACACGCGTCTTCACCTGATACTTGCCCGCGAATTCCACCGAGCGGATCTGTAGCACCTTCGAGCCGAGGCTGGCCATTTCCAGCATCTCTTCGAACGTAATGCGGTCGAGACGGCGCGCGTCGTCAACCACGCGCGGGTCCGTCGTGTAGACCCCGTCGACGTCCGTGTAGATGAGGCATTCGTCAGCCTTCAGCGCCGCAGCGACGGCCACCGCCGAGGTGTCCGAGCCGCCGCGGCCGAGCGTGGTGATATGGCCGTCCGGGTCGATGCCCTGGAAGCCCGTAATCACGACCACCTTGCCGGCGTCGAGATCGGCCAGCACGCGATCGCCGTCGATGTCGTTGATGCGCGCCTTGGTGAACGAGCTGTCGGTTTTGACCGGCACTTGCCAGCCGGTGTAGCTGATGGCGTCGACGCCGGCTTCCTGCAAGGCGATCGACAAAAGGCCGACGCTTACCTGCTCACCCGTCGACGCAATCATGTCGAGTTCGCGCGGGCTCGGCTGCGGCGAAATTTCTTTCGCGAGACCGAGCAGGCGATTGGTTTCGCCGGACATTGCCGAAGGCACGACGACCATCTTGTGGCCGGCCTTGTGCCATTTGGCGACGCGCTTGGCGACGTTCTTGATGCGCTCGACCGAGCCCATCGAGGTGCCGCCGTATTTGTGTACGATGAGTGCCATTGTCGTTCTGAACTGGAGATGTTACTGCGCTGGCGCGCTGAAGGACTGGGCCGCCCGGTCACTCAAGCCCATGGCGGCGGCTTCAGCGCGTGCAGCACGCGCGGGTTTTGCCTCAGGGGCGCGAAGGCCGCCGCATCGGTGTCGATGCACGCTTGTGACATGCCTGTGCCTTCTTCTTGCGCCCTGCCCGCATACCGCTACGACATCCCTGCAACCGTCGGATACCGCTCGAAGGAGAAATCGCGCCTTCACGGCACACGCCGCTTTTGACGGCGTCCGTGAACGCGAAAAAGCGGGCTGGACAAACGACTTACACTACCCGATTGACGTCGAAATTACAAGACAGAACACGCTTGCGGAGGCCGAAAAACGCTTGCGGGGCAAGGATTTGCGGGGGAACGATCGCTTCGGACGCGCCCGCGTCATTGAAGGATGCGTGTGCGCGCGGCGACGCGATCAGGCGATCACGAGATCCTCGCGCCATTCGATGCGACGCCACGCCGCGCGGGGATCGGTTGGCAAGGCGCCCAACGCCGACCGGTTCACGCCGATACGGGGCACGAACAGCAGCGTCTGCCCCACGAACAGTAGCGGCACGTCGCGCTCCCACGCGGGCACGCCATGCGTCTGGAACAGGTTCTTGAGCGTGCGGCTCACGTTAGCCGCCTCGTCGCGCAAGCGTTCGCCGCCGCTGCGTTCCCGCGCGACGAGCGGCGCGCGCGTGAGCACTTGCTCGGGCACGGCGTCGGGGTCATCGGCCGCGGCGGGCGCAAAAACATAGGTGCCGCGCCATGAAGGCAGACGCCAGATTTCTTCACCGCGCCACCGTGACGAGACGGCAGCGCGTGACGCGGTAACACTCGCATGCGCACGCTCCGCCCCTTCGCTCGCGCGTGCAGCCTCCCACGACACCCGACCGCGATAACAGCGCAGCCGGCGCCCCGCGTGATCGACGCGCAACGCGTGGCCGTTGCCCGTTTCGCGCGCGGTCTCGCGCAGTTGCCGCAGCGCATCGGTCAGACGCGCCGCCGACGCCGCCGGCATGCCAAGCGCGCGCATCCAGTAGCGCAGCAGATTGAGCGCGCGAGCGTCGTCGAGCGCGAGAAGCCCGGCCTGCGAAAGCGCACTGCCCTCCTCGCACTCGACCTCGCGTAAATCGATCCGCGCAAGATCGTCGAGCAAACGCTGCGACGCGGCGGCGTGCGCCGCCGTGCGCGCGAGCGCATCGCGATAACCGGGGAAATGGGCGGAAAGCGCCGGCATCACATCGTGACGCAAGGCGTTGCGCGCGTAGCGCGTGTCGTCGTTCGATTCGTCGTCGATCCAGTCCAGCCGATACGCTCGGGCGTAGCGTTCCAGTTGCGCGCGCAACAAAGCGAGCAGCGGGCGCATGCGCGGCACGCCGCTCGCGCCCGCGCGCACCGGCGCCATGGCCGCCATGCCCGCCAGCCCCGCGCCGCGCAATAGCTGGAGAAGCACCGTTTCCGCCTGATCGTCGGCGTGCTGCGCGAGCCAGAGCGCCTGCACGCCGTGCGCCGCACACATCGCGTCGAGCGCGCGGTAGCGCGCGTCGCGCGCGGCCGCCTCGACGCCGGCCGGATCGTCGCGCGCGACGTCGACGCGCCGCGCGTCGAACGTCACGCCGTGCGCGTGCGCGTGCGTCTCGCAATGCGCAAGCCAGGCGTCGGCGCTCGGGCTCAGGCCGTGATGCACGTGCAGCGCCACGAGGCGCGCCGCGCCCGCCGTGCGCACCGCGGCGTCGAGCAGCACGGACGAGTCGAGCCCGCCGCTATACGCAATGGCAATGCGCGCGTCGTGGGGCAGCGTGGAAAGCACAACGCCGAGCGCATCGATAACGATACGCCCGGCGTCGGATTCGGGATGGTCGGTCATCGCACGACCGCAGACGTGAACAAGCGATGACGTCGTGCGCGTTACGCGCCCGGCGTCGTTTCCTTGAACTTGCCGTAAGCCATCAGGCGCTCGAAGCGGCGCTCCTTGACGTCGGCGATGCTCATGCCCTGGAACTGGCGCAGCGAGTCGGCGAGCGCGCGGCGCAGCAGCGCGGCCATGCCCTTCGGGTCGCGATGCGCGCCGCCGAGCGGCTCGTTCACGATCTTGTCGATCAGGCCGAGCGCCTTGAGGCGGTGCGCCGTGAGGCCCAGCGCTTCGGCGGCTTCCGGCGCTTTCGCGGCGCTCTTCCACAGGATCGAGGCGCAGCCTTCCGGCGAGATCACCGAGTAAGTCGAGAATTGCAGCATCATGACCGTGTCGGCCACGGCCACGGCGAGCGCACCGCCCGAACCGCCTTCGCCGATGATCGTCGTGATGATCGGCGTCTTCAGCTCGGCCATCACATATAGATTGCGGCCGATCGCCTCCGACTGGCCGCGCTCTTCCGCGCCGATACCCGGATACGCACCCGGCGTGTCAACGAACGTGAAAATGGGCAGACCGAACTTCTCGGCAAGACGCATCAGGCGCTCGGCCTTGCGATAGCCCTCGGGGCGCGGCATGCCGAAGTTGCGCGCGGCGCGCTCCTTCGTGTCGCGGCCCTTCTGATGGCCGATCACCATGCAGGCCTGGCCGTTGAAGCGCGCGAGACCGCCGACCACGGAGAGGTCGTCCGCGAACGAGCGATCGCCATGGAGTTCGTGAAAATCGGTGAACAGCTCGTGCACGTAATCGAGCGTGTACGGACGCTGCGGATGACGCGCGATCTGCGAAACCTGCCACGGGCTCAGGTTCGCATAGAGGTCCTTCGTGAGCTGCTGGCTCTTCTTCGACAGCCGCTCGATTTCTTCCGAAATATCGACGGCCGAGTCGTCCTGAACGAAGCGCAGTTCTTCGATCTTCGCTTCCAGTTCAGCGATCGGCTGTTCGAAATCCAGAAACGTGGTCTTCATGTGTGGGAATCCTTCACTTTGCGGCAGCGCGTATTCTAACCGCGTCAGCCCGCGCCGAAATCGGCTCAGAACTATCGATTTCAGATATCGATAGGAATATTCTTGTTAATCCAGGCGTCATCCGATCGGGGCGCGGGCCGCGGCGCACGGCTGCGCGCGCCCGGCGCGCCGGTCCGGCCAGCGCCTTACGACGGTTCCAGGCTGCGCCACATATACCAGGTCGCGACAGTCCGCCACGGCTCCCAGTTGGCCGCCACTTCGCGCGCCTCGCTGCGCGTGACCGGTTCGCCGCTGAAATAGTTGACGCTGATCGCACGGATCAGGCCGAGATCGTCGAGCGGCAGCACATTGGGACGCGCGAGATTGAAGATCAGGAACATCTCGGCGGTCCAGCGGCCGATGCCGCGAATCGCCGTGAGTTCGGCGATCACGTCCTCGTCGTCCATCGACGTCCACTTGCCGACGTGCAGCGCCCCGGAAACGAAATGCTGCGCGAGATCGAGAATGTATTCCGTCTTGCGCTTCGAAAGTCCGCACGCGGCGAGCTTCTCGTGACCGAGTTTCAGAAATTGTTGCGGCACGAGCTTCGGGCACGCGGCTTCCACGCGTTGCCACAGCGCCTGCGCGGCCGCCGTCGAAATCTGCTGGCCGACCACCGAGCGCGCGAGCGTGACGAACGGATCGTCGCGGCTCAGCAGATGCACCGGGCCGAACTTCGGAATCAGCTTCTTGAGAATGCGGTCGCGCTTGACGAGGTCGGCGCAAGCCTTGTCCCAGTAGTCGGGACGCTGCACTTCGAATTCGAGATCGCCGAGCGCGTTCGCGGCCGGCTCCACCGCTTCGAGCGCCGCCGGGCCGTCGGCGAGCGCGGCGTCGATCGCCGCGCCGTCGAGCGCGTCATGCGAGACCGCCGAGCCATTGGTCTTCGCGCGCGCCGGCCGGGCGGCCGTCTTGCCTGCTGCTTTTACAGCGGATTGCGCACCCGCGCCGTTGAGCGCGCGCTTTGCACCCGATCCTGCCGCCGCGGCACTCGCCGCTTTGGTGTCGGCACCGCGCTTGCCCGCTGCGGCGCCCGTGAGCGACGCAGACCGCCTGGCCTGCGTCTTCGTGGCCGTTGCCATCCTGCCTCCTGCCTCGCGAATCGATCAGTGGAAACTGGACAGCCCGCTCACACGCGGCGCCACTCGGTCAATCCGCCCGGTTTGTCTTCGAGCGCGACACCGGCTTCGAGCAGTTCGGCCCGAATCCGGTCCGCCTCCGCATATTGCTTCGCCTGCTTGGCCGCCGTGCGCGCCGCGATCTTTGCGTCGATCGCCGCCACGTCGAGCGCGCCTGCCTCTTGCGCACCCGCGGCCTGTTGCAGGAACACTCGCGGCTCGCGCACGAGCAGCCCGATCACGCGTGCGAGGCGCTGCAACTGACGCGCGAGCACGGCGTCGCGCGTACGGTTCACTTCGCTCGCGAGCTCGAACAGCGCGGCAATCGCCACCGGCGTGTTGAAGTCGTCGTTCATCGCCGCGCGAAAACGTTGCGCGTACGGTTCGTTCCAGTCGAGCTCGCCCGCATCCGGCGTCACGTCCTTCAACGCCGTGTAAAGACGCGTGAGCGCGTTGCGTGCGTCGTCCAGATGCACGTCGCTGTAATTCAGCGGCGAGCGATAGTGCGCGCGCGCCATGAAAAAGCGCACCACTTCCGCATCGTACTTCGCCAGTACTTCGCGGATCGTGAAGAAGTTGCCGAGCGACTTCGACATCTTCTCGTTGTCGATATTCACGAAGCCGTTATGCATCCACGTATTGACGAACGTCTTGCCCGTTGCGCCTTCGCTCTGGGCAATCTCGTTCTCATGGTGCGGAAACTGCAAGTCCTGGCCGCCGCCGTGAATGTCGAAATGCTCGCCGAGCAGCGTGCAACCCATGGCCGAGCACTCGATGTGCCAGCCGGGGCGCCCACGCCCGTACTTCGACTCCCAGCTCGTGTCGGCCGGCTCTTGAGGTTTTGCCTGTTTCCACAGCACGAAGTCAAGCGGATCCTGCTTGGCATCGTTCGCGGCCACACGTTCGCCCGCGCGCAGATCCTCGATCGACTTGCCCGAGAGCGCGCCATAGTTCGCGAACTTGCGCACCGCGTAATTCACGTCGCCGTCCGCGCCTTGATAGGCATAGCCGTTGGCTTCCAGCTTGCCGATCATGTCGAGCATCTGCGGAATGTATTGCGTCGCGCGCGGTTCATGATCGGGACGCTCGATGCCGAGCGCGTCCGCATCTTCATGCAGCGCCGCGATAAAGCGGTCGGTGAGCTGCTTGATCGTCTCGCCGTTTTCCACCGCGCGACGAATGATCTTGTCGTCGATGTCGGTGATGTTGCGCACGTATGTCACCTTGTAGCCGAGCGCGCGCAGCCAGCGCTGCACGACGTCGAACACCACCATCACACGCGCATGGCCGACGTGACAATAGTCGTACACCGTCATCCCGCAGACGTACATGCGTACGACACCGGGTTCGAGGGGCACGAAATTTTGCTTGTCACGGGCGAGCGTGTTGTAGATGCGCAGTGATTCCATAGAGACAATGGATACGTGGGTCGAAGGAAATCCGCGGCAACGCCGACCGCAGCCGGCGGGTGTAGTACACCGCGATGCTCAGGCTGCTGTTTGTCGGCGCCTGGCCTGCAAACAGGTTGCAATCGAGGCGGAGACGACCACGAGTGGCGAAAGAAAGCCCGTCGATTCATGCGGCGCGCCCGAAATGCCCTCGATTCGAGCGAGGGACAAAGCGCGCGACGAAAACGCACAGACCTTTTGTTAGAATGGCTCGGAGTATAACACCGCGACCTCACCCTATGAAACCTTCCAGCGGCCGCGCGCCCCGTGCTGCGACCCTTGCCGCGTCGGCTCTCGCGAGCGTCGCGATCATGCTGTGCGGCGCGCGCGTAGCGCTTGCCGCGCCCCCGGCGACGGCCGACGGCACGCCCGGCGCCGACAGCGCGATCGTCCAGCACGACTGGGCGGCGGCCTTGACGCAGCTCGACGAGCGCATCAAGACGAACCCGCGCGACGTGCAGGCGAAGTTCAAGCGCGCGACCATTCTCGCGCGCCTGAACCGCGACGACGACGCAATCGAAGCGTTCACGGAGCTCACGCAGCTCTACCCCGAACTGCCCGAACCGTACAACAACCTCGCGGCGCTTTACGCAAAGCACGGCCGCTACGACGAGGCGCGTGTGGCGCTGGAAACCGCCGTGAAGGCGAACCCGTCGTACAGTCTCGCGTGGGAAAATCTCGGCGACCTGTACCTGCGCATGGCCGATGCGTCATACCGCCGCGCGCAAACGGTGGGCCACACAAACAGCAGAACGCAACAGCGCCTCGCCGATATCGCGAAGATCGTCGCGCCGCCGCCGGCGCCGAAAAAACCGCGCAGCGCCGCCGCGGCCGAGGCGGCTTCCGGCACGCAGCCTTCGAACCTCGTGCCCGCGCTCAGCAATCCCGCTTACCAGTTCGGCGGCCCGACCGGGTCGCTGGCGATGCCGCCGTTCGTGGCGCCGTCGAACTAAGCCGCGGCGCGCCGTGCGTCGCGCGCCGCGACACGTATTTCCCGCACTTCCGAGGATACTCATGAAATGGTTGATGTTGGCGCTGGGTAGCGCCGCCCTGATCGCGAACGCACCGGCTTTTGCGCAAAACGGCCAGCCGGCCGCCGCGCACCCGCAGGTGTTGCTCAAGACCAGTGAAGGCGACATTCGCGTCGAGCTCTATCCCGAGAAGGCGCCCAAGACCGTCGACAACTTCCTGCAATACGTGAAGGCCGGCCAGTACAACGGCACGATCTTCCACCGCGTGATTCGCGGCTTCATGATCCAGGGCGGCGGCTACACGCAAAGCTTCGTCGAAAAGCCCACGCGCGCACCCATCCCGCTTGAAAGCAAGAACGGCCTGAAGAACCTCACAGGCACGATCGCGATGGCGCGCACGAGCGACCCGAATTCGGCCACGGCGCAGTTCTTCATCAACACCGTGGACAACGCCGGCCTCGACTATCCGAACCCGGACGGCAACGGCTATGCCGTGTTCGGCAAGGTCACCCAGGGCATGGACATCGTGAAGAAGATCGAGGCGGCGCCCACCACCTCGCGCGGCCCGATGGGCGATGTGCCGCAAAAGGAAATCGTGATCCAGTCGGCCACCGTAGTGGGCAAATAATTGACGCGTCGTTGTCACGCAGTCTTCACGCAGTTTCCAGGTAGCCGGTAACACGGCAGGTCGTCATCGACTAACCGGGCGGCAACGCCGCCCTCACCCGTCGCACGTCGCGGCGGCGGCACACGCGACCGGCACCACGCCCCGCCTCGTGCCGATGCCGCGACGTTCACTCCCCCAGCCACAGGCAAAGGATTCCATCATGGTCGAACTGCACACGAACCACGGCGTCATCAAGCTCGAACTCAACGCCGAGAAGGCCCCGAAAACGGTCGCCAACTTCCTCAACTACGTGAAGAGCGGCCACTATGACGGCACGGTGTTCCACCGCGTCATCGACGGGTTCATGATCCAGGGCGGCGGCTTCGACGCCGCCATGAAGCAAAAGCCCACCGAAGCGACGATCGAAAACGAAGCGAACAACGGCCTGAAGAACGAGCGCGGCTCGATCGCCATGGCTCGCACGAACGACCCGCACTCGGCAAGCGCCCAGTTCTTCATCAACGTCGCCGACAACGACTTCCTGAACCACTCGTCGCCCACGCCGCAGGGCTGGGGCTACGCCGTGTTCGGCAAGGTCGTCGAAGGCCTCGAAGTGGTCGACAAGATCAAGAAGGTCAAGACCGGCTCGAAGGGCTTCCATCAGGACGTGCCGGTTGACGACGTCGTGATCGAGAAGGCTGTCGTCGTCGAATAAGTTTCACTCAACACTCAAGCGAATCCCTCTTCAATGTTGCAGGAAAAGGCATTACGACACGCAGCCGCGGGCGTGCCCGGCGAGGGCAAGCGCCCGCACGCGGCACGTCCGTTCCTGTTCATTTCCGATGTGCATCTGAATGATGGGATTCCGCACACGGTCGCCGCGTTCGAACGCTTCATCCGGGTCACGGCCGATCAGGCCGACTCGGTGTTCATTCTCGGCGACCTCTTCGAATACTGGATCGGCGACGACATGCTCGTCGATCCCTTCGTCGCGCGCATGGCCGCGCTGATGCATACGCTCTCCGAGCGCGGCATCGCGCTCTACATCATGCACGGCAACCGCGACTTCCTGATGGGCAAGCGCTTCATGAAAGCCGCGGGCGCGATCTGGCTGCCCGACCCCATCGCCATCACCGCGTTCGGCACACGCCTCGCCCTCGCCCACGGCGACGCGATGTGCACCGACGATCACGGCTACCAGCTCTTTCGCAAGATCGCGCGCAACCGGCTGCCGCAGTTGCTTTTTCTGGCGTGGCCGTTTCGCTGGCGCCGGGCGCTCGCCGAGCGGGCGCGCCGCGCGAGCGAGGCGCGCCGCAACGGTCCGCGCCTGCCGAAATACGACGTGACCGCGAAAGGCGTGGCGGCGCTCTTCAAGCGCGCGCGCACCGGCTCCATGGTGCACGGCCATACGCACCGGCCCGCGCGCCACCAGGAGCCTGGCGGCACGCGCTGGGTTCTGCCCGACTGGGATCTCGATCACGGCAAGCCGCGCGGCGGCTACCTGCGCGTGGATGCCGAAGGTTTCAGGATGATGCCGCTGGACTGAGCTCCGGCGCGCGGCTCACCGCCGCCCTTTCGCGCCGCGTGCTTCGATGCACGTGAAGGCGCGCAGGAGCACGTCAGACGCGTGCGGGCGCTTTCTCTTCGCGGCTCTGCGCCTCGCCTTGCGACCCGCCGCACTCCAGGCCCGCCGAGACACGACGCAGTTCGGCCAGCGCCGCATCGGCGCCATGCAACGCTTCGAGACGCGCACCGAGTTGCTCGAGCGCGACGACGATGGCGTCGACGCGTTGCGTTTGCGTGGCCGCGTGGTCGATCAGACCGTGAATGGCGAGCGAAACCGGATCGTCGGCGTTGGGCGAGATGCCATAGGCGCAGAAGCCTTCGCGAGCCGAGGACGCTTTGGCCTGGACCGGCGCGCTCTTCGCGGGCGCGACAATGCGAGCGGGGTTGCCCACCGCCGTCGCGCCCTCGGGCACGGGCTTCACGACCACGGCGTTCGAGCCGATCTTCGCCCCGGCTCCCACGGTGAAACCGCCGAGCACCTTCGCACCCGCACCCACGATCACACCCGCGCCAAGCGTGGGATGGCGCTTCGCGCCGCGCGTGAGCGAGGTGCCGCCGAGCGTCACGCCCTGGTAAATCGTGCAGTCGTCGCCGACCTCGGCGGTCTCGCCGATCACGACGCCCATGCCGTGATCGATGAACACGCGCCGGCCGATCGTCGCGCCCGGGTGGATCTCGATGCCGGTCAGAAAGCGCGCGAGTTGCGAGACATAACGCGCGAGCCAACGGCGCTTCGCGCGCCAGCACGCATGCGCGAAGCGATGCAGCACGAGCGCATGCAGACCCGGATAACAGGTCAGGACCTCCCACGCGCTGCGAGCGGCGGGATCGCGCTCGCGGATCGTGGCAATGTCTTCGCGAAGTCTCTTGAACATGGCAGTCACGCTTAAAACGTGTGAATCGAGGGGAATGGCGGTCGCGCGCCGTCAGACAGCGCGCGCGACCCGCGTCGCGGCCTTTGCAGCCACGCGCATTTGCTTATGAGCTTTTCGCCGGTTTTCAGGCGATTGTAGGCGTAAAGCCGCTTGTGGGCCGCAAGCCCCCGTCGGCGGCAAGGTTGGACGCGGCACTGGCACTGGCGCCGTCGCGCGCGCCTTAGCGGTTCTCGCCGCCTTTGCCCTTGAGCATGAGGATGTGCTTGGCGACTCCGCGCACGATATTGACCTCCTCGCGTTCGAGCCCCGAGCGCGCGAAGAGGCGGCGCAGGCGCGACATCAGCTTCTTCGGATTGGCCGGATCGAGAAAGTCGAGCGCGATCAGCGCATTTTCGAGGTGCACGTACATGCGTTCGATGTCGTCGCTCGTCGCGAGCGGCGACACGGCGCCGGGCTGGAGCGCGCCGCCAGCGCCACCTGCTGCCGGCAGCGCCGCGGCAGGCGCACTTTCGCCGAGGTACGCAAGACGCAGTTCGTAGGCGAGCACCTGCACCGCCTGGGCGAGATTGAGCGAGCTATAGGCCGGGTTCGCGGGGATATGCGCAAGCGCGCTGCAACGTTCCACGTCGTCGTTCGACAGACCCGTGCGCTCGTTGCCGAACACGAGCGCGATATCGCCGCCATGCGCTACCTGGCGGCAGGCGTCCTGCACCGCGATGCGCGGCGCGGCGGGCGGCGGCCCGTACTCGCGCGTGCGCGCCGTGAGCGCGAGCGACCACTGGACACCCGTGAGCGCGTCGGCCAGCGTCGGCACGATGTGGGCGGCCGCCAGTACGTCGTCGGCGCCGCTCGCCATCGCCACCGCCTCGGGGTCGCAGTGGACCTGCGGCACGCGCGGCGCGACCAGCACGAGGCGCGAAAAACCCATCGTCTTCAGCGCGCGCGCCGCCGCGCCGACGTTGCCGGGATGGCTCGGCTCGACGAGCACGAAGCGGGTGGACGTGAAGCCGCCGCGCAGCGGCTCGTGGGCTTCGCCGGCGGTGGCCGCCGGGGCGTGGGTAGCGGGTGAATCGGGGTGCACCAAGATCAGTCTCTAACGCGGGCGTAAGGAAAGTCTCTATGTTAGCGCGCCTCGCGCGCGCAGGCAGGACGGACAGAGCAGACGGAGCGAGCAGACCGGACAAAACGGACTAAACGGACAAACCGCACGCGCACAAACGGGAAAGCGGCGCGCCGCCAGCCAGAGCGGTCCGGTCTCGGGTAAAATGGTGGTTTCGCGCGCGTCGGGCGTGCCGTGCTGCTGTGTGTTTTCGGTTCGCGCGACGCCCGGCAGGCAACTGGCAACCAGCGCCGCCGCGCCCCGCTCTTATCCAATTCGTCTCCGTTGGCGGGACAGGAACCGCAAGGCCGTACCCAGGCCCGCGTCCTGTCCAATCGTTAGACGCTTCATCTTTTGCATCACCGGCGCGCCGCAAGCTGCGGCACGGGCGCCGGACAACAAGGATCCTGGCTCATGCATCCCATGCTCAACATCGCTGTCAAGGCCGCGCGCCGCGCCGGACAGATCATCAACCGCGCGTCGCTCGACCTCGACCTCGTGCAGGTCGCGAAGAAGCAGCATAACGATTTCGTCACGGAAGTCGACAAGGCGGCCGAAGCCGCCATCATCGAAACGCTCAAGACCGCGTACCCCGACCACGCCATCCTCGCCGAGGAATCGGGCCAGTCGGAGAACGAATCCGAGTACCAGTGGATCATCGATCCGCTCGACGGCACCACCAACTTCATTCACGGCTTCCAGTACTACTGCGTCTCGGTCGCGCTCGCGCACAAGGGCATCGTCACGCAGGCCGTGGTCTATGACCCCACGCGCAACGACCTCTTCACGGCGTCGCGCGGGCGCGGCGCGTTCCTGAACGACCGCCGCATCCGCGTGGGCCGCCGCGACCGTCTCGCCGACGGCCTGATCGGCACGGGCTTCCCGTTCCGCGAAAAGGACGGCCTCGACAGCTACTGCGAACTGTTCGCCGCAATGACCAACGCATGCGCGGGCCTGCGCCGCCCGGGCGCGGCCGCGCTCGACCTGGCGAATGTCGCCGCCGGCCGCATGGACGGCTTCTTCGAGCAAGGCCTCAATCCCTGGGACGTCGCCGCGGGCGGCCTGCTCGTGACGGAAGCCGGCGGCCTGATCGGCAACTACACGGGCGACTCGGACTTCCTGCACGTGGGCGAAGTCGTCGCGGGCAACCCGAAGATCTACGCGCAGATGGTGCCGATCCTCTCGAAGTACACGCGCGTGAACAAGGCGGCGTAAGCGCCCATGCGCGCCGCGGCGCACTCAACGCTGCGCCGGGGCGCGTACAGAACGCACGCGGGGTCAGGCTTCGGCTACGCATGTGCAACGAGCGGCTTCGGCCGCTTTTTTGTTTCGCCGGTCGCCCTGCTGCACGAGGCCCCCGCACGCATCCGATGAAAAAAGGCTTCTATACGATCATCGCCGCGCAATTCGTGTCGTCGCTCGCCGACAACGCGCTGCTCATCGCGGCGATTGCGCTGCTCACGGTGATCTCCTCGCCCGCCTGGGTCACGCCGCTGTTGCAGATCTTCTTCACGATCTCGTATGTGCTGCTCGCGCCGTTCGTCGGCGCGTTCGCCGACGCCTTGCAGAAGCGCCACGTGATGTTCGTCTCGAACGCCCTCAAGGCGTGCGGCTGCCTGCTGATGATCGCGGGCATGCATCCGATGATCGCCTACGGCGTGGTCGGCTTCGGCGCGGCGGCCTACTCGCCCGCAAAGTATGGAATCCTGACTGAATTGCTGCCGCCGGAAAAACTCGTGGCCGCCAACGCGTGGCTCGAATCGGCCACAGTGCTCTCCACCATCGTCGGCACGATGATGGGCGGCGCGCTCGTCTCGACTTACGCCGACCGGTTCGTCGCGCGCCACCCGCTGCCGATCATCCATTCCGCCGCCGACCTCGCGATGCTCGCCGTGATGATCACGTACGTGTTCGCCGCGATCATCAACATCGGCATTCCCGACACGGGCGCACGCTACGAGAACCGCCTCAGGGAGCCCGCTCGACTCATGGGCGATTTCACGCACAGTTTCAACGTGCTGTGGACCGACAAGCTCGCGCAGATCGCGCTCTGGGTCACGACCCTGATGTGGGGTGCGGCGGTCACGCTGCAACTGCTCGTGCTCAAATGGGCGGACGCCAACCTCGGCCTGTCGCTCTCCAAGGCCGCCGTGATGCAGGGCGTGACGGGGCTCGGCATCGCGCTCGGCGCGGGCGCGGCCGCCGCGTGGGTGTCGCTGCGCGCCTCGCTGCGCGTGCTGCCGGTGGGCATCCTGTGCGGCGCGGTGGCGGTGGGCATGGCGTTCTACAGCAAGGGGCTGTTCCCGGGCGGCGGCGGTGTGCGCTTCGGCGCGTTCATCATGCCCTTCTATCTGCTTTTCGCGTACCCGCTGATGGTGCTGCTCGGCGTGCTCGCAGGCTTTTTCATCGTGCCGATGAACGCCCTGCTCCAGCATCGGGGCGCGACGCTGCTCTCCGCCGGTCACTCGATCGCGGTGCAGAATTTCAACCAGAATCTCGCGGTGCTGCTCATGCTCGGCGCGTATGCGCTGCTGCTCACCGCGAAAATGCCAGTGCAATGGATCATCGTGGTGTTCGGCGTATTCGTCGCCTCGATGATCTGGCTCGCCATGCGGCGCAGTGCGGCAAACGCGCGCACCGTGGACCTGAAGGCACTGGTCGACGAATAACGGGTGCGCCTTTGGCGCAAGGTTGGCCGAACGGCTGACTGTACACGCAATCGGCGCGCGTTAAACTCACGCCCTGAACCCCAAGCAAGACACCGAGGATGGCTACACATACCGCCGGCGCGGCCGACACCGCGCAACACACTCCCATGATGCAGCAGTACCTGCGCATCAAGGCCGATCATCCGGGCACGCTCGTGTTCTACCGGATGGGCGACTTCTATGAGCTCTTCTTCGAAGACGCCGAGAAAGCCGCGCGCCTGCTCGACCTCACGCTCACGCAGCGCGGCGCGTCGGCGGGCAATCCGATCAAGATGGCGGGCGTGCCGCATCACGCGGTCGAGCAGTACCTCGCGAAGCTCGTGAAGCTCGGCGAATCGGTGGCGATCTGCGAGCAGATCGGCGACCCGGCCACCTCGAAGGGTCCGGTCGAGCGCAAGGTCGTGCGCGTCGTCACCCCCGGCACGCTGACAGACGCCGCGTTGCTCTCCGACAAGAACGACGTCTACCTGATGGCCGTGTGCCCCGGCCATAACCGGCGCGGCGTGACCGTCAATGTCGGTCTGGCGTGGCTCAATCTCGCGAGCGGCGCGCTGCGCCTCGCGGAAGTCGCGCCGGAACAGGCCGCGACAGCGTTCGAACGGATTCGTCCGGCGGAAATACTCGTTGCCGAAATGCCCGCCGAAACCGCCGCGTGGGCGCCGCCCGCAGGCAGCGGCGCGCTCACGCGCGTGCCCGCATGGCACTTCGATATCGGCTCGGGCAAGCAACGCCTGTGCGACCAGCTCGACGTGGCGAGCCTCGACGGCTTCGGCGCGCAAACGCTCACGAGCGCGTGCGGCGCGGCGGGCGCGCTGCTGCTCTACGCGGCGGCCACGCAGGGTCAGCAGTTGCGTCACGTGCGCAGCCTGAAGGTCGAAGCCGAATCGGAATACATCGGCCTCGATCCGGCCACGCGGCGCAACCTCGAACTCACGGAAACGCTGCGCGGCACCGAATCGCCCACGCTGTGCTCGCTGCTCGACACGTGCAGCACGGCCATGGGCAGCCGCCTGTTGCGCCACTGGCTGCATCATCCGCCGCGCGACGCGGCGATCGCGCAAACGCGCCAGCAAGGCATCGGCGCGCTGCTCGACGCGCCACCGCAGGCGAGCGTCGACACGTTGCGCGGCGCGCTGCGCCAGATCGCCGACGTCGAACGCATCACCGGGCGGCTCGCGCTGCTCTCCGCGCGCCCGCGCGATCTGTCCAGCCTGCGCGACACCTTCGCCGCGCTGCCCGCGCTGCGCGAGCAGGTCGCGGCCGCGAGCGGCGCGGCGCCTTCGCTCGTGCATATCGCCGAGGCGCTCGAACCGCCCGCCGAATGCGCGGCGCTCCTGCAACGCGCGGTCGCGCCCGAACCCGCCGCCATGGTGCGCGACGGCGGCGTGATCGCCCGCGGCTACGACGCGGATCTCGACGAGCTGCGCGACATCTCCGAGAACTGCGGCCAGTTCCTGCTCGACCTCGAAACGCGCGAGCGCACGCGCACCGGCATTGGCAATTTGCGCGTCGAGTACAACAAGGTCCACGGCTTCTATATCGAAGTCACGCGCGGGCAGACCGACAAGGTCCCCGACGACTATCGCCGCCGCCAGACGCTCAAGAACGCCGAGCGCTACATTACGCCGGAACTCAAGACGTTCGAGGACAAGGCGCTCTCGGCGCAGGAGCGCGCGCTCTCGCGTGAAAAAGCGCTCTACGACGCGCTGCTGCAAGCGCTGCTGCCGTTCATTCCCGACTGCCAGCGCGTAGCCTCGGCGCTCGCGGAACTCGACCTGCTCGCCGCGTTCGCCGAGCGCGCCCGCGCGCTCGACTGGAGTGCGCCCACGTTCTCGGAAGCGCCCGGCATCGACATCGAGCAAGGCCGCCACCCGGTGGTCGAAGCGCAGGTCGAGCAGTTCATCGCCAACGACTGTGCGCTCAACGCCGAGCGCAAGCTGCTGCTCATCACCGGCCCGAACATGGGCGGTAAGTCGACCTTCATGCGTCAGACCGCGCTCATCGCCCTGCTCGCCTATGTGGGCAGCTATGTGCCGGCCAAACGCGCGCGCTTCGGGCCGATCGATCGCATCTTCACGCGCATCGGCGCCGCCGACGACCTCGCGGGCGGCCGCTCGACCTTCATGGTGGAGATGACCGAAGCGGCGGCCATCCTCAACGACGCCACACCGCAAAGCCTCGTGCTGATGGACGAGATCGGGCGCGGCACGTCAACGTTCGACGGCCTCGCGCTCGCGTGGGCCATTGCGCGGCACCTGCTCGCGAGCAACGGTTGCCACACGCTCTTCGCCACGCACTACTTCGAGCTCACGCAACTGCCCGCCGAGTTCGCGCAAGCGGCGAACGTGCATCTGTCGGCGGTCGAGCATGGGCACGGCATCGTGTTCCTGCATGCGGTGCAGGAAGGCCCGGCTAACCAGAGCTACGGCCTTCAGGTCGCCCAGCTCGCGGGCGTGCCGACTGCGGTGATCCGCGCGGCGCGCAAGCATCTCGTTCACCTGGAGCAGCAGTCGGCGGGACAGCCCACACCGCAACTCGACCTGTTCGCCGCACCCGCCGCCTACGACGACGAACCACCCTACCTGGAAGACCGGGCGCAAGACGGCGCATCGCAAGGCGTGCAGGAAGACCCGGCCGCGTCGCTTGTCGCGCAGCGGTTGCGCGAACTCGACCCGAACGAGCTGCGCCCGCGCGACGCGCTCGATCTGTTGTTCGAACTGCATGAGCTGGCCACAGCGCCGGACGCGAAACGCTGAGCGTCGCCTGGCGACGCCACCGCGGCCGCCGCGAATGCGGGGCCGCGGCTGGTGCGCCGCGCGTTATCTGAAATTTATGCGCGGCGTGGCCTGCGCATGGGTGCTCGCGTCGTCGCTCGGCGCACCGCTTGCCGCGCACGCGCAGTCGCCGCGTTTTGCCTTCGCCGTCGTTTCGAACGTGCTCAGCTCGCCAGGCGAGGAAGCCGCGACGCAACGCCTCATCGACGCCATCGGCCGCGATCCGCAAATCGCTTTCACCGTGTACGACGGCAATCTCAAGGGTGCGCACGAAACCTGCGCGGACCACCTTTACGAACGCCGGCACGACCTTCTCGACGCATCGCGCCCGCCGCTCGTGTTCGTGCCTGGCGAGCGCGACTGGGTGACCTGCGGCGCGAATGGATCAGGCGCCTACGACGCGGTCGAGCGACTCGATTTCCTGCGCCAGAATTTTTTTGCGGACTCGAATTCGCTCGGCCAGAACCCCTTGACCCTCACGCGCGAGAGCGAGGTTTCACGCTTTCGGCCGTACCGCGAAAATGTGCGCTGGCAACTCGGCGACACCGTGTTCATCGGCCTGAACGTGCCGGACGGCAACAACCACTTTCTCAACGCCGGCGGGCGCAACGGCGAGTTCGAAGACCGCGTGATCGCCAACGGCTTCTGGCTGGAGCACGCGGCCGAATACGCGAAGCGCCGCAACGCGCGAGCGATCGTCGTCTTCATGCAGGGCAATGCGCTCCCGGAGCACTACGAGCGCCCCGAGCGCTTCGCCTGGCTGCGCTTTCGCCGCGCGCCGCGCGACGGCTATGTGGAGTTGCGCCGCAGCCTCGTGAAGCTCGCGCAGACGTTCCGCGGCCCGGTCATCATCGTGAACGCGGACGACACGAAGCTTGCGCACGGCTTCACGATCGATCAGCCGTTGCGCAATGAAAAAGGGGTAAGGATAGATAACGTCACGCGCATTGCGTTTTCGTTGCGCGATCCGCTTACGCAATGGCTTCAGGTGGACGCCGACAAGACGCGCGCTACGCCGCTGCGCGTAAGCGTGCGAGACGTCCCGAAACATTTGCCGCTGCTGCCTCCGCTGCTCACGCCAGGAGCCGGGCAAGCACCCGTCATGCCGGAAATGCCCGAGATCTCGTCGATGCCTGACGTGACCGAGATTCCCGGCATGCCGCAGTCGCCGGATGTCGCGCCCGGTGCGTCGGGTACCGCGTTGCCCGCCAGCAGCGTGCCGCAGGGCAACGCGGGCGACGGCATGCTGGTGCCCGCCTGGCCCGCACAGGGCGGTCAGACCGGATCGAATGGGGCCAATGGTGAGAGCGGCGTGAACGGCCAGAACGGCCTGAATGGAGAGCACCACGGCGTGCGCCAGGTGTTGCCGCCCGGCGCACCAGCGTCAGGCGGCGTCGCTCATTGATCCGCAGGGATCAGTGCAGCGTCGGCTTCGAAACGCCTTCGTCGCCGTCGTCTTCTTCGTCTTCGTCGACGATTTCGAGGCCGTCCGCGCCATGCGCGTGCTCATGCTCGATCTCGTCTTCGGTGGCCACGCGCACTTCCTTGACCGTCAGCGCGAAACGCAGCGCCATGCCCGCGAGCGGGTGATTGCCGTCGAGCACGACCTTGTCTTCCGCGACGTCGGTGACGGTGTAGATGAGCGTGTCGAGATCTTCGTCGCCTTCTTCAGGCGTGCCTTCGAACTGCATGCCGACTTCAAGCGGCTCGGGAAAGCGGTTGCGCGGCTCGATCTTCACGAGATCGGGATCGTATTCCCCGAAGGCGTCCTGCGGTTCGAGCTGGATCTGGGTCTCGAAGCCCGGCTCCTGCCCGTCCAGCACTTCCTCGATCTTGGGGAACGTGCCATCATAGCCGCCGTGCAGATAGACCATCGGCTCGTCGCTTTCCTCAATCAGATTGCCCTGCGCATCCGATAGCTTGTAAGCGACCGACACGACGGTGTCCTTTGCAATTTTCATTCGTTCCTCCAGATTACAGACCACATTATACGATGCCGAAGCGGTCCCCAGACCACCCGGTGGACGCGCGCAAGCGGCGCGCCTCCCTCCCCTTGGCATGTCCCGCGCCCGATGTTCCCACGCCGCTTCTGGGCGGCCTGACTCCGGCGCAGTTCATGCACAAATACTGGCAGAAAAAGCCGCTTTTGATCCGCCAGGCGATTCCCCAGATCGAGGCGCCGCTCTCGCGCGACGAGCTTTTCGCGCTGGCCGACAGCGACGACGTCGAGTCGCGCCTCATCACGCATTTCCGCCGCCGCTGGGCGCTCGAGCACGGTCCGTTCTCGCCCGACGAACTACCCACGCCGAAAACGCGCCAGTGGACGCTGCTCGTGCAAGGCGCCGATCTGCACGACGATCGCGCCCGCGCCCTGCTGGAGCGTTTTCGCTTCGCGCCGGACGCCCGTCTCGACGACCTCATGATTTCGTATGCGACGGACGGCGGCGGCGTCGGCCCGCATTTCGATTCATACGATGTCTTTTTGTTACAGGTTCACGGCAAGCGGCGCTGGCGCATCGGCGCCCAGCGCGACCTGTCGTTGCAGGACGGCCTGCCGCTCAAGATTCTTGCGAATTTCGAGCCGGAGGAAGAGTGGGTGCTAGAGCCCGGCGACATGCTCTACCTGCCGCCGCACATCGCCCACGACGGCGTGGCCGAAGGCGAATGCATGACCTGCTCGATCGGCTTTCGTTCGCCTTCCACGACCGAGCTGACGAGCCAGTTCCTGTACTGGCTCGCCGAGCGCCGCGCGGACGACGGCGCAGGCAAATCCTCGCTCTATCGCGACCCCGACCAGCCGGCCGTGTCGCGTCCGGCGCAACTGCCCCCGGCACTCGTAGAGCGCGTTGCCGGCGTGCTTGCTAAAGTGCGTTGGAGTGACGCAGACGTCTCCTCGTTCGTGGGCTCGTGGCTGTCCGAACCGAAAGCCAATGTCGTGTTCGACACCCCTGAAAAACCGCTCGACGAAGCCCGTTTCGTTGCGCGAGCCGCAAAAAGCGGGATAACACTCGACCGCAGGACAATCCTGCTTTACGATGCGCGCTCGTATTACCTGAACGGGGAACAATACTTGCTCAGAGAAGCGAGAAAGTGGCTACCGGAATTGGCCGATAATCGCTTGCTGGATGGGAAACGCTTTGTAACACTCTCACACGATTCGTGTGTGACAGCGTTGCTACACGAGTGGTATCGTGCGGGCTGGTTACGGCTCGGGGTGCTTGCCTAAGCGCTTCGGACTGTTATACCGTACTAATATAGTGCTTGTATGAGAAAGACAACGTATTGTCCCCGGATTTGTCGACGGTCGATACGAAAGTGCCTATAATTTCCGCCCAGGCCGTAGGGAAGATTCACGCTCTTGCAGTGCGTCTCCACCAGCGGCTCAGGTCGGTGTTGGGGCACATTACCGGTTTTATTTTGCGCTGTTGCTTACCTTTAACCATAAAAGGACGTGATCATGAAGAAATCCCTCCTCGTAGCATCCCTGCTGGCAGCCGTTGCACTCGCTGCGTGCAACAAGAGCAGCGACCAAGCTGCTGCGCCGGCTAGCGATGCTGCTGCCGCTTCGGCACCGGCTGCTGCCGCTTCGGACGCGGCAGCTGCTGCTTCGGGCGCTGCTGCTGCTGCGAGCGACGCTGCTGCTTCGGCTACCGCCGCTGCTTCGGACGCTGGCGCTGCTGCTTCGGACGCAGGCGCTTCGGCTCCGGCTGCTGCTTCGGGCGCAAGCCAGTAAGTTGCGTTCGCGCGAGGCTCGCACGGGACTTCGGTCCCCGCGGGCATCGATGCGGATCGTCGTACAGTCTGGCGCCAGCGCCATGCGTACGGCGGGCAAGCAAAAAAGCCACGAACTTTCGTTCGTGGCTTTTTTGTTTTGGAGCGCGCATGCCTGAGGCATACGCGCCGCGTTCACGCGCTAGTTGGCCGCGCCCGGCTCCAGTGCCTGCTCGCCTTCCCCTTCGAAGAAGGCCTTCACCACCTCGATCTCGCGCGTGCGCTTGAACGGCGGCAGGCTTTGCCAGATGCGCCGGCCGTACGGTTTGTCGACGAGGCGCGTGTCGCAGATCATTAGCACGCCGCGGTCGGTTTCGGCACGAATCAGCCGCCCTGCGCCCTGCTTGAGCGTAATCACCGCCTGCGGTAGCTGGTGCACCGCGAACGGGCTCAGACCTTTCTTTGCGAGCGCATCGAGTCGCGCCGCCAGCACGGGGTCATCAGGCGGCGCAAACGGCAGCTTGTCGATCACCACGAGCGAGAGCGCGTCGCCGCGCACGTCCACCCCTTCCCAGAAACTCTGGCTGCCCACGAGAATCGCGTTGCCATAGGCGCGAAAGCGCTCCAGCAGCTCCGTGCGGCTCGCGTCGCCCTGCACGAGCAGCGGCGTGTTCCAGCCGCGTGCTTCGATCGTGTCGCGCAGCTTCGCAGCGATGCGGTCGACGGCGCGCAACGTCGTGCACAGCATGAAGACGCCGCCACCCGACGCCTCGATGGCCGGCAGCGCGGCCTCGAACACCGCGTCGGTGAACTGCGGCGACGACGGCTGCGGCATATTGCGCGGCACGTACAGCAGCCCTTGCGTGGGATAGTCGAACGGGCTTGGCAGCGTCATCGAGCGGCGCGAACTGAGGCCCATCTGCGCCGCGTAATGCGTAAAATCGCCGCGCACCGAAAGCGTCGCCGAGGTGAAAATCCACGTGCGCGGCACGCCGGCGCGCTGCTTCGCGAAGATCGGCGCCACCGAAAGCGGTGTTTCGTGCAGTTGAACCGTGTGCGAGAACACTTCGACCCAGCGCACTTTCTCGTCGGCGTCTTCGGCCGCCTGAGCAGCGTCTGTCCCCTCTGCGCGTTCACTCGCATCAGGCTTGCGCGTTTCGCGCGACGGCGCGGCGTCATCGGCCACGGTCCAGCCCGCGAGGATGCCTTGCAGCTCGCGCGCACGCCGCAGGCAAGCGCCCAGCGACTCCGCACGCTCCGCTTGACCCGCGAGCGCCGTGGCGAGCGCGCCCAGCTCGGTTTGCAGTGCGTCGAGCGCGTCGAAAAGCGGATGATCGGCGGGCAACTGCGTGATCGAGAGCCGCAGCGAGTCTTCCTTGAACGCAAGCCGCACGTCGCGCGCGGCGCGCTCCAGCGCCGCGCCGAGTTTCACCCACTCCACGGCGTCGCGCGCATGGCTCAAGCCTTCGGCCACGCAGTCGCGCGCCAGTTCGAGGAACTGCGCTGTCGAGAGCGTTTCGCCGAAGAAGAGCGTCGCCGTTTCGGGCAACTGGTGCGCTTCGTCGAAGATGATGGTGTTCGCGCTCGGCAGCAGCTCGGCCATGCCCGTGTCGCGCAGCATGATGTCGGCGAAGAACAGATGGTGGTTCACCACCACGATATCGGCTTGCTGCGCTTCGCGGCGCGCCTGCATTACGAAGCAGTCCTTGTAATGCGGGCATTCCTGGCCGAGGCAGTTGTCGCGCGTCGACGTGACCATCGACCACACCGCCGCCGTCTCGGGCACGCTTGCGAGCTCCGCCTTGTCGCCCGATCGCGTGATCTTCGCGAAACGCACGATCTCCTGCAAATACGCCGTTTCCTGGCGCGAAGGCAGGCGGCCGTTGTCCGCCGTGCGTTGCAGGTAGTAGTGGCACAGGTAGTTCGAGCGGCCCTTGAGCATCGCCACGCTCACGGGCACCGCGAGCGCGTCGCGCACCGTGGGAATGTCGCGCGCGAAAAGCTGGTCCTGCAAATGCTTCGTGCCCGTGGAGACGACGACCTTGCCGCCCCACAGCATGGCCGGCACGAGATACGCATAGGTCTTGCCGGTGCCCGTGCCCGCCTCGACGATCAGCGTGTTGTCGCCTGCTTCGGCGGCGCCGCGCGCCGCTTCCTCGGCGCCCGTCTGGGCCGCAACCGGCGCGCCGCGTTCGAGCCGTCGCGCGGGGCGCGACTGTGCTTCGAACATCGCGGGTTCGGGCAAGGCCTGCGCGGCGGCTTCCATGGCCGCCGCTACCGCGCGCGCCATTTCGATCTGCGCGGCACGCGGGCGATAGCCGTCGATCTCGCGCGCGAGCAGGCCGTCGGCGGCGAACAATTCTTCGAGTTCGGACGCGCGGCGCGGGCTCAAGGCGCTCGCGGCGGGGGAAGATTCGGCGGCGCGCGCGCCGGCCTCCGGCGCGCCGCTTTCGCGCGCGGGCCGGGAACGGGAAACGGTCGGTGAATTCAAGGCAAGCGGTTCCTGCTCGGTCCGGAAGGGCGCGGCCTGCCAACTGCCGCGCCCCGGCGCCTGCCGGGACCCGGAATCAGGCGTGCCCGTCCGAAGTCTTCGTTGAATCGGGGTCCAGCTGCAATTGCAGCAGGATGATGTTGTCCTTGACCTTGAGCTTGCGCTTTTTCAGCTTCTGCAATTCGAGATCGTCGTAGTCCGGTGTATCGCACATTCGGTCGATCAGACGGTCCAGATCGCCGTGCTCGGATTCCAGTTGCAGAATGCGGTCACGAAGGACCTCGACCTTGACTTCACGATGCTCGCGCATGCTCGCCTCCTCGACATAAGCGGCGCGCGCTTGCGAAGGACGACGCGCCTGAGGTTGCAGTCCGGCTGAAAAAGCGTGCTACTCGTGCTACTGGTCCTGCTGCTGTTGCTGTTGCTGCTTGAGTTGTTGCTGCTGCTGTTCTTCCTGTTGCTGCTTTTGCTGCGCCTTCTCGGCCGCCTGTTTCTGACGCGCTTCCACATCGGCCTGATGCTTCGCCGCGTCTTGCTGCTTCTGCTCGAAGCGCTGGGCCTTGTCGGCGCGTTCCTGCGCCTTCTGCTCGCCCTGGCGCCGCGCATCATCCAGTTGCTTCTGGTAATTCGACTGCTTCTGGTCGTACGCCGCCTGGTTCGCGTCGCGCTGCGGCTGCTCGCCCTGGCGCTGCGCCTGGGCCAGCGCGTGCTGGCGCTGTTTTTCCTGGTACGCCTGCTCGTTCGCCGCGCGCTGCGGGGCTTCCGCTTCGCGCTGCGCCTGATTGACCGCGTGCTGCTGCTGCTTCTGCTCGTACGCCTGCGCGCTTGCCGCTTCATTGGCGGCGCGCTGCGGTGCGTTGGCCTCGTCCTGTGCGCGCTGCAACGCGGCTTGCTGGTCGCGCTGCTGCGCATGGGTGGCGCGCTTGTCGTCGTCGAGCGACAGTTGCTCGCGCCGAATGTCTGCCTGGACCACGCGCATCTGGTCGCGCGCCTTGCCGAGACAGTGATTCACGAAGAACGTGCTATAGCAGTCGTGCTGCGCGACTGCATAGCGGTAGTTATTCTCGGCGGTGCGGCGGTCCAGCACCTTTTGCCGTGCGTCGAAATCGCTCTGCGCCCCCGCTGCGCCGGATGTTCCGGCCACACCTGCATCGGACGCCGCAAGCGGCGTAGCGGTATTGGCCGGATTGCCGGACTGCGCAGCCGGCGACGCGGCGCGCGCGCCCTGCGCCTGCTCCGTCCCGGACGCCGGCAACGCTTGCGCGAGGGCCGGAACGCTTGCCCCCACGCTCAATGCGACGGCACAAATCGCCCCGAGGGCGGAGAACCGCCAGGTGGCGCCAACGGGCGCGCGATACCGGGCAAGGGGCAAATCGGGGGAGAAGCGGGAGGTCGTCAACGTCTTCTGTGGGCAGCGGAACATGGCTGAAATTCTAACACCCCCCGGGTTGAGCGCTCGGCCATTTATGGCAAAATGCCCCGCTCCACCGGCCGGCGGGCGCACCCGGCAAAGCGCCCCGTAGCGCGACGCCGAAGCACGGCGCCGAAGCGCAGCAAACAGGCTGCTGGCGCGCCAGCCCGCCCCGGCCACCGGAATGCAAACCCGGACCGCAAACCGATCCTCGCAGGAATAGCCAGAACCTATGACGGAAACCGTAGCACTCAAGATCGTCCAGCGTATCGCCACCGAACTGAACGTGCAGCCACGCCAGGTCGCAGCCGCCGTGCAGCTTCTCGACGAAGGCGCGACCGTTCCGTTCATCGCCCGTTACCGCAAGGAAGTCACGGACAACCTCGACGATACGCAACTGCGCACGCTCGAAGAGCGCCTGCTCTATCTGCGCGAACTCGAAGACCGCCGCGCCACGATCCTTGCGAGCATCGATGAGCAAGGCAAGCTCACCGCCGAGCTGCGCAGTGCCATCGAAGCCGCCGACAGCAAGCAGGTTCTCGAAGACCTCTATCTGCCCTACAAGCCCAAGCGCCGCACGCGCGCGCAAATCGCCCGCGAAGCCGGCCTCCAGCCGCTCGCCGACGCGTTGCTCGCGAACCCGCTGCTCGACCCGCAAACGGAAGCCGCCCAGTACGTGGATGCCGAAAAGGGCGTGGCCGACGTGAAGGCCGCGCTCGACGGCGCGCGCGACATCCTCTCCGAGCAGTTCGGTGAAACGGCCGAACTGCTGGGCAAGCTGCGCGACTGGCTGCACAACCAGGGCGTGGTGATGTCGAGCGTGGTCGAAGGCAAGGAAAACGAGGAAGGCGAGAAGTTCCGCGACTACTACGACTATTCCGAGACCATCAAGACGGTGCCGTCGCACCGCGCGCTCGCCCTTTTCCGCGGCCGTAACGCCGGTGTGCTGATGGTCAAGCTCGGCCTTGGCGGCGAACAGGATACGCAGGTCCCGCATCCGGGCGAAGGGATGATCGCGCGCCACTTCGGCATCGCGAACCAGAACCGCCCGGCCGACAAGTGGCTCTCCGACGTGTGCCGCTGGTGCTGGCGCGTGAAGGTACAGCCGCACATCGAAAACGAGCTGCTCACGAACCTGCGCGAACAGGCCGAAAACGAAGCCATTCGCGTGTTCGCGCGCAATCTCAAGGATCTGCTGCTCGCCGCGCCCGCGGGTCCGAAGGCCGTGATCGGGCTCGACCCCGGCCTGCGTACCGGCGTGAAGGTGGCCGTGGTCGATCGCACGGGCAAGCTGCTCGCAACCGACACGATCTACCCGCACGAGCCGCGCCGCGACTGGGACGGCTCGCTCGCGAAGCTCGCGCGCATCGCCGCGCAAACGCAGGCGGAACTCATCAGCATCGGCAACGGCACGGCCTCGCGTGAAACCGACAAGCTCGCGAGCGAGCTGATCTCGAAGCATCCGGAGCTGAAGCTGCAAAAGATCGTGGTATCCGAAGCCGGGGCGTCGGTGTATTCGGCATCCGAACTGGCGGCCAAGGAATTCCCGGAGCTGGATGTTTCGCTGCGCGGCGCCGTCTCCATCGCGCGCCGCCTGCAAGACCCGCTCGCGGAACTCGTGAAGATCGAGCCGAAGGCGATCGGCGTGGGCCAGTACCAGCACGACGTGAACCAGCGCGAACTCGCACGCTCGCTCGACGCCGTGGTCGAGGACTGCGTGAACGCCGTGGGTGTCGATGCGAACACGGCATCGGTCGCGCTGCTCGCCCGCGTGTCGGGCCTGAACTCCACGCTTGCGCGCAATATCGTCGATTACCGCGATGCGAATGGGCCGTTCCCCTCGCGCGAGCAGTTGAAGAAGGTGCCGCGCCTGGGCGACAAGACCTTCGAGCAGGCCGCGGGCTTCCTGCGCATCAACGGCGGCGACAATCCCCTCGACCGCTCCTCGGTGCACCCGGAAGCCTATCCGGTCGTCGAGCGCATGCTCGCGAAGATCAAGCGCACGATCGGCGATGTGCTCGGCAGCCGCGAAGCGCTTTCGGGCCTCTCGCCCACCGAATTCGTCGACGACCGCTTCGGTCTGCCGACGGTGCGCGACATCCTGAGCGAACTGGAAAAGCCGGGCCGTGATCCGCGCCCCGAGTTCAAGACGGCGACGTTCCGCGACGGCGTCGAGAAGGTGTCCGACCTCGTGCCGGGCATGCTGCTCGAAGGCGTCGTGACGAACGTGGCCGCGTTCGGCGCGTTCATCGACGTGGGCGTGCATCAGGACGGGCTCGTGCACGTCTCCGCCTTGTCGACGAAGTTCATCAAGGACCCGCACGAAGTCGTGAAGGCCGGCCAGGTCGTGAAGGTGAAGGTGCTCGACGTCGACGTGAAGCGTCAGCGCATCGCGCTCACGATGCGCCTGGACGACGACCCCATGAGCGCCGGCGGATCGCGCGGCGGCGGTGCCGGTCAATCGGGCAACCGCGACCGCGATAACCGCGGCGGCGGCAATCGTGACAATCGCGGCGGCCAGCGCTCACGCGACGCCGAACCGGCGGGCGCGATGGCGGCGGCATTCGCGAAGCTCAAGCAACGCTAACGCCCGCACGACACGGCGTGAGCGCCCACGGTTCACGTTGTGAGCGCAACAAAAAAGGCACCCTCGGGTGCCTTTTTTGTTGCCGCTCGAAACGAAGCGATCGATCAGATCTCGATCTTCGTCCCGAGTTCGACCACGCGGTTCGCAGGAATGCTGAAGAAGTCCGTGGGCTTCGCCGCGTTCTGATGCATCCACGCAAACACGCGCTCGCGGAAAATCGACATGCCGGGCAACTGCGTCGGCACGACGGTCTCGCGGGCAAGGAAGAACGAGGTATCCATCATCTCGAACGTCATGTTGTGGGTGCGCGAAATTTCTTCAAGCACGGCCTGCACATCGGGCGTTTCGTTGAAGCCGTAATCGGCCTTCACGAGATAGAGCCCGCCGCCCACGTCCTTCACCGTCACGCGATCGGCGTCCGCCACGTAGGGAATGTCGCGGATCACGAAGGTCAGGAAAATCGTGCGCTCGTGCAGCACCTTGTTGTGCTTGAGGTTGTGCAGCAAGCTCACCGGCACCAGTTCCTCGCTGCCCGTGAGGTAGATGGCCGTGCCCGACACGCGGTGCGGCGGGTGCGCGAGCAGCCCTTGCAGGAAGGGCATGAGCGGAATGCCGTCGGCGGCCGTACGCTCCTTCACGATCATGCGGCCCTTGAACCAGGTCATCAGCAGGAAGAACAGCAGCGCGCCAATGCCGAGCGGCAGCCAGCCGCCCTCTTCGACCTTCAGCAGATTCGCGCCGAAGAAGCCCAGATCGACGGCCAGCAGCACCGTGATGATGCCGGTGACGAGCGCCTTGTTCCACTTCCACACTTTCGTCATCACGACGGCGACGAGCACCGTGGTGATCACCATCGTCGCGGTCACGGCGATACCGTAGGCGGCGGCCAGATTGTCCGAACTCTTGAAGGCCACCACGATGCACAGGATGATGAAGAGCAGCATCCAGTTCACGACCGGCACGTAGATCTGGCCGATGGCGAGATCCGACGTGTGCAGGACCTTCATGCGCGGCACGTAGCCGAGCAGGATGGCCTGGCTCGTGAGCGAGTACGCGCCCGAAATCACGGCCTGCGAGGCAATCACGGTGGCGACCGTGGAGAGCACGACGAGCGGCAGCAAAGCCCAGTCGGGCGCGAGCAGGAAGAACGGGTTTTCGATCGCGCGATGGTCCTGCATCAGCAGCGCGCCCTGCCCGAAGTAGTTGAGCACGAGCGAGGGCATCACGAGCGTGTACCACGCGCAGCGAATGGGCTTCGCGCCAAAGTGGCCCATGTCGGCGTAGAGCGCTTCCGCGCCGGTCAGCACCAGCACGACCGAGCCGAGCACCACATAGGCTTGCAGCATGTGCGCGCCCATGAAGGAGATCGCGTAATACGGGCTGAGCGCGGCGATGACGCCCGGCGCCTGCACGATGCGCGAGACGCCCAGCACGGCGATGGTGATGAACCACAGCACCATGATCGGCCCGAACAGGCGGCCGACGAGCGCGGTGCCGTGCCGCTGGATCCAGAACAGCAGGACCAGGATCACCATGGTGAGCGGCAGCACGAGGTGCGAGAGCTTGGGCGCCGCGATCTCCAGACCTTCCACCGCCGACATGACGGAGATGGCCGGCGTGATGACGGCGTCGCCATAGAACATGCACGCGCCGAAGATGCCTAGCGCCGTGAGCAGCGCGGCCGATTTGCTCTTGCGGTTGAACGAGCGCATGGCGAGCGCCATGAGCGCGAGCACGCCGCCTTCGCCGTTGTTGTCGGCGCGCATCACGAAAAGGACGTACTTGATGCTCACGACGATCACGATCGCCCAGAACAGGAGCGAAATGACGCCGAGAATGGAGGTCTCGTTGAGCGGAATGCCGTGAGACGGGCTGAATGCCTCTTTCAGCGAGTACAGCGGACTCGTGCCGATGTCGCCGAACACCACGCCGATGGCCGCTACGGCAAGGGAAGGTAGCGGCTGTTTGGCCACGTGTGTGCTAGTTGTCATATACGCGGTAGTCCGTTTCGAGGCGGAAAAAACGAGCGCTATTCTAAACCGGGCTGCGGCGGAATCCGAGCCATCGTCGCGGCACTGCGACATACCTTGTCCCCGCGCAGTGTAGCACCGGCCCCAAACGCCGTCTGCCCGCCTGCCCGTCTGCTCGCTCGCTGGCGTTTCGCATGCGCGGCATGGGACGCGTCGCGGCGCTACGAGACAAAAAAAACGGAGCCATGAAGGCTCCGTTTCTGGTAGGCAGCGCCGCGCGGCCCCAAGGCCCCGTGGCACGCAGCCAGCCCTTACTTCTGCGCGTCCTGCGCCTGCTGCAAACCGCGCTTGATCCACGCACCGAGGTTGTGCGGGCGAACCGTATCCCACTCCTCGAACGGCTGGTGGATCCACGGATTGGTCGGCAGATGCTGGACGAAATAGTCCGGCGTCACCTTCGAGCAGCCCTTGTACCAGAGCACGGCCGAGCGCACGCCGGTCACAGCCGGGTAACGCTCCTTGAGGTGCTCCTGCACGCGTGCGAGCGTGACGCCCGAATCGACGAGATCGTCGACGAGCAGCACGTTGCCCTCCAGATGACCGCGCGTCATCGTGATGTACTGTGCGATGTCGAGATCGCCCTGCTCCGTGCCCGCGGCTTCGCGGTACGAGCTCGTCGCGAGAATCGCGAGCGGCAGGTCATAGATGCGCGAGAGCTGGTCGCCCACGCGCAAACCGCCGCGCGCGAGACACAGGATCTGATCGAATTTCCAGCGCGACTCGTGCACCTTCAGCGCAAGCAGTTCGATCAGCCGGTGATATTCATCCCAGCCGACCCACAGGTTTTTCTCGTCATTGCGCGGGTCCATCATTTGAATCATTTTTGCTTCTGCCTTCTTACGACTTAGACCTTGAACGGATGGCGCAGCAGGATCGTTTCGTCACGATCCGGGCCGGTCGAAACCATGTCGATCGGCACACCGGCGACTTCCTGCACGCGCGTGAGGTAAGCCTGCGCGCTCTTCGGCAGCGCGTCGAACTGCGTGATGCCGATGGTGCTTTCCTTCCAGCCCGCGAACGTTTCGTAGACCGGCTCACACGCGGCCACTTGCGAGGCGCCGCGCGGCAGGATGTCGAGATCCTTGCCGTCGACCTTGTAGCCCACGCACAGCTTCACTTCGTCGAGACCGTCGAGCACGTCGAGCTTCGTGATGCACAGACCCGTCACGCCGTTGATCTGGATCGAGCGGCGCAGCGCGGCGGCGTCGAGCCAGCCGGTGCGGCGCGGACGGCCCGTGACCGAACCGAATTCCTTGCCGACCTTCGCGAGCGTGAGGCCGACTTCTTCCTGGCGATCGGCGTTGTCGGCGTCGTACAGTTCGCTCGGGAACGGGCCCGAACCGACGCGCGTGCAGTACGCCTTGGTGATGCCCAGAACGTAGTTGAGCTTTTGCGGACCGACGCCCGCACCAGCGGAAGCCGCACCCGCGACGCAGTTGCTCGACGTGACGAACGGATAGGTGCCGTGGTCGATGTCGAGCAGCGTGCCTTGCGCGCCTTCGAACAGCAGGTTGCCGCCTTCGTTGTTCACGTCATAAAGACGACGCGAAACGTCCGTAACCATCGGCTTCAGACGATCGGCGTACGAGAGCATCGTGTCGAGCGTTTGCTGATAGTCCACGGCCGGCGCACCCAGATACTGGGTGAGCACGAAGTTGTGGTAATCGAGGTTCTCGCGCAGGCGAGCGGCGAAGTTTTCCGGCTCGAACAGGTCCTGCACGCGCAAGCCGCGACGCGCCACCTTGTCTTCGTAGGCCGGGCCGATGCCACGACCCGTCGTACCGATCTTCGCGGCGCCGCGCTTGGCTTCGCGCGCCTGGTCGATGGCGATGTGGTACGGCAGGATGAGGGTGGTCGCTTCGGAGATGTAGAGGCGCTTCTGGACGTCGATGCCCGCTTCTTCGAGCTCGCCGATTTCCTTGAAGAGCGCTTCGGGCGAAAGCACCACGCCGTTGCCGATGTAGCAGGCGACGCCGGCGCGCATGATGCCCGACGGGATCAGCCGGAGAATGGTCTTCTTGCCGCCGATGATGAGCGTATGGCCGGCGTTGTGACCGCCCTGGAAACGCACCACGCCTTGCGCGTGGTCCGTCAGCCAGTCGACGATCTTGCCCTTGCCCTCATCGCCCCATTGGGTGCCCACGACGACGACGTTGCGCCCCGGGGTTACATTCACTGCGCTGGCAGACATGGTGTTTCGTTAGCTGGTTAAAAACGTATTCTACCTGGGTTCGGCGGCAAGGCCGCCTTTTTTTCCCGCAATTCGCGGAAATTCCTTTTGCGCTCAACGGCATGCGCGAATTGGAGCGCCCTGCGGGACGCTTGCCCAGGCCCTTGGCGGGCGGCGCAAATGGCCGCCCGGGCGTGCTTCTCAGACGTGCTTTTCGACGACCCAGACACCGTCGCGCTCGACGAGCACGCGGTCACAGGCGAACTCGTCCATGTCGTGCTCGTGGCCCGGCAGCGCCTGGATCACGACCTCGCCCGCGTCGCGCAACGCGGCGATGGCGGCGCGCAGCGTCTCGTCATGGCGCCACGGCGCGAGAACCGCGCTGCTGCGCGCCTCGACGGGCGAAATGCGCGCCACTTCGCGCAGGTCGAGCGAAAAGCCCGTGGCCGCGCGGGCGCGTCCGTAGACCTCGCCCACCTTGTCGTAACGGCCGCCGCGCGCCACGGCGTTGGGCACGCCGTCCACATAGGCCGAGAACATCACGCCGCTGTGATACGCGTAGCCCGCCAGATCCGCGAGGTCGATCATCAGTTCGGCGCCTTCGATTTCGCCCACGAGGAACGCGAGGTCGTCGAGCGCACGGGCGATGCCCGGCAGCGCCGGCAGACGCTCGCGCGCTTCATCGATCACGCTCGCGTCGCCGTAGAGCGCAGGCAGCGCACGCAGCGCGTCGCGCGACACGGCTTCGAGGTTCTGCGTGAGTTCCGCGAGGCGCGGCACATCCTTGCCAGCCAGCGCTTCATACAAAGCGTCGCCGAGCGCCGCTGCGGCCGGATCGGCCTCGAAGATCGCCGCGAGCACGCCCGCGTGCGAGAGGTCGAGGCGCACCTTCGCGAGGCCCGCGAGGCGCAGCGCGTCGAGCATCAGCTGCTGGATTTCGAGATCGGCTTCGAGGCCCGCATGGCCGTAGATTTCAGCGCCGATCTGGATCTGCTCGCGCGTGGCGTGCAGGCCGCGCGGCAGCGTATGCAGCACGTTGCCCGCATAGCACAGGCGCGTTACGCCCTGGCGGTTGAGCAGGTGCGCGTCGATGCGCGCGACTTGCGGCGTGATGTCGGCGCGCAGACCGAGCGTGCGGCCCGAGAGCTGATCCACGAGCTTGAAGGTGCGCAGATTCAGGTCGCGCCCGCTGCCCACGAGCAGCGACTCCAGGTATTCGAGCATCGGCGGCATGACCATCTCGTAGCCATACGCGCGGAAGCGGTCCAGCAGACGGCGGCGCAGCTCTTCGATCTTGCGCGCCTCGGACGGCAGCACGTCTGCAATATTCTCGGGAAGTAACCAGGTCGACATCGGTTGAGTCCTACCACAATGAGGGCCGCGTGCGGCGAGACGCCACACGCAGCCGATAATTCGGAATCCGGCAAATACACGGCGACGGCCCGTGGCCGTCAGGTCGCCAGCATCAGCAGCACGAGGCCGAGCCCCATCACGATGAGCCCACCGATCCGGATGTGATGCGGCGGCCGCTCCGCGATTTTACGAAATGTGTCACGCCACGCCGTCGGAAAGACGAACGGGAACATGCCCTCGATAATCAGCATCAGCGCGATCGCGAGCAAGAGGGAGCCAGCTATGTCCATGCGAAGGAAAAGCGCCGCGCGGTGCGCGGCGCCTGTGTCTCGTTTTGTCTAGTGTTTGCGCGGCGCGGCGGAAGGCTGTGACGTATCGCCACCGCCCGTGCCGCCGTTCGGGCCACGCATGAAGCGGAAGAACTCGCTCGACGAATCGACGACGATCACGTCGCCGGGCCGGAAGCTCTCACGGTATGCGAGCATGCTCTGGTAGAACCGGTAGAAGTCCGGGTCGCGCCCGAACGCCTCGGCGGCGATGGCCGCGGCCTTACCGTCGCCTTCACCCTTGATCGCCTGCGCCTGGGCGTAGGCATCGGCCACCACGCCCTGCTGCTTGCGTTCCGCGTCGTCCTTGATCTGCTGCGCCTCGGCCGCGCCCTTCTCGCGCGTTTCGGCCGCGGCCTGCTCGCGTGCGGCGCTCATGCGCTTGAAGACCGTTTCGGCCAGCTCCGGCGGGTAGTCGACGCGCGTGAGCTCGATCGAGATCACGTCGATGCCGAGCGCTGCCGCGGTCTGCCGCAACGCATCGCGCGCGCCGTTGGCGATGGCTTCCTGCTGCCCGAGCGCCTCCGTGAGCGTGACTTTCGAGAACGCGTCGCTGAGCGCGTCGCGCGAAAGCGCGGCAAGGCGGTCGGCGAGCGTCTGCGCGTCGCCCTTGGTGGCGGCGAACAGCTTGAGCGGATCGGAAATGCGGTAGCGCACGACCGGGTTCACGAGCAGCTCGGTTTTGTCCGAGGTCGTGTAGCGGTCAGCGTCCGGGGCGTCGAAGGCCTGAACACGCGTGTCGATCCACGTGACGGTCTGGAACGGCGGCGGCAGCTTCACATGAAGCCCCGGACCCGCGAGCGTGGCGTTGGCCCCGCCCGATGAAGAAACAATGGCGACGTGACGCGGATCGACCATGAAAACGGCCGACGAGGCAACCAGCACGACAACCACGACGGCGACGACGAGCGCAATGATCTTGTTCATATCGGCGCTCCCCTTATTGCACGTCGTCTTCGCGACCGCGCGAGCGAAACGCGTCGCGCGACCGGAAGGCGTCGCTCGCGGCGGCCGCCGCGTCGCTGGCCGTGGGCGCGGGAGCCGCGCCTTGCTGCTGTGCGCCTGGTTGCGCGCCTGGTTGCGCACCTTGCTGCTGTGGCTCACTCGTGGCCGCCGGCGCGGAAGCGGCGCCCGCGTCCGAGGCCGCGCCCGGCGCTGCCGCGGCGGCGCCCGGAGCCGCGACAACACCCGCTGCCGCCGCGGCGCGCAGGCGCGTCGCGTCGACGAGCTTGTCGAGCGGGAGATAAATCACGTTGTTGCCCGACTTGCTGTCGACGAACACCTTCGTCGCGTTCGAGTAGATGTGCTGCATGGTGTCCAGATACATGCGCTCGCGGATCACGGCAGGCGCCTTCGCGTATTGCTCGTAGACCTGCGTGAAGCGTTGTGCGTCGCCCTGCGCCTGCGAGACCACGCGCTCGCTATACGCCTTGGCGTCGTCGATGAGGCGCGTGGCGTCCGCCTGCGCGCGCGGCAGCAACTGGTCGGCGTAGGCCTGTGCGTCGCGCTTCGCGCGCTCGCGGTCCTGGCGCGCCTTGGCTTCGTCGTCGACCGCGGCCTGCACCTGGTCGGGCGCGGACACGCTCTGGATCGCCACGCCGGTCACGCCAAGACCCGTCTTGTACTCGTCGAGCGCATGCTGGATCGTGTCAGCCAGTTGCGCGCGAATCGGCTCGCGGTCCGCATAGAGCACGTCGGTCGTGCTGCGCGCACCCACCACCGTGCGCACCGCGGCCTGCGCGGCCTGGGTGACGGTGAGGTCGGGGTCGACGCTGCGGAAAAGGTAATCGGTAGGCTGCTTCACCTGGTACTGGACCGTGAAACGCACGTTGAGAATGTCACCGTCATGCGTGATGACCGCGGCGTCCTTCACGTTCGCGGGACGCACGAGGTTGCTGCGGCCGATCTCGACGGTGCGGATCTGGCCGACATTGACGATTTCGTGGGTCTGGAACGGATACGGCAAGCGCCAGTGCACGCCCTGGCCGACCGTGTGGCGATACTGGCCGAACTGCAACACGACACCGGCCTGGCCTTCCTGGACGACGAACACGCCGCTGCCCACGTAGATCGCGATGAGCACGCCGAGCACGATGCCCACGCCAATGCGCGCGCCATGACCGTTATCCGGGCGCGGCCCGAAGCCGCCCGGCCCCTTGCCCTTGCGGCCAAAGAAAGCGGACACGCGGCGGTTGAAGTCGCGCCACATTTCGTCGAGATCGGGCGGGCCGTCACCCTTGTCGCCCTTGTTGCCGTTATTGCCCGACGGGCGACGCGAGTCGTCGGGGCGCTGACCATTGCCCTCGCCTCGTCCCCAACGCGGGTCGTTCAGCGAGAAAATGGCGCGCGCGCGCTGCCAGCCAGTCCGCTTGTTGTAATCGTTCACCTGTGTTCGTTCACCAGAGTAGACAGCGGGTCAATTGCGTGCGGATTCGATCGGAACCACCGGGGAACCGCCGGGCCGGCCCTGCATGCAAGGCGGGCGACGGCAGGCGCGCTTCAGCGCTCGTGCCCGGCTTCCCAGCCTGATTCTTGCTGCGCCGCGCTCCAGTCGGCGCCCAGGGGCTGCGACGTTTCGGCAAGCGGCTCGGCAGTCGCAATTTCAGCGATGGCGGAGCGCAGCGCGTCAAGTCCGACACCCGTGCGTGCGCTCAAAAAGACGCGCGAAATATTACCATATTCATCTCGCTCGACCGTTCCGCCGCGGGCCGCCAGCTCTGGCACCGCGTCGATCTTGTTGAAGACGAGCACCTGGCGGATCGTGTCCGCGCCGATATCGCGCAGCACCTCGTTCACCTGATCGATCTGGTCGAGGCGCACGGCGCTCGACGCATCGACCACGTGCAGCAGCAGGTCGGCCTGAACCGTTTCCTGAAGCGTTGCGCGGAACGCGGCGACGAGCTGGTGAGGCAGTTCGCGGATGAACCCGACCGTATCGGAGAGCACGATCTGGCCCACTTCGTCGCCGAGCCAGACACGCCGCGAGGTCGTGTCGAGCGTCGCGAACAACTGGTCAGCGGCGTAGGCCTGGGCCTTCGTGAGCGCGTTGAAAAGCGTGGACTTGCCCGCGTTCGTATAGCCCACGAGCGAGACCGACATCGTACGGTTGCGTTCGCGCTGGCGCCGTTGCGTGCCGTGCTGGCGACGCAGCTTCGCGAGCTTGCCCTGAAGCATCTTGATGCGCTCGCCAATGAGCCGGCGGTCGGTTTCGAGCTGCGTTTCACCGGGACCGCGCAGACCGATACCCCCCTTCTGGCGCTCAAGGTGAGTCCAGGCGCGCACGAGGCGCGTGGCGAGATACTGAAGCTGTGCGAGCTCGACTTGCAGCTTGCCTTCGTGGCTGCGGGCGCGTTGCGCGAAGATGTCGAGAATGAGGCTCGTGCGGTCGATCACGCGGCGATTGAGCGCACGCTCCAGGTTACGTTGCTGGGCGGGCGACAGCGCGTGATTGAAAATGACGATTTCGACGTCGTTGGCCTCGCAGGCGAGACGCAGTTCATCGGCCTTGCCGCTGCCGATAAACATGGCGGCGTCGGGGCTCGAGCGTCGGCCGGTGAGCGTGACGGCGGGATGGGCGCCCGCGCTTTTGGCGAGCAGGCTGAGTTCTTCGAGACTGGCTTCGAAGTCGGTCTTGCCGAAGTCGATGCCGACAAGTGCGGCGTTGATCAAATTAGCGGATGTCAAAATGAAAGCGGCCGGACCGAAGCCGCCTGGAAGGCGCCCCGGGCCGGCCGCGTCATGGATCAGGACGCTTCCGAATCCGGGTGGAAATTCACCGGACGGGCCGGGACGACCGTGGAAATGGCGTGCTTGTAAACCATTTGCGTAACCGTATTACGGAGCAACACGACGTACTGGTCGAACGATTCGATGTTCCCTTGAAGCTTGATGCCGTTGACCAGATAGATCGAAACAGGCACGTGCTCCTTGCGCAGCGCGTTCAGAAACGGGTCTTGTAACAATTGCCCTTTGTTGCTCATAGCAAACTCCGTATTTTTTTGCAGGTTTAACTTATATTGGGGTGAAGAAAAAGAAATCCACCACCAATCGCTACACTATAGCTGATTCTCGTTCCCCCGCGCGGTTCCTGGCGGTTCGGCCAGGAGGCCTTTGCGCGGTAGCGAACGCTCGTCAGCAACAGCGCGCTATTTATCGGTATAGGGGTTCGTCGAGGAACGAAACTCTATGCGCAATGGAGTGCCGGTGAGCGAGAAAGTTTCCCTGAAACGGTTCTCCAAATAGCGCTTGTAGGTTTCGGTCACGGCGTCGAGTGCATTACCGTGAATCACGATAATCGGCGGGTTCTGTCCCCCCTGGTGCGCGTAGCGCAGTTTCGGGCGAACCGGACCGCGACGGCGCGGCTGCTGGAACTCCACGGCTTCGATGAGCGCGCGCGTGAGCTTCGGCGTAGGCAGCTTCGCCATGGCGGCCGCATAGGCCTCGTCGACCGAGCGCATCAGCGGGCCGATGCCGAATTTTTCCGTCGCCGAGATGAAGCGCATTTCCGCGAAGTCGAGGAACTTCAACTTGCGTTGCAGGTGGTGCTTGGTGCGCTCGCGCGCGTGATCGTCCATGCCGTCCCACTTGTTCACGCCCACCACGAGGGCGCGCCCCTGCTCCACCACGAAGCCCGCGATATGCGCGTCCTGGTCGGAGATTTCCTGCTGCGCATCGAGCAGCAGAATCACCACATTGGCGTCGGCGATCGATTGCAGCGTCTTCACCACCGAGAACTTCTCGATCGCCTCGAACACCTTGCCGCGGCGGCGCAGGCCGGCCGTGTCGATCAGCGTGTACTTCTTGCCGTTGCGCTCGAAATCCACGTAGATCGAATCGCGCGTCGTGCCCGGCATGTCGAACGCGATCACGCGGTCTTCGCCGATCAGCGTATTGACGAGCGTGGACTTGCCCACGTTCGGACGACCGACGATCGCGATCTTCACGCCGTGCTTCGAGGCATCTTCTTCGCTTTCCTCGGGCTGATCGGCGTAGGCCTTTTCAAGCGCCTCGTTGATCATCTCCGTCACGCCGTCGCCGTGCGCCGCGGAAATCGCGCGCGGGTCGCCAAGGCCGAGCTCGTAGAAGTCGGCGGCCACGGCGCTGTACTTCATGCCCTCGGCCTTGTTCACGACGAGGAAGATCGGCCGCCCGGTCTTGCGCAGGTAGTCGGCGATGTGCTTGTCCTGCGGCGCGAGACCATTGCGACCGTCGCAAATGAACACGACGATGTCGGCTTCTTCCACGGCTTGACGCGTCTGACGCGCCATCTCGTGAAGGATACCGTCCTTGGCCACGGGTTCGAAGCCGCCGGTGTCGACCACGAGATACGCGCGATCGCCCACACGCCCTTCGCCGTAGTGGCGGTCGCGCGTGAGGCCCGGCAGGTCGGCCACCAGCGCATCGCGCGAACGCGTGAGCCGGTTGAACAGCGTGGATTTCCCCACATTGGGGCGCCCGACGAGGGCGATTACGGGTTTCATCTGATCTTTTCTACAGTAAGGCGCGGCGCCGGAGAGTCCGGCGCGCTGCGCGGCAAGCCCTGCGCCAGCAAGGCTGCATCAGTTGCAAATTATCACGAAATTCACGAGCGGGGCCGCGGCCCCGAGCCGAAAGTGCGCGGCGGCCGAATCCGGCCACCGTGCATCCGCCGCTGACGGCAACGACAGGAAGCGCGGCCGTGCGCGCCGCGATCCCAAAATGCGCGCGGCCGGCTTGAGCCGGCCAGCGGGAGCGGCGCCGGAACCAGCCGGCTTCGCCGCCTTGCGCAATCCGCGTGCAACAGACTGCCGCTCGTGAAACGCGGCCGCCTGTGTCTTGCCCGCGGTGCGAATGTCTTGCCTGATGCGCCGGCTGTGCGGGCCGGCGCGCGGACGCTGCCTTGAGGCTTGAGGCGGCGCCCGACAGAATGGCGCTTAATGCGGACGCAAGCCGTAGATATCGCCGTCCTTCGTCTGCACAACCAGCGTATTGCCGGCCAGCACCGGTGCGGCCGTGATCGGGCTGCCGTCAGTCTTCACGCGCGAGACAAAGCTGCCGTCGTCGAGCGAGAGGAAGTGCACGTAGCCCTGATAGTCGCCGAGCACGAGCGCGTGGCCCAGCACCGCGGGCACGCTCACATCGCGGCTCTTGAGCTTTTCGTTCGTCCAGGTCGGCTGGCCCGTCGACACGCTGAAGGCCCGCACGACCGACCAGTCGTCGCCGCCCGCCACCGTGCTCTCGTCCTGAGCGATGCCGCTCGTGCTCGAGAACGCCTTTTGCCACATCGGACGACCCGAGTTGGCGTCGAAGCAGCCAAGCTGCCCCTGGAACGTGACCGCGCAGGTCGTCGCGCCGACGAGCGTGGGCGGGCCGCTCACGTCGTTGATGCGCTCGACTTCCGTCACGCCCTTCGGATACGAAACCGGCGTTTCCCAGAAGGCATCGCCGCTCTGGATGTTGATGGCCGCGAAGGTGCCGCCCGGGAAGCCCGCGAGCACCGCCTGGTCGCCCGCGAACGTCATGCCCGCCGACACGCGCAGGTTCAGCGGCACGGCACGGTTGCGGTAGATCCACTTCTGCTCGCCCGTTTGCCCGTTGAAGGCGACGATCTGGCCGTCGATCGTGCGTACGATCACAAGACCGTTACCGACGAGCGGCGGCGAGATGATCTCGCCCGGCGCCTTGGCTTGCCACGACAGCTTGCCGTTCGCGTCGAGCACGTAGACGTCGCCCTTCAGGCCGCCGACGGCCGTGAGATTGCCGTCGCTGCCCACGCCCGCCGAGAGGTCGTCCTTGAGCTTCGTGCGCCAGACTTCCTTGCCCGACGTCGCGTCGATCTTCGCGACCGAACCGTTTTCGCCCGCCGCATAGACGGTGTCGCCCACGGCGACCGGCGCGAACAGATAGCGGCCGGCCTTGCCGACGCTCGCCTTCCACACCTGCTGGACGTCCAGCACCGGCTTGAACTCGGTCAGCGGCACCGGCACGCGGCGCTCGTCTTTCGTCGATGAGCAGGCTGCGAGAGCCAGGACGGTCATCGCGAAAGCGACGGGCACTACGGTTCGTTTCAGCAGATTCATCGGTGAACGAAGCATGAATGAAGTTGGTTTTGAATGGTTTCGCAACGCCATGCGCCTTTCGCGCAGGTTAGCCGCCCAGTGCGTCCAGCTTGAACTGGATCAGCTGACGCTCGGAAGCGTCGCTCTTCGGCAGGCTGTCGAGGGCCAGCTTGTAGGCCGCGCGCGCGTCGTCGCGCTTGCCGGCGGCCGACAGCAGGTCGCCGCGCCCGTCGGCGACGACGCCCTTGAACGGGCCCGAATCGGGTTGAGGAATCAGCGCGAGGCCCTGATCGTAGGCCTTTTCGTCGAGCAGCAACGAGGCGAGACGCAGCTTCGCGATCTGGCGGAATTCGTTGTCCTTCGCGTGGTCGGCCGCCCATTGCAACTGGGCTTTCGCACCGGCCGTGTCGCCCACCATATAGAGCGACTTGGCCACGGCGAGCGCCGTCATCTGCGCATAGGCGGTGCCGCCGAAGCGGTCTTCCATGTCCGACGCCACGCGCGTGAGCATCGCCTTGTCACTGCCGCTCGCGGCCTGCTGCACCTGGTCGTACAGCACGGCGGCCTCGGCCGCCTGACGGCGCTGCCAGAAGTTCCAACCGTTCCACGCGGCGAGCGCGAGCAGAACGATCAGCACGACCCACGTAGTGGCGTTGCCCCACTGCGTCCACCATGCCTTGAAGCTCTCGATCGATTCCTGTTCGTCGTGGTAACTCATCGCGTAGCGATTCCTCGTTTATTCTCAAGCCTGTTTTCGAATGCCCGGCAACCTGTGCGCCCCCTCACGGGAGCGCACTGTTCAATCGTCGCCGTCTTCGGCGGATGCAACCATCGCATTGATCAGATATTCGGTCAAGTCCTCGAGCGCTACCGTTTGTTGCTCGTTGCGGGCCTCGGCGTCGACGCCGCGCAGCGCCTTCACGCCCGCCTCGCCCTTCGCCACTTCGTCCTCGCCGAGCACCACGGCGAACGCCGCGCCGCTCGCATCCGCGCGCTTCATCTGCGACTTGAAGCTCGCGCCCTGACCGTCTGCGCTGCAATGCAGGATGACGTCGAGCCCCGTGTCGCGCAGCCGCTCGGCCACGATGAACGCCTGCTCGCGCGCCGTTTCGCCCTGGTGGACAACGTAGACGTCGCAACCATCCTCGTCCGGCACGAGGTCTTCTTCCTTGAGCAGTTCGAGAATGCGCTCGATGCCCATGGCCCAGCCGCACGCGGCCGTGGCCTTGCCGCCCAGTTGCTCGATCAGCGGATCGTAGCGGCCGCCCGCCGCCACCGTACCCTGCGCGCCGAGCTTGTCGGTCACCCACTCGAACACGGTCAGATTGTAGTAATCGAGACCGCGCACGAGACGCGGATTGATCTTGAACGGAATGTTGTTCGACTTGAGGATGCGTTGCAGCCCCTCGAAGTGCGCGAGCGACGCCTCGCCGAGGAAGTCGATCAGCTTCGGCGCCTTGTCCGCGATCTCTTGCAGCGCGGGGTTCTTCGTGTCGAGCACGCGCAGCGGGTTCGTGTAGAGGCGGCGCTTGCCGTCTTCATCGAGCAGATCGACGTGCTGCTCCAGATACTTGATGAGCTCCACGCGATGCGCCGCACGCTCCTCGGCCACGCCGAGCGAGTTGAGTTCGAGCTTGATGCCCGTGAGGCCGAGGTCGTCCCAGAGGCGCTGGCACATCAGGATGATTTCAGCGTCCGCATCCGGGCCCGCGAAACCGAGCGCCTCGACACCCACCTGATGGAACTGGCGATAGCGGCCGCGCTGCGGACGCTCGTGACGGAACATCGGGCCGATGTACCACAGGCGCTTCGGGCCGTCGTAGAGCATGTTGTGCTCGATCGACGCGCGCACGGCCGCAGCCGTGCCTTCCGGGCGCAGCGTGAGGTTCTCGCCGTTGAGCGCGTCGGTGAAGCTGTACATCTCCTTCTCGACGATGTCCGTCACCTCGCCGATGCCGCGCGTGAAAAGCTGCGTATGCTCGACGATCGGCGTGCGGATATTTTGATAGCCGTACGAACGAAGCAGCGACTTCACCGTGGTTTCGAAGAATTCCCACAGCCCTGCCTCCTGCGGCAGGATGTCGTTCATGCCCTTCACACCCGTGAGCTTTTCGGGCTTGCGTTTTTGTTCAGTCATTGCGTTGCGGATGGCGTTATTCGGTTGTGCGTATCGAACCAGATCGAAACTGCGGCAGAACTACAAAGAACTGCGGACGGCCCGGCGAACCGGCTCAGGTCGTCGCTTCGGCCTTGCCGTACTTGCGCGCCACGTAGTCGCTCACGATCTGCTGGAATTCTTCGGCGATGCGCTCACCGCGCAGCGTCTTCACCTTCTCGCCGTCGATGAACACCGGCGCCGCGGGATTCTCGCCCGAGCCCGGCAGGCTGATGCCGATGTTGGCGTGCTTCGACTCGCCCGGGCCGTTCACGATGCAGCCCATCACGGCGACGTTCATCGTCTCGACACCCGGATACTCGCCGCGCCAAAGCGGCATTTGCGCGCGCAGATAGTTCTGGATCTGCGAGGCCAGCTCCTGGAACAGCGTGCTGGTCGTACGGCCGCAGCCGGGGCACGCGATGACCATCGGCGTGAACGAGCGCAGGCCCATGGTCTGGAGGATTTCCTGGCCGACCACGACTTCACCCGTACGCGCGCCACCCGGTTCCGGCGTGAGCGAGATACGAATCGTGTCGCCGATGCCCTGCTGGAGCAGCACGGAAAGCGCGGCCGTCGAAGCGACGATGCCCTTCGAGCCCATGCCCGCTTCCGTGAGGCCCAGGTGCAGCGCGAAGTCACAACGCTTCGCGAGTTCCTGGTAGACGGCGATCAGGTCCTGCACGCCGCTCACCTTGCACGACAGGATGATCTTGTCGCGGCCGAGGCCAAGCTCGACTGCGCGCTCCGCCGAGCCGATGGCCGACTGGATGAGCGCTTCATACATCACGCTTTGCGCTTCCCACGGCGTCGAACGCGCGGCGTTCTCGTCCATCATGCGCGCGAGCAGGTCCTGGTCGAGGCTGCCCCAGTTCACGCCGATACGCACCGGCTTGTCGTACTTGATGGCCGCTTCGATCATCTGCGCGTATTGCGTGTCGCGCTTCGCGCCCTGGCCCACGTTGCCCGGGTTGATGCGGTACTTCGAGAGCGACTCGGCGCAAGCCGGATAGTCGCGCAGCAGCAGATGGCCGTTGTAGTGGAAGTCGCCGACGAGCGGCACCGTCACGCCCATGCGGTCGAGTTGCTCGCGCACGTGCGGCACGGCCGCCGCCGCTTCCGGCGTGTTGACCGTGATACGCACGAGTTCCGACCCGGCCTGCGCGAGTTCCTTGATCTGGATCGCGGTGCCGATGGCGTCGGCGGTATCGGTGTTGGTCATCGACTGCACGCGCACCGGCGCGTCGCCGCCGATCGTCACCAGTTGACCGCCCCAGCGCACATGCACGGCGTGCGACTTGCGGCGCGGCGCGTGGCCGCCGAGGACCGGCTCGTTCGAGCAGATCTGACTGTTGCTGGTCGAAGATTGCGTTTCGCTTTGCATCGAAAAACCCATTTACGCCTCACGCGCCAGCGCTAGCTCGCTAGCGGCGGCCCAACGTGAATTGAAAAAGCGTCGCGGCCGGCAAACAAACGCTTCGCCGGCCGCGACGCATGCCATGTCCTGATCAGGGCAACACGAAGCGCGCGACATTGCCGCGCGCCGACGCGTACTTCGACGCGTCGACCGGTTGGCCGTCGATGGTCATCGACTCGATGCCCGCCCGGTTGCCCACGGTGATCTTGAGCGGCTCGGTGCCGGTGATCTCACGGGCGTCGCTGCCGTGGATCATGCCCGAGAACACTTCCTTGCCATCCTTCTGACGCACGCTCACCCAGGTGTCCTGCGTCACGCGGATCGCGAAGGTCGAGGTGTCCGCGCCGCTGTCGGCTGCGGCGTTTTGCGCCGCAGGCGCGCTCGCCGCCTGGGCCTTCGCCGCAATGGCCGCGCTTGCGGCGTTAGCCGCCGCCGCGCCGGGCGCCGGCGCGCTGGCCGCCGCGGGACGCGCTGCCTGCTGCACCGGTTGAGGCGCGGGCTGGGCCGTCACCTGGGGCGCGCTGGCCGCCGCCTGCTGCGCGGGCGCGGCACTGCCGTTTTCGCCTGCGCTGTTTGCATTCGCCGCGTCGTTGGTGTCGCCGGCTGCCGGCGCCGCCTGCTGCTCCGACTCCTGCGCCGCCGAAGCACCGCCCGCACCCGTCGCCTCGCCTTGCGTGACCGTGGGCGACGACGCGCCCGTCTGGACGCTCGCGCCGTTCGCCATCGCCTTCAGGCGCGAGAACCATGCCGACGACTCGCCGCTGTTCGTATGCCACATCGAGAGGGCGAGCACCGCAATGACGATGATCCCCACGCCCCAGAGCCACGAAGCGCGACGGCGCGGCGCACGCGCGCCGCCACCGCCGAGCGAGAGCGAAACGCGCCCGCGCGGCAGGTCCGAGCCTGCCGAAGCGGGCATCGACAGATCCGGCTGCGCGATGCCGCGCTCGCGGCGCAGCACCTGCGTAAACGGCGCGGAATCGGTGCCGAGCAGCTTCGCGTATGCGCGCACCACGCCCAACGCGAACGTCGTGTCCGGCAGATGGCTGATATCGCCCGCTTCGAGCTCGCGCAGCTTCGACACCGCCACCTTCAGACGCGCCGAGACGTCCTCGACCGCCCAGCCCTTGGCCTCGCGCAGTTGTGCCAGCCGCGCGCCGGCCGCAGCCAGCGTGTCGGGCACGGCCTGCACCGGCGAGGGCGCCGAACGACCTGCGTTGCTGTCAGTTCCGTCTGTCCCGAAAGGGTGCTGCGGCTCGCTCATCCCAAAGTCCTTGCGTCGATTCTTTTCCATACTGCAACCGGTGGGCCGCGGCGCATCCCGCCCCCGCCTCTACCCGATTCGCAGACCGTTTATAACAAAATGCGCAGCCCGTTGCGAAACCCCAGGCCGCTTCCGATCGCTTCTGCAACTTTCTTTTCAAATACCGCCTGCGACAGCGCGTTCCCCCTGCTCGCCGCCGCGGCTTCTTCCTGCATCGGCCTCAGTGTTGAACCGGCCGAACTTCGATCACCTTGCCCGCGGCCCGCCCCGTGCGCTCGGCAAGTCGCGTACGGTCCTTCACCTCGCCGGCGAGCTGCCCGCAGGCCGCGTCGATGTCGTCGCCGCGCGTCTTGCGCACGGTCGTGACGACGCCCGCATCCATCAGGATCTGCGCGAAGCGCTTGATCTGGTCCGATTTCGAGCGCAGCAGGCCCGACTCCGGGAACGGATTGAACGGGATCAGATTGAATTTGCACGGCACGTCGCGCGTCACAGCGAGCAATTCCCGCGCGTGCTTTTCGGTGTCGTTGACGCCGTCGAGCATGCAGTACTCGAACGTGATGAAGTCGCGCGGCGCGACTTCCAGGTAACGCTGGCACGCCGCCATCAATTCGCGCAGCGGGTACTTGCGATTGAGCGGCACGAGCTCGTCGCGCAGCGGGTCGTTCGGCGCGTGCAGCGAAACGGCGAGCGCCACGGGCAATTCGGCGCCCAGGCGGTCCATCATCGGCACGACGCCCGACGTGGAAAGGGTGACGCGCCGGCGCGACAGGCCATAGGCATTGTCGTCGAGCATCAGACGCATGGCGGGCACGACCGCGTCGTAGTTCAGAAGCGGCTCGCCCATACCCATCATCACGACATTCGTGATGACGCGCTCGCCCTTGCCGTCACCGCCGGTCGCGCGACCGCCCGCCTCTCCGAGAAGCGAGGCGCGCAAGGCGAACTCCGCCATGCGCAGCTGGCCGATGATCTCGGCGGTGGTGAGATTGCGTGAAAAACCTTGCTTGCCGGTGGAGCAGAACCGGCAATTGACCGCACATCCCGCCTGCGAGGACACGCACAGCGTGCCGCGATTCTCTTCGGGGATGAACACGGTTTCGACCGCGTTGCCGTTGCCGACGTCCACGAGCCATTTGCGCGTGCCGTCGGAGGAAACGTTGTCGCTGATGATGCCGGGCATGCCGATGGTGGCGCGCCCTTTGAGCTTCTCGCGCAGCGATTTGGCCAGATCCGTCATGCCGTCGAAGTCGGCGGCGTTGTACTGATGGATCCAGCGCTGAAGCTGCTTGGCGCGAAACGGCTTCTCGCCCAGGCTCTCGCAATAGGCGACAAGCCCTTGGGCGTCGAGATCGAGAAGGTTGACGGTGGAACTGCTCGTCATATCGAATCCTGCCATTTCAGTGCGAGAGCGCGCTCACCGCCCGTATTGCCCGGCTGCCCGCGCATTGGCGGGGCAACGGGAACCGGGCGGCAAGCGTCATCGCCGTTCGCGACCCTATGCTACTACTGCTATCTGCCCGCGCCTTGCTTAGCGCGAGTAGACGTTGACTTGCGGGAAGAAGAACGCGATTTCGACGGCAGCCGTCTCAGCTGCGTCCGAACCGTGCACGGCGTTCGCGTCGATGCTGTCGGCGAAGTCGGCGCGGATCGTGCCCTTTTCAGCCTTCTTCGGATCGGTTGCGCCCATCAGTTCGCGGTTCTTCAGGATGGCGTTCTCGCCTTCCAGCGCTTGAATCATCACCGGACCCGAGATCATGAAGTCGACGAGATCCTTGAAGAACGGACGCTCTGCGTGAACAGCATAGAACTTCTCTGCGTCGGCGCGCGAGAGGTGGACCATGCGCGAGGCAACGATCTTCAGGCCAGCGTTTTCGAAGCGGCTGTAGATCTGACCGATCACGTTCTTTGCCACTGCGTCCGGCTTGATAATCGACAGGGTGCGTTCGATCGCCATAAAAACTCCAGAAAATTAAGAGGTTACAGATTCAAATGAATCCGCAATTGTAGCATGTTCCAATGTATGATTGCGATTGAACCCTCTTAGGCCCGCCAAACCTGCAACAAGCGACCCGCAAGCAGGCCCAGGCGCGCAAGAGCCGTGCCGCCACGCCTTTCAGTGAGGCTTAATATTGGCGGCATAGGCTCTGCGCAATGTGGTGCGAGGTGCGGTGGAAGCCGCTGTTCGAACCGCAGCTGAAACATAACGCAAACTGTGTGGCAACCCGTTGAAACTCTGGGTCGGCGCACTTATCTTATGGGGGAGCGGACCGCGCATCGGCGCACCCTCAACCACGCGTCTCACGTAAGGAGAAAGCATGAACGAGTATCCCTATAACTTCGGCCGCGGCGGCTCCGTCTCCTCGGCCGAGACCCGCAATCGCGTACTGCGCAACACCTACTGGCTGCTCGCGCTGTCGATGGTGCCGACGGTGCTCGGCGCGTGGGTGGGCGTCGCGACCGGTTTCTCGCTCTTCGCCGCAACGAGCCCGGCCATGAGCCTGCTCGCGTTCTTCGCGATTGCTTTCGGCTTCATGTTCGCCATCGAGCGCACCAAGAACAGCTCGGTGGGCGTGTTCGTGCTGCTCGGCTTCACGTTCTTCATGGGCCTGATGCTCTCGCGCCTGCTGTCGTTCATCCTCGGCTTTTCGAACGGCCCGCAGCTGATCATGCTCGCTTTCGGCGGCACCGGCGTCATTTTCGCCGCCATGGCCACCATCGCCACGGTCAGCAAGCGCGACTTCTCGGGCCTCGGCAAGTGGCTGTTCATGGGCGTGATCGTGATCCTGCTGGCCGGCGTCGCGAACATGTTCCTGCAACTGCCCGCGCTGATGCTCACGGTTTCCGTGCTCGCCATCTTGATCTTCTCGGCCTACATGTTGTTCGACGTGCAGCGCGTCGTGAACGGCGGCGAGACGAACTATATCTCGGCCACGCTCGCGATCTATCTGGACCTGTATAACGTGTTCACGAACCTGCTCGCGATCCTCGGCATCTTCGGCGGCAATCGCAACTAAAGCTAACCAAACCCTGGCGGGGCCGGATCGATCGATACCGGCTTCGCAAGACAAAAAGCCCATGACTCGCATCATGGGCTTTTTTTTGTCCGTCGATTTTGCCTGGCGGCACCAGCTAACGGTTCAATGCGGGCTCAGAGCGAAATCCAGTCGAAACCTTCCGCCTGCGAGGCCACGCCGATTTCCGTCGCCGCGTTGCCCAGCACCGCCGCCATTGCCGCGCGGGCCAGGTCGGGCGTGTTGTTCTGCTGACTCAGGTGCGCCGCGATCAAGTGCCGCAGTTTCGCGCGATCGAGCCCCGCAAGAATGCCACCGGCCGCCTCGTTGTTCAGGTGCCCATGCGATCCGCTGATGCGCGCTTTGAGCGACGCCGGGTAGCGACTGGTCGCGAGCATGTCGAGATCGTGGTTGCATTCGAGCACGAGCGCATCGCAGCCGCCGAGCACGTTGCTGATGTGCGGCGTCGATTCGCCAACGTCGGTGAGTACGCCGAGGCGGCTGGCGCCGTTGCTGAACACGAACTGTAGCGGCTCGCGTGCGTCATGCGGCACCGTATAGGGCAACACGCCGAGTTCGCCGATTTCGACCGTTTCGTCGCCCCACAGCACATTGAGTTCGACGCCGGCGGCATCGTCCGCGCCCACGGCCTGGGCCGTGCCCCAGCTCATGTAAAGCGGGATCGACCAGCGGCGCGCCAGTGTGAGCGCGCTGCCAATGTGGTCGCTGTGTTCGTGGGTGATGAGAATCGCGGTGAGCGAGTCGGCGGCCAGCCCCGCGCGGGCGAGGCGCCGCTCGACTTCCTTCGCTGAGAATCCGCAGTCGAGCAGCGCGCGCGTGGGCGTCGCGCCGCCGCCTGCCTCTACGACCAGTGCGTTGCCCTCGCTGCCGCTGCCGAGGCTCGCAAATCGCATATCAGCGCACGTCAGTTCAACTGCGAATGCAGCGCAGCCACGATGCGCTGCGCGTCCGACGAGGTGTCGATGCGACCGCTCTGATCCACCACGGCGACCTGGGTCGAGTTGCCCGTTGCGCGAACCGCAACGACGAATTCCGGACCCTGATCCTTCGCGGCCTTCTTCGGGTTGTAGAACAGCTTGCCGAGCAGGCCGTCGCCCTTGAGCTCCTGCATGGAATCGGCGTAGCGCACGTAGTACAGGCCCTTCTCGCGGTCGCGGTTGTCGACCGTGAAGTTCGTGCGGTCGAGCGCGAGGCCCACGCGCAGCCACGCGGTGTCGAACGCTTCGGGCAGATCGAGCGTCGTGCCGTCAGGACCGGCGGCGACCTTGACCCCGGCCGTGGACGGACGGGCGTCGGTCAGCAGTTGCTTCGACTGCGCGTCAGTCAGACCGAACTTCTGCATGATCTTCGCGAGGAACGCGGCTTCCAGCGCCGGGTCGCGCGGGCGCTCCACCCACTTCGAGCCCGTCTTGTCCTGCCCCGTCAGCACTTCTTCCATCGCGTTATGCGTAACGGAAATATCGGTTTGACCGTCCGGACCGCGCGAAACCAGCACGCGGAAGCGGTCGCGCGTGCCCGACGAGTACGCGAAGTCGATCACGCGGCCGATCGTGCGGCGGAACCAGTCGTCCGGAATATTGGCGCGGTTCTCGGCCCAGTCGGTCGTCATGATGCCCGTGGACGGCGAGTCGGTCGTCAGCGTGAAGCCATTCTCGGTCCAGAACTCCTGCAACTGCGGCCAGACGTCGTCAGGCGAGCGCCCGTCCACCACCAGCCAGCGGCGGTCGCCGTCGCGCTCCACGTGCATGCCCAACGGGTCTTGCGAGCTCGGCACGCCGAGCGTGGCGTTGCCCGCCGGCGTGACCGTGCGCTGCGCGGCGCCGCCGAGCGTGATGGTGGGCGGCGGCGCGACATACTTCTGGTCGTTCGGAGCCGACGACAGATCCTGCGGCACGCTCAGCGGCGGCGCCGTAGGCGTGTCCTTGTAGTTGACGCGATCCGTCGCGAACATGTCGTTCAGCGACTCGCAACCTGCGAGCGAGCCGAGTGCAAGCGCCAGCACCGCCATGCGGGTTGCGTGGAGGGAAAGAGCGGAACGTTTCATGTGGGCCTTCGTGATACGGGAACGCTAAGCCTTGCTCTGCCAGATGGACTGTCCGGGGTCTGTCAGCGATTGGGCGGGTGGGCCGTGGCGGCGTCGGTTGAAAAAACGGCGACTGGCTGAATGGATCAGCCAGTCAGGCCGGCTTCGCGCAGCGCGGCGCGCACCACGTCGTGGTAGCGCGCATCGAGCGGCGTGAGCGGCAGACGAATGCCGCCTTCGATGCGGCCGAGTTCCTGCAACGCCCACTTCACCGGAATCGGATTCGATTCGATGAACAGGTTCTTGTGCAGCGACAACAGCTTCAGATGAATCTCGCGCGCCGTCTTGACGTCGCCGGCAATCGCGGCGCGGCACAACTCGCTCATCTGGCGCGGCGCGACGTTCGCCGTCACCGAGATATTGCCGTGGCCGCCCAGCAGCATCAGCGCGATCGCGGTGGGATCGTCACCACTGAAAATCTTGAAGCCGTTCGGCGCATGCTTGATGAGGTGCGCGGCGCGGTCGATGTTACCCGTCGCTTCCTTCACCGCGATGATGCCCGGCACTTCGGCCAGACGCAGGATGGTCTCGTTCGACATGTCCGCGACCGTACGGCCCGGCACGTTGTACAGGATGACCGGCAGGTCGACCGACTCCGCGATCTTCGCGAAGTGCAGGTACATGCCTTCCTGGGTCGGCTTGTTGTAATACGGCACGACCTGGAGCGACGCCTGCGCGCCCACTTCCTTCGCATGCTTCGTGAGTTCGATCGCCTCGGCCGTGGAGTTGCCGCCGGCGCCCGCGATGATCGGCATACGGCCGGCAGCGTGCTCGACCGCCGTCTTGATCATCAGGATGTGCTCTTCGACGTCGAGCGTCGCGGACTCACCGCTCGTACCGACGACGACGAGGGCATCCGTCCCCTCTTCCACGTGCCAGTCGATCAGTTTGCGGAACGCCGGCAGATCGAGACTGCCGTCCTCGTGCATGGGGGTGACGATCGCGGGAATGCTGCCGCGCAGCGTAATGCCGTCCTGAGTGCCGTTAGCCATGAAACGCCAGAAAAATGAGTCGGTTAAACCGCGATTGTAGCGGATTAGCCGGTCAGATCGTAACGCGGTGCGGGTAGGCCCTGGTTCTCAGGTACATTACCGATGCTTTCGAGGGACACTGAGGTCGTTTTTTCCCGTACCGCGCAGATGCGCTGAATATACGCCTCACGGGGCTGCGAGAGAAACCCGTCCTCGTAGGCGATCACCCGCAAGGCGGGCGCGCAGACGGCGAGCAATTCGCCGGGCGCGAGCAGAAAAGCGGGGTTCGATGGCTTGCCCACGGTCTCGTTGCCCTGTGCAAAGGTTTCGTAGACGAGGACGCCGCCGGGCGCGAGTGCGTCGATGAGACGCGTCATGAGCGGCCGGTGCAGGTAATTCGTGACCACGACGGCGGCAAAGCGCGCGTCGGCGGCCAGCGGCCAGGGCGCGCCTTCGAGGTCGCACTCTAATGAGGTGACGCCCGCCACGCCATGGAGCGTGGCGAGCGCGGCGGCGTCGCGATCGAGCGCCATAACCGGATGGCCTTGCGCCGCGAGCCAGCGTGCGTGCCGGCCTGCGCCCGAGGCCACGTCGAGCACCCTGCCGCCAGGCGCGATCAGGTGCGCCCAGCGGCGCACCCAGCGCGAGGGCTCCGAAAGCCCGTGGACGAGCGGCGCGGCGGCAGGCGTCGGCGTCATCGGCTGCGTCAATTGCGTCAGCTGTAGGAGAGGCCCATGGCCTCGCGCACGTCGCGCATGGTTTCGTTGGCGAACTTGCGCGCCTTGTCGCAGCCGTCCGCAACGATGGCGCGCAGGAGCGACGGATCGTCCATGTACTTCTGTGCGCGTTCGAGCATCGGTTGCTGCTCGCGCAGGATGCCCTCGATCACCGGTTGCTTGCACTCCAGACAGCCGATGCCCGCCGAACGGCAGCCCTTTTGCACCCAGTCGTGCGTCTGCTCGTCGGTGTAGACCTGGTGCAGTTGCCATACCGGGCACTTGTCCGGATCGCCCGGATCGGTGCGGCGCACGCGCGCCGGGTCGGTCGGCATGGTGCGCACCTTCTTCGTGATCGACTCGGCGTCTTCGCGCAGGCCGATGGTGTTGCCATACGACTTCGACATCTTCTGGCCGTCGAGGCCCGGCATGCGCGAAGCTTCGGTCAGCAGCACCTGCGGCTCGGGCAGGATGATCTTGCGCGAGCCTTCGAGGTAGCCGAACAGGCGCTCGCGATCGCTCATCGAAAGGCTTTGCGATTCCGAAAGCATGGCGCGGGCCTGTTCGAGCGCCTCTTCATTGCCTTCCTGCTGGTAGGCGTTGCGCAGCTCGTGGTAGAGCTTCGAGCGCTTGCCGCCCAGCTTCTTCGCGGCGTCGTTGGCCTTCTCTTCGAAGCCCGGCTCGCGGCCGTACATATAGTTGAAACGGCGCGCCATTTCGCGGGCCATTTCGACGTGCGGCACCTGGTCCTCGCCCACCGGCACGAGCGACGCGCGGTACAGCAGGATGTCGGCGGCCATCAGCACGGGGTAACCGAGGAAGCCATAGGTGCCGAGGTCCTTGTCGCGCAGCTTTTCGATCTGCTCCTTGTAGGTCGGCACGCGTTCGAGCCAGGACAGCGGCGTGCTCATGCCGAGCAGGAGCGCGAGTTCGGCGTGCTCGGGCACGCGGCTCTGGATGAACAGCGTCGCCTGGTTCGGGTCGATGCCCGATGCGAGCCAGTCGATCAGCACGTCCCAGACGTTCTTCTCGATGACATCCGGCGTTTCGTAGTGCGTGGTGAGCGCATGCCAGTCCACCACGCAGAAGAAGCACGGGTACTCGGACTGAAGCCGCACCCAGTTTTTCAGCACGCCGTGATAGTGGCCGAGGTGCAGCGACCCGGTGGGCCGCATGCCGGAGAAGATACGGTCAGGGAACATGATGTTATGAAAAGAGCGATACAAGAGGGGTAAGAACCGCCGTGACCACGTCGTAACCTAGACTTACGAGCGGACGCAGCCAGAATCGCGTGAAGATGCCACTCACGAGCAACCCCATCACGATGATGAAACCATAGGGCTCGATACGGGCGAGCGCAATGCTCGCGCGCGTGGGCAGCAGCGCCCCGAGCACGCGGCCGCCGTCGAGCGGCGGCAGCGGAAAGAGATTGAGCACGCCCAGCACGAGGTTCACGCCCACGCCGGCGGCGGCCATGCGCGTGAAGAACGGTTCGTTCACGGCGAGCACCGCCAGCGCCACGCCGAACACGCCCCACACGAGCGCCTGCACGAAGTTGCACAGCGGCCCGGCCGCCGCGACCCACAGCGTGCCCCAGCGCGGATTGCGCAGATTGCTGAAGGCGATCGGCACGGGCTTCGCGTAACCGAACACAAACGCACCATTCGTCAGGAAATACAGCACGAGCGGCATGGCGATCGTGCCGATCGGGTCGATGTGGCGCATCGGGTTGAATGACACGCGGCCGAGCACATAGGCGGTGTTGTCGCCGAGCATGCGCGCGACGTAGCCGTGCGCGGCCTCGTGCAGCGTAATCGCGAAGATGACCGGCAAGGCGTAGACGACGATCGTCTGAATCAGATTGGCTTCCATGGCGGGCTATTGTATCAATGCGGTATCAATGCGGAATCCATGCCTTTCGGCCACGCGAGGCGCGCGCCGCTTCGTGTTCCTCCGCCAGGTACGTTTCTAGGCTTCTTCTTCCTCGATGCCGAACGGCTCGAGTGCGCCGCGCCCGGGGCGCACGAGCACCGGCTCCTCGCCCGTGAGGTCGATCACCGTGGACGGCTCGCACGGGCACGCCCCGCCGTCGATCACGAGATCGACCTGCTTTTCGAGGCGCTCGCGAATCTCTTCGGGGTCGTTCAGCGGTTCGGTGTCGGGCGGCAGGATCAGCGTGGATGCGAGCAGCGGCTCGCCCAGTTCTTCGAGGATCGCCTGCGGGATCGCGTGCCCCGGCACGCGCAGCCCGATCGTCTTGCGCGACGGATGCGAGAGACGGCGCGGCACTTCCTTGGTCGCCACCAGCACGAACACGTACGGCCCCGGCGTCACCGACTTGATGAGCCGGTACTGGCGGTTGTCCACCATCGCGAAGTTCGCGAGTTCGGAAAGATCGCGCACCATCAGCGAAAGCAGCGCCTTCTCGTCGAGCCCGCGGATACGGCGCAGGCGCTCGGCCGCGTGCTTGTCGTCGATGCGCGCGGCGAGCGCATAGCTCGAATCGGTGGGCAGCGCGATCACGCCGCCATCGCGGATGATCTGCACCGCCTGCTTGACGAGGCGCGGCTGCGGATTCTCTGGGTGAAGCCGAAAAAACTGGGACATGGCAGTAATCAGCTCAACGGGTAGCGACGGGAAACTGCGGGACAGCACGGAACGCGGACAACTGCGAACTACACCGGGAATTGACGACAACCGCGGACGACAACCGCGGACGACAACCGCGGACTGCAACCACGCCGGACGGGACCGGCCCGTTCAGGCCGCCGGCCTTGCGTGGCCTACAGCCATCGCTCCCAGACGGGCTTGAGATCGGAGGGAAGCGGCGGCAGCGTGCCCGGCTCGATCGAATCCGGGCCCGGCGCGTGGAAGTCCGAGCCGCGCGACGCCTCGAAGCCGAAGCGCCGTGCGACGGCAGCATACTCGCCGTACTGGTCCGGCGTGTGGCTGCCGGTCACGACTTCGATGGCCTTGCCGCCCAGATCGATGAATTCGCCGAAAAACGTGTCGAACTCGAGCTGGCTATAAGCATAGCGGCCCGGATGCGCGACGATCGCCTCGCCGCCCGCCGCCTTGATCCAGGAAACCGCGTCGGCAAGCTTCGCCCAGCGGTGCGAGACGTAGCCCGGCTTGCCTTCGCCGAGCCAGCGGGAAAATGCGTCCTGGGTGTTCTGCGCGCGCCCGCTCTCCACGAGAAAGCGTGCGAAGTGCGTGCGCGAGATCAGGTCGGGATTCGAGACGTAACGCAGCGCCCCGGTGTAAGCGTCGGGAACGCCGAGTTCGCCAAGGCGCTCGCCGATGGCTTCCGCGCGGGCGGCGCGGCCGTTGCGCGTGCGCGCGAGCCCGTCGACCAGCGCGGCACACTCGGGGTCGACGTGCAGGCCGACAATGTGCACCGTGCGCGAAGCCCAGGTGACGGAAATCTCCACGCCGCTCAGATAGCGCATGCCGAGCGCTTCGGCCGCTTCGCGCGCCTCGCGCTGGCCGCCGAGCTCATCGTGATCGGTGAGCGCCCACAGCGTCACGCCGCCCGCCTTCGCCAGCTGCGCAACGGCAGCGGGGGCCAGTTGGCCATCGGAGACAGTGGAGTGGCAGTGGAGATCGGCGTTCATTGCGTGCAGGAAAAGGATGAATATCCATTTTACTGCAATGCAGTGAAGTCGTCGGGGTCACCCTTCGCGCGCGGCCACGAGGCGCTCAGGCGCAGAACGCCTCGATGAGGCGCGCGATCTCTTCGGGCTGGTCGTGATGCACCATGTGCCCCGCCCCGCTCACGATGCGCTCGCGCCAATCGGGGAACGCCTCGAAGCGCTTCTTGAACGCGTCGATGGACGACGCGGCCGCGAGACGCGCGAGCGTTTCGGAATCGGCCGCTTCCACGTGCAGCACCTTCGCGCGCACCTGCGACCAGATCGCCATCACCTCGTCGAGCTGATAGAGCAGCGGCCCGTGCACCTTGTGCGCCGGATCGCCGAGCAGCACGAAGCCGCCCTCGCCGTCCGGCTTCGACCAATGCTGCGCAAGAAACTGCGCGCGCGACTCGATCAGGCGCGGATTCGTCTTCACGAGCCGCGCGGCCACCGCGTCGAGCGAGGCATATGAGCGCAGTTGGGGCGGCGTGCGCACGTCGTCGAGCCAGCCGCGCACGCGGCGCGGCGCCTGCGCGGGCGAGCTTGCCGGCAGGCCGAAGCCTTCCAGATCGACGACCCGGCGCACGCGCTCGGGCCGCACCCCCGCATAGAGGCAAACGATGTTCGCGCCGAGGCTGTGCCCGACGAGATCCACCTGGCCTTCGGGCGCGTAGTGCGCGAGCAGCGCGTCGAGATCGGCGAGATAGTCGGGGAACCAGTAGTTGCTGCCGCGCCCCTGCGCGACCGGCCACCCGGAGAGGCCGAAGCCGCGCAGGTCGGGGGCGATCACCTGCCAGTCATCGCCCCGCTCGCAGAGCGCATCGACGACGAACTGGAACGACGCCGCCACGTCCATCCAGCCGTGCAGCATGAAGAGCGTGGGTGCGTCCTCGCGGCCCCAGCGGCGCACGTGCTGGCGAATGCCGTTGACTTCTACGAATTCGGATCGGGAGAGATTCATGGGCGTCGCCGCAAGAAAAGAATGATCGTTCGATTATATAGACGCCGCGTGGCGGCGACGGGTCATTCGTTCGAGTCGTGCTCAGTTGACACCTTCGTCGCGACTTGTTCCGCCGCGTCCTGGGCCGCCAGCGCGCTGAGTTCGGCCTCGTCGAAGCCCGCCGAGCGGCGCGCCTCGACGTTGAACGGCCCGCGCATGCGCGGCGCGTGATATTGCTCGGCAAGCGTGAGCCACGCCGCGTGCGGATCGAGGCCGCGCACTTCGCACAGATGGCGGAACCAGTGGTTGCCGATACGCACGTGCCCCACTTCGTCGCGCAGGATGATGTCGAGGATCGCCGCCGACTCGTCGTCGCCGGCCTGCTTCAGGCGCGTGCGAATGGGCGGCGCGGCGTCGAGCCCGCGCGCCTCCAGCACGCGCGGCACGAGCGCCATGCGCGCGAGCACGTCGGCGCTCGTGCGCTCGCACATTTCCCACAGGCCGTTGTGCGCGGGAAAATCGCCATAAGCGTGGCCGTAGTCGGCCAGGCGCTTGCGCAGCAGCGAAAAGTGGTAGGCCTCCTCGGCCGCGACCTTGAGCCAGTCGGCGTAGAAGGCGTCAGGCATGGCGGGGAAACGCCAGACCGCGTCGAGCGCCAGATTGATCGCGTTGAACTCGATGTGGGCGAGCGCGTGCAGCAGCACCACCCGACCCTGCGGCGTGCTCATGGCGCGGCGCTTGAGTGCGCGCGGCTCGACGAGCGCGGGCTGCGCGGGGCGGCCCGGCAAGCCGTCCGGCGCCGCAATGACGCGCTGCGGGTCCCAGCGCCGCGCCGGGTCTTGTGCTTGTGCGTGCAGCGCGCGCACCGCGTCGGCCTTGGCAAGCGGGTCGCGTTCGCGCAGTGCGTCGAGCGCGGCCTCGCGCCAGCTCGCGGGTATGCCGGAGGCGACGGACGGCGCGGCGGCGGCACCCGCTTGGGGCGCTTGAGGTCCCTGGACGGTGGAGAAAACGGAATTCATCGGCAAAAGAAACGGGGAGCGAAAAACCATCGCACGAAGTCGTGCCAGGCGGACTATGCGCGCAACCGTTTACAATACGCGATTCACCTGCCTTGCGTCGCGCGCTTCGGTTGCGCCGCGCCACCAGACCGCGGCCGTCCCAAGGACCGCTGCAACGACCCAGCATGGGACCGAAGCCGGCGTTTTACGCTGACTCCGGCCAACATAGGAGACGCAATACCGTGGCCATCTACAAGCTTGGCGAAGCCGCACCCGTCATTCACGAAAGCGTGTTCGTCGCGGACAACGCGACCATCATCGGTCACGTCGCACTGGCTGAAGACGCGAGCGTCTGGTTCGGCGCCACGCTGCGCGGCGACAACGAACCGATCACCGTGGGCCCGCGCAGCAACGTCCAGGAAGGCTCGGTGCTGCACACCGACCCCGGCTACCCGCTCACGCTCGAAGCCAACGTGACGATCGGCCACCAGGCCATGCTGCACGGCTGCACTGTCAAGGAAGGCTCGCTCATCGGCATTCAGGCCGTGGTCTTGAATGGCGCGGTAATCGGCCGCAACTGTCTGGTTGGCGCGGGTGCGGTGGTCACGGAAGGCAAGGTGTTCCCCGACAACTCGCTGATTCTCGGCGCGCCGGCCAAGGTCGTGCGCGAACTGACCGAGGCCGATATTGCCGGCCTCAAGCGCAACGCGGATGTCTACGCGAAGCGCCGCGAATATTTCAAGGCGCAGCTCGTGCGCATCGGCTGAGGGCGGCACGCTCCGGCCGTGCGCGGCGCGGGCCGCGCCGCCCCGATTGAAAAGAAGGAAAAGATTGTGAACGACCAGTTGCAGAAATTCATGTTCAGCGCCGCCCCGGTGCGCGGCGAGATCGTCACGCTCGGCAGCGCATGGCAGGAAGTGCTCACGCGCCGCCAGTATCCAGCGCCCGTGCGCACCGTGCTCGGCGAAATGATGGCGGCGTGCGCGCTGCTCTCGGCGAACCTCAAGTTCGACGGCACGCTGATCATGCAGATCTTCGGCGACGGCCCCGTGAAGATGCTGGTCGTGCAATGCGGCTCGGATCTGACGATGCGCGCGACCGCGCGTCTCGGCGAGGATTTCACCGGCGAAAACGCCCTGCCGCTCGCCGACAACCTCACGTTCGCCGACCTCGTGAACCCCGACGGCCAGGGCCGCTGCGTCATCACGCTCGACCCCGCGAACAAGCAGCCGGGCCAGCAGCCCTACCAGGGCATCGTGCCGCTGAACGGTGAAGACGGCCCGCTCAAGTCGATCGCCGCGGTGCTCGAGCACTACATGCACCACTCGGAGCAGCTCGACACGCGCCTGTGGCTCGCCGCCAACGACGAACGCGCCGTCGGCATGCTGTTGCAGAAGCTGCCGGGCGACGGCGGCATCGTGCCGCACCAGGGCGAGCACGACCTCGACACGTGGGAGCGCGTCTGCACGCTCGGCGGCACCCTCACGCGCGAGGAAATGCTCGAGCAGGACAGCGAGACGCTGTTCCGCCGCCTCTTCTGGCAGGAAAACGTGCGCCACTTCGAGCCGCTCGCACCGCGCTTCCAGTGCTCGTGCTCGCGCGAGAAAGTGGGCGCGATGCTCAAGATGCTGGGTCGCGAGGAAGTCGACGGCGTGATCGAAGAACGCGGTCATGTCGAGATTCACTGCGACTACTGCAACCAGCGCTATGAGTTCGACCCCGTGGACGTTGCGCAACTTTTTGCGCTGCCGGGACTCTCAGAAGGCGTCAGCCCGGCTGCGGAACGCCGTCACTGAGCGGCGAAAGCCCCACGCGGATCAACGGGGGCTCGCGCCGCCGCCCTTGCGCGGCGGCGCGGCGATAAGCTCCGGGAATCGAGCCGAATCGCAGACCGGCTTGCATCTCATATTGCTTAGGCGTCCGATAGATGGAGAGAAGCATGATCAAGAACAAACGCTTCGCCCGCCCGCCGCACGCACCGCGCATGGCGGCCGTATTGGTTCTGGCCGCGCTTGGCGCGGGCGTCGCGTTGACGAGTGGCTGCACGCTGGACCCGCCGGGACCGTCGCCGATTTACAGCCGCTTGCCCGCCAACCAGGCGGACGCGCTACAGAACGCGCCGGTGCTCACGCCGGACGAGCGTCAGCGCTACGACGCCATCGACCGCCAGGCGCTCGCCGAGTCCAACCAGGCCGCCGCGGCCGATGCCGCCGCGCAGGCCTGGTCGCGCGCCTACGCTCCGCCTGTGACCGTCTTTGGCAGCTACTACAGCGGCGGCGGTGGCTGGGGTGGCGGCTGGGGCACCGGCATCGGTTACGGCTATCCGGGCTGGGGCTGGTAAGCGCGAGCGAACACGTGCAAGCGCGTGTAAGCGCGCAAACGAAAAAAGGCGCGGCATCGAGCCGCGCCTTTTGCTTGACGGTGCGCCTTTGGCACACCGCTTACCCTGCTTACCCAACTTATCCCGCTTTCTTCGCTTCCTTCCCGTGGCCGTGCCGTTTCTCCGGCACGCGCGAGACGGGGTTCGGCACCACCTTCACAGGCGCGGCCGACATCTGCCCGCGCGTCGAGGTATTCGACGAACCGTTGGGCGTAGCCGGCGGCGTCTGGTTCGGCGAGACGAACTGCACGAACACCTCGCCGTCCTTCACCATGCCCATCTCGTAGCGCGCGCGCTCCTCGACGGCCGACGTGCCGTTCTGCAAATCCTGCACTTCGCCCGCAATGCGTTCGTTGCGCAGTTTCTCGTCGTCGTTCTGCTTTTGCTGCTGCGCGAGCTGCTGCTGAAGTTCGTGCACGCGCAACCAGCCACCATGGCCCCACCAGAGCGGATACTGAATCAGCACGAGCAGGATGATCAGGACGACAGTGACAAGCCGCATGAAAGGCGCCGGATAAATACACGCCGCCCTGCGCTATACGCAGGGCGGCGGAAGGAGATGACGAAAAAGGACAGCAAGGCTTGCTGCCGGTGTCGGGTCCGCTTAACGCAGGTTATAGAACGCCGACTTGCCCGGATAGCTGGCGATATCACCGAGATCTTCCTCGATGCGCAGCAGCTGGTTGTACTTCGAGATACGGTCGCTGCGCGAGAGCGAACCGGTCTTGATCTGACCGGCGTTCAGGCCCACGGCGATGTCGGCGATCGTCGAGTCTTCGGTTTCGCCCGAGCGGTGCGAGATCACAGCCGTGTAACCGGCGCGCTTGGCCATTTCGATGGCTGCGAAGGTTTCCGTCAGCGTGCCGATCTGGTTGATCTTGATAAGGATCGAGTTGGCGATGCCCTTCTCGATGCCTTCCTTCAGGATGCGCGTGTTGGTCACGAACAGGTCGTCGCCCACGAGCTGGACCTTCTTGCCGAGCTTGTCGGTGAGCGTCTTCCAGCCGGCCCAGTCGCTTTCGTGCATGCCGTCTTCGATCGACACGATCGGGAACTTGTCGGCGAGGTTCGCCAGGTAGTCCGCGAACTCCGTCGACGACAGTTGCAGGCCTTCGCCCGCGAGCTGGTACTTGCCGTCGTGGTAGAACTCGCTCGCTGCGCAGTCGAGCGCGAGCAGCACGTCTTCACCGGCGCGGTAGCCCGCCTTTTCGATGGCTTGCAGAATGGTCGAGAGGCATTCGTCGTTGCTGCCGAAGTTCGGTGCGAAGCCGCCTTCGTCGCCCACTGCCGTGCTCATGCCGCGATCCGAGAGGATCTTCTTGAGCGCGTGGAACACTTCCGCGCCGCAACGCAGCGCTTCACGGAAGGTCGGCTGGCTCACCGGCACGATCATGAATTCCTGGATGTCCAGGCTATTGTTCGCGTGCGCGCCGCCGTTGACGATGTTCATCATCGGAACCGGCAGTTGCATCGCGCCCGAGCCGCCGAAATAGCGGTACAGCGGCAGGCCGGCTTCTTCAGCGGCGGCCTTCGCGACGGCCATCGAAACCGCCAGCATCGCGTTCGCGCCGAGGCGCGACTTGTTGTCGGTGCCGTCGAGTTCGAGCAGGGTCTTGTCGAGGAAAGCCTGTTCCGAAGCGTCGAGGCCCATGATCGCCTCGGAGATTTCGGTGTTGATGTGTTCGACGGCCTTCAGCACGCCCTTGCCGTTGTAGCGGCCGGCTTCGCCGTCGCGCAGCTCGATCGCTTCACGCGAGCCCGTCGAGGCGCCCGACGGCACCGCTGCGCGGCCCATCGTGCCCGATTCGAGCAGCACGTCGCATTCGACGGTGGGATTGCCGCGCGAATCCAGAATCTCGCGACCGATGATATCTACGATTGCACTCATGGTTTCCTCAGGAAATGACAGTAATTCTTGCGCGACCGGCGTCGCCTGCTGCACTGGCCCTCGAGGCATGGTTTCCATGCTCGTTCGGGGCACACCGTCACATGGGACAGGCGGCGCGGTCGTCGGGTTCAACCTGGCGCAACGCGGCGGTCATGTTCGCATGACCGATGCGCTGCCACGCTGCCTTGTACATCGCGCGCGGCGCGCGAGGCCCGTTGCGTACAGCATGATGCCGTTTCATGACATCCGCTGCCCGCCAGACCCTGCGCCGCGCTGCTCCTCCATCGCGCCGCTCATGCAATCGAAGCGGCGCGCACTGCGTACTCAACAACACTGCGCGAAACCGCGCAAGACTACGGCTGAACTGCGTGCGATCAGTTGAAATCGCTCTCGAGGAACGGCGAGCGCTTGACCGCCTGGTCAAGCGTCACGAGCGTTTCGAGCAGGTCGGCCATGCGGTTCAGCGGCACGGCGTTCGGGCCGTCGGACTTCGCCTCGGCCGGGTTCGGGTGCGTTTCCATGAACAGACCCGCCACGCCCGTGGCCACGGCCGCGCGCGCGAGCACCGGCACGAATTCGCGCTGGCCGCCCGAGCTCGTGCCCTGCCCGCCCGGCAACTGCACCGAATGGGTCGCATCGAACACGACCGGCGCACCCGTCTCGCGCATGATAGCGAGCGAACGCATGTCCGAGACGAGGTTGTTGTAACCGAACGAAACACCGCGCTCGCACGCCATGAAGCGGTCTTCCGAGAGACCCGCTTCACGCGCCGCGTCGCGCGCCTTGTCGATCACGTTCTTCATGTCGTGCGGCGCGAGGAACTGGCCTTTCTTGATGTTGACCGGCTTGCCCGAGCGCGCGCACGCGTGGATGAAGTCGGTCTGACGGCACAGGAACGCGGGCGTTTGCAGCACGTCCACGACCGACGCCACGGGCCCGATTTCCGCTTCCGAGTGCACGTCGGTCAGCACGGGCAGGCCGAGCTGACGCTTCACTTCGGAGAGGATGCGCAGACCCTCGTCCATCCCGAGGCCGCGAAACGACTTGCCGCTCGAACGATTGGCCTTGTCGTAGGACGACTTGTAGATGAACGGAATGCCGAGCCTCGACGTGATTTCCTTCAGGCGGCCCGCCGTGTCGATCGTCATCTGCTCCGATTCGACGACACAGGTGCCCGCGATCAGGAAGAACGGCTTGTCGAGACCGACCTCGAAACCGCACAGATTCATGCTTTCTCCTCAGCGTGCGCCTGCTGGTGCGCAACCGCCGCTTCGACGTATGCCTTGAACAGCGGGTGGCCGTCACGCGGCGTGGACGTGAATTCCGGGTGGAACTGCACGCCGACGAACCACGGGTGCATGTCGCGCGGCAATTCCATCATTTCCGGCAGGTCCTCAGTCGGGGTACGGGCGCTGATGATAAGGCCGCCCGCTTCGAGCTTGGGCACGTAGCCGTTATTGACTTCATAACGGTGACGGTGACGCTCGTTCACGTCCTTGCCATAAATTTCCGCCGCCATCGTGCCGGGCTTGATCGGGCAGCGCTGCGAACCGAGGCGCATCGTGCCGCCGAGGTCCGAGTTTTCGGTGCGCTTTTCGACCTTGCCTTCGCGGTCGGCCCATTCGGTGATGAGCGCCACCACGCGATCCGGCGTGTCCGGGTCGAATTCCGTGCTGTTCGCGTGCTTCAGGCCCACCACGTCGCGCGCGAATTCGATCACGGCGAGCTGCATGCCGAGGCAGATGCCGAGATACGGCACCTTCGCTTCGCGAGCGTATTGAATCGCCTTGATCTTGCCTTCGGTGCCGCGACGGCCAAAACCGCCCGGCACGAGAATCGCGTCGAGATGCTTGAGGCTCTCGACACCTTCTTCGTCGATCTGCTCGGAGTCGATGTACTCGATGTTCACCTTCGTCGAGGTCTTGATCGACGCATGGCGCAGCGCTTCGATGAGCGACTTGTACGATTCGGTCAGATCGACGTACTTGCCGACCATGCCGATCGTGACTTCGTGCTTCGGGTGCTCGAGCTTCTCGACCATCTCCGCCCACACCGACAGATCGGCGGGCTTCGCGGAGAGCTTCAGCTCGTCGCAGACGATCGAGTCGAGACCCTGGTCGTGCAGCATCTGCGGAATCTTGTAGATGCTGTCGGCGTCCCACACCGAGATCACGGCGTCTTCGGGGACGTTCGAGAACATCGAGATCTTCGAGCGCTCGTCGTCGGGAATGCGGCGGTCGGCGCGGCACAGCAGCACGTTCGGATAGATACCGATTTCGCGCAGCTTCTGCACGCTGTGCTGCGTGGGCTTGGTCTTGAGCTCGCCTGCGGTGGCGATGAACGGCACGAGCGTGAGGTGCACGAAGCACGCGCTGTTGCGGCCAAGGCGCAGGCTCATCTGACGCGCGGCTTCGAGGAACGGCAGCGATTCGATGTCGCCCACCGTGCCGCCGACTTCAACGATCGCGACATCGGGCTCACCGCACGTCGCCGATGCGGCGCCGCGTTCGATGAACGCCTGGATCTCGTTCGTGATGTGCGGAATGACCTGCACGGTCTTGCCCAGATAGTCGCCGCGGCGTTCCTTGCGGATCACCGATTCGTAAATCTGGCCCGTGGTGAAGTTGTTGGCCTTGCGCATCTTCGTCGAGATGAAGCGCTCATAGTGGCCGAGGTCGAGGTCGGTTTCCGCTCCGTCTTCCGTTACGAACACTTCGCCGTGCTGAAACGGGCTCATCGTGCCGGGGTCGACGTTGATGTATGGATCGAGCTTGAGGAGGGTGACTTTCAGACCGCGCGATTCGAGGATCGCGGCGAGGGAGGCGGCGGCAATACCCTTGCCAAGGGAAGAAACTACGCCGCCGGTGACGAAAACATATTTGGTCATCGCTGGATGCTCGCGGGAAAAACGGATTATACCGTAAAGCAAGGGCTAACCCTGAATTTTGAACGAGCCGGATGCGATGTGTCCCGGCCCTCCCCGCGCGGAGCGCGACGGCATGCGGGCGACCGCTCAGGCGCCGTTTTCCATGGTGTACAGCATGCGCTGCACGGCGCGCGCCGTTTGAATGGGACGCTCCATCGGATACAGGTGGCTGCCCTCGATCCACTCGAAGCGCTCGCCGGCGATGCGCCGCGTCGCCGCGAGGCCGACCTGGCGAACTTCGCGCGATTCGGTGCCCGCCAGAAAGCTCACCGGCACCGGGGAGCCGTGCACGAGCCGCGCGCCGAGCGTGTGCGGCAGCGTGCGGTAAATCATGTACTCGGTATGGCGGTCGAAGGCGAGCGTGCGGGCGCCGTCGATCGAAGTCTGAGGAATGCCGAAGTCGATGTAGTCCGAGAGCACGCGCTCGTCCCAGCGCGCGAACGCGGGCTTCGAATGGAAGTGGCGCCACGCCTCGTCGCGGTTTGCCCAGTTTGTGCGGCGCGTGCGCGTGGCGGCGGCGGGCGAGATGCGCTCGTCGAGACCGGTCCACTGCGACACCCGCAGCATGCCGCTGCGCCAGCCCGCGATCACGGGCGAGTCGAGCATCACCACGCCCCTCACCCATTGCGGCCTCTTGAGCGCGGCCATTAGCGAGAGATAGCCGCCGAGCGAATGGCCGACGAGCCACACCGGATCTTCATACGCGCGGCCGATGTCGTCGATCAGCTGCTCGACGAGATGCGTCCAGTCGCGGGTGACGGGATAACGCGCGTCATGGCCGATACGCTCGATGTAGCGCAGCTCGTAGTTGTCGCCAAGCTCGGCGAAGAACGTGCGATACGTCGAAGCCGGAAAGCCGTTCGCATGAGAAAAATGGATGACGTTTTTCAAGGGCGCGTTGTCTCTGGATGGTCGATTTATGTCGTTGCCGTTGTTATAGGTACGGCTTTGCATCGTCCCGGCGCGCTAGTTCTGCTCCGGCGGGTCCATCCAGTAGCGCCGCGCTGTGTCGCGAAAGCGCTCGATGGCGAGGGCGCCGGGACGCGCCTCGATGCGCGCCGCGCCGTCGGCGTCGCTGCGCGCGAGCACGATATGGCGTGCCGCGTAGCGCGCGTAGACACCCGGGTGCGGGTGATGAAAGCGATTCAGGTAGCCTACCTGAAATAACGCGACGAGCGGCCAGACAGAGTCGAGGAACGGTTCAGTCGACGAGGTGCGGCTGCCGTGGTGCGGCACGACCAGCACCTGTGCGCGCAGTTGCGCGGGTTCGCGCGCGACGAGCGTGCGCTCGACGCCCGCTTCGATGTCGGCGGCGATCAGGGCCGATACCGGCTCCTGCCCTGCCCGCGCCGCCGTCGAGACGCGCAGCACGCAGCAATGGGCGTTCGGCTTTCCCGCGAGCGGCCCCGGATCAGGCCATAGCACCTCGAAATCGACGCCGTCCCACTGCCAGCGCTGACCCGCCGCGCATTGCACCGTTTGCGCCCCCTTCTCGCGCGCGCTCGCCCATAACGCATGCGCGGGCAGGATGCCCGCAACGAACTGACCGACGCCGATCGAATCGAGCACGGCCTGTGCGCCGCCCGAATGATCGGAATCGTCGTGGCTGATCATTAGCGCGTCGAGCCGCGTCACGCCGTGCGCCTGCAAATAGGGCACGACGATACGCTCGCCCGCCTGCGTGGATTCGGGGCCGGGGCCGGCGTCGAACAACAAGCTATGGCGCGCCGTCTCGACCAGCACCGAGGTGCCCTGCCCGATGTCGAGCGCCGTGAGCCTGAACGCGCCCGGCGGCGCTCCGGTGGGCGCGGGCACGAGCAGCGGCAGCCAGGTGAACGGCGCGAGCCAGCGCAGCGGCCAGCCGCGCGGAGCGAGAGACCACGCGACGCCCACGGCCGCGCAGGCGAGTGGCCATGCGCCCGGTTGCGGCAAGCGCAAAACAGCCCATGGCACGCCTTCGAGCACGCCTAGCACCACTGCAAGCCAGTCGAGGCACGTATGCGCCGCGCGCAGGGCGAGCGCGTCCAAGGGCGCGGGCAATGCCGCGCTCCCGATGACCATCGGCGTGACGAGCATGCTCACCCAGGGAATCGCGAACGCGTTGGCCACGGGGCCAATCAGCGGGATTTGCGCGAACCAGTACGCGGTGAGCGGCGCGAGCGCCAGCGTGACGGCCCATTGCACGCGGGCGCTGTCGCCGGCGCGCGAAGCGAAACGTTGCGCCGCCCTGCGCCATCCGCCGCGCGGCACGGCGGCAACGGCGAAGCGCCGTGCCCCGCCGGTGCGCGCCCCTGGCTGCGGCTCGTCCCGATCGCGCATCGGGTCGATTTCGTCCGGCGAAAGATCCTGCGGCGCGTCCCGGCGCAGGCGCGGCACGCCGGTCGCCGCAAAAAGGATGGCCGCGACGGCGCAAAAAGAGAGCCAGAAGCCGGCCGCCGTCACGGCCCACGGATCGCGCAGCAGCACGAGGCCGAGCGCCCAGCCGAGCACGTGCGAGCGCGCCACCTCGCGGCCCGTAAAGAGTGCGAGCGCCACGACCGCGAGCATCCAGAGCGCACGCTGCACCGGCACGTTGAAGCCGGCAAGCGCCGCATAAACGGCCGCCGCGAGCAGCGCGCCCGCCACGGCGACTTTCTGTGCGGGCACGACGAGCGGCGCCTCGACACCCCGCCAGCGCGCGCGCCGCCAGAGCGCGCCTGCGATCCAGCCTGCCAGTCCCGCGACGAACGCAAGATGCAGCCCCGAAATCGCCACCAGATGGCTCGTGCCGGTATTGCGCATGAGGCGCCAGTCCGCGTCGCTGACCGAGTCCTGCGCGCCGGTTGCGAGCGCGATGACGATGCCGCGATGCGGCGCGTCGCCGAGCACGGCCACGATGCGCTCCCGCAGCGCAGCGCGAGCGCGCTCGATGCGCACGCCCACACCGTCGGCATCGACGGGAAGACGCCTTGCATGCGCCGGATCGCTCACGTAGCCCGTGGCGCGCACGCCGCGCGCGAGCCACGCGGCTTCCGCGTCGCGCAGGCCGAAATTGCCGTTGCCGTGCGGGCGTTTGAGGCGCACCGCAAGACGCCAGCGTGCACCGGGCACCAGCGGCGGCAGCGGCGTCTCGCGGGCCACCCAGGACAACTGGATCAAATGCGGCAGCCGCGTGGCGGCCGTCGAAGCTTCACGCCCGCCCCAGGATTCAACACGAAAGAGAAAGCTCGCCCCGTTCGCGCCGTACGAAGGCAAACTCGAGATATACCCGCTGACGTCGAGATCACGGGTCTGCCAGGCAGCGGGAAGCCCATCGGCAAGCCGCAGTTCGGCGCGCCACGCGGCGTAGCCGAACCCCACGCAGCTTGCCGCCAGCCACACCGCCGCCCACCCGCTCGCAATGCGCCAGCGCCGCGCGATACCGAAGCCAGGTGAATGCTCGGCCGCATCGAGCACTGCGTCCAACGACGTTGCGCCGCCGAGCGCCCAGACGGCCAATCCGGCAGCCAGCGCGGCCACCAGAATGAGACCAAGCCACGCGCCCCACCCCGGCAATGCCGCCTGGCGCTGCAACAGGATCACGCCCAGCGCAAACCCGCACCACATCGCCCGCATCGCGCCTCCCTGCAACGAGGGGGCGAAAGGCGTCAGTCACGCCACGCGGCACGCTTGCCGCGCACACCACCCAGGCAACGATTATGCAGACGAAAGCGCGAGCCGCGGCAGCGCGGCCGCCGCGTTAGCCGTTGTGCCAAGGGCAAGCGCCTCGGCGCTCAAGCCCCGCAAGCCCGCGAGCACGGCGCCGATGCGCGGCACCTGGTCGGGCGTGTTGCGCTCGCGGTAGCGCCATGAAGGCGCGATATCGGGCGCATCGGTTTCCATGACGATCGCTTCGAGCGGCAATTGCTCCGCGAGCCTGCGGATCTGCAAGGCACGCTCGAACGTGACATTGCCGCCGAAGCCCAGATGCATGCCGTGGTCGATGAACGCGCGCGCCTGCTGGAAACTGCCGTTGAACGCATGCGCAATGCCACTCGTCACGCCGTTGCGGCGCAAGCCTTTGAGCACCTGGTCCTGCGACTTGCGCACATGGCAGATCGCCGGCAAGCCGAACTCGCGCGCAAGGCGCAACTGCGCGTCATAGAAGTGCTGCTGGCGCGCTTCGTCGAGGCCCGGCACGAAGTAGTCGAGCCCGATCTCGCCGATGCCGACAAAACGCGGATCGTCGAGACTCGCCTCGATCTCGCGGCGCAAGGCGTCGAGGTCTTCGTCGCGCGCCTGCGGCGTGTAGAGCGGATGGATGCCGAGCGCGTAGACGGCACCTTCGGTGCGATGCGCGAGCGCACGCACCGTCGCGAAGTTCTCGCGCGCCACCGCCGGAATCACGATGCGCGACACGCCCGCCGCGCGCGCGGACTGCGCGACCGCGTCACGGTCGGCGTCGAATTCGGCGGCGTCGAGATGGCAGTGTGTGTCGATCCACATGGCGGGGCTCGTTTAACGACTCAGCAACTCAGACCGGCACAACCGGTTCCTCGTGCAGCATGCCGTCGCGCAGGCGCACGATGCGATCGCACCGCGCCGCGAGATCGGGGTCGTGCGTCACGATCACGAAGCTCGTATCGAACTGGTCGGAAAGTTCGAGCATGAGATTGAACACGGTGTCGGCCGTGCCGCCGTCCAGGTTGCCCGTGGGCTCGTCGGCCAGCACGCAGGCGGGCTTGGTCACGAGCGCGCGCGCGATCGCCACGCGCTGGCGCTCGCCGCCCGAAAGCTCGCCCGGCCGGTTGCGCGCGCGATGCGAGAGACCCACGCGCTCGAGTATCGCCATCGCCTCGGCGCGCGCGGCTTCCTGCGTCATGCGGCGAATGCGCAGCGGCATCGCCACGTTGTCGAGCGCCGAGAACTCGGGCAGCAGATGGTGGAACTGATAAACAAAGCCCAGCGCGCGATTGCGCAACTCGTTGCGTTCGCGCTCGGATAGCTCCGTGAACGGCTTGCCCAGCACGGACACCTTGCCCGCGCCCGGCTCGTCGAGGCCGCCCAGCACATGCAGCAGCGTGCTCTTGCCCGAGCCCGAGGCGCCTACCACAGCGAGCTTCTCGCCGCGTTTCACCTTGAGATCGGTGTCGTGCAGCACCTGCACGGCAAGCGCGCCCTGGCCGAACACCTTCGAAACGCCATACGCTTCGAGCACGTACGGATAATCGCCTGCCGCGGCGATCAGCGATTGACGGTCATTCATAGCGCAGCGCCTCCGCGGGACGAACCTTGGCCGCGCGCCAGCTCGGATAGAGCGTGGCGAGCGCGGACAGCACGAACGCGATCACGCCGATGCGGATCACATCCGATGCCACGAGCTCCGAAGGCAACTCGCTGATGAAATACACCGAAGGCGGCAGGAACTGGACGCCGAGCAGATGCTCGATCGCCGGCACGCTCCAGGGAATGCTCCACGCGATCAGGCAGCCGAGCGCGATGCCGATGCCCGTGCCCACGAAGCCGATCGTCACGCCCTGCACGACGAAAATCTTCATGATCGAGCCCGGCTGCGCGCCGAGCGTGCGCAGGATCGCGATATCGGCCTGCTTGTTGGTGACGGTCATGACGAGAGACGAAACGAGATTGAACGCCGCGACCGCGATGATGAGCGTGAGGATGATGAACATCATGCGTTTTTCGATCTGCACGGCCGAGAACCACGTCTTGTTCTGCTGCGTCCAGTCGCGGATATAGAGGTCACCGGACAGCGTATGCACGAGCTGGCGCGCCACCGCCGGCGCACGCTGCATGTCCTTCAGACGCAGGCGCACGCCGCTTGGCGCGCCCAGGCGATAGAGCACTTCGGCGTCGCGGATATTCACGAGCGCAAGCGTACTGTCGTACTCGTAGTGCCCCGACTCGAACACGCCCACCACCGTGAACTGCTTCAGGCGCGGCAGCATGCCCGCGGGCGTGATCGAGCCCTCGGGCGCGACGAGCGTGACCTTGTCGCCCACCGCCACGCCGAGGTTCACCGCGAGATCCGCGCCGAGCACGATGCCGAAGCTGCCAGGCGTGAGATTGTTCAAGCTCCCCGCCTTCATTTCCTTGCCGATGTCCGAGACCTGCGGCTCCTCGGAGGGCTCGACGCCGCGCAGCGCGACGCCGTTTACGCTGTCACCGCGCGTGAGCAGCGCCTGGGCGTCCACGTAGGGCGCCGCGCCGATCACTTCGGGATTGGTCCTGGCTTCCTTCGCGGTGAGCTGCCAGTCGGGCATCGTGCCCGTGGGCGAAAAGATCTCGATGTGCGCGAGCACGGAGAGCATGCGGTCGCGCACGTCGCGCTGGAACCCGTTCATCACGGAGAGCACGACAATCAGCGCCGCGACGCCGAGCGCAATGCCCGACATCGAAACGAGCGCGATGAACGAGATGAAACCGTTGCCGGTCGTGCGCTTGCCGGCGCGGGTGTAGCGCCAGCCTATCTGCCATTCGTAGGGAAGTTTCAAGCGATTCCTTTTTGCGTCTTCGTTGCGCTCCGGCGGAGCGCCCTCTCGTGGAGCGCCCTTGCGGCGGCGTTTTGGCCTGGGGCCAGTGCGCCGTACGGCCGGAGAATATCGTGCCGGGTCGGGCAACGACCAAGCGCGAAGTTTGCCACACTGGCGGCACTTCACGGACTTTCGCGCGAGATGGCTCGTTGATGCGCAACGCGTTCCCCATGCCTCGCGCGCTTCGCCCGTTCTTACCTTCGAGCCGCTTTTCGGCCACAAGTGCCGCAGCCGGGATACGAAGGCGCCCGCGAGGCGCACACGCAAGACGCACCTGCCAGGCAACGGCGCCCGCACCCGGCGCGCGGAGCGCCGAAGTACAATGCGCACCATCATGCCCGCCGACCGACTTCATCTTCTCGTCCCGTTTGCCCTGCCCTCCGCGGCGGCCGCCTCCACCGCGCTCGCGGGCCTCGAATTCCCGGCGCTCGCGAAACTGGTTGCGCGCGCGACGCTCGGCGAACAGGTGATCGGCGAGGACTTTCAGCGCACGCTGCCGCACGAGCGCTGGGTTGCGCGCCAGTTCGGCGCGCTCAGCGCGAATCCCGCGCCGGCCGCCGACGACGAAGCGCCGCTCGCCCCCTACATGCTGCTCGCCGACGGCGGCACGCCTGGCGACGACATCTGGGCGTGCGTGCAACCCGTGCACGTGCGTATCGCGCACGATCACCTCGTGCTGATCGACCCGGCGTCGCTGGAACTCGCCGACGCCGACGCCGCCACGCTCTACACGATTGCCAAACCGTTGATCGAAGAGCTCGGCGTGCGCGTCGAGGCGCCCACGCCGCAGCGCTGGTATCTCTCGTCGGATGCGTTCGGCACGCTCGCGGGCGCTTCGCCGTTGCGGGCGAGCGGCCGCAATATCGAAATCTGGCTGCCGCACGAAGCCCATTCCGGCCAGCGTTCGCGCGCCTGGATGAAGGTGCAGAACGAAGTGCAGATGGCTTGGTTCGAGCACCCGGTGAACGAGGCACGCGAGGCGCGCGGTCTGCCCGCGGTCAACTCGATCTGGTTTCACGCGCAGGGCGTGCTGCGCACCGTGACGAGCCCGTTCGCGCGCGTGCGTTCCGATGCGGCCGCCACGCGCGGCCTCGCGCTCGCTGCGAAGTCGCAAGTGGACCCGGCGCCCGCCACCTTCGCAGCGCTCACGGCCTCGCTCAACAATGGGTCGGGGGCCGGAGCCACGCTCGTCGAACTCGATCCCTTCTCCGCCGCCTTCATCCAGCAGGACTGGGGCCGCTGGAACGCCGCGTTCGCGCAACTGGAGCGCGACTGGTTCGCGCCCGCGCTCACGGCGCTGCAAACGGGCGCGCTCGGCGCGCTCGACCTCACGCTGTGCGGCGACACCGGCTCGGTCACGCTCTCCATCACGCGCGGCGACCTGCGCAAATTCTGGCGACGCCGCCTGTTCGCGTCGCTTTTCGTCGAATGATCATCGAATGACCTCTTTCACTCAACGCCCCGCATGACCCGAATCGTCACTCGCGCCTGCTCGCCCGCCGACACTGAAGCGCTCGTGCGCCACGGCCTGCACCCGGTGCTCGCCCGCCTCTACGCCTCGCGCGGCGTCTGCCAGCCCGACGAGATCGAAACCGGCCTCGCTCGCCTGATTCCGCCCACGAGCATGAAAGGCCTCGAAGAAGCCGCCGCGCTGCTTGCCGACGCCCTCGAAGCCGACTGCCGCATGCTCGTGGTCGCCGACTACGACTGTGACGGCGCGACCGCCTGCGCCGTGGCCGTGCGCGGCCTGCGCATGTTCGGCGCGCAGATCGACTATCTCGTGCCGAACCGTTTCGAGTACGGCTACGGCCTCACGCCCGAGATCGTCGCGCTCGCCGCGCAACGTAAAGGCGGCCCGCCCGATGTCCTGATCACGGTGGACAACGGCATTGCCAGCGTGGAAGGCGTGGAAGCCGCGAATGAACTCGGCATCGAAGTGCTCGTGACCGACCACCACCTGCCCGGCGACACGCTCCCCGACGCGCGCGCCATCGTCAATCCGAACCAGCCGGGCTGCGAGTTCCCGAGCAAGTGCATCGCGGGCGTGGGCGTCATGTTCTATACGTTGCTCGCGCTGCGTGCCGAGTTGCGCAAGCGCGGCGCCTTCAGCGATGGCAAGCCCGAACCGCGCCTCGACGGTCTGCTCGATCTCGTCGCGCTCGGCACCGTCGCCGACGTCGTGAAGCTCGACGGCAACAACCGCGTGCTCGTCGCGCAGGGCTTGCAGCGCGTGCGCAACGGCCGCATGCAGCCGGGCATCGCGGCGCTCTTTCGCGCGGCGGGTCGCGACGCGAAAAGCGCGTCGGGCTTCGACTTCGGCTTCGCGCTCGGCCCGCGCCTGAACGCGGCCGGTCGCCTCTCGGACATGTCGCTCGGCATCGAGTGCCTGACCACCGACGACGTGGGCCGCGCGTGGGAACTCGCGCAGCAGCTCGATTCGATGAACCGCGAACGCCGCGAAATCGAGGCCGGCATGCAGCAACAGGCGCTGGCCGATCTCGCCGATGTCGATCCGCAAGGCAAGGCCACGCTCACGCTGTTCAACGAAAGCTGGCACCAGGGCGTGATCGGCATCGTCGCGGGGCGGCTCAAGGAACGCTTCCACCGGCCGTCCTTCACCTTCGCGCCCGCCGATGACGGCGGCGAGCTCGTGAAAGGCTCGGGCCGTTCGATCCCCGGTTTCCATCTGCGCGACGCCGTCGATCTCATCAGCAAGCGCGAGCCGGGCCTGATCCACAAGTTCGGCGGCCACGCCATGGCCGCGGGCATGACGATCGCCGCCGCCGACGTGCCGCGCTTCGCCGCCGCGTTCGAGCGCGTGGGCCGCGAATGGCTCACCGAGGAAGCGCTCGCGCGCACGGTGGAAACCGACGGCGATCTCGAAGACGCCTACTTCACGCCCGATTTCGTGGAGATGCTCGACGCCGCCGTGTGGGGCCAGGGCTTCCCCGCGCCGGTGTTTTCAGGCGAATTCGAGGTGGCCTCGCAGGCGCTCGTGAAGGACAAGCACCTCAAGCTGCAACTGCTGCGCGGGCGCCAGCGCTTCAACGCGATCTGGTTCAACCACACCGAGTCGCTGCCGCAACACACCACGGTCGCCTACCGCCTCGTGCGTGACACCTGGAACGGTGTTTCGCGCGTGCAGCTCGTCGTGGAGCACGCCGCGCTCTGAGCGCGCTTCGAGCGCACGGGCGCGGGCCTTCAATTGGTCCGCGCCGCCCTTGATCCGGGTGCAATCAGCTATAATTCAATGTTTTACACGCCGGATCACGACACAAATGGAAGCGGAACGTCTCAACGCGATCGAAGCCCTTTTGGCGGACCTGCGCGCGCGCGCAGGCGAGCTACGGGGGTATCTTTGACTACGACGTAAAAGCCCGACGGCTCGTCGAAGTCAATAGCGAACTCGAAGACCCCAACGTCTGGAACGACTCCAAGCACGCCCAGGGTCTCGGCAAGGAAAAGAAGCTGCTCGAAGGCGTCGTGCACGTGCTCGACGGCATCGAGAACGACACGCGCGACACGCAGGACCTCTTCGAGATGGCTCGCGAGGAAGGCGATGAGGACACCCTCGTCTCCATCGAAAGCGACGCCCAGGAGATCGAAAAGCGTGTAGCCGACGTCGAGTTCCGCCGCATGTTCGCGAATCCGGCTGACCCGAATAACGCGTTCATCGACATCCAGGCGGGCGCGGGCGGCACCGAGGCGTGCGACTGGGCGTCGATGCTGCTGCGCCAGTACGTGCGCTACTGCGAACGCAAGGGCTTCAAGACCGAAGTGCTCGAAGAGTCCGAAGGCGACGTGGCCGGCATCAAGAGCGCGACGATCAAGGTCGAGGGCGAATACGCCTATGGCTTCCTGCGCACCGAAACCGGCATTCACCGGCTCGTGCGCAAGTCGCCGTTCGACTCGTCGGGCGGCCGTCATACGTCGTTTTCGTCGGTGTTCGTGTATCCGGAAATCGACGACTCGTTCGAGATCGAAGTCAATCCGGCCGATCTGCGCATCGACACCTACCGCGCTTCCGGCGCGGGCGGTCAGCACATCAACAAGACCGACTCCGCCGTGCGTATCACGCACGTTCCGTCGGGCATCGTCGTGCAGTGCCAGAACGACCGCTCGCAGCACCGCAACCGCGCCGAAGCGATGGCCATGCTGAAATCGCGCCTGTACGAAGCCGAAATGCGCAAGCGCCAGTCGGAACAGGACAAGCTCGAAGCGGGCAAGTCGGACGTGGGCTGGGGCCACCAGATCCGCTCCTACGTGCTCGACAACAGCCGCATCAAGGATCTGCGCACGAACGTCGAAATCAGCAACACCAAGGCCGTGCTCGACGGCGATCTCGACGCCTTCATCAGCGCAAGCCTGAAACAGGGCGTGTAAGCTTCTTGCGCGCCACGGGCGCTGCATTGCATCGCATGCCGCCCTCTCCCGCCGCGCCGCCCGCATTCACTGCGAGGCGCGCATGGCGGGAACCGAAGTCCGCTTGTTGCGCGCCATGCGCGCCGTGTCCCGCGAAGGACCACACCGGGGCCGCCGCCCCGAACACTCGCCGAAACACCCGCGAATCAAAGAACACCGAGCCATCATGACCGAACCGACCCAGCAGAACGCGCCCAGCGCCGCGCCCGAACTCGACGACAACCAGATCATCGCCGAGCGCCGCGAGAAACTGCGCGCACTGCGCGAGGCAGGCGTCGCCTATCCGAACGACTTCCGCCCGACCCACCACGCCGCCGACCTGCAACGCGACTACGCCGATACCGACAAGGACGCACTCGAAGCGAAACCGCTCGACGTGGCGATCGCCGGCCGCATGATGCTCAAGCGCGTGATGGGCAAGGCAAGCTTCGCCACGGTACGCGACGGCTCGGGCCAGATCCAGTTCTTCATCACGCCCGCCGACGTGGGCGAGACGACCTACGACGCGTTCAAGAAGTGGGACCTGGGCGACATCGTCGCGGCCAGGGGCGTGCTGTTCCGTACCAACAAGGGCGAACTCTCGGTGCGCGTCACCGAACTGCGCCTGCTGTCGAAGTCGCTGCGTCCGCTGCCGGACAAGTTCCACGGTCTTTCGGACCAGGAAATGCGCTATCGCCAGCGCTACGTCGACCTGATCGTCACGCCCGAAGCGCGCGATACGTTCGTCGCGCGCACCAAGGCCATCTCCTCGGTGCGCCGCTTCATGGCCGACGCGGGCTTCATGGAAGTCGAAACGCCGATGCTGCACCCGATCCCGGGTGGCGCGGCGGCCAAGCCGTTCGTCACGCACCACAACGCGCTCGACATGCAGATGTTCATGCGTATCGCGCCCGAGCTGTATCTGAAGCGCCTGGTCGTGGGCGGCTTCGAGCGCGTGTTCGAAATCAACCGGAATTTCCGTAACGAAGGCGTTTCGCCGCGTCACAATCCGGAATTCACGATGATGGAGTTCTACGCCGCGTACACCGACTACACGTGGCTCATGGACTTCACCGAGCAGTTGATCCGCCAGGCCGCGATCGACGCATCGGGCACCGCCGTGCTCACGTACCAGGGCCGCGAACTCGATCTGTCGAAGCCGTTCCATCGCCTGACGATCGTGCAGGCCATCCAGAAGTACGCGCCGCAATACACGAACGAGCAGCTTGCCGACGCGGCCTTCCTGCGCACGGAACTCAAGAAGTTCGGCGTGGACGCGAACCAGCCGCAATTCCTCAACGCGGGCGTGGGCGCGCTGCAACTGGCGCTGTTCGAAGAGACCGCCGAATCGCAACTGTGGGAGCCGACCTACATCATCGACTACCCGGTCGAAGTCTCGCCGCTCGCACGCGCCTCGGACACGCTGCCGGGCATCACCGAGCGTTTCGAGCTCTTCATCACGGGCCGCGAGATCGCCAACGGCTTCTCGGAGCTCAACGATCCGGAAGACCAGGCCGCCCGCTTCAAGAAGCAGGTCGAGCAGAAGGACGCCGGTGACGAAGAAGCCATGTTCTACGACGCCGACTACATCCGCGCGCTCGAGTACGGCATGCCCCCGACCGGCGGCTGCGGTATCGGCATCGACCGCCTGATCATGCTGCTCACGGACAGCGCCAGCATCCGCGACGTGATCCTCTTCCCGCACCTGCGCCGCGAAGACTAAGCGACACGGCTTTTGCCCGAACGGGGCGCATGTGGCTCATCCCGCATGCGCCCCGTTTTTCATTTGCGGATTCGCTGGAAGTTTGTAACCATCGGTAAAAGCTGCTGCCCCGCGCCGCACCAGAAGCGGGCATGCCGATTGCGACAGTGTGAAAAACCGCGCTGTGCAATGCTGCGCGAAGATCGCCCCCTTTTTGCCCCTCTGCCGTCACGGCGCCGGGTTACAAATTGAAACGCCCAGGCAATCCGATTGGCTCACACTGGGTCTCACAAGAGAGCCAACTCTGCAAAAGACGGAGCCATTAATGAACACACCTGATCCGACCACACAGAAGCGCCGCCTGCATCCGCTGATCGCAACCGCGGCGGCGGCCGTCATCGTCGCGAGCCTTGCAGCCACGGCGGCGATTACCGGCGTTTTCCCGAAAGCTTCCAGCACCGCCGAGCAGACCGCTCAGGTCCAGACTGGCCAGATGGCGATGACGGCCTCGCAGCCGGAAGTCGTCGATTCGACGAAACCGGTGCAAGCCTCGCAGTACGCGCAAAACGCCCAGAATGCGCCGGCTGAGCAGGAGCAAGCGCCACAACAAGCGCCGCGGCAGGCTCAGGCGCCCGTTGCCGCGCCCGCGCAGCAGTACGGCCAGCCGCCGCAGTCTTCGCAGCAGTACGCACAGGAAGCGCAGCCCGCCCAGGCCGTGTGCGGGTCGTGCGGCACGGTCGAAGCGATTTCCGAGGTCAAGCAAGAAGGCCATGGCACGGGCATTGGCGCGGTAGGCGGCGCCGTGGCGGGCGGTGTGGTCGGCAACCAGTTCGGCGCGGGCAACGGCCGTACCGCCATGACGCTGCTTGGCGCGCTGGGCGGCGGCCTCGCGGGCAACTCGGTCGAAAAGCACTTGCGCAGCACGACGAGCTATTCGGTGCGCGTGCATATGGAGAACGGCAAGACGCGCTACTTCACCTACCACCAGGCGCCGCCGTTCCAGCAAGGTCAGCGCGTGCGCGTGGAAAACGGCACCCTGGTCGCGGCTTGACGATGTGACCTGACGCGCTCGATTCGGGCGCGGCACAAGAAAAAAGGCGATTCGCCATCAGCGAATCGCCTTTTTCATTGACTGGCCCAAAGTGGGCGCCGTCGCGGGATCAGTAGTCCGCGTCCTCGATCCACGCGGCCTGGATCGCTTCGAGAATCTTCTCGTTCGAACGCTCGGGGTCGTCGTCGAAACCGTCCAGCTCAGTGATCCAGCGGTGCAGATCGGTGAAGCGTACGTATTGCGGATCCACTTCCGGATGGGTGTCCGTCAACGCCATCGCGATGTCCTGCGTATCGGTCCATTTCATGGCTGCCCGCTCCTCTTGTTGGCTCAGTGGTTTTCCTTCGCGTGGTTGATCGAGTATCGCGGGATCTCGACCACCAGGTCGTCGTTCTCAGGCACCAGTGCCTGGCACGACAGCCGCGACGTCGGCTCCAGGCCCCACGCCTTGTCGAGCAGATCGTCCTCGTCTTCCTCGGACGGATCGAGCGCGTTGAAACCCTCGCGCACGATCACGTGACAGGTCGTGCAGGCGCACGACTTCTCACAGGCATGCTCGATTTCGATGCCGTGTTCGAGCAGCGCGTCGCACACGCTCTCGCCCGGCTTGGCGTCGATAACCGCGCCCTCTGGGCACAGTTCGACATGAGGCAGCACCACGATTTGAGGCATTGTGATTTCCGTATCCAATAACTTTCATATCGGGCGCATGCCCCGCCTTCGACGGCGGCATGTGCCCATTCTACTGGGGTCGCGCGCTTGCCTGCATCGGGAAAGCACGCACACGCGGCGGCGTTTGCCCATGCAAGCGCCGCGCGCCCGACCGCGTTCTTCCTAGCCGATCTCGTCGAGCTTCTTGCCGGCCAGCGCGCGCTTGATGCCCTTGTCCATGCGGCGCGCGGCGAATTCGTCGGTGCCTTCGGAGAGCGACTTCGTCGCCGCTTCGATCGCGCCCGCATCATCGCCTTGGGCAACTTGCGCGAGTGCCGCGATCAGGGTGTCGACCTCGGCGCGCTCGGCGGCGTCGAGCAACTCGCCATCGGCGCCCAACGCAGCGTGCGTCGCTTCGATGATGCGCTGCGCCTCGACCTGAGCCTCGCGCAGCGCGCGGGCGCGCATGTCGACTTCGGCGGTCTTGAAGCTGTCTTCGAGCATGCGGGCCACGTCGTCATCGGCGAGCCCGTAGGACGGCTTCACCACCACCGACGCCTCCACACCCGAATGCTGCTCGCGCGCGAACACGGAAAGCAGGCCGTCCGCGTCCACCTGGTAGGTCACGCGAATGCGCGCCGCACCCGCGGCCATCGGCGGAATGCCGCGCAGCTCGAAGCGCGCGAGCGACCGGCAGTCGGCCACGAGCTCGCGCTCGCCCTGCACCACGTGGATCGCCATGGCCGTCTGGCCGTCCTTGAAGGTCGTGAAGTCCTGCGCGCGCGCGACCGGAATGGTCGAGTTGCGCGGGATGATCTTTTCGACCAGGCCACCCATCGTCTCCACACCCAGCGAAAGCGGGATCACGTCGAGCAGCAGCCAGTCGTCCTCGCCGCCGCGGTTGCCGGCGAGCAGGTCGGCCTGGATCGCCGCGCCGAGCGCGACCACCTGGTCCGGGTCCAGATTCGTGAGCGGCGCCTGGCCGAAGTGCTGCTCCACGGCGCGGCGGATCACGGGCATGCGCGTCGCACCGCCCACCAGCACCACGCCCTTCACGTCCTTCGATGCAACCTTCGCGTCACGCAGCGCCTTCTTCGTCGGCGTGAGGGTGCGCTGCACGAGCGCCTGCGTGAGCGCCTCGAAACGCGGCTCGTCGATCGTCAATGCGATCGCCTTGCCATTCGAGAGCGTGACTTCGATGCGCGCCTCGGGCGCCGACGAGAGCGCTTCCTTCGCGTCGCGCACGCGATCGAGCAGAAGGCGCACGTCTTCGGGCGCGAGCGTCGCACGCTCGATGCCGCCCTGCTCCAGCACGTAGTCGAACAGCGCATGGTCGAAATCGTCGCCGCCAAGCGCGGAGTCGCCGCCCGCCGCGAGCACTTCGAACACGCCCTTCGTGAGCTTGAGGATCGACAGGTCGAAGGTGCCGCCGCCGAGGTCGTAGACCGCGTAAAGCCCTTCGGCGCCGTTGTCGAGACCGTAGGCGATCGCCGCCGCGGTCGGCTCGTTGAGCAGACGCAGCACGTTCAGGCCCGCGAGGCGCGCGGCATCCTTGGTGGCCTGGCGCTGGGCTTCATCGAAATACGCGGGCACCGTGATGACCGCGCCGACGAGCTCGTCGCCGAGCGTGTCTTCGGCGCGCTGGCGCAACGTCGCGAGAATTTCCGCCGAGACTTCGACCGGGCTCTTCACGCCGTCCACGGTCTGGATCTGCACCATGCCCGGCGCGTCGACGAAGTCATAAGGCGCATTGGCCGCGCCTTCGACGTCGGATTTGCCGCGGCCCATGAAACGCTTGACCGAGACGATCGTATTGCGCGGGTCGGTGGCCGCTTCCGCCTTCGCCGTGCGGCCGATGCGGCGGCCGCCGTTCGCGAGATAGCGCACGACCGACGGCAGCAGCGCGTGGCCGTGCTCGTCGGGCAGCACGTCGGGCACGCCGCTGCGCACCGCGGCGACCAGCGAGTTCGTCGTGCCGAGGTCGATGCCGACAGCGAGTCGCCGCTGATGCGGCGCCGGCGCCATGCCGGGTTCGGAGATTTGCAGTAAGGCCATCTGTGTGATCTGCTTTTTAACCTGGTGGGCGCGAGCGCCCGATATCCGTTTCAGCTTGATTTCAGCTTGAGTGCGGCCTGGACTTTCAGCCTTCGAGCCGCTCGATCTGCGTGTCGATCTCGCCCGCCACGCGCTCGATGAACATGAGCTGGCGCACCGCTTCGGCCGCCGGCTGGTTCGAGCCGCTGTCGAGCAGCGCCGCGAGCTTGGTGAAGCGCACACGCTCGTCGTCGCGCAACTCGCTCGCGAGCGTGTCGAGCGCGTCCACGTTCTTCGCGCCGACCGCGTCTTCAATCGCCTCGCGCCACTCCATTTGCTGCATGAGGAACGCGGGCTCCATCGCCGTGTTGTTCTCCGCGCCGACGTCGATGCCGCGCAGATGCAGCAGGTACTTCGCGCGCTTGAGCGGATCGCGCAGCGTCTGGTACGCCTCGTTCGTGCGCGTCGCCCATTGCATGGCGACGCGCTTTTGCGCCTCGCCCGCCGCGGCGAAGCGGTCGGGGTGCACCTGCGCCTGCACCGTTCGGTAAGCGTGGTCGAGCGCGTTCGCGTCGATCTCGAACTGCTCGGTCAGTCCGAACAGCACGAAATGGCTATCGGAAAGCGAGCGGGACGGCGTGGAAGACGTGCTCATCGGTTCAAACGTTCTCGTGGGGCCATCGAAACAGGCCATGAAAATCAAAAAGGCGGCACAGGCCGCCTTTTCACCGCTACGCGCGGACTCAAACGCGGAAGGACTCGCCGCAGCCGCACTCGTCCTTCACATTCGGGTTGTTGAACTTGAAGCCCTCGTTCAGCCCTTCGCGCACGAAGTCGAGCTGCGTGCCGTCGATATAGGCCAGGCTCTTCGGGTCGACGATGACTTTCACGCCGTAGCTCTCGAACACGTTGTCCTCGTCCGCGAGCTCGTCGACGTACTCGAGCTTGTACGCGAGGCCCGAGCAGCCCGTCGTACGCACGCCGAGGCGCAGGCCCACGCCCTTGCCGCGACGGACCAGATACTTCTGCACGTGCTGTGCCGCTTTTTCTGTCAACGTAATTGCCATAGCGTCTTCGCCGCGCCCCGCGCCGTCCGGTTTGGCTCTCGCCCTACCTCGCGCCGCGACGCAACCCTGCTGCATCCAAAATCGTTAGTCCCGCGGCGCCGCACCCGTGGGTCCGGCACCGTCCTGCATCCACCGCACTGCGGCGGCCGCGCGCCTGGCGTGCTTACGCCGCGTCGGCCTTCGCTTCCGTCGTGTGACGCTGACGGTAATCGGCCACCGCTGCCTTGATCGCGTCTTCCGCGAGAATCGAGCAGTGGATCTTCACCGGCGGCAGCGCCAGTTCTTCGGCGATCTGCGTGTTCTTGATCGAGAGCGCCTGGTCGAGCGTCTTGCCCTTCACCCACTCGGTCACGAGCGAGCTCGAAGCGATGGCCGAGCCGCAGCCGTAGGTCTTGAACTTCGCGTCTTCGATCACGCCGTCCGCGCCCACGCGAATCTGCAACTTCATCACGTCGCCGCAGGCCGGTGCGCCGACCATGCCAGTGCCGACCGTGTCGTCGTCCTTCGAGAACGAGCCGACGTTACGCGGGTTTTCGTAGTGGTCCAGAACCTTGTCGCTATATGCCATGATCACACTCCTTCAATTCGTTGGCCGCGCTGCATGCAGTTCTCTGCTCGTTGCGCTGCGGCCGGGTCGATGTTCGTTGCTGACTCTGCCCGTACGCCTTAGTGCGCCGCCCACTGGATGGTCGACAGGTCAACGCCGTCCTTGTGCATCTCCCACAGCGGCGAGAGGTCGCGCAGCTTGGCGATCTTCGTCTTCAGCAGGTTGATGACGTAGTCCACATCCTGCTCGGTCGTGAAGCGGCCCACCGTGAAGCGGATCGAGCTGTGCGCCAGCTCGTCGTTACGGCCGAGCGCGCGCAGCACGTACGACGGCTCGAGCGAAGCCGACGTGCACGCCGAGCCCGACGACACCGCCACGTCCTTCACCGCCATGATCAGCGACTCGCCTTCGACGAAGTTGAAGCTGATGTTCAGGTTGTGCGGGACACGCTTTTCCATGTCGCCGTTCACGTACGTTTCTTCGATTTCCTGCAAGCCGCGCAGCAGCTTGTCGCGCAGCATGCGGATACGCTCGTTTTCCGTGGCCATCTCTTCGCGCGCCAGACGGAACGCTTCGCCCATGCCGACGATCTGGTGCGTGGCCAGCGTGCCCGAACGCATGCCGCGCTCGTGACCGCCGCCGTGCATCTGCGCTTCGATACGGATACGCGGCTTACGACGCACGTACAACGCGCCGATGCCCTTCGGGCCGTAGGTCTTGTGCGCCGAGAACGACATCAGGTCGACCTTGAGCTTTTGCAGGTCGATGGGCGCCTTGCCCGTCGATTGCGCGGCGTCGACGTGGAAAATGATGCCCTTTTCGCGGCAGATTTCACCGATCGTCTCGATGTCCTGGATCACGCCGATCTCGTTGTTCACGTGCATGACGGAAACGAGGATCGTGTCGGGGCGAATCGCAGCCTTGAACACGTCGAGGTCGATCAGGCCGTCATCCTTGACGTCCAGATACGTGACTTCGTAGCCTTCGCGCTCGAGTTCGCGGCAGGTGTCGAGCACGGCCTTGTGCTCGGTCTTCACCGTGATGATGTGCTTGCCCTTGCTCTTGTAGAAGTGCGCGGCACCCTTGATCGCGAGGTTGTCCGATTCGGTCGCGCCGGAGGTCCAGATGATTTCACGCGGGTCGGCGTTGACGAGCGCCGCGACCTGCTCGCGCGCTTCCTCGACGGCACGCTCCGCGTCCCAGCCGTAGGCGTGGCTGCGCGACGCCGGATTGCCGAACTGCTCGCGCAGATACGGAATCATCTTGTCCACCACACGCGGGTCGACGGGCGTCGTCGCGCTGTAATCCATGTAAATGGGCAGGTGGGGAATGTCGTTATTCATCTATCGCTCCGGGGAATCTTTGTGCTGCGCTGTACTGTGTATTGCGTTCTGGCGGCCTGACCCAACTCGCGGCTCACGAACCCGCCATGTTGAAGATCGAGTTCGGCCCTAGCGGCACCGCCCTCACCGGCTCGACCGCCGGCGCCTCGGCGCGGCGGTCGCGCAGCACCGTGGGCGCGGCGCCTTCGCGGGCGCGCTGCTTGTCCACCAGGTCCTTGAGCGACACCGAATCGAGGTACTCGACCATCTTCTGGTTCAGCGTCGACCAGAGTTCGTGCGTCATGCAGTGGCCGTCGTGCTGCTTGGTGCCTTCGCACGCGCCCTTGCCGCCGCACTGGGTGGCATCGAGCGGCTCGTCCACGGCGATGATGATGTCCGCGACCGTAACGTCCTCCGCGCGGCGCGCGAGGTTGTAGCCGCCGCCCGGCCCACGGACCGATTCGACGATTTCATGACGGCGCAGCTTGCCGAACAGCTGTTCGAGGTAAGACAGCGAGATGTGCTGCCGCTGGCTGATACCCGCAAGCGTCACCGGGCCCTGCTCCTGGCGCAGGGCCAGGTCGATCATCGCCGTGACGGCGAAACGGCCTTTAGTGGTGAGTCTCATGATGTAGGGGAACCGCAATTCTCGACAATTTTCGTCAAGTATAAATACATGACTAGTTTAGTCAAGTATCCGTGTTGCGAATTGGGTTATTAGGTGCGTTGCGAATAGCGAAAAGTGGCGCGATTGCTGCATTCGACCGAATCGCGCCGCTCATCTCAATCAACCAGTTGCGGGCGCAATGCCGCGAGCAGGCCCCCGCAGGCGGCCTCGCATTGATCGAGCACCGCTTCGAAGCCCGCATCGCCGCCGAAATAAGGGTCAATGACCACGCGTGAGTCGGCCTGCGGTGCAAATTCCATCAGCAGCCGGATCTTGTCGCGCTCGGTCTGCGGACAAAGGTTCTGCAACGCCGTCACGTTGGCGTCGTCCATCGCGACGATCAAGTCGAAACGGCGAAAATCGTCGTCCGCGATCTGACGGGCGCGCAGCGGCGCGAGATCATAGCCGCGCTGCCCACCCGCGCGCTGGGCGCGCTCGTCGGGCGCCTCGCCGATGTGCCAGTCACCCGTGCCCGCCGAGTCGACCTCGACGCGCCCGGCCAGCCCCGCCTCGTCGACGAGGCGCAGCATCACGGCCTCGGCCGTGGGCGAGCGGCAGATGTTGCCAAGGCAAACGAAGCAGACGGAAACCTTTTTCATCGTGGGGCGCTGGAGTGCGGGCCGGCGTTCAAGGCGCGGCGGCGAATCTCTAATTATACAAAGCGCGTGAAACCCGCGCTGCGCTGCCTGATTTCCGGCGAACGGCTTGCGCAAGCACCGCGCACGCGACACGGGCAAGCAGGCGCGAGCGCAAGATCGCCGCGACGATCATCAGATCGTGTTCGACTGCGGCAGCGGCGCGACAGTGCGCATCGCCTTCACGGGCGCCTTGCCTTCGCTGCCCACGAGGCCATACGACACGGCGCGCGCGAGCTCGGCCGTGAATTGATCGGCGGCGAGCGGCATTTGCTGCTCGGCGGTATTCCATGCATGGATCCATGCGATTGCCGCGAGCGGCACGATCAGCGCCAGCGGCCAGTACACCGTTATTTTCTTTCTCATGATGCGACTCTCTCTCGACTGTGGGGCGACGGGTGCGGACGCACTATCGCCAGTCGAGATGATATAGACAGTCGCAATCAGGAAAAACCCGCCCCGAACGAACACACTGTTGCTCCAGCTTAAATAGTTGCCGGAGAAAACTTGACTGTGGACGCGCGTCAGGCTTTTTCGGGACGCTTCGTCGTGTCCAGATGCGTATGCCGCGCCGCGTACAGCTCGCGGAAGGTGCGCCCGACCGGCGCGGGCATGTCGCGCCCGTTCGTCCAGCCGCGCGCGAACGGCAGCTTGCGAATGATCCGCGACTGGCCGCCCATGCGCTCCAGCACCCGCACGCCCAGCTTCGTGAGCAGCGCGTAGACGCCCGGGTGCAACGCGAGCCAGCCCCACGCCGCCAGCGCCGCACGCTCGCGCCAGGGGCGCAAGTGCCGCTCCGTCTGCTTCTCGCGCAACTTGCGCAACAGGTCGGAAAGCGGAATGCCCACCGGGCAGACGCTGTTGCACTCGCCGCAGAGCGTGGCGGCTTGAGGCAGATCGAGCGCCTTCTCGATGCCGACATAGCTCGGCGTGAGCACCGAACCCATCGGCCCCGGATAGACCCAGCCATACGCATGGCCGCCCACCTTCTGGTAGACCGGGCAGTGATTCATGCACGCGCCGCAGCGGATGCAGCGCAGCATCTCCTGAAATTCGCCGCCGATCAGCCCCGTGCGGCCGCCGTCCACGAGGACGACATACATGTGCTCGGGGCCGTCCTGATCCTCGGGCCCGCGCGGGCCGGTCAGCACCGAGAAGTAGTTCGACGTGGCCTGGCCCGTTGCCGACCGCGGCAACAGGCGCATGGCCGTGGCAAGGTCTTCGAGAGTCGGCAGCACCTTTTCGATGCCCGTCACCGCAACGTGCACACGCGGCATTACCGTGCACATGCCCTCGTTGCCCTCGTTGGTGACCAGCACGACCGAGCCCGTTTCCGCCACGAGGAAGTTGCCGCCCGTCACCCCCATGTCCGCCGAAAGGAAATGCGGGCGCAGCACTTCGCGCGCCTCGCGCGTCATGTCGGGGATTTCGGTCAGGCGCGGCTTGTGGTGCGTCTGCGCGAACAGATCGGCGATCTCGTCCTTGTCCTTGTGGACGACGGGCGCAATGATGTGGCTGGGCGGCTCGTTGTCGTTAATCTGAAGGATGTATTCGCCGAGATCGGTTTCGATGGACTGCACGCCCATTTGAGCGAGCACCGTGTTGAGTTGCATCTCCTCCGAGACCATCGACTTCGTCTTGATGACCTTGCGCACGTCGTGGCGGCGCGCGATGTCCGCGACCAGCTTCGCCGCGTCACGCGCGGTCTCTGCATAGAGCACGGTCACTCCGCGCCGCGTGGCCTCGGTCTCGAACTGTTCGAGCCAGACATCGAGATTTTCCAGCGCGCGGTTGCGCCGCGCCTTGAGCGCCGCGCGCGTGGCCTGAAAGTCGATCGCGGTGATGGCCTCCGCTCGCGCCGAGACGAACTTGGTGGAGAGCTTCTTGAGGTTGTGTTGCAGACGCTGGTCGGCCAGTTTCTGGCCGGCGCGCGCCTTGAACTGCATCGATTGGACTTGCATGGCGTCGGGGCGATAGTGAGCGTGAGCGGTGTTCGGCGAATTCCGGAGGGGTGATCGACCTGGGCGAACGACGGATCACACGTCGCCGGCCAGCACCTGCGCAATGTGCAGCACGCGCGTGGTGGTGTCGCCCGTGCGACGCAGCCGGCCTTCGATGTTGAGCATGCAGCCCAGGTCGCCGAGCACCACGGCACCCGTGCCGCTCGCCTGGACGTTCGCGCACTTTTCGTCCGCGATGGCCGTCGAGATGTCGCCGTACTTCACGGCGAAGGTGCCGCCAAAACCGCAGCAGTGCTCACAGTCCTTCATCTCCCGGACCTCGACGCCGCGCTGGGCGAGCAGCGCGCGCGGCTGCGCCTTCACGCCAAGCTCGCGCAGGCCCGAGCACGAATCGTGATAGGTCACCGGCCCGCTGAACCCGCCCTGCGGCAGCGTGACCTTCGCGACATTGACGAGGAAGTCCGTGAGCTCGTAGACGCGCTCGCGCAGCTTGCCGTACCGCGCCATCAACTCGGGATCGTCGCGGAACAGGTCGCCGTAATGCACGCGGATCATGCCGCCGCACGAGCCCGAAGGCACCACGACGTAATCGAATTGCTCAAACTCGCGCAGCGTTTTTTCCGCGAGGTCGCGCGCGAGCGGACGCTCGCCGGAGTTGTAGGCCGGCTGGCCGCAGCAGGTTTGCGCGGACGGCACGACGACCTCATAACCCGCCTCTTCGAGCAGCTTGAGCGTCGAAAAGCCAATTTCGGGGCGCATCGTGTCGATGAGACAGGTGACGAACAAACCGACTCGCATGGGGACTCCTCGTGAAAACCGTCCCCGATTATCCGCTGTTTCGCCGCCGTCACCAACGCGCGTCTGCGCCGATCCGGCCATCAAAACGCATGCCGCACCGCAACGCCCGCCTTCGGTCAAGCGCTTACTTTTTTCACAATACGAGATACAATGGATTTTCCGCCTCACGCGTCAAACGAATCTGAACCCATGAGCGACATCCATCCAGATCCGAAGACCTCGATTCAGGTGATCGAGCGCATGATGCGCCTGCTGGACGCGCTGGCCGCCCATAGCGACCCCGTCAGTCTGAAAGAACTCGCGCTGCGCACCGAACTGCACCCTTCTACCGCTCACCGCATCCTGAACGACATGGTGAGTTGCCGTCTCGTCGATCGCTCCGACCCCGGCACCTACCGCCTCGGCATGCGGCTGCTCGAACTCGGCAATCTCGTGAAGGCACGCCTTTCGGTTCGCGACGCGGCGCTCACGCCAATGCGCGAGCTGCACCGCCTGACCGGGCAAACGGTGAATCTCTCCGTGCGCCAGGGCGATGAGATCGTCTATATAGAACGTGCCTATTCGGAGCGCTCCGGCATGCAGGTGGTGCGTGCCATTGGCGGTCGCGCCCCGCTGCACCTCACTTCGGTCGGCAAGCTCTTTCTCGCCGCCGACGAAGCGAACCGCGTACGCGCCTACGCTACACGCACCGGCCTGTCGGGCCACACGCGCAACAGCATCACCGACCTCAGCCGCCTCGAGCGCGAGCTTGCCCATGTGCGCCAGCAGTTCTGCGCGCGCGACAACGAAGAGCTCGAACTGGGCGTGCGCTGCATCGCCGCAGGCATTTACGACGACACCGGCAAGCTGGTGGCGGGCCTTTCGCTCTCCGCGCCGGCCGACCGTTTGCAGGATTCGTGGCTTGGCCAGTTGAGCAAGACCGCACTCACGATTTCCGAGTCCCTCGGCTATCACCCGGAACCTGCCGAAGGCAACGTTCAAACCGCCTGAAGCGCAAAGCGGTTGTTGCCGGAACACGCAACGCCGGAAAAGTCAGTATCGAAAAAGCGGAGGCAAGGCCTCCGTTTTTTTCGCCTTAGGCTTTCCTCACGCAACCAGTTCATCGAGCTTGCGGTTCAGCTTCGCGTCGAGGTCGCGCGCCTCTTTTGCGAGATTCACTTGCTTGGCCGTTCGCGCCGTCTCCAGCAACACCGGGTCGATGCTGTAGCCCTCTCGCCCCTTCAGCCAGCCCAGGATATCGCTGAGATGCCAGAGCGACGGATTGCCCTCGTGCACGGGCTGCGGAAAATCCGCCACGCGCCCAAGCATCAACTTGCGCAGGTTCTGGCGCGACATGCCGGTCAGGTCAGCCGCATCGGTGAGCCCGACGAAGTCCGGGGCTGCTTCCACGAGGCGCGCGGACGGCACGGCCCGCTTCACGTCCTGCAACGCCGAATAAAATGCCGACCACGCGTTCCCGCTTTCGCGCGTGAACGCAAGCGCGATGCGGCCCGGCAGCCCCACGCCGATCGTTGCGTCGTCGCAGCCGGCTTCGGCGAGGCGCTCCACGAGCGCCTCGTGATCGTTGTCTTCGGCCGCCAACTGGTACTTGAGGGTGAACAGGTAGTCCATGCGTTACTCCGGCGCTTCGGCCGCCGCGCATGCGGCTGCCGGGTTGGTTCGGTGGATCGCGCAATTGTCGACCACGCGTTTGAGCACATAGGCATGATTGGCCGCGCTACGCGGCGTGCTCCAGATGCTCGTGATGCAAAACTCCCCGCAGCGACAGGTTGCGTCGTTATACGGGCAGTACATTCTTCCCCACGCGTGCCCACGGCCATTACCCTTACCTGGTTGAACTAACCAACCCTGCTTCTCGGCATAGGCAAGCACGGCCTCGATCTCTTTCTTCGGGTGCGATCGTCTCATCGACAGACTCAGTGTATGTGCCGCCAGATCAGTTGTCAATTGACAACCATCAATAGCCCGTTTCGCGATGTCCCTCGCTCACGCGGGACCGGGCGCCTGTTCACAAACCACCGAGCCATGTTGCCGACGAACCGGATTCCGAAACAGTCGGCCAATCGTCGTAGGACGCGCCGGCACGTGCCCAAAAACAAAACGCCCCGCAATTGCGGGGCGTTTGCCAAAGTCAGGCCGAAAACCGGCGGCGCGCGGTCTCAGGTACCCGCGCCACCTGCGTCCGCGCTGGTGATGCGCGGCTGCTGCTCCGCGCCGCCATTGTCGAGCCACGTGCGCACGCGCGTTGCATCGGCGAAGCGCGAGTATTTGCCGCTCGAGTCGAGCAGCACCATGATCACAGGACGATTGTGGATCGTGGTTTGCATGACGAGGCACTCGCCCGCTTCGTTGATGAAGCCCGTCTTTTGCAGACCGATATCCCACGACGCGTTACGCACCAGCGCGTTCGTGCTGTTGTAGGCCAGATTGCGCTTGCCCGTGAACACGTCGTAGCTGCGGTCGGTCGAGAACTGGCGGATCATCGGGTACTGATACGCCGCGTTCACCATCTTCACGAGGTCACGCGCAGTCGCAACATTGTGGCTCGTGAGGCCGGTGGAATTCTCGAAGTGCGTATCGGTCATGCCGAGTTGCTTCGCCTTCGCGTTCATCGCCGCGATGAACGCCGGGCGGCCGCCCGGGTAATAGCGCGAGAGCGCCGCAGCCGCGCGGTTTTCCGACGCCATCAGCGCGATATGCAGCATGTCCTCGCGCGAAAGCACCGAGCCCACCGAGAGGCGCGAGCCCGTGTTCTTCTCGTAGTCGCGGTCTTCGTCGGTGACTTCGATCTGCTCCGAAAGCGAAGCCTTCGAGTCGAGCACAACCATTGCCGTCATGAGCTTCGAGATCGACGCGATCGGCACGACGGCGTGCGAGTTCTTGTCGAAAAGCGGTTCGAGCGTGTTCTGGTCGACCACGTAGGCGACGCCGGAGCGCAGCATCAGCGAGTCGGGCGTGTCATGCAGGCCGAACGCCTGGCCAACCGTCGGCTGGCGCGGCTCGAACGCGACGCGACGCACGGCCGAATGATGCCGGCCATTCATCGTGTAGCTGACACGGCGCTTTTTAGCCACCGGTCGCGCGTCGTCGTCCTTCGCGGCGACAGTATGGGTTGCGCCCGACTTCTTGACGGCTTTCGCCGTTGCCGGCTCAGCCTTCGCAACCTTCTTGGTGGCCTTTTTGGCCTTGGCCGTCTTGGCCGGCGCGGCGTCTTGCGATGCAGCAAAAGCACTCGCAGGCGCCACGAACGTCGCACTGATCGCGACGGATACAGCCACCGACAATGCGGTGCTGATAACCGACGACGGCATCAGTGAGAACGACAGGAGCTTGTCGGATTTCATTGGTGTTCTTGATGGAGCGGCGGGATCGTTCGCCAAGTGTAGTAAAACCACGAAAAATTCGCAAATTGAAGCACTTATCGGCGCTCATTAAACCGAAGTATGACCTCCGATTGAGCAGGCCAATGCACTTCCCGCATTCAATGGAAGCAGACAATTGAAAAGCCGCTCCCCTCGCCGTGCCGCCGTGTCTCGCCAACGTTTGCGGCACACACAAGGTGTGCTAGCTGCGTTAACGGCGTGCATCGTACAAAACTTGATCTGAGGGGAAATACGGGTGAGATTGTCTGACGACCAGTGCCGCCGTACCGCGCGACGCGCGTTCGACCGCAATGGATCTCTAACGTTCCATGTAGGAATCTGGTGGACGCACTTGGTGAAATCCCTCAAGCACCTCCATCCAATCCATCTCGCATCTTGCCAGAAGCCGCGTTCCCGCGCTCGGCCTGCCTTGTGTGGCGGGCCTGGCGCCCGTTGTCGCAGGGGCCTGATGCGCGCGGCATAAGTGATTGTTTAATAATAAATTATCGACATTGTGCGATGCACCAAAAGTGCTTGACTTTCTTTGGAGGCATCCTAAAATCGAGTCAATGTTGCGACGCACAAAGCGAGCGACAGAGCACCAGCGCTGTGCCACTTACTTCAGGCGACCCACGAAGGCCGCCGACCATCCAGGAGCGTAAACATGAGTCTGCTGACCCCTGAGCAATTCGCCGCTGCCCAGAAAGCCAACCTCGAAACCCTGTTCGGCCTCACCGGCAAGGCCTTCGAAGGCGTGGAAAAGCTCGTCGAATTGAACCTTCAGGCCGTCCGCTCGAATCTGGCGGAATCGCAGGAACACGCCCAGCGCGCACTGTCTGTGAAGGACGCGCAGGAATTCCTGGCCCTGCAAACGAGCTATGCCCAGCCGCTGACCGAAAAGCTGCTGTCGTATGGCCGTCACGTGTATGAAATCGCCTCGGCCACCCAGGCTGAGTTCGCGAAGGTCGCCGAAGCCCACTACGAAGAGCAGAACCGCAAGGTTCAGTCGCTCGTCGACAACGTCGCGAAGAATGCGCCGGCTGGCTCGGAAACCGCGGTCGCCGTGATCAAGTCGGCTATCAACGCCGCGAACACGACCTACGAAACGGTCCACAAGGCCACGAAGCAAGCCGTGGAAATGGCCGAAAGCAACTTCAACGCCGCCACCGCCGCCGCCAGCAAGGCCGCTGCGCAGGCTTCGCGTTCGGCAGCCGCTTCGGCCAAGAAGACCGTCTGAAAGTAGTCCGTTGAACCGGGGCGCGCACTGAAACAGCGCCGCGCCCCGCGCCGCACCTGACGCTCCGGCATGCATGCCTGGCATGCCACTTGCCCGGTCGACGACCGGGAATCTTTTTTCGCTCAGGCGCTCCAGTACCCAAAACGCAAACGGCGCACTCCTCGCGGAGTGCGCCGTTTCTTCTTGCGCGCCGCCAGGTTCGGCGGCGCGGCTCAACATTACTTCTTCTTTTGCGGCGGCAGGTCGGTACAGACGCCTTCATACAACTCGGCGGCCATGCCGATCGATTCGCCCAGCGTTGGGTGCGGGTGAATCGTCTTGCCGATGTCGGTCGCATCCGCGCCCATTTCCACGGCGAGGCACACTTCGCTGAT
>NZ_QEOB01000008.1:0-399425 GCF_003096875.1 Paraburkholderia unamae
GAGAACACCGGCTGGTTGTCCTCGCGCTTGAGGAACACGGCGTTGCGCAGGCGCGCCGAGAGGTTCGGGGCGCGTTCGAGTTCGGTCTCGCGGGCCGCATCGTACACGCGCGCCGTGAGGATCTTCCTGAGATAGCCGTTCTCGTCCGGTCGGGTCTCGGTGGTTTCTTTTGCCTGGGCGGCGGGACGGCTTTGGTGCACCTGCATGACGGCTCCTGTACAGACTTTCGTTTTGACCAGGAGGCGGAAACAAAAAACCCGCCTCGTGGGGCGGGTTGTTGTCGCTGCTGCCAAACGTGCGCTAACCCACCATTCGTTGAATGGTGCGAATAATCAGCGCAATCGAGAAAAGGCGGCAGTTCATCTCGTTAAGAATGACCTGGCGTTGTGGGCTTGTCAATTGCCTGAATCAGGTTGGCCGAAACGAACTACAACTTACGTATTGTTTAATACGATTTATTCGGAACGCCAGCGAGCTCAAGCCAAACGCCACAAAAAGCGTGTTTCAACCCTCATCCGGGCACTCGTCATCGTGAAACATTCTAGGAAACGAAATATAACCTATTGATTTGAATAGATTAATGCTTTCGTTCAATTTGGTGGGCCTTGTTTCACGGATTCGACCCTGCTGCGCCACTTTCGCCGTAAACGCAGCCGCGGATCGATAAAAAAGGGCGTCCGACGACGCCCTGCCCCGCTCTTACAGGCACCGCACACGAGAATCGATCAAGCCGCGTCGGATGTGTCCATTTCGGAGGCCCACTGCTCGACGACGGCCTTCACGCGCTCAGCCAGGCGCTGCTGATCCACTGGCGTGATGCCCTTCAGGCTCAATTCCGCGCGGCCGTCGCCAAACAATTTCAGCTCGCCCAACGCAACGCCATCGGGACGATTGAACTGGACGCGCGACTGGTAATGCGTGCGGCGCGGCCCGACGCGACGCGCGCCCGCTTCGGCCGAAGCCGCCGCTTCGAGCTTGCGCACGCTCGCCTTCCCTTCGATCACCTGCTGGAGCCAATGCTCGGCGACGCTCGCACCTGCCCGATCGAAGATCAGCTTGATGTTGTAGGCATGTCCGAGCCCAATCTCCTTGCGGTTCTGCGCCATCCGCTGAAGCAGATACGGCGGCAGCGACGTAAGCGCAATCACCTTGCTGATGTGCTTCGGGTCCTCGCCTACGGCCACACCCAGTTCGACCTGATCGACATAGACGCGATCGTCGAGCAGTTTCTTCCACGCGAGCGCGTCATCGAAGACCGTCTGCTCCTCGCGCTCCTTGTTGGCGTGGTAGGCGCGCAGATACAGGTTTTGATTGTCGAGGCCTTCGCGGACATCGGCATCGATGTACTTGTCGCCGCGCGAGCGGGCGGCGCGAATCCGTCGCTCGCCGTCGACGATGACATACTGGCCAGGGAACGCCGCGAGTTTCGTGACGAGGATTGGCGTGATCTGCCCTTGCGCGGCAAAGCTCTCGGCCAGCTCGTCGATCGTCTCGGCGCTGTAGAACGCGCGCGGATTGTACGGATTGGAGACGACGTCTTCGACGGGAATTTTCCGAACCGCATGCAAAGTCAGCAGCGCGTCGCTGCTTTCAACGGGTTCGGGAGCCGGCGGGGCCTCAGGGCTTGCCGCCCCGGCGTCGCGCTGCGCGATATTCACGACATCGGCCTCGGCGAGACGCTCACCGGCCGAAACGCGTTCCGCCGCCATCCCCGCGCGGACCTTGCTGGTGAAATTGAGCTTAGCGGCCATCGACTGCCTCCTCTTCCACTTCCTGAACCAACGCGATGATCTCGTTGTAGAGCGCGCTGACCTCGTCCTTTGCGACTTTTGCCCCGCGAATACCGCGCACGTCGAAAACGGTGCGACCCAACGCCGCCGTTTGGCGATAGAGCTCGCGCTGCTTGATAGTGGACGTAAACACGTGGACGTTGCTCTCGGCGAGGATGGCGCTCATCTGCGTGTGCAAGAGCGTCTTCGAATTAGCCTTATTCAGCAAAATTGCAAATTTTCCAGCAGGATTGGCAATACGGGTGCGCTCGACCAGTTCCATCATCCCTTCGCTACTCCAGATGTCGATCGGCGATGCGTCGGTTGGGATGACGGTGGCGTCGGCCACGGCGAGCACGCGCGCCGTCGTGAGATCGTTAATATTAGGCGGACAGTCGACGATGACGACATCGTAGTCGTTGGCCAGTGCGGCAATCTCCGGGCCAATCATCTTTTCAAGCTTATGGATGCTGCCAACGCGGAACGGTAGAGGTGTTTCGGGACCGGCTGCCGCGCACCAGCTCATGCATGATTGCTGGCCGTCGGCGTCGGCCACATAGACTTTGTAGCCCTCCGACTGAAATGCACCAGCCAGATTCATGCTGGTGGTGGTTTTGCCAACCCCACCCTTTTGGTTCGCTACGGCTATCACGAGTCCCATTCGATTCTCCATGCAATGTTCAACGGCGGATCGCCTCCCGGGGCACTCTCCACGTGGAGACTCCAGCAAGTCATTCGGGAGTCTAACGGCTACTTAAAGTAAATTCTAGGATTTCCGTCTCGCGCGTTGCCAGATCACAACCAAATAGCTAAACGGACAAGGTTTTGGCGATGTGGAACACTGTCGTGATCTGCGGGAAACACGCGATTTTCGTTCGAGTGAGGATGGAGAGACGTGAGTCTCCACGTGGAGATCGCGTGGTGATCTCAGGAGAGGCTGCGGCTGCTTCCACATACACTGCGTCGGTCCAATCGTTGCACGGGCGTTTGATACTCGCGCGACGATTGCTCACGGTAGATGCGGCAATTGCGATCGGCGCAAGCGTAAAGCCCACAGACTATTGGGCGAATGGCCTACGCGACGTTCTCCACGTGGAGATTCTGATTTCTGGTCGCACCGGTCAGCGGGACAAGACACAGACGTCTAGGAGATTGAGGCCGGCGCGTATGCGCTCGCGAGTCACGAGTCTCCACGTGGAGATTCGCGGAGTTCTCAGTCGATTGGTCAATCTTGGCGGGGCCGCAAGTCGAGGATTTGAAGCGAGCAGTCTGTCTGCCACGGAAAGTCGGTGCTCGAATTCTTCACATTGCGAGCCGAAGGCACCTCGAAGTCCATGCATCGAAATGGCGAACGCCATCATCAATTGGCAAGATGTGCGGCAAGCCATCAGCCATCCCGTGGCGCGACATGATCGATTGAATCTCCACGTGGAGATCGCAGCACATGTCGCGCGCATCGTCACCGAGTCGAAGGGCAAATGGCTAGCGATCGAAGGTGCATCTGAGTGCCCCAAGGACTACCTCCGGGACAAAGCGCCCTGATCGGGAAATGACGACGAAATCGCAAAATCCAGAAAATCAAATTTAGCTACGATCTCTTGATTTTTATATTTAGCCAAATTCACCAGCGAATTCCCACTGCCCGAACCCACGCAGCGGCACTCGAAAAAAAAGGCGGCCTAAGCCGCCTTCTTACCTTACGTCCAACTACTTCACTCGTCTCGCATCTTCAAAGCCAGTTCAACATCCCCTGCGCCCAGACCGTCACCGCCCGCCGGCGCCTGCTGACCGCTCAGGAGGAATTCGAGCAAGTCGGCGGCAGTCGGTTGGCCCCAGGTGTCGAGCACCACCCAACGGAAGAAGTTGGTCGATGCCATCTTGCTCGGCACCTTCGCCGTCGAGACCTTGAGCTTGTCCATCCCGACCGTTTCGTTATAGCGCTTGATCAGCGCAGTCTGGTCGTCGTACTCGAGTTCATTGAAGTACGCACGCGCTTCGTTGATCTTCGCCGCGATGTACCGATCCTTGACCTGATCCTGGCTTTCGCGCGCGCGGCCCGCATCCGCGGCAGCGCCTGGCGTGTTCGCGCCGGGCAACTGGTAACCCTGCATCAGCGCCTTGCGGAAATACGCGGCAACGTTCGCGAGCGGCGCCGCGTTTTTCTGCGCGACGCGCGCCGCCGTATAGGCCACCGCCGTACGAATTTTTTCGTCGCCGTACTGCTTGAGCAGGCGCCGCGCCTCGGAAACCGGAATGCTGAACTTCGACATCTCGCCGATCAGCAGCGTATCGTTTGCCCGCATCTCCTGAGACGGATCGGTCTCCGGCTTGCGGGCCACGCGAAATTGCAGAGCGACGACGGAGCGTCCGACCTTGTGCTCGATGAGCTCGAACGTGTGATCGGAAATCTCATTGACCTCCTTGATGCACGGCACCAGCACACGGCTCTTGAACTGCTTGTACAGCTTGTACGACTGCGCCGAGGTGTCCTGTCCGAGGATCAGGTCACGTAATGTCGCGAGCGGAAACCGTGCAGTCACGCCCACGGCTTCGTAGCGAACGACGTTCTCCCAGAGGGCGAGTGAATGCGCTTTCCTGAATTGCCGCGTGATGCGCATGTCGATCATCGCGTAAATTTCAGGGTTGAGCAGCTCGCCGCGGATCTGCTCGGAGAAGGTATAGCGCAGCACCGAACGTTCGAGTTCCGCGCCCGCGAGCAGACCGGAAGCCTTCCAGATGCTGCGCTTGTCCTGCGTGAGATAGTCCCAGTTGACGACCGTGCTGATGAGCGAGTTGATCGTTTCCTTGACGTACTCGGTGTTGTTGCTGTTCAGATCGACGTCCTGCGAAAGGGCGGAAATCGTGATCTCAAACGACGAGCGGCCGGATTCAAGGGAATCCTGGCGAATGGCGTTCTTGATGAGCGAACTGAACATCTTGCGCTGCTGCAAGCTGATCGACCCGGACTTCGGTGCGATATGAATCGCCGGGACGGCCTTGCGGAACAGATCAGGCGGCTGGCCTTGCTGGAATAAGAGTGCACCTTGTTTGTCGGCGTCGCCGGCGTCGGCCTTTTTTCTTGCCATATGACCCACGTTGAAAGGGAACCTGGTCGGTTGGTAACTGTATACCAACCGACCAGGTGACTCAAGGCCGCAAGCACAATCGTGATGCGACACGACACCCGGACGCAAAAAGATTGACAGCCGCAGAGAGCCCAAGGGAGCGTCGACGCTTTGGAACCTTGAAACACCGGTCTCAGCGAGTAGGGCGAAGGATCCCATACCCGGTTACCAAAGTACCGCCAGGCCTTTGAATTGATCCCATAACCGGTAACCTCAACGAAGAATGTGAGTGCTCACTTTCTAAAAAAGCGCCAATAGGTTACCGTTTATGGGGCTTTACAGCGTGTCGTTCAGCTCGATCCCGAATCCCGCTTCATCGGTCCACGTGACCACCTTCAGCACCCATAACGGGTGACCTGAAGCGTTTCCCATAACTGGGTACCTCACGATAGCCAACCGCGTTCTCCCGGGAGACGGCGCTCAAGATTGGACACCATAACCGGTGACCAAAGCAGCATCCCATAACCAGTTACCCAAGATTCGGCACGGTCCCCATGGTCAAAGCTCTCAAAGGAAGCACACATCAACGGAAGTTGGGACCTATTCTCCCCTCACCGTGAAAACCACCATATCCGGCTACCAAACGGAATTCCCATAAAGCGTGACCTGATTACCGCAGTCCGCCGCTCGGGAGAGCCTTCGCGTCGCCAAACGCTCCCATAAAGCGTGACCCTGAGTGACTCCCATAACCGACTACCTGAGCGCGAAATTGCCGGTTTTCCCATAGCGAGAGACCTTCTCCCCATATCCACAACCCGTAAACCCCATGCCCGGCTACCGAAGCCCCATATCCACAACCCCGAGCTCCCATACCCGGTACCACAAATCCCATAACCCACCACCAAACCGGCCGCAAAGCCTTGCCAGGTAAGGGATTCAGTCTCCTAAAGGTTTACTAAAGTTGTTAAAGCGTAAAAGGTAAACACTGAAACACGCGTCCGATGAGAAAGACGTCTCCCAAAACCGGGGACCTTAACGCATGTAAGTGGTCACCAACCTCCGTGGTCCCATTACTGGCTACCTTCGCGACAGAGCAAGGCTTTCCGGACACCATAGCTTGTCACCAAAGCATGTACGCTCTCATGTGACAGATTCAGTAAACCGGATAACCCGATGATTTATTTGAAAAACTCCATCGAAGGGTTCCAGTTATGGGAAAAAACGTGCTGAAACGGTAACCGGTTATGGGAACGACTTCCCACCACGATGCAGATCCCAGCCGCCTGCAACCCGCTTGGCAAAGGTAGCATCAGCACCCGGCCTCATGGTCGTTCGATACCTGAGCCTGGAAAAAGCGGGCAACGCGAGCTTGCTTCCCCCATACCCGGTTACCCATCGCAGGTCACCGAATATGGGAGCGCTCAAAGGTCGCCACTGAACGACCACACAAAGGCGCACTGCACAAAAAGCCAGCGGTGACCTGGGACGCGCGCACGACGCAACCTTAATCCTCGCCAGCCGGCAAGTTTGCGGCCGCCGCCGTGTGCTGGGGCGAGCAATCGCTGCGGTAGACGGCCGCGAGACGCTGCTGGGCGGCCTCGATATCGGCGGGATAGTTTTCGTCCTCGGCGTGCGGCTCATAGCCCACCGCTTCGAGCTCCTTGAGTTCCCTCATGAGGTCTGCATGAGTGACCTCATGTGTCTCCTTGACGAACGGGTAGCTATGGCATTCCTGTGGCGTGAGATGCGGCGCGGCAAACGCGCTGACGCTCAACGCTCCCACAAACGGTACCCATGCGAACTTCAGCCATGACTTCACGATCGACTCTCCTTTTGATGAACCCGCAACGACATGAAAGGCGTGCAAGCACGCCGACTTCGAATGACAGCGGATTCGAGAATAAGAAGGTGACCGCGCCGGATCGAACTCAGCGGCATGAAAGATGGTTCATCTGTGCGATGAACCTGCCGCGCGCCTCTTCGCGTTCATCCCCATTGACAAGCTGACAGGTGCGCGTTAACCACCGGTAAGAAGATGACCCGCTCTTCATCGTCGTGATGCCGTTGTGTCGGGAGCGCCCCACTATGATTGCCGGGCACGGGTGCACTGGCGCTCGTCGGTTCGCCGTCGGGCAGACCATTCCTTGCCATCGGGGGTAGCCATGTCAGTCAACGAGATCGCGGCGCGCGCACGTAGTGCTGCCTCACGCATGCCGACGTTGCGCGCGCGAGGCGCGTCATGAACCTGCCGGGCTGGGTCACGGCAGGACGCGGCTTGTTCGTCCCGGCGTCGGCGCGCGCGGCGCCGGACACACGGGAGTTCGCCCGCGACCACTGGCAGACCACCACGTTTCGCTGGTTCACCGCCTATGCGGCCATCTTCTCGCTGGCCTTCATGGCCTTGCTTGGCGTGATCGAATACTCCGTGACTCGCGCGATGCTGCGGGAAACCGACAGCGGCCTGCGCTGGCAACTGCGCTATTTCGACTCGCGTGACGACGCCGCGCTCGTCAACGCGATCGACACGCGCCTCACCCGCCCGAACCGGCGCGAGAACTTCTATGGCTTGTTCGCGCCGGACGGCCGCTGGCTGGCAGGCGACATCCGCGTCATGCCCACGGGTCTCGCGCTGGGCCGCTATGGGCGCTCGCACGAACATACGACCGGCCAGACGCTGTTGCTCGATCTTGGTGCGCCCCGCCCGCCGCTGCGGGCCATGGCCGAGATTCGCGCCGACGGCGCGCGTCTCGTTGTGGCGCGCACGCTCACCGACGTGCGCCATGTCCACGGTGAACTGATGAAGGCGCTGATCGGCGGCGGGCTGCTATGCCTCGCCGGCAGCCTGTGCGCCGGCCTCGTGCTGAGCATGCGGCAGATCCGGCGCGTTGCGCAGATCAAGCGCGCGACGGGCCGCATCGCAAGCGGCGACCTCGCGATGCGGCTGCCTGTGGCCGGGCGTGACGAACTGGACATGCTCGCGCATCTCGTGAACCGCATGCTCGACGAAGTCGAGCGCCTGATGGGCGAGGTGAAGGGCGCGTGCGACGGCATCGCGCACGACCTGCGCACGCCGCTCACGCGGTTGCGTCTGCGCCTCTCGCACGCCGCCGACACGGTGGCGCGTCGCGGCGAGCCGGGCATTGCGGGCGTGCTCGTCGCGGCGCGCGAGGAAGCTGACGCGGTGCTCAATCGTTTCTCTGCACTCCTGCGCATTTCGGAAATCGGCGCAATCGATCGCCGCAGCGGCTTCGAGCACGTCGCGCTGCCCGAACTCGTGCACGAACTCGGCGATCTCTATGCGCCGCTTGCCGAGGAAAAGGCCGTCTCCCTGCACGTCGTTGTGGCGCAGGCGCCGCCGATACACGCCGATCGCGCGTTGCTTTTCGAAGCGTTCAGCAATCTGCTCGACAATGCCATCAAGTTCGCGCCGCATGGCGGCGAAGTGCATGTCGAACTGCGGCGTGTCGAACTGGGCGCCAGTGAGACCGGCGCCCAGTTCGTCGTGTCCGATAACGGCCCCGGCATTGCGCCCGGCGAGCGCGCCGCGGTGCTCGCCCGCTTCTATCGCGGCGAGCGCACCCGCCACCTGCCGGGCACGGGCCTCGGACTCGGCATCGTTGCGGCGATCGTGCGCCTGCATGACTATCGCCTCGCCATTGGCGACGCGCATCCGGGAGCGATCATGTCGATCGACTGCTGGACGCATCGCGCCTGAGCGGGGCGCGTCACCGATGCGAGTCCTGCTGTGTTCGTCCTCCGACACCGAGCGACACTATCTCTACAAGGCGTTGAGCGAGAGCCTGAACAGCGTCGAGGTTGCCGATAATCTCGACTACGCGGTCTATCTCGCCGCGCACGAGCCGTTCGACACGGCCTTCCTGTGCGCGGCGGGCCCCGACGCCCATGCCGGCATCGGCGCCGCGCTTGCGACCTTGGCCGGGCTGCCCGACGCGCCCGCGATCGTCGTCGCGCTCACACGCGCCACGCCCGCCGACTGCGCGCGCCTGTTGCGCGCGGGCGCCGACGCGTGCTTCGTGCAGCCGTGGTCGATCCTCGAAATCCAGGAGCGCATGCTCGCGCTGCGCCGCGGCGCGCTCGTCCACGCGGGCACGCCGCTCGTGCGCCTCGATCCGCTCACGCGCGACCTCGTGGAAGGCGCGCACCGTGTTCCTCTCACCACGCGGGAATATCTGCTGGTTGAATGCCTGCTGCGTCACACGGGCGCGCCGGTCGCGCGCGAACAGTTGATCCGCTATGCGTGGCCCGAGAAGGGCGACGTCGAGCCTTCGAGCGTGAACCTCGTCGTGTCGCGCCTGCGGCGCAAGCTGGAGGCGCATGGCGCGCACGCGCGCATCGAGACGGTCAACCGCTACGGCTATCAGCTCGACCTGTATGCACGCGAGGCGCCCGGCGAGCGTTCCGGCCCCTGCCAGACACCGGTGTAAGTCGGCATAAGTCGGTGTAATGCGCGCGTAAGCACCAAAGCCCCCGCTGCGCGGGGCTGTATTGCCGTTGCAAACTTAAACTTAATTTCATGAAAGGAATCGCGGCGTGGAGTGAGTGCGACGGTAAACTTGAGGCTCTTGAAGAGTCGTGCCGCCGGCGCGACGGAGTGCGAGGAAGATGAGTCAGGTGCGCGTTTTGACGGTGGAGGACGACGCTGTCACAGCCAGCGAGATCGTCAGCGAGCTGACGCAGCGCGGCTTCGCCGTCGAATGGGTCGATAACGGCCGCGACGGCATGGCGCGCGCGATGAGCGACGAATACGACGCCATCACGCTCGACCGCATGCTGCCGGGCGTGGACGGCCTCTCGATTCTCACGGCCATGCGCACGGTCGGCATACAGACCCCGGTGCTCATGCTGAGCGCGCTCGGCGACGTGGACGAGCGTGTGCGCGGCCTGCGCGCGGGCGGTGACGACTACCTCACCAAGCCCTTCGACCCCGAAGAACTCACCGCTCGCCTCGAAGTCCTGCTGCGCCGCCGCCAGGCCGCGAGCGTCGCGCGCGAGACGGCGCTGAGCGTCGGTCCCCTCGAACTCGACCTCATTTCACGCAAGGTGCGCCGCGACGGCGAAGAAGTCGCGCTGCTGCCCACCGAGTATCGCGTGCTCGAATTCATGATGCGCCACGCGGGCAAGACCATCACCCGCACGATGCTGTTCGAAGCGGTATGGGGCTACCACTTCGATCCGGGCACCAACCTGATCGACGTGCACATGGGCCGCCTGCGCAAGAAAATCGATCCGCCGGGCGTGCCGCCGCTCATCCAGACCGTGCGCGGCTCCGGCTACATTCTCGGATAAACCGCTTTGTCGAACCGTCCTTCCTCCGCCGCGCCTTCGCAGTTCCGACGGCGCTGGCATACCACGACGTTTCGCTGGCTGTGCGTCTACACCGCGCTGTTCGGCATCGTTCTCACCCTGCTGGTCGGCTTCATTGCGTGGACCGCGAGCGCCACGATCGAGCGCGACGCCGACTCCATCATGGCCTGGCAGCTCATCTATTTCGATTCGATTCCCGATGCGCAGCTACCCGAGGCGATCTATCAGCGGCTCGAACACGAGCGCATGCACGTCAACTATTGCGGTCTCTTTACGGCCGACGGCCGTTATGTTGCGGGCGACCTGCTCGAGCCTCCGCCGCACCTCACCTATACGCGCGAAGGCAGCACGCACGCCCATACCATGAAGCTGCTCGACCGCGACGTATCGCCCGTGGTGCGCGCAATGGGTGAAGTGCGGCCGAGCGGCATGCACCTTATCGTCGCGCGCGACATGACGAGCGTGCTGCGCATCCGCAAGATCGTGGTGCGCACGCTGATCGCGGGCGCGGCGGTGGCGCTGCTCGCGGCCGTCGCGAGCGGGCTCGTGCTCGGCATGCGCCAGATCCGGCGCGTGCGCGAGATTCGCCGTGTGACCGAATGCATCGCGCGTGGCGATCTCGACCGGCGTTTGCCCGTGGGCGGCGACGACGAACTCGACATGCTCGCCCACCTCGTGAATCACATGCTCGACGAAGTCGAGCGCCTGATGGGCGAAGTGAAGGGCGCGTGCGACGGCATCGCGCACGACCTGCGCACGCCGCTCGTGCATCTGCATACGCTGCTTGCGCGCGTGGCCGAACGCGAAAGCGTGCGCGCCGACGGCGAGGGCGCGGCGCTCATGGAGCGCGCGCGCACCGAAACCGGCCAGTTGCTCGAACGCTTCCGGGCGATGCTGCGCATCTCCGAGATCGGCACGTTGCAGCGCCGCGGCGGCTTCGCGATCGTCGACCTTTACCAGCTCGTGCAGGAACTCGCCGAACTCTACGAACCGCTGGCTGAAAGCCGCGACCTCGAATGGCGCATCGCGGCCGAGCCCGTCGCCGAAATTCATGGCGACCGCGCGCTGCTGTTCGAGGCGTTCAACAACCTCATCGACAACGCCATCAAGTTCGCGCCGCAAGGCGGCGTGGTGAGCATCACGCTGCGCTCCACGCCGCTCGGCCCGCTGCTCGAGGTGGCCGACAACGGTCCGGGCATCGCGCCCGGCGAGCGCGCGGCCGTGCTGCAACGCTTCTATCGCGGCGACACGGTGCGCCATATCGCGGGCTCGGGCCTCGGGCTTTCCGTCGTGGCGGCCGTGATGCGCGTGCACGATTTCACGCTGCGTATCGACGACGCGCGCGATCTCACGCGCGCCGCGCAGCATGGCGCAGGCAACGAGGGCGGTGATGGCGGTGAGGGCGGCCCCGGCACGCGCATGAGCGTGGAGTGCTGGCCGCGCTCGCTCGCGTAAGGCGTTCCTGAAGCTCCCCCTGTTGATCGACCGGACCACGAGGTCATGCGCATACTTCTGATTGCCCCGCCTCACGCCGAGGGCGCGTGGCTGCAAAAGGCGTTGCAGGAAAGCGCCCATAGCCTGCAACGCGCCGACGACCTGCGCGATGGCCTGTTCGTCGCGGGCGAGGAGCCGTTCGACGCGGTGATCGTCATGGCGCTCGATGGCACGCTGCTGCCTACGCTCCACGGCATCCTTCCCGGACTCGTGGACGTGACGGGCGGCGCGACCCTCGTCGCCGTGCTCGGCATCGAGGCGAGCGCGAGCGAGCGCTCGAAGCTGCTGCGCATGGGCGCCGACGCGTGCTTTCGCTATCCGTTCTCGTTCATCGAAATGCATGAGCGCCTGCTCGCGTTGTTGCGCACCACGGCGGCGTGCGGCGGCGGGGTGCAGGGTATGGCACCCGTGGCGCCCGCGAGCGGCTCCCAGCCGCCCCAGAACGTCCCGCAACTCGATGCGGGCACGCGGGAGATCGTGGAGGGGGAACGCCGCGCCGAACTCACGCGCCGCGAGTACCTGCTGGTCGAGTGCCTGCTGCGCCAGGCCAATACACCGGTGCCGCGCGACCAGATGATCCGCTACGCGTGGCCCGAGAAGGACGAGATCGATGCCTCGACCGTGAATCTCGTCGTCTCGCGCCTGCGTCGCAAGCTCGAACGCGAGGCGATCGAAACGCGCATCGAGACCATCAGCCGCTACGGCTATCAACTGACGATTGCCACCCCGGACTGATCGTCGCTCCGAGGTAACCGTTTGTGGGAACCGGTTACCTATCGCCGGTTGGATGCAGCGGTTTGCATACGTCAAACGAACCAACGGCACGCGCGCGGCGTGCCGTTGGTTACCTGCCTTGTTGGCCTGTCAGTCTTCGGATGCGCCCGGCCAGACGCCACGTGCGGCGTGCTCAGTGCGCGTAGAGCGTTGAGTTCAGGTAGGCGAGCTGGCCATCCTGCTCGGCCTGCACGAGTTCGTGATACACCTCGGCGCGCGTCTTCTCATGCACCGGTTCCCCATAAGGGGGTACCCAACTGCCAGGCGCGACGGTGGGCGCCGTGTTGTTCGACGCGACCTGCGTGGCCGCGGCGGGCTGGCTGGTCAGCGACCCGGCGGCCGTTGCGGTGCTTTGCGCGAAAGCGGACGTGGCGGTGACGGCGCCGGCGAGCGCGGCGATGATCATGAGAGCCTTCATGTGACTATTCCTCCGGTAATGACATTGGTGAGCCGGTTAGCGAATGCGATGTGTCGCATCCCGGTATGAGAAGAATAGTTAGGTCAGCATATCGAACCCGATGCAGGACGATGAAGAAATGTTTATCGAACTGCGAGGATTCGGCGAAAAGAAAAACCCCGCGCGAAGGCGGGGTTCGTGAGGCGCTCGACAAGGCGATCAGGAGGCCGCCTTGTCCTTGTGCTCCTTGTACAGGTCCTGCGTGCTCCAGCCGCCGCCAATCGCCTGTATGAGGCCCACGGTGGCGTCCAGCCGCCGCGTGTCCAGTTCGAGCGAGGCGATCTGCGTGGAGAGTTCGGTGGTCTGCGCCGTCACCACGTCGAGGTAACTCACCACGCCGTCACGGTAGCGCGACATGGAGAGCGTGAGCGTGCTTTGCGCGGCCGTAAGCGCCTCGTCTTCGCGCTGCGCTTCGTCGCCGAGATGATGCAGCAGCGCGAGGTTGTCCTCGACCTGCTGGAACGCGTTGAGCACCGTGGCCTTGTACTGCGCCCCGTTCTCGGCGAGCTTCGCCTGCGCGCCGTGCACGATCGCGGTGCGGCGGCCTCCGTCGAAGATCGTCATCATGAGCGTGGGGCCGATCGACCACATCTCGTTGGGCGCGACGATCCACGGCGAGAACGTGTCGCTCTGGAAGCCGCCGTCGAGCCCGAGCGAGAGATCGGGGAAGTACGCCGCCTTCGCCACGCCGATCTGCGCGTTGGCGGCGGCCACGCGCCGCTCCGCCGCGGCGATGTCGGGCCGCCGCTGCAACAGCGCCGAGGGCAGCCCGGCAGGCAGATTCGGCAGATGCGGGCGCAGCGTGTCGGGCGCGACGTTGAACTGCGAGGCCGGCACGCCCACGAGCGTCGCGATGGCATGCTCGTAGAGCGCGCGGCGCGCGCTCACGTCATCGGCGGCGGCCTGGGCCGAGGCGAGTTGCGTTTGCGCGCGCGAGACGTCGAGCGACGAGGCAATGCCGCCGCGATGCCGACTCTCGGTCAGCTCCAGCGCATGGCGATAGGCGGCGATGGTGTCGTCGAGCAGCTTCGACTGCTGGTCGAGCCCGAGCAGATCGAACCAGGTGGTCGCGAGCTTCGCTTGCAGGCTCAGTTGCAATGAGGCGATATCGGCTTCGCTCGCCGTGCTCGACGCTTCGCCCGCCTTGACCTCGTTGCGCACCTTGCCCCACAGGTCGAGGTCGTAGCCAATGCCCACGTCGAGCGTGTTCGAGTCGTACACGTTCGGCTGGCCCGAGCCGCGTAGCGGGCGCAGCGCCGACTGGCGCACGCGCGAGACATTCGCCTCGGCGCCAATGGTCGGCAGCAACGCCGAGCGCGCCTGCGCGACGAGCGCATCGGCTTCGTCATGGCGCGCGAGCGCGGCGGCGATATCCGGGTTGGCCTTCGCGACCTGCGGTTCGAGCTGGTTCAACACGGGGTCGTCGAAGGTGCGCCACCAGCCGTCGCGCGGCATGTGGTCGGAGGGCTGCGCCGTTTGCCAGTCGCCCGCCTCCTTGAAGTGCGTCGGAATAGCCGTGGCGGGCGCGTGATAGGTGGGCGCGAACGAGCATGCCGAGAGCACGAGCGCCGCTGCCAGCGCTACGGCGCGCAACGTGTGCGTATGCATGGACCGCTTAACCATGCGCACGCTCCGCGTCGTGCACCGCCGCCGTCTGCGTGGATTGCGCACCCGGCGCGCCCGGTGCGTTGGCCGAGGCGAGCCGCACGAGGTCGCCGCTCGCGAGCGAATCCGGCGGATTGTCGATCACGCGCTCGCCTGCATGCAGCCCCGACGTGATTTCCACGCGCGTGCCGAGATCGGTGCCGATCGTCACGTCGCGCAACTGGACGTGACGGTTCGCGTCCGCCACGGCCACCTGCATGCCGTGCGCGCGGAAGATCAGCGTGCTCGCGGGCACGAAGAGCGCGTGCGCGTCGCCCGGCATCGCGAGATGGACTTCGGTGTATTCGCCGGGGAAGAGCATGCCCTGCTTGTTGTCGACGGCGAGCTGCACGAGCATCGTGCCCGAGGCCGGCGAGATCGACTGGTCGGTGTCCACGAGCTTCGCGTCGAACTTGATGCCGGGGCGCTCGGGCACGGTGAGCGTGGCGTGCATGCCCGCCTTGATCGAGGCGGCGTCGCTCTGCGGCACGCTCACGTATACGCGCAACTGGCTCGCGTCGGACACGGTGAACAGCTCGGGGCCGCTGCCGCTGCCCGCGTCGATCAACGCGCCCACGTCGGTCTTGCGCGCGGTGACGACGCCGTCGAACGGGGCCGTGAGGCGCTTGAACGATTCGAGCGCTTCCAGGCGCCGCACGTTGGCCTCGTTCGCTTCAACGGTGGCCTGCTTCGCGATCAGGTCGGACGTCTTTTCGTCGGCTTCCTGCTGCGAAACCGAGTCCTGCTTGAGCATCTCGGTCCAGCGCTTTGCCGTGGTGGCGGCGAGCTTCTCGTTGGCCACCGAGTTTTGCAGGTCGGCGCGCGCTTGTTGAAGCTGCTGATCGAGGTCGGGCGTGTCGATCACGCCGAGCAACTGGCCCGCCTTGACGTGCGTGCCGATATCGGCGTACCACGCATGCAGGTAGCCGGAAACGCGCGCATAGATCGGCGCGTTGATATAAGCGGCGAGGCGGCCGGGCAGCACGAGCGGCTCCGAAGCTGGGCTCGCCTGCGGCAACACGGTGGCGACGGTGGGAATGGCCTGCGCGTCGGTCCACGTGGCGAGTTCCTGGTGCGCGTGCACGCGGCTGAATACGCCACCGGACACGATGCCGGCCGCCACCATCAGCGCGACGGCAGCAGCGGATTTGAGGTGACGCAGCGGCTGCGGCGAGGCGATGTCGACTTCAGTGGACATGGGATTCTCCCGTTTCGAGGGCGGTGTGTTCCGTGGATGATTCGGTATGCTTACTATCGTCGCGATGGCCGTTGTCGCGCCTGTGCACGAGGCTGAACACCACGGGAACGAACAGCAGCGTGGCACAGGTCGCGCAGATCAGGCCGCCGATCACGGCGCGCCCGAGCGGCGCGTTCTGCTCGCCGCCGTCGCCCATGCCGAGCGCCATCGGCGCCATGCCGATGATCATGGCGAGCGCGGTCATGAGCACGGGGCGAAAGCGCGTGAAGCCCGCTTCGAGCGCGGCGCGCATGGCGTCGCCGGTGGCGGCCAGCCGCTCGCGTGCAAACGACACCACGAGAATGCTGTTCGCCGTCGCCACACCCATGCAGAGAATCGCTCCGGTGAGCGCCGGCACCGAAAGCGGCGTGTGCGTGGTGAAGAGCATCCAGACGATGCCCGCGAGCGCCGCGGGCAGGGCGCTCACGATCACGAACGCATCGCTCCACGAGTGGAAGTTCACGACGATCAGCAAATAGATGAGCAGCACCGCGCCCGCGAGGCCGAGCAGCAGGCCGGTGAATGCGCTGTTCATCGTTTGCACCTGGCCGCGCATCGTGACCGTGGAGCCCTTGGGCAGATCCTTCGCGGTGGCGTGGATCACCTTGTTGATCTGCGAGGACACCGCGCCCAGATCGAGGCCCTGCGTGGTCGCGTAGATGTCGTAAAGCGGCTCGATGTTGTAGTGCGAAACCACCGCGTCGCTCACGCCGCGCGTAATTGTGGCGATGCCGCCAAGAATCTGCGAGCCGCCGCTTTTGCCCGTCACCGGCAGGTTTTGCAGGTCGGAGAGCGTGGTCATGCGGTACTGCGGCGTTTGCGCGACGATCGGATAGGACACGCCGTTGTTCGGATTGAGCCAGTAAGTGGGCGACACCTGGCTCGTGCCCGACAGGCTGGCCACCACCGAATTCGTCACGTCCTGCTCGGTGATGCCGAGTTCGTCGGCGCGCGAGCGGTCCACGGCAACCGTGAGTTGCGGATAGGTCGAAGCCTGCTGGATGCGCGGGTCGGCAATGCCGGGAATGCGGCTCATCTTGTGCAGCAGTTCGTTTGCGTAGACCTTGTTCGCGGCCTGGTTGGGACCGCTCACCTGCACGTCGATCGGCGCGGGCGCGCCGAAGTTGAGGATCTGGCTCACGATGTCGGCCGGCAGGAACGAGAACGTCGTGCCGGGAAAGCGGCGCGGCAGCTCCGTGCGCAACTCGCGCACGTATTGCGCCGTGGGGGCATGCGACTTCGCCAGCGAGATGAGGATGTCGCCGTCCTGCGGCCCGATTGTGCCGCTGTTGTTATACGTGAGGTTGATACCGCTATTTGGCAGTCCGATATTGTCGATCACGTTATCGAGCTGATCGCGTGGAATGGCTTCGCGAACGGTGTCCTCGATGTGATCGAACAGGTCGGCGGTCTCTTCCACGCGTGTGCCGATCGGCGCGCGCACGTGCAGCGCGATCTCGCCGGAGTCGATATTGGGGAAGAAGTTGCGGCCCAGGAACGGCGTGAGTGCGAACGAGAGCGCGACCACGGCAAGAAAGCCCACGACGAAGCGGCGCCGGTTCGTGAGCGCGAGGCCGAGCACCACGCGATAGCCCGCGCGCACCTGCTCGAAGCGGTGCTCGAAGCCGCGCTGGAAGCGCACGAGCGGATTGCGCGAACGCGGCGCATGGTCGTGCGCGCCATGCGGCGCCATCACCGCGGCCAGTTCGCCCGAGGCATGACCTTGCGAAGCGTGCGGCTTGAGCAGATAGCGCGCCATCATCGGCACGAAGGTGCGCGAGAGCACGAACGAGGCGACCATCGCGAAGATCACGGCTTCGGCCATCGGCACGAACAGGAAGCGCGCGATGCCGTCCAGCAGCAGCATCGGCACGAACACGATACAGATGCAAAGCAGCGAAACGAGCGCAGGCGCGACGATCTGCGCAGCGCCGTCGAGGATCGCGCTGCGTACGTCCTTGCCCTGTTCCAGGTGCCAGTTGATGTTTTCGATCGTGACGGTGGCGTCGTCCACCAGTATCCCCACCGCGAGCGCGAGACCGCCGAGTGTCATCACGTTGAGGGTTTCACCGCATGCGGCGAGCCCCGCAATCGCGGCGAGCACGGCGAGCGGAATCGAGGCCGCGATAATGAGCGTGGAGCGCCAGCTGCCGAGAAAGAGCAGGATCATGGCCGAGGTCAGTGCAGCGGCGATCAGGCCTTCGCGCGCCACGCCGCTCACCGCGCCTTTCACGAACACCGACTGGTCGGAGAGCGCGACGAGCTTCAGGCCCGGCGGCAGCGACTGCTCGATGAGCGGCAGCTTCGCCTTCACGCCGGCGATGATGTCGAGCGTCGAAGCCGAACCGTTCTTCATGATGCTCATGAGCACGGCGCGGTGGCCGTCCACGCGCACGATGTTGGTCTGCGGCGGGTAGCCGTCGCGCACGTGGGCGACGTCGCGCATGTAGATCACCGCGCCGTCCACCGTCTTGATGGGCAGGGCGTTGATCTGATCGATCGTGAGCGGGCTGTTGTTCAGCCGCACGTTGTATTCGAAGCGGCCGATCTTCTGCGTGCCCGCGGGAATGATCTGGTTCTGTTGCGCGAGCGCGTTCGCCACGTCCTGCGCCGAGAGTTTCTTCGCTTGCAGCGCCTGCGGATCGAGGTCGATCTGCACTTCGCGCACCTTGCCGCCATAGGGCGTGGGAATCGCCACACCCGCCACCGAAAGCAACTGCGGGCGAATGAAGTTGGTGGCGTAGTCGGCAAGCTTCTGCTCGTCGAGCGTATTGCTCGTGAGCGCGAGTTGCAACACCGGCACTGTGGAGGCGTTGTAGTTGAGAATCTGTGGTGGCGTGGTGCCGGGCGGCATCTGCTTGAGCACCGTTTGCGAGACCGAGGTGACCTGCGCGGTGGCCGTGCGGATATCGACCGTGGGCTGGAAGAAGATCTTCACGACGCCAAAGCCGCGAAACGATTGCGACTCGATATGCGCCACGTCGTTGACGGTCGTGCCGAGCGTGCGCTCGTAATAGCTGACAACGCGGCCCGCCATGTCGTCGGGCTGCAAGCCCGCGTAGTTCCACACGACACTGATGACGGGAATGCGGATGTCGGGAAAGATATCGGTTGGCGTGCGTAACGCTGCGAGCGGGCCGGCTATCAGGATCAAGAGGGCCAGCACGATGAACGTATACGGTCGGTTCAAGGCCAGCCGGACGATTTTCAGCATCAGAAGGGGCTCCGTTCAGAACATCGGCGCCGGCTGCGCGCCACGTTGGGTGCAGCCGACGCCGGTATTGTGTCGGGCGCGTCCTAACATCCGGGAGCCATACAAATGAAAGAATATTTAAGTGCGAGTCGTACTAATTCAATAAAAAGGACTGCGAAATGATGACGGAAGAATGGCATATCCGCAGTACTGCGTTTTACGTCAACCGAGCAGATAACCCGAGCCGCGTATCGTGCGAATGAGCGAGGGCTGGCCGGGCATGTCCACGCGGTTGCGCAGGCGTCCCACGTGCACGTCCACGAGATTGGTGCCGGGGTCGAAGCGCCCGCCCCACACGCCTTCGAAGATCATCGTGCGCGTGAGCACCTGCCCGGCATGACGCATCATGAATTCGAGCACGCGCAGCTCCGTGGGCCGCACGCGCAGCACCTTGTCGCGACAGGTGAGCCGACGCTTGACGAGATCGAATTCGAGCGGCCCGACGTGCAGCACGGTTTCGGTGGTGGCGGGGCGGGTGCGGCGGCGCACGAGCGCTTCCACGCGCGCGGACATCTCGTCGATCGAGAACGGACGCGTGAGGTAGTCGTCGCAACCGGCGCGCAGGCCCTGGATGCGTTCCTCGACGCCCGTGGTCGAGCTCATCACGATCACGGGCGTTTCGATGCCTACGCCGCGCATGGTGGTGACGATCGTGAGGCCGTCGAGATCGGGCAGGCGTCGTTCGAGCGCGACGACGTCGTAGTCGCCTGCCATCACCATCGCGATGCCTTCGCGGCCGGAGCGGGCGACGTCGACGGTGAAACCGGTCGAAGCGAGCGTGGGCACGACGCTTTGCTCGGTAATGGCGTCGTCTTCAATGGTCAATATTCTGGGCATGGCCTTCCAGGCGTCGTGACGAAAAGAGCTTGCAACAGCGCGGAAAACGCGCGCGATCACGCAACCGCGCGCAGCGGCGCGGGCGCGGCGTAGGTCATGTGCTGTGCCGCGCCCGCGCGGAACTGCTCGACGGCGAAGTCGATGAAGCTGCGGATCTTCATCGTGAGATAGTTGCGGCCGGAATAGACGATCGAGATGTGCTGCACACCGCCATTGACGTCGAACGCGTTGAGCACGGGCAGCAGCGCGCCGCGCGCGAGATCGTCGGCGACGAGCGGCAGCGGCAGCAGCGCGATGCCCATGTCGGCGAGGGCGGCGGCGCGCACCGTGGCGTAGCCGTTGGCCGTCATCGGGCCGTTCACGCTCACACGCTGCACGCCCTCGGTGTTCGAAAATTCCCAGGCGCGCGGCGAATCGGAAATGGCGAGCAGGCCGTGTTCCCCGAGTTCGCCCGGCGTGCGCGGCACGCCATGACGCGCGAGCCAGGCGGGCGTCGCCACGAGTATCTCCTTGACCGAGGTGAGCTTGCGGCTCACGAGCGAGGCGTTCACGCTCTGGCGGTCGGTGGCGAAGCAGACGTCGAAGCCGCCTTCGATCAGGTCGATGTGCGTGTCGTAGGCCGTGATGTCGAACTCCACGCGCGGGTTGATCGCGCGGTAGGCGCCGAGCACGGCGGGCAGCCCGGAGCTCGCGAACACGGCGGGCGCGGCGATGCGCAGCACGCCGCTCGGGTCGCGCGTGGCGCGTACGAGTTCCGATTCGACTTCGTCGAGCTTTTCGATCACGGCGCGGCAGCCGTCCAGATAGAGGCGTCCGGCTTCGGTTAGCGAAAGGCTGCGTGTGGACCGATTCAGGAGGCGCATGTTCAGATGTGCTTCGAGCATGCCGACGCTGCGCGTCACAGCGGCGGCCGACATGCCGAGCTGCTTGCCGGCAAGGCTGAAGCTGCTCAGATCGACAACGCGCGTGAAAACGCGCATGGCTTGGAGCTGGTTCATAAGCGATGGTCCTTGCGGTGGCGCCGGCACGCGGACGAGCGCGGGCTTCGACGCCGCGGGAAAGCGGCGTCGCCTCGCGCACGCTGCATGCGTGGCCGGGTGAGAAGAGGGTGTTGCGCGGGCTACGCGCTCAGTTGGGCAACGCGTGCGCGTAGATTTGCGCGTCGTGTTGCGCGGCGGCTTCATGCGCCGTGAGCGCTGCCTTTAGCCGATGCACGCTTTCGGTTGGAATGGCGAAACCGGCCCAGCCAAGGCCGGTATGGCGCAGGAACACCACGGCGCCGTCGAAGAGCGGATTGCGTTCCGTGTACCAGCACGGATCGATTTCCAGCACGTATTGATGCGTGCGCAGCGGTTGCTCGGGCACCGCCGGGTGCATGGCCGCGCGCAGCTTGCTGAGCTCCTCGATGAGGCCGTCCACGTCGGCGGCGTCGAGCAGCGCGATCTGACCGTTGACTTTCACGCAGACCGAGTGCCGGCCGTATTCATTGACGAGTTCGATCGACATGGGCTTTTGCATCTTGCGTTCCTCGCAGTCCTGAAACTGGAAGGCATTATCGGTGCCCCATCGAAACGCATGTTTTAAGTTGCGGCACACTCCAGATGAAAACTAATTTAGAAAACGACAATGTGCCCGCGCGGCATTGCATTGGCGCGCAGGCGCAGTGTTAATGTGGCGCTACGCCGCATGGCCATCGTTTCATGCGCCGGCAATGCGCTCATGGCATATCAATGCTGTTTGCGCAATTCCGATGCGTGATTATTGCGCGCATCGGCGAGAAGCGCGGCAATGAAAAGCAGGATGCCGATGATTGCAACGGCTGTCGCGAAGGCGCGGGCAACCTGCGCGCCGCTCGCATCCGGCCCGGCGAGCGCGAAGAACAGTCCGCCAATCAACGCAACGGCAAGCGCCGCGCTCACCTGCAAAACCGAGCTGACGAGTCCCGCAGCGAGACCCGACCAGCGCCGGTCCACACATTCCACGTTGCGTCGCACGAGCGCGGGCAGCGCGACGCCTTGACCGAAACCGATCAAAAATAGCGGCGCTGTCAAGGCATGCGATTGAGCATCGTGAACAAGCATAGCAGTCCATATCAATCCGCAGCCTTCCACCATCATGGCCGCCGCCGCCGTGCGCGCGCCGAAGCGACGGACGAGCAGCGGGTTCACCAGCGGCCCGACCAGAAAGCCCACGCCCAGGGGCAGAATGCCCAGCCCGACTTCGAGCGGTGCGAGCCCGAGCGTACGCTGCACGTAAATCGCAAACATCATGAAAAACGGTGCGAGCGAATAGAAGAACAGCGTCGCGACGAGCCCGCGCACGAGGCCGGGCGCGCCGAATAGGGCGGGCGGCACGAGTGCGTCGCGCCCGGCGCTAGCCACACGCGCTTCGTAGCGCCAGAAAAGTGCGAACAGCGGCGCGGCGCAGGCGAGCAGCGCCCACGTCCAGAGCGGCCAGCCGCGCTCGCGCCCTTCGATCAACGGCACCACGAGCGCGGTCAGGGCAACGGCCAGCAGGGCCATGCCGCCCAGATCGAGCTTCGCAGGATGATCGGACCGGCTTTCGCGTACGAGCCAGAACGCGGCGGGTGCGGCGACGATCACGACCGGCAGGTTGATGAGGAAGATGCTGCGCCAGCCAAGCCCCAATACGTTGGCTGAAACGAGCACGCCGCCCAGCGCCTGGCCCGCGACTGAAGCGATGCCGTAAGCGGCGCCGAAAAGACTCAGCGCGAGCCCTTTCTGATGCGACGGAAAGAGCGCATGGATCGAGGCCAGCGCCTGAGGTGCCATGACGGCCGCCGCGCCGCCTTGCAGGATGCGCCCCGTCACCAGCGCCGCAGGCGAAGTGGCGAAGCCGCATACGGCCGACGCAGCGGCAAACGCGACGATGCCCACGAGGAAGATGCGGCGGCGGCCATAGAGGTCGCCGAGCCGCCCGCCCGTGATCAGGAAAATGGCGTAGGTCGCCGCGTAGGCCGAAATTACGAGTTGCGCAACGGCGGCGTTGGCGTGCAGACCGGCCTGCATCGAGGGCAGTGCGACGTTGACGATAAAGAAGTCGAGCGGCGGTAACAGCGTGCCCATCAACAGCACGGCAAGCGCCCACCAGGTACGCGCGCCGGCGCGCGCGGGGTGCAATTCCAGCGTCGAAGTGTTCATGATGCAACCTCAATTTGGGACTATTCAGTTCCGAATAAGCCAAAAAAACTAGCGAATGGCGTTCAGGGCGATTTCAGCGATCGCATCGATCGCCGCTTCGCCGCAATCGGTCTTGCCGAGCACGCGCATGCCTTCGATCGTGCAGAGCAGGAAGCGCGCAAGGTCCTGGGCGTTCTGGTCGGCAGCCAGTTCGCCTGCCGCCTGGCCACGCTCGATGGCGCCGGCGAGCAACGCCTGCATGCGCTCGAACATGCTCGTCACGCGCGCTTTCACCTGCGCGTCGAAGGGCAGGCACTCGGTGGCTGCGGCCGTGACAGGGCAACCCGCAAGCCCCTCCAGGCCCACAGAAAGCCTCACGTAATGCCGCAACGCCTCGCGCAGCGCCGTGCGCGCCGAGGCGTGGCGCAAGTTGCGCGTCAGCCGCGCGATCCCGCGTTCGGTGTAGAAGTCGAGCGCCGCGAGAAAGAGCTGGTGCTTGTCGCCGAACGCCTTGTAGAGACTGCCGCGCGAAAGCTGCGTGCCCTCGATCAGATCGGGTAGCGACGTTGCCGCGTAGCCGCGCGTGCGAAACACTTCGAGCGCGTTCTGCACGGCTTCCTGCTCGTCGAATTCGCGCGGTCGGCCGGGGCCGGAACGGGTTTCGGTTCTCATACGCCAATTCTAGACCAATTGATTCCGAATTGCCGAAAAAAATCGCAGGGCCGACGCAGGTATCGACAAGGCATCGAGACTAAACATGCATACAGAATGAATTATATATACGCTCAGAAATATCAATTGTTGATATTTGGCGCGCGTCGGTAATCTGGCTGCCACACCGTTCATCACCTGTATCACGCGACCGGCAACCCGCCCACCATGACCCGCACCGCGATCATCGAATGGCTGACGAGTTTTGTGCCGCATCCCGCCGCCCCGCGGTGGCGGGAGCGCGCGCGGCGTTGCGCGGGCGCGATGATCGGCATCGCGTTCACGGGACTCGCGACCCATTTGCTGTTTGGCGCGGCCGGCGATATTCCGCTGCTCGTCGCGCCCATGGGCGCTTCGGCCGTGCTGCTCTTCGGCGCGTCGGACAGTCCGCTTGCGCAACCCTGGTCGATTCTCGGCGGCAACTTCGTGTCGGCGCTCGTTGGCGTGGCGTGCGCGCAGTGGATCGCCTCGCCGGTTGCGGCGGCCTCCGTGGCCGTGGCGCTCGCGATCTGCGCAATGTTCCTGTGCCGCTGCGTGCATCCCCCTTCGGGCGCCGTTGCGCTCACCGCCGTGCTCGGCGGGCCGGCCGTGCATGCGCTCGGCTTTCATTTCGTGCTCGCGCCCATCGCCATCCAGTCGGTGGCATTGCTGAGCGCCGCGCTCGTGTTTCACGCGCTCACGGGGCACCGCTATCCGCGCGCCGCATTTCGTCCCACGCCGGAGGCCGCCGCCGCGCCGCTCGCCGCAATCGCGCACCCGCTGCTGGAGCCACTGCTGGAACCGCTCGACGTGCCGCGTAAATCGTTCGAACAACTAACCTGTGAGGAGATCATGTCGACGCGGTGCCCTGCCGTTCCCGCGACGATGGGCGCGCACGCGGCGCGCGAAATGTTCCGCAGGCACGGCGCCTCCACGCTGCCCGTGGTCGACGCCATGGACCGCGTGGTCGGCATGGTCACGCATCACGCGCTCGGCGATCTTGCGCCGGCCGCTGGCTTCAGGCGTGTCTGGGGCGCGCTGCGCCGCGCGTTGCTGCGCGAGTCGGCGCGCGTGGAGGAAACGGTCGAGGCCGTCATGGCCGCGGGGGTGCACGCGGTGCATCGTGCAACGCCGCTCGCGCATCTCGTGCCGATCTTCACCGACCACGCGTACCACGACATCCCGGTGATGGACGACGCGCGACGACTGGTTGGCGTGGTGCGGCATTCGGACATGATCCGCTGGCTCCATCACCACGCCGGCGCGGCGCAACCCGCTGCGGCGGCGGGTTAGCTCACGTCACACCACGAACAGCAACAAGGCGAACACCGCATAGAGCCAGCCGACGTGCGTGAGTTGCCGGCTGCGCACGCTCGGCGCGCGGAAGGCCCATTGCAGGAACAGGATGGCGACCATGGTCGTCACGGCCGCGAGAATCGACGGCGTGGCGAGATGCCAGGGCGTGAAGAAGAGGCCGAACGCGGTGGGAATGGTGGCCTGAATCATCATCGCGCCGCTGATGTTCGCGAGCGCGAGGCGCTCCTTGCCCTGGCGCACCCAGATGATTGCGTTCATGATCTCGGGCAGTTCGGTGGCGATCGGGCTGAACAACAGCGCCGTCAACTGCGGGCTCAGGCCGAGCCACGGACCGACCTTGCCGATCTGTTCCACGAACAGGTGTGACGCGAGGAAGATCACCACGAGCGCGGCCAACGTCTGCAACACGATCCACACCATGGCCGGGTTTTCGTCGCGCGGACGCAGCTTCAGCGGCTCCAGATCCCCTTCCACTTCGCCGCCGTCCTCGTCGGAGAGCTCCTTCCAGCAGTAGAGCGCGTAGGCCGCGAGGAACAGCACGCCCAGCACCGGCTTGAAGCTGAACAGCACAAGCCCGAGTGCGATTTTGGCCACGAAGATCGCAAGGAACCAGAGCTGGTCGCGGCGCAAGCGGCGCGTATTGACGTCGACGGTGCCCGCGCGTTCGCGGCCCGCGCGCGCGGCCGTGGCGAGGAGCGCCACGCCCACGACGGCATACGCGATGGTGCTGAGCGCGAGCGGGCCGCCAATCGCGGCGCCCACGCCAATTTCCTTGTGCGCGGGGTCCCCGCTGAAGGCGACGGCGACAAGCGTGACCACGCTCTCGGGCAACGCCGTGCCGAACGCGGCGAGGATCGTGCCGGTGGCGGTTTGCGTGACCTTGAGCTTGTGGCCGAGCCACTCGACGCTATTGACGAAGAATTCGCACGACAAATAGATGATGCCGGCCGCGGCAATGAGCAGGGCGAACGTCAGGATCATGACGAGCGCTCCGTGGCGGCGATGCGGGAGGGGGGTGACGCGAAAAGCGGGGCGGAGCGAATCATCGTTAGCCGTTTATTTTGCGAGCCGGGCACCGAAACCATGACGCTTCCCTTCGCCCGGCCCGGGAGAAAGAGAAAACGTCATAGGTCTCGCCAGGCCGCGCGATCGCAGTGAATCGCATACGGCTGCCGACGCCATGGTGCAGTGGCACCAATCATGTTGACGACGGCGCAACGCCCAAGCCGGCGTTGCAGACTACTCCCCTAAGACAGGGGGCGATTATAGCCGAAGTTCACGACAGCGAGCGTTTTTCGACGCGCCCGCCGTCCGGCGCGTCAGAACTTGTGACGCAGGCCGACCATGAACATCGCCTGCTTGTCGTTGGTCGCGTCGTTGCCGAAGTCGCCGAACGAGGCGACCGCGTTGACGAGCTCGCCCGTGTCCGCGTCGATGGTCTTGCCCGAGGCCTTCTGATAACCCGCGAGCGCGTAGATGTCCGTGCGCTTCGAGAGGAAGTAGTCGCCGCCCAGGCTGAACTGGTTGTAGCTCGCGTCAACGCCGTTGCCGTGGCCCTTCGTGTAGTTGTAGCCGAAGCCGACGAGCGCGACTGGCGTGACCTGGTAATTGAGGAACACCTGGCCCGTGTTGAACTTCGTGTTGCCGTTCGCACCGGACGCGCTTTGATAGTTCGCGTATTCGACATTGCTGTACGAGAGGCCCGCCGTCACCGGCCCGTAGGTATAGTCGCCGGCCGCGCGGATGATCTGGAGCGAGTTCGCGGAGACGAAACCACCCGTAATGCCGGGGGAATCCACGTTGACGTCCGTATTCGGATTGAGACCGTCGAACGAGGCGACCGTGCCGCTGTTGCTGTTGGCCTTGAAGTAGCCCGCGCCGAAGCCAAACGGACCATGGTTGTACGCGGCCGCCACGGCCCACGTCTGGCCCGCGCCCGTGCTGCCCGGCTGGCCGCCGAACGCGTACATCGCGCTCATTTGCAGGCCGCCGAAGTTCGGGCTCGCGTACTTGATCGAGTTGCTCGTGCGGTAGCTGTTGTCGTAGTTGTCCATGTCGCCTGGCGTCGCGAACGCGGAGCCGAACGCGCCGTCGTTGGTGAGCGGTTGCAGCAGGTCGATGAGCGGATCGTACTGGCGGCCGAGCGTCACCGAGCCCGCCGTGGTCGAATTCAGGCCGAGCATGGCCGTGCGGCCGAAGAGGCGCCCGCCCTGGCCTTGCTTGCCGTTGTCGATGTTGAAGCCGCTTTCGATCTTGAAGATCGCGGAAAGGCCGTTGCCGAGATCTTCGGTGCCGCGCAAACCCCACAGGTTCGGCGACATGTTGCCCGACATCATCTGGAACGTGCCGCCCGAGCCGTTCTTGCCATGCTGGTTGCCGAACCAGGCAACGGAGGTGTCGAGTGCGCCATACAGCGTGACGCTGCTTTGTGCATGGGCGATGGAGGCAAACGAGGCCAGCGCTACGGCGGTGGCGAGAGCGGTTTTTTTCATTGAAGTATTTTCGTTGGAGAGTGGCGTTAGTGAGAGTGGCTTGCGTGAGATTCCGGCTGCGGCGCGCCCAGCGGCCGAAATTCAGCGGCGATTATGCGTAACGCCTTCGATGAACGAATTTGAAAAACGGAAAGACAGAGTTTCAGAAAGCGGATGAGCGTGAATGGGCCGTGCGCACGGCATTCCAGGGCGGTGGTACCGTGCGATGTTGTTTTTTCGCGGCATCCTCGATTCATTGGTAAGAATAACTAAATGAATTGCGGGGCCGGAATTCGTGCGTCGTCGATTAAACATTTCTTCATTTTCATGCGGATCTTCGGCGAAAGTCTTGCCCCTATCCTTGCCTCACGAGTTGCAGCGCAATTCGCAGCCGGGAGCGCTCTTGCTGCCGACCTGATCCAGTGTGACGGCCCAGACGGCCAGACAGGAGAGACGAGGTGAGCCTATTCAAGGGCGGCGCGTGCGCCGCAATCATGTTGTCGATATCGGCGCTTGCGCACGCGCAGGGCGCGCCGGCCCCACAGGCGGCAAGCGTGCAACAAGCGATCGCGCCACAACAGCTGGCGAGCGCGCAGATCAGCCAGGGCAACGCGTCCATCACGCGCGCACAGGTGCGCCACGAACTCGTGCAGGCCGAGCGCGACGGACAGATGCAAACGCTCGATCGCACGCTATACGCGCATCACTGATTCGATATCCGTTGCGCCGGGGCAGGCCGCGCGTCGTGACGGAACCCGCATTGCGGCCTAACCACCGATCCCTTTCATGAAATCACGCCTTGTTTCCTATGTGCTGCGCGCGGCGCTGTGCGTCGCGGCGGCGGCGGCCGTATCCGGTTGTGCGAACCTGCATCCACAGCCCAACGGCCCCGGCGACTGCGTCGGACCTCCAGGCTATTGCGTGCCGTTCTTCGGTTCGTGAAGCGGCCTATGGGTCAAAGCCGATGCGTCACGGCACGACGCCCGCGCCGTGACTCGCGCGGCGCGCATAATAGGCGTCTGAATGGCGCCGGTGGCGAACGGCGCGCACGAGGAGACCCATGAACCGTGACACGTACACCGACGCCGCGATCCTCGCATCGTGGCAGCGCAACGCAACGCCCTGGATTGCCGCCGTGCGAGGCGGCGAAATCGAGAGCCGCCGCCTCGTGACCGACGGTGCGGTGCTCGACGCCGTGCTTGCGCGCGCGCCGCGCAGCGTGATCGACCTGGGTTGCGGCGAAGGCTGGCTTGCGTTGGCGCTTGCGCGCCGGGGCATCGCGGTGACGGGCGTGGACGCGGTGCCGGAACTCGTCGCGGCCGCGCGTGCGGCGGGGCTCGCCGATTGCCGCCTGCTCGCCTATGAACAGATCGCGCGGGGCGAACTCGACTGCCGTGCCGACGCAGTGGTGTGCAACTTCTCGCTGATCGGTGCGACCTGCGTGGACGATCTGCTGCACGCTGTGCCCACGCTGCTTGAACCGCAGGGCGTGCTCATCGTGCAAACGCCGCATCCGCTCGTTGCCTGCGGCGATCAACCGTATGCCGACGGCTGGCGCAGCGGCTCGTGGGCAGGCTTCAGCCGCGCCTTTCGCGACGCGCCGCCGTGGTACTTCCGCACGCTGGAGAGCTGGATCGCGCTCATTGCTTCGAGCGGTCTCACGCTGCGCGCAATGCGCGAGCCGCTCGATCCGCGCAGCGGCAAGCCGGCTTCGGTGCTGTTCGTCGCACAACGTTGATTACCTGAACGCTACGAGGAGGACACGAGGATGGCGATGATCTCGCATGTGTACATGGGCGTGAACGACTTCGACCGCGCCTTTGCGTTTTACGGCGCCGTGATGCAAGAGCTTGGCTTCGTGCTCAAGTTTCGCGAGCCCGAGTATCCCTGGGCGGGATGGATGGAGCCCGGCGTGCCGCGCCCGCTCTTTCTGGTGGGCCGCCCGTACGACGGCAACCCCGCGCAGCCCGGCAACGGGCAGATGACGGCACTGCTTGCGCCTTCGCGTGCCGTAGTCGATGCCGCTTACGCCGCTGCGCTCGCGCACGGTGGCACGAGCGAAGGCGCGCCGGCTTTGCGCGCGCACTATCATCCGGATTACTACGGTGCGTATTTCCGCGACCCCGAAGGCAACAAGCTTTGCGTTTGCTGTCACGACGCCGCGGGCGAGTGACGAACGGCGCACCGGCGCGTACATCACCCCCTTCGCCCCCTTCACCCCTGTTCACGCGCCGCTGGCTGTCCTGGCCGCGGCGACCCGTCCCATGATCGGCTCATACGCTGTGGTCCTACAGCGCTAATTTGAGCCCGCACCTTTCATATCCGCCTGTTCACGGCTTCGCGCATGCGCGCTACGCGCGACAAGCCGCCTGACGTCGCCACTCCATTCCGCGGTTCCCTAACACGTCCTCTAGTACCTCGATTTGTTTCAAGTCAGAGGGGAATTAATTTGCACACTTAAGGAAGTTTTACTCTTTGAGATAGTAACGCGCGCTTACATTTTGCGGTCGATTTCCCCGGCAATAGAACGATCAAAAAGATGAACAGGAATACGTACCGCCTGGTGTATAGCCGGGTCCATCGCATGTGTGTCGCGGTGGCTGAGTTTGCATCCGCGAATGGCAGAGGAGGCAGCGGCGAGGTAGGGCGCGGCGAGTCGCACCCGCAGGCTGCCGGCTCACCCGTTTTCGTCCTGCGCGCGATGGTGCTTGCGGCGCTCGCACTCCTTGGCGTCATGCCGGTCTGGTCGCTCGCGCAGATCGTGCCGGGCGGCGCGCACGCGCCGAACGTGATCAACACGCCAAACGGTATCAATCAGGTCAACGTCAATCGTCCGAGCGGCGCTGGCGTGTCGATGAATACGTATAACCAGTTTGATGTGAATCAGAAGGGTGCGATTCTTAACAATTCCCCGACGATCACGAATACCCAGCTCGCCGGACAGATCAACGGCAATCCGAACTATGCTGCCGGGCAATCTGCAAGGATCATCGTCAATCAGGTCAATAGTGCGAACCCGTCACAGTTGAACGGCTTCGTCGAAGTCGCGGGCCAGCGCGCCACGGTTGTTCTCGCGAATCCGTCGGGGATTGCCGTCAATGGCGGCGGATTCATCAACACGAACCGGGCAGTTCTGACGACTGGCATCCCGCAACTCGACGCGAACGGCGCGCTCACCGGTTACAGCGTCACGGGCGGCACCATCACCGTTCAGGGCGCGGGCTTCAACGCGTCGAATGTCGATCAGGTGGATTTGCTGGCAAGAGCCGTGCAGATCAATGCAGCGGTCTATGCCAACAGCCTGAACGTCATCGCGGGTTCGAACAATATCAATCACGACACGCTGGCGGCCACGCCGATAGCGGGCAATGGCGCGCCTCCGCCCGTCTCGATTGATGTCAGTCAATTGGGTGGCATGTACGCGGGCAAGATCTACCTGTCATCCAATGAGCATGGCGTGGGAGTCGGCAATGCCGGCGTGATTGCCGCCCAGGCGGGTGACTTCACGCTGAGTTCGGATGGCCGCGTTCTGCTGACAGGCAGAACAACCGCGAGCGGCAACGTCATCGTCAACTCGAACACCGGCATCACGAACAGCGGGACCACCTACGCTCAGGGCGCGCTTTCCGCGAACACCGCAGGGGACCTGACGAACAGCGGCACGCTCGCAGCGCAAGGCGCACTGAACGCGGGCGCGGGCGCGGTGAGCTCGACCGGCTCGCTCGCCTCCGGCGTGAACAGCGACGGCGTGGTGACGCAGGCGGCGAACCTGAACGTTGCCTCATCGGGCGCGCTCACAGCCACGGGCCACAACGTCGCTGGCGGCGACGCGTCGCTCACGGGTGCGTCGGTGAATCTCGCAGGCGGCGAGACGGCCGCGAACGGCAATCTCTCGCTTGTCGCGAACGCGGGGGACCTGAACCTCTCGGGCGCCACGACGAGCGCCCAGGGGGCAATCAATGCGCAGGCGACAGGCTCGCTCGTCAACGACCACGGCGCGATGACGGGCGGGGCCGTGACGCTGAACGCGGGCAGGCTCTCTAACCAGGGCGGCAACGTCTCGGCGCAGGGGCCGCTCAACGCGACGGCGGCAGGCGACGTGCTGAACCAGGGCGGCGTGTTCGTCTCGCAAGGCGCGATGCAGGTGCGCGGTGGCGGAGCGATCGCCAACGGCCAGGGCACGATGCAGAGCGCGATGGGCTTCTCGCTCGCCGGCACGTCCCTGGACAACACAGCGGGCCGCATTACGTCACTGAACGGCGACGGCCTGAACCTTGGCGTCACTGGCACGCTGCTGAACGGCTTGGGGGGCGTGATCGGCGGGAACGGCAACGTGCAGGCGAGCGCCTACACCTTCACCAACGTGGGGCAGTTCAGCGCACTGCATAACGCCGTCCTGAACGCATGGAACCTCAACAACGCGGGGTCGATGAGCGCGGGCGATGCGCTCACCGCCACGGCGAGCGGCGCGCTCTCCAACGCGGGCGGCTCGTTCTCGGGTACGAATACCACGGTCACGGGCGCGTCGATCAACAACGCGAAGGGCTCCATTGCCGGGGACACCGTTGCGGTTTCGACGCCGGGCGATCTCAACAATGAAGGCGGCTCGATCACGCAGACGGGCGCCAGCGCGCAGACGGTCTCCGCAGGTGGCAAGCTCGACAACGCGAACGGTGGCAGCATCGCATCGAACGCGACGAACCTGACGGTCGCGGGCGCCTCCGTCAGCAACGACGCGGGCAGCATCACCCACGCGGGCAGCGGCACGCTGGCGGTGAATGCGGGCAATGGCGCGGGCGCGGCGTCGAACGTCGGTGGCAACATCACCGGCAACGGCAACGTCGTCGCGCAGGCGGGTACGTTCAACAATACGGGCGGCTCGGTGAGCGGCCAGGGCAGCGTGAGCGCGACAGCAGGCGGCGCGCTCAACAACACCAACGGCAAGGTACTGTCGAATACAGACCTGGGCGTCACGAGCGGCTCGCTCACGAATGACCACGGCCAACTCAGTGCGGGTTCGAGCGTCACCGTCCACAGCGGTTCGATGACGAATAGCGGCGGCAAGGTCGTTGCACCGAACCTGTCTCTCACGGTCGCCAGCACACTGGACAACAGCCAGGGCGATATCGAGGCGAACGCGCTTTCGCTGAATGCGGCGAATCTGCTGAACCGGGGCGGCTCGATCACGCAGTACGGGACGAATCCGTTGGGATTGTCCGTCAACGGCATGTTCGACAATTCGGCGGGCGGCACGCTCCAGACCAACAGCACGGACCTGACGCTGACGCCCGCCTCGCTCGACAACGACGGCGGCACGATCACCCATACCGGTGCTGGTACGCTCGCGATCGACGCGGGTAATGGTGCAGGCGCGATCTCGAATGCTGGCGGCACGATCACGAGCAACGGCAAGGTCTCGGCCCAGGGCGGCGCGCTCAACAACGAGCGTGGTTCGATCAGCGGACAGGCGGGTGTCACGGCGAACTTGAGCGGTGCGCTGGACAACACCAGCGGCAAGGTTCTCTCGAACACCGATCTGAGTCTGACGAGCGGTTCGCTCGGCAACGACGGGGGGCAGCTTGGTGCGGGCACGAACGGGAGCCTGCGCACCGGTTCCCTGACGAATAGCGGCGGCTCGATCGTCGCACCGAACCTCTCGGTCTCGACCACCGGCACGCTCGACAACAGCCAGGGCGATATCGAGGCGAATCAGCTCTTGTTGAGCGCGGCGAATCTGCTGAACCGTGGCGGCTCGATCACGCAGTTCGGGACGAACCCCCTCGGGTTGTCCGTCAGCGGCACGTTCGACAATTCGGCAGGCGGCACGCTTCAGGCCAACAGCACGGACCTGACGCTTGCAGCGGGCGCGCTCGACAACGACGGCGGCACGATCATCCATGCAGGCAACGGCAGCCTGACGCTCAACGCGGGTAACGGCGCGGGCGCGATCTCGAATGCCGCCGGCACGATCGCCAGCAACGGCAAGATCGCAGCCCAGGGCGGTGCGCTCAATAACGCAGGCGGTTCGATCAGCGGACAGACGGGCGTTACGGCAAGCATCGGCGGCACGCTCGACAATTCGGGCGGCAAGGTACTGTCGAGCACGGACCTGAGCGTGACGAGCGGCACGCTCACGAACGATAACGGCCAGCTTGGCGCGGGCTCGAAGGAAACGATTCAGACGGGGAGTCTGACGAATAACGGTGGTTCGATCGTCGCGCCGAACCTCTCGGTCTCGACCGCCGGTACGCTCGACAACAGCCAGGGCGATATCGAAGCGAACCAGCTCGCACTGAATGCGGCGAATCTGCTGAACCACGGCGGCTCGATCACGCAGTACGGGACGAACCCGCTCGGGCTGACCATCGGCGGTGTATTCGACAATTCGGCGGGCGGCACGCTTCAGGCCAACAGCACGGACCTGACGCTTGCAGCGGGCGCGCTCGACAACGACGGCGGCACGCTCATCCATGCAGGCAACGGCAGCCTGACGCTCAACGCGGGTAACGGCGCGGGCGCGATCTCGAATGCCGCCGGCGCGATCGTCAGCAACGGCAACATCGCGGCCCAGGGCGCGACGCTCAACAACGCAGGCGGTTCGATCAGCGGACAGGCCGGCGTTAAGGCAACCGTCAGCGGGACGTTGAATAACATCGGCGGCAAGGTACTGTCGAATGCGGACCTGAGCGTAACGAGCGGCGCTCTCACGAACGATGACGGCCAGCTCGGCGCGGGGTCAAACGAAACGATCCACACGGGTTCGCTTACGAACAACGGCGGAGCGATCGTCGCGCCGAACCTCACGATTGCGACTGGCAGCACGCTGGACAACAGCGGCGGCGATATCGAGTCGAACCAGCTCGCACTTTCCGCGACCGACGTCGTGAACCACGGCGGCACGATCACGCAGTATGGCGCGGCGTTGATGGGCCTGAACGTCAGCGGGACGTTCGACAACTCGGCGGGCGGCACGCTTCAGACCAACAGCACGGATCTCACGCTTGCGCCCTGGGTGCTGAACAACAACGGCGGCTCGATTCTCCACGCCGGAACGGGCACGTTCACGATTGCGCCGGGTAACGGCGCGGGCGCGTTCGCGAACGTGGGCGGCAGGATCATCACGGCGGGCCAGCTCGTCGCCAGTGCCGGAAGCTTCGACAACACGTCGGGCGTGTTCGCCGCGCAGGGTTATCTCTCGGCCACCATCGCGGGTGTGCTGAATAACACGCAGGGCGTCGTGCGTTCCCTCTCGTCGGCGACGCTTGCCAGCGGCGGCGCATTGATCAATACGGGCGGGCAGATCCAGTCCGGTACCGCAGACGCAGGCGACACCAGCGCGCTCGCCGTGCAGGCCGCGTCGATCGACAACACGGGCGGCCTCATTGGCAACCTCGGCACGGGCGCTACCACTGTTCAGGGCGCAAGCCAGCTCGTGAACACGGGCGGTCAGGTCACGGGCAACGGCAACGTCGATGTGACCGCGTCCGCGATCGTGAACACCCAGGGCGGCCAGATGAGCGGCGCGAACGTCGAGGTGACGGGCGATACGCTGGACAATGCCAGCGGCGCAATCGGCAACGTCGCGGGCCTGACCGGTGATGTGACGGTCACGACCACGGGCGCGATCAACAACGCCAACGGACAGATGGGGGCGACGCATGACCTCGCGGTGAGCGCTTCGACGCTCACGGGCGGCGGCGCGTATAGCGCGGCGAACGACGTTTCGGTCAGCATGCAGGGCGATTTCGCCCCCACGCCCGACGTGCAGTTCAACGCCGGGCACAACCTCAGCTTCACGTTGCCGGGAACGTTCACCAACGCGGCGCTCGTGGAGGCGGCGAACAATCTCGACGTCAACGCCGGGGATGTCGTGAACAGCGGCACGATGATGGCGGGCGGCACGCTCAGCACGCATTCGAACACGCTGGAAAACACGGGTGTCATCGTTGGCGGCAGCGTGTCGCTGAACGCGAACAGCACGCTTTCCAACGTGGGGCCGACCGCGCTGATTGGCGCGACGGACAGCAACGGTACGCTCGAACTGCTCGCAAGCGATATCGAGAACCGCGACGACACGACGGCGGGCGACACGCAGGCGACCACTGCCGTTTATGGTCTCGGCAAGGTTGTGCTGGCGGGTGGAAAGAACGCGGACGGCAGCTATACGAACGCGGCATTGATCAACAACGTATCGGCGCTGGTCGAGTCGGCGGGCGACATGGAACTGCACGCCGACCAGGTGACGAACACCCGGCGCGAGGTGACGACGACGGGCTTCAACCAGCCGGTCGATCCCGCCCTGCTTGACCAGTTCGGCATCAGCCTGTCGGGCTGCATCTCTACGGTCACGGCTGCCTGCGCCGCAAATCATCCCTTTGTCGGCTGGATCAATGGCACTGCCGACCTGATCGGCGGCGTGCCTACCGATCCTCCGCACGGCGGACAGTGGAACAGCGGCTGGCAATACACGACCTACACCGGCGTAGCGGTGGCGAACCTGATCGCCGGCATCAGTCCGCAGGGTCAGATCATTGCGGGTGGCAGTCTCGACGCTTCGTCGGTGGGCCAGCTCCGGAACTACTGGAGCGCGGTCGCGGCGGTCGGCAACATCGCCGCGCCTGTATCGCTCGACCAGAATAGCTGGCAGGGTCAAGCCGCGCCCGGCGTGCAGGTCACGTATTCTGGCTACTACCACTACACGAATTACGACCACAGCATTGCGGACTGGACGCTACCGTTCGGCGACGCGCCGTTCACAGGCGGCCAGCCCGGTGGCTATACGCAGGCCGCACCGGCCGACATCCGCAACTATGCCCTGCCGGCCTACGAATCGAGCTTCGTCGCGGGCGGCACGCTCTCCGGGACGGGCATCAGCATCAACAACACGGCGGGCAACGCGGGCATCCCGTCGATCGGGCTCGCGCCCGGCCAGGCGCTGTCGGGCGTCACCGTGAGCGGGATCAGCGGCAATGCGAGCGGCGGGACGGCGGGCGGCGCGTCCTCGGTGAGTGGCAACGCGAGCGGCGCGAATGCCGGCGGCGCGCAGTCGGTGAGTGGCAACGCGGGCGGTACGAGCGCCGGCGGTGCATCGTCGGTCAGCGGCAATGCGGGCGGCACGAAGGCCGGCGGCGCTTCGGCCCAGGGCGGCACCGCCCCGGTCGATCCGGCCATCGCGAGCGCGACGGCGGTCAACGTGCTGCAAAACCTGACGATCCCGCAGGGCGGCCTGTTCAAACCGTCCACGACGCCGGGCACCGACTACCTGATCGAGACGAACCCGGCTTTCACGAGCCAGAAGACGTTCATTTCGAGCGACTACTACCTCCAGCAACTCGGCCTGAATCCGCAGACGACCGAGAAGCGCCTGGGCGACGGCTTCTACGAGCAGCAGCTCGTGCGCAACCAGATCACGTCGCTCACGGGCAAGGCCGTACTCGGTCCGTACACCGATCTCCAGTCGATGTACCAGTCGCTGCTTGCTGCGGGCGCGTCGCTCTCGAAGTCGCTTGACCTGCCGCTCGGCATGAGCCTGTCGCCCGAGCAGGTCGCGGCGCTTACGAGCAACGTGATCATCATGCAGACGCAGATGGTCGACGGACAGTCGGTGCTGGTGCCGGTGGTGTATCTGGCGAAGGCGAGCCAGCAGAACATGAACGGGCCGCTCATCGCGGCGACGGACATCGATATCCAGAACGCGCAGACCTTCACGAACAGCGGGACGGTGCAGGCAGGCAATTCCATGAAGATCGACGCGCAGTCGATCAACAACACCTTCGGCGCGCTCACGAGCGGTGGCCTCATGGCGCTGCAAACGGCGGGCAACGTCGATCTGACTTCCGCGAAGGTGAACGCCGGGAGTCTGGCGCTCAACGCGGGCGGCAGCGTGATCCTCGACACGGCGACCAGGACGCTCAACCAGATCAGCGCCACGGGCGCGACGCGCGTGAGCACGACGCTCGACCCCATGGCGAGCCTGAACGTGGCGGGCAATGCGGCGATCGTTACCGGAGGCAACTTCGAGCAGCACGGGGCCAGCCTGAGCGTCGGCGGCAACCTCGGCATGGCCGTGGGCAGCAACTACGATATCGGCACGGTGCAGACCGGGGAGCACAAGGTGGTCGAGCGTGCGAACGGCGTGTCGAACACGAACATCAACACGGTGACGGGCAGCACCGTGAACGTGGGCGGCGTGTCGGTGATCGGCGTGGGCGGCGACCTGAGCGCTACGGGCGCGAACATTAACCTGGGCGGTGGAGGAACCGTCGCGGCGAAGGGTAATGTGACGCTCGATGCGGCGAAGGCGACCTCGACGATCGACAGCAACGACTCGGGCAGCGATGCTCACGGCAGCTATTCATCCACGATCCACCGCTCCGACGATACGCTGACCGCGACGACGCTCAATTCGGGCAACTCGCTGACCGTGGTATCGGGCAACAACATCAACGTCAACGGTAGCTCGGTCAATCTCGACAAGGGCACGCTTGCGCTGGCGGCAACGGGTGACGTGAACATCGGGGCGGCCACGGAAACGCATGTCGATAGCGGGCAGGAGCAGCACAGCCACAGCAATGTGGTGAGCGGCAAGCAGGTGCAAAGTTCGCGCGATACGACTACGACCCTGAGCCAGGGGAGCACGGTCTCAGCGGACAGCGTGTCGATTTCGGGCCACGATATCAACGTGAACGGCAGCACGGTTGTCGGGACGAACGACGTGGCGCTCGACGCCACGCACGATATCAACATCGGCACGACGCAGAACACGATGCAGTCGTCGGGCAGCTATGCGGAGAAGCGCACGGGCCTGGGCACGAGCGGCCTGACGGTGACGGCGGGCACCAGCAAGCTCGCCACGACCGACCAGGAATCGAGCGTGACGAACAACGCGAGCACGGTGGGTTCGATCAACGGCAACCTGTCGATGCAGGCGGGCAACACGCTGCACGTGACGGGCAGCGACGTGGTCGCGGGCGGCAACGTGACGGGCATGGCATCGAACATCATCATCGATTCCGCGACCGATACGGCGCACCAGGCGCAGACGCAGAAAACGAGCAGCAGCGGCATAAGCATTGGCCTCTCGGGTTCGGTGGGCGACGCGATCAACAATGCGTATGCGCAGGGCCAGTCGGTCGGCCACTCAGCCGGTAGCGGCAACGACCGCGCGGCGGCGCTGCATGTAATCGCAGCGGGCGGCGATGCGGCCCTGGCCGGTTTCGGCGCGTACGACATGGTGAAAAATGGCGTATCGAAGGCGCCCGGCGCACCGAGTATTGGTGTACAGGTAAGCGTCGGTTCGAGCAAGAGCCAGAGCCAGTCGTCGGAGGACCAGACGACACAGCGCGGCTCGAACGTGACGGCGGGCGGCACGGCGGCGTTCGTGGCGACGGGTGACGGCACGCCTGGCAGCGGGAACGTGACGGTTGCCGGTTCGAATGTGAGTGCGAACGATGTGCTGCTTGCGGCGAAGAACCAGGTGAACGTGGTTAATACCACGAACACGGATTCGACGCGCAGTTCGAACAGCAGCAATAGCGCGAGCGTGGGGGCGTCGGTTGGCACGAACGGCTTTGGTGTCTCGGCGGCGATGTCGAACGCGCACGGGGACGCGAACAGCGATGCGCAGATCCAGAACGCCTCGCATGTGAACGGCACGAACAGCGTGACGGTTATCAGCGGGGGCGACACGAATATCACGGGCTCGCAGGTGAACGGCGGCAAGGTGGTCGCGGATGTGGGCGGCAACCTGAACGTCGCGAGTGTGCAGGACGTGACGACGAGCGCGGCGCACCAGAGCAGCGCGGGCGGCGGGTTCAGCATCAGTCAGGCGGGCGGCAGCGCGAGCTTCAGCGCGCAGAACGGCCATGCGGACGCGAACTACGCAGGCGTGAACGAGCAGGCGGGGACCAACGCCGGTAGCGGTGGCTTCGATATCAACGTGAAGGGGAACACGGGCCTGACGGGCGCGGTGATATCGAGCACGGCGGACGCCTCGAAGAACAGCCTGAACACCGGGACGCTCACGTTCTCCGACATCCAGAACCAGTCGCACTACGACGCGAACAGCAACGGGATCAGCGCGGGCGTAGGCGTTGGCAATACGGGCAAGGCGACGGGTCCAGGTTCGGTTAGCGGGCAGCCTGGCGTATCGCCGATGATCGGGCAGAACGACAGTGGCGACCAGAGCGCGACGACGCGAAGCGCGATCAGTGCGGGCACGATCAACGTGACCGATGGCGCGCACCAGTCGCAGGACGTAGCGACGCTCAGCCGCGACACGACGAACACAAACGGCACGGTATCGAATGCGCCTGACGTGAACGCGATGCTGAACCAGCAGGCGGACACGATGCAGGCGGCGCAGGCGGCCGGTCAGGTCGTGGCGCAGGGCATCGGCGTGTACGCGGACAAGAAGCGCGACGATGCGGTCGCGGCTGGCAAGGCGGCGGCAGATAGTGGCGACGTTGCCGCCGGAGACGCAGCGCTGGCCGACTACAAGAACTGGAAGGAAGGTGGGGACTACCGTGCTATCGCGCAGGCGGCGGGGGGCGCGCTGATTGGCGGACTTGGCGGCGGCGGGCTGGGTGCAGTCGGTGGTGCAGCAGGGGCAGGCATAACCTCAAAGTTCGCGCCCGAGACGAAGGCATTTAGCGACACTGTCGCCAGTGCCACGGATTCGTCATTGATTGGCAATATCGCAGGCAATATCCTGTCGGGGCTTGCAGGTGCTGCGGTGGGCGGCACGGCTGGCGCAGCGGGCGCGTCGAACGTAAACCTGTACAACCAGGGGCATGACAAGAACGAGACGGAGGCGCAGAAGGAGGCGCAGGATATCCGCAAGCAGCTCGACCAGGAGCGGGCGATGCTCGGGCAAGCGGGCGCGAAAGCGACTTCAGATGACTCTATCGGCAAGTTGCCGGTAAATCCGGGTGCATTGGGTGGCGGAAAATTTGCGTTGACCGATAATCGTGCGACGAAGATATTTGGTACGCGCGATGGGCATATCGCGGATACAGCGCAAAACCGCGCACTGCTTACTGACGTGGCGAATGATCCAACAACGACGCTAGGCCCAGATAAGTTTGGCACAGTGTGGTCTGCCAAGATTCAGCCTGATGGCACCCAAGTTTGGGTGCAGACGCGAAACGGCCAAGTTTGGAATGGTGGCGTGAATCAAACACCGCTGCCCTATAACCCTGAAACGGGGCTTGCCGCACCAATCAAACCGGGATGGAAATGATGAGTGAACCGAAACTAACGATTGAGCAGGCATATCGTGCGATGTTCTACTTCCTTGAGCACGAATATGACCTTACAAAAGCAGATGAACTTGGTGGAATGCTTAGTTCGCTATCGTGGGAAATAACGGGAGGGCATGGCCCAGCAGACCCTGGCGCATGGCAAGACTGGCAGGAGGCGGTGAGCAAGGCGCTGGCCAAGTCCGAAAATGCGTCGCCACCTGCCCATGAGTGACAACAAACCCGGCTGCGGCCGGGCTTATTGTTTGCGGCACATCAGAAGCACTCGGGCGAAATGGTGAGGCGAACTACGCAGGCGTGAACGAGCAGGCGGGGACCAACGCCGGTAGCGGTGGCTTCGATATCAACGTGAAGGGGAACACGGGCCTGACGGGCGCGGTGATATCGAGCACGGCGGACGCATCGAAGAACAGCCTGAACACCGGGACACTCACGTTCTCCGACATCCAGAACCAGTCGCACTACGACGCGAACAGCAACGGGATCAGCGCGGGCGTGGGCTGGGGCAGCACGGGCAAGGCGACCGGGTCGGGATCGGTCAGCGGCCAGCCTGGCGTGTCACCGATGATCGGACAGAACGACAGTGGCGACCAGAGCGCAACTACGCGCAGCGCGATCAGTGCGGGCACGATCAACGTGACCGATGGAGCGCACCAGACGCAGGACGCGGCGAGCCTGAGCCGCGACGCGACGGACACGAATGGCACGGTCGCGAAAACGCCGGACGAGAACAATATCCTGAACCAGCAGGCCGACACGATGCAGGCTGCGCAGGCGGCGGGCCAGGTGGTGGCGCAGGGTATCGGCGCGTATGCGGACAAGAAAGAGACGGATGCGCTTGATGCGGCGAAAGCGGCCTACAAGAACGGTGATCTCGACGGGGCTTCGGCGGCGCTGGCCGACTTCGACTCGTGGAGTGAGGGCGGCAACTCCCGGACCGCGCTTCACATAGCGGGAGGTGCGCTGATCGGCGGTCTGGGTGGTGGTAGCGCGTTCTCGACCATTGGCGGTGCGGCGGGTGCGGGGCTATCCTCGAAGCTGGTTGATCAGATGAAGGCGTTCAGCGACTCGGTATCGGGCGCGACGGGTTCATCGCTGATCGGCAACCTGGCGGGGAATATTGCTTCGGGCGTTGCGGGGGCGGCAGTTGGCGGGACGGCGGGTGCGGCTGGCGCATCGAACGTGAACCTGTACAACGCGGGGCACAACAAGAACGACACCGAGGCCAAGCAAGAAGCGCAGGACATGCGCGACCAGCTCGACAAGGAGCGGGCGATGGTCGGGCAGGCGGGGGCGAAGGTGCCATCGGGTGCCCAGGCTGCAACGGTGCCGTCATCGGCGCTGGCTGCGGGGGCGGCGGGCTTCAGCAAGGGTGGAACGTCGGGCGGTATTGCCAACGCTGTCAGTGGTTTGAATCTTAATAAGTCGTTGGCAAGCCAGCAGCAACTCTCGGATTTGGCCACGGGCAAGGGCGTTAATATCGCAGGGAGTGGGACAAACGTTCCTTTGCGTGATGCTCCCCGCTTGGTATCTGAATATGGTGGTCAGCCCGGTGATTGGAGTAAGGTTAGTAGCTCAGGTTACACGGCTGCTGATGGGGCACAATATGAAATCCATGCCTACCGCAACACCGTAACTGGTCAGGTTGTAGAGCCTAAGTCCATTCCCTTGAAATAAGGGCCGCTGAAAATGACTGAACAAGAGATACTGGCACGTCGCAGTCTCGTAGACATTGCGCAAGCCATGCTTGACGGCAAACTACCCTTCCTTGAGGGCGCCGTGCAGGTCCTTGCAATCCGGAGCCAGCTAAGCGGAATAGCTGACCGTGATCCTGACTTCGATGTGTTCGTAGTTATCCATTCAGAAACGGATCATCTTCCATTGGAAGAGCAGCGCTCCATGTGGTTGCCGGAGGCGCTTGATCGTCTTGATCCCGAAATCAAGCAATCCGAAGAATGGGCCAGATCCTTTGCACCACAAGCGTGCCGAAACTTGATAGAGAGATTCAATATCACGAACATGTAAAGTTCATCCAGAACCAGTCGCACTACGACGCGAACAGCAACGGGATCAGCGCGGGGGTGGGTGTTGGCGTGACGGGCAAGGCGACGGGTCCAGGTTCGGTTAGCGGGCAGCCTGGCGTCTCGCCGATGATCTCGCAGAACGAGAACGGCGATTCGAGTGCGACGACGCGCAGCGCGATCAGTGCGGGCACGATCAACGTGACGGATGGCGCGCACCAGACGCAGGACGTCGCGAGCCTCTCCCGCGACACGACGGGGACGAACGGCACGGTGGCGAATACGCTGGACGTGAACGATCTGCTCAACAAGCAGGCCGATACGACGCAGGCTGCGCAGGCTGCGGGTCAGGTTGTCGCGCAAGGGATCGGGGCGTATGCGGACCACAAACGCGATACGGCGACGGATCAGGCCACTTATGATGCATGGGACGAGGGTGGGAGCAACCGGATCGCGTTGCACGTAGCTGGGGGAGCCCTGGTAGCAGGTTTGGGTGGTGGCGGCATGGGCAGTGCGGCACAAGGTGCCGCCGGTGCGGGAGTGGCTGCCTGGGCTGCGGGTGACCTGAACCGTCTTGCGAACGGCACGCGCGACGCGCTGGGTGGTGGCGATGCGGCCCAGATGGCGGGCAACGTAGCGGCGAACATCCTCGCGGGCGGCATGGGCGCGCTGGTTGGCGGTGGCGCTGGCGCGTTCGCGGCGAGCAATGCGGACCTCTACAATCGAAGTACGGGCAACGGCGACGGCCAGGGCAGCACGGCCAATTCCGCGCTTGGCTGGATCGGCGATCAGCTTGCCAGTGCAGGACGTGGCGCGGAAAATCTGGCGAACCAGTTCGCGGCGCTGGTGAATGCGAACGGGCCGCAGGGGCCGTATGTAAGTCCGGACGATCTGAATGGCCCGGGTGGGAACTCGAAGCCGCCAGCGACGGGTGGTTCAGCGGTGCCGGTTGCGGTATGTGTGCCGCCGGTGTGCATGGTTGTGCCGGCGACGACGCCGGGGTACGCTCCGAGCAACGCGATCTTCAACAGCGGTAGCGATGGCCAGTCGTCTGCAAGCAATGGCAATACCGGCGATCTACAAAATGCAGCGAATCAACCGATTAACGATTCTGGTCTGTCCGCTGCCGCGAGAGCGTGGGACAAACATGCTGGCCGTCCCGGTGGCACATTTGAACCACTTACGGGCTCTATTGCCGATAAGAATGCCGCCGCAAGCGAGTTTGTGAACCAGGTCTTAAACGACCCGTCTACAACGCAGACGAACCTCTCGCGCGGTGGCGTTGAATTCCGTTTGCCCAATGGACAGGGAATAAGGTTTAATGCCGACGGCTCGTTCTCTGGCTTCTTGGATCCGAGGAAATAAGGTGAATCGAATGACTGGATTTAGTATCGACTTCGTTAGTGATATGGATCACGAACACCTTATGGCAGAGGTAAGCTTCAACGGTCAGCGGCTCTGCGTTTTAGACAAAGAACATGGGAATGACGAGATGGAGATCGAATTCCTTGCTGATCTGTATGTCTTGCCGGAGAGTGTGAGAATGAAGTTCAGTCTTGCAGAGTTTCTGAAAACTATCGAGCTTGCACGGACCGACTTGGAAAAGTGTGCATAGAGACGTAACAAAACAAACCCGGCTGCGGCCGGGTTTATTGTTTGCAGTGCTGTTCAATCGTGCGTGATGACGAGCCTGCCGTCGTGCGCCTCATCCTCACGCGCTGGCCTGCTTCAAAACCTGCAAGTTCCAGCCATCGGCCCGATAGACGGGTGACGGCACGCCTGGCAGCGGGAACGTGACGATTGCCGGTTCGAACGTGAGCGCGAACGATGTCCTGCTCGCGGCAAGGAACCAGGTGAACGTGGTCAATACCACGAACACGGATTCGACGCGCAGTTCGAACAGCAGCAATAGCGCGAGTGTGGGCGTGTCGGTTGGCACGAACGGCTTTGGTGTCTCGGCGGCGATGTCGAACGCACACGGCGACGCGAACAGCGACGCGCAGATCCAGAACGCCTCGCATGTGAACGGCACGAACAGCGTGACGGTTATCAGCGGGGGCGACACGAACATCACGGGCTCGCAGGTCAACGGCGGCAAGGTGGTCGCGGATGTGGGCGGCAACCTGAACATGGCGAGCGTTCAGGACGTGACGACGAGCGTGGCGCACCAGAGCAGCGCGGGCGGTGGGTTCAACATCAGCCAGGCGGGCGGCAGCGCGAGCTTCAGCGCGCAGAACGGCCATGCGGACGCGAACTACGCGGGCGTGAACGAGCAGGCGGGGATCAATGCCGGTAGCGGTGGCTTCGATATCAACGTGAAGGGGAACACGGGCCTGACGGGCGCGGTGATATCGAGCACGGCGGATGCATCGAAAAACAGCCTGACGACCGGCACGCTCACTTACAGCGATATCCAGAACCAGTCGCACTACGACGCGAACAGCAACGGGATCAGCGCGGGCGTAGGCGTTGGCAATACGGGCAAGGCGACGGGTCCAGGTTCGGTTAGCGGGCAGCCTGGCGTATCGCCGATGATCTCGCAGAACGAGAACGGCGATTCGAGTGCGACGACGCGAAGCGCGATCAGTGCGGGCACGATCAACGTGACGGATGGCGCACACCAGACGCAGGACGTCGCGAGCCTCTCCCGCGACACGACGGGGACGAACGGCACGGTCGCGAATACGCCGGACGTGAACGATCTGATCAACAAGCAGGCCGATACGATGCAGGCTGCGCAGGCTGCGGGTCAGGTTGTCGCGCAAGGGATCGGGGCGTATGCGGACCACAAACGCGATACGGCGACGGATCAGGCCACTTATGATGCGTGGGACGAAGGCGGGGCGAACCGGACGCTGGCGCATATCGCAGGCGGTGCGCTCATCGGTGGGCTTGGCGGCGGTGCGCTCGATGCCGTGGGCGGCGCTGTCGGCGCAGGCGCGGCCTCTGCGATGGCGAATCAACTGGACGCGCTGTCGAAGGGAGTAACATCGACTACGGGTTCGGAACTGATCGGCAACCTGGCTGCGAACGTCGCGGCTGGTCTCGGCGGCGCGATGGTCGGCGGTACGGCGGGCGCGGCGACGGGTTCGGCAGTGCAGCAGTACAACCAGGGCATGGACAACAGGAAGAAGAAGGATCTCGTTACGCAGGCTTGCGGCGCGGGCGCGCAGTGCAGTGATGCAACGCTCAATGCGGCGATTGGTGCGCAGGGCACGATTGCTAACGCGGCCTCGGACAACATGAAAGCACAGGCTCCGTATATAGCCGGTACGTTGGTTTTGGGATTCCTCGGTCCTGATGCACTCGTCGCGGCGGCAACCGCGGGGTCACTTGATTTTGCTGCCGACGTGAGCAATTACATGACAGGATTGTCAACGGACAAGCCAAATTTTGGAAAATCCTACGCCACTGGATTGGTCCTCGGCTCTTTTGGACCTTTAGCGATTGGTGACGAAACTATTGGCGGACTGAGCAAGGGAGGAATCGTGGCGGCTGGTAGCTACAACGCGATGGTCAACGCTACGTCAGCGTTTGGTTCGGCAGCGGTAACGAATGGAAGTCCAGATCTCTCTGCGGGAGTGGCAGCGGGGACAACTTTTGCCGGTTACGTGGCGCAAGCAATGATCCCAGGGCCCGCTGGCGCTTGGGCAAATAAGACGATTCAAAACTCTGGCGGTATCATCCAAGGCGTGATTCAGAAAAAATAGGGATGGCAATGTTAGAGGCGAGCAAGGTTGCGCTCTTGAGACTCCGTAAGTGGATACCGACCATTGCGTCCTTGGCGGTGTTCTTGCTGGTCGTTGGAATTGCTAGAGGAGCCGACTGGAAAGCGGCCCTTGGTAGATTGGTGCCACTTGGGGCCTTGCTACTCGTGGCCTTCATATACCAAATAGTAAAGGCGCGTCGCATTATGAAAGGGAAGCCACAACTGAGCAGGGGGCAGTTGTTTTCTAGGTTCTATTTGGCGGTGGGCCTTCTATTTTTCGCCTATTTCGGAATTTCGATTCTCTGGGAATTGAAGGGAAATGGAGATGAGGGGTTCGCAATGTTGCTTCCAGTTTTTCTATTCTGTGGAGCACTATGCGGTGTCGCTCTCTATAAGGAACTAGGTGATCTTGAGGATGACTTCGGGGCGAACGGATAACTTCGTAGTAGTCCGCGCGCCTCGCTCGGCGCATTGTCAAAGAAATTAAGGATGCAAAATAAAGTTACGGGGTTGACTATATGAAACAGGCGCAGTTGACTTGCGGCATCTGGCAGTTGATTGAGCACGGTATCCAACAACACGAGAAGGAACATGGGCGCAGGCCGGTAGCACTTATTTTGCACCCCGCGCACAAAGACGAATTCTGCCTTGGGTCAGAAAGTAACGCTGCCGTGCTGGGCGGCATATCGGTAGGCGTAGCACCCCTCTTTGACATGCCCGTCCTCGTGGACGAAAACGGCGACCACCACTACCTGTAATACGTATCAACATGAAAAGGCGCCCGGCGCACCGAGTATTGGTGTACAGGTAAGCGTCGGTTCGAGCAAGAGCCAGAGCCAGTCGTCGGAGGACCAGACGACACAGCGTGGCTCGAACGTGAAGGGGGCGGGCACGGCGGCGCTCGTGGCGACGGGTGCCCAGGCGGCTACGCTGCCTTCCACGGCGCTGGCTGCTGCTGCTGGAAAGGTCGCGCCCCAAAACGATGTTAATTTGGCATCACCAGATCGAACGACCCATATACTGACTGGAGACGCGACGGGCGGCGGCCATCAATGGCCAGGTGGTCCTGGTAAGTCGGTGTTTCCACAGGATTGGTCCTCGTCAAAGATCATGAGTGCTGTCTCAGATATCGCTACAGATCTGTCCGTTCCTGAAACGGTTCAAGCCAACGGCAGAATAGTTAAAAATGGCGCTATCGATGGCATCGCCATTCGTGTGGATATCGAACCAACTAGTAAAGGCGGTGGAATCGTTACGGCGTTTCCAACAAACGTTCCCAGAAATCCGAAATGACGAAGCAACAAGACCCTTATGATGAGATTGAGCGATTGATGCGTGAATCGCTTGCGCAGGTTGAGAGAGAAATCTCTGAGCAAGATTGCAACGATGTTGCTGAATATATTGACTTCGGTGAGTATGGGGTGGCTTATGAACTGCTGACTTGCGTTCTTGACGAGCAGCAGAGGGTTCACCCGGAATCATTGAAAACTGCCGGGAAAATGATGGGCATGAGTAGCTGATGTGCAAACAATAAACCCGGCGGCAGCCGGGTTTGCTGTTTGCAGTGCTGTTCAATCGTGCGTGATGACGAGCCGGCCGTCGTGCACCTCGATCCTCACGCGCTGGCCTGCCTCGAAGTCCGCGAGTTCAAGCCAGCGTCCGGACAGCTTGATCCACGGATAAAGCGGCGGCTTGGTGTGGGTTCGCGCATTGACGCGCCGGTACCGCCACGACTGCTGGATGGTAACGCGCCGCTCGGGGTGAGCGGGCAATGCATTAAGATTGGCATCAGCCATGATCAGTTCCTCCTGTGAACTGGTTGTGGTCAGCGGGTCGTATGGGTTGCCGCCCATGCGGCCCGCGCTTCGTTTCCGGCTCTCTCCTTCAGCTCGTCATGAGCCGGGTCATCTGCGAGCGCTTGACCAGGCTGTCCATGAGGACGATGAGCACCTGCTGGTCCTCATCGGAAAACGAATCCAGCTGTTCACACAGCGCGTGCAGGCGCGGATTGTGGATGCGCGGCGCGGTGGGCGGTTCCAGACCAACCAGCGAATCGTCGGTGGTTGGTAGCACCTGGGCAATCCGCACCACCGCGTGGAGCTGTGGTAACGGGGCATTCCGTTCCCACTGGTTGCAGACACGCCGGTCCACTTCCAGCAACTCGACCAGACGCGCTTGGGTCATCTGGCGGGCCGCTCGGGCCTGGCACAGGCGAGCGGCGAACTCCACCATATCGTTCTCACAGCGTGTGATTCGCTTGCGGTGGTGCCGGGCACGAACATCAACGGCCTGACCCGATCCCGGCCTCCCTAACACGCGTGGCATTACATCACCTTGCTTGAAATCACAAGTGAACTGCTTTGCACACTTAATGAAGTTTTACTATCTGAGATAGTTACTGGCAGTTACATTTCTCGGTCGATTTTCCCGGTGATAGAGCGCTCAAGCAAGATGAAGCATGACGAAGAAAACGTCCGGCACTCGTTTCAATCCAGACAAGCGAGCGCTGCGATGTCCTGCATCTCATCGTCCCCGAAAGTCAGTTGTACGGGGTTTAACCCATAGCGATTGCTATCCTCGCGCGCCGTAAATGACCTTTATTTAAATAGGAAAACTAAACGTATGATTCGCAACAACCTTCTGGTCGCCATTGTTTCCGCCTCCGTCCTCGTCGGCTGTGCAAGTTCGGGCGTCCAGCAACTGAAAACCGAAGATGCCACCAGCGTGAGCGCGAAGCTCACGCGGGGCACAAGCACGAAAGACGATGTGCGCAAGGCGTTTGGCGACCCGACCGAAACGTCCTTCACGGACAGCGGCAATGAAATCTGGCGCTACCGATACTCGAATGCGACCTCCAAGGGTATCAACTTCGTGCCCATCGCCAACATTTTTATGTCAGGCCAGAACGTGGACAAGAAAGAACTGGTGGTGTTTTTTGACGACCACGGTGTCGTGAAGAACTACGCGATGCAGTCGAGCAAGGAAGAAGTCAAGAGCGGGATTCTTCCGCAATAAGGTGCCTCGAACCGCGCGGGCCCGGCGTGTGCCGCGAACTTCCAGGCCAACGGCCACGCAACAAGACACGTATGAAATCCCTTTTGCCAATGGCGGCCTTACCGCTCACAGCCCTCGTCGCGCTCACGTCCAACGCGCAGGTTTCACCAGAGGAAGCCGCCGCCGCGCGCGCGAACGCGCTACAGAATCAGCAGATGCAACAACGCCTCGACGCACAACAGCGCGAGGCAACCGTCGATGCCCCGGCGGTACGCTCGACATTGCCGAAGATCGCGATCTATCCCGAACTCCCGCAAGAGACGCTGTGCTTCCGTATCGAGACGTTTGCGCTCGACGTACCGCCTGCGCTCTCCGAGACCGCGCGCAGGCAGGGCGCATCCGCGCTGCCGCAGGATCCGTTTGCGTTCGCGCTCGACTGGCTGAACCACTACAAGGGCCAGTGCGTCGGGAAGGCCGGCATGGACATCCTGGTAAAGGGCCTGCAACAGGTGATCCTCTCACGCGGCTATATCACCACGCGTGCGCTGATGCCCGAGCAAGATCTGTCCTCTGGCGTTATGAGACTTGCGCTCGTCCCCGGCGTCGTGCGTCAGGTGCGGTTCGCCGATCCGTCGATGTGGGGGACATGGAAAACGGCATTTCCCACGCACGGCGGCGACCTGCTGAATCTGCGCGACCTCGAGCAGGGCCTGGAGCAGATGAAGCGCGTGTCCAGTCAGGACGTCGACATGCAGATCGAGCCTAGCGATACGGCCGGTGAGAGCGATGTGGTTGTAAGCGTCAAGCGCAGGAAACCGTGGACGTTCGTCGCGTCAGTGGACAACTCGGGCAACGACGCTACCGGCAAGTGGCAAGGCAACGTGAACCTGGGTATCGACAATCCGCTCGGGCTGAACGATATCTTCTCGATCGGCGCAAACCAGGACCTCTCGTTCGGGAACAAGTCGCTTGGCTCGCACGGCTTCAATGGCTCGTATTCGGTGCCGTGGGGCTACTGGACCGCCACGCTTTCCGGCAACACCAACACCAACTATCAGCCCATCGCCGGAACCGGTGGCGACGTGTTCGTATCGAGCGGCAATTCGCAAACAGCGGCGCTGCGTCTCGCGCGCGTGATCTCGCGCAGCCAGAATGACGTGAGCGGCGCGTATGTCCAGCTCTCGAAGCGCTTCGGCAATAGCTTTATCGAGGATAACGAGGTCCCCACCCAGGCGCGCAACAACACGTTTCTCGAACTCGGCCTGACGAATCGACACTACTTCGGCGCGGCGCAGTTCGACGGTACGCTCGCCTATCGTCAGGGCATCGGCGGATTCGGTGCGACGGCCGATCCGTATCCTGAGGGGCCGACATACCGCTTCCACATGGCGGTGCTCGATGCGAACCTCTCGGTGCCGTTCGCCATCGGGTCGCAGCGCTTCGCCTACGTGGGTACCGTGCACGGCCAGTTCACCAACGACACGCTGTTCTATATCGACGACCTGACCATAGGCAGCCGATACACAGTGCGCGGCTTCGACGGCAACACGATGCTCGCGGCAGAACGCGGCTTCTACTGGCGTAACGAACTGCAATGGCCCGTCTTCCAGACCGGCCAGATGCTCTACGCGGGTATCGATTACGGCCATGTCTACGGGCCGGGCACGGCGTTTCTCGCAGGCACCCAGCTCGCGGGTGCGGTGATCGGCATCCGTGGCGGCATACCGGCGAAGTATGCGGGCTTCAGCTACGACCTTTTTGTCGGCACACCCATCTACAAACCGGCTGGCTTTCCCACATCCCGCGTCACAGTCGGCGTGCAGGCCACCGCCCAGTTCTGACAAGCCACGCGTTTCTCCCCCGCCCCCACCCCCGCCCCCGCAGCCCATCACACGGCTGTCCCATACGCTGTGCTACTCTTGCCCTGCCTTGGGCGCAGGCCGCCGCACGCCATGTGCGACGGGCGGCGGCCGGCCCGGTGTATCGAAGTCGACAATCGAAGAATCGAAGTCCTGAACCAAAGTCCCGGCGCTCGCTCCAGCCGGGACAACGATCAATAACAGGAAGAGACCCAGATGAAAAAGCACGAGATACAACGCGCGGGTTCGCGCGGCCGACTGCGTACGCTGATGGCCGCGCTGCTGCTCGCGGGCGGCGCGCAGGCCGCGCACGCCGCGACCGAGATCCAGTTCTGGCACGCCATGGAGTCCGAGCTGGGCGAGCGCGTGAACGCGATCGCGCAGCAGTTCAACGCCTCGCAAAGCGAATACAAGATCGTGCCCGTGTTCAAGGGCACCTATGACCAGACGCTCGCCGCGGGCATCGCGGCGTATCGCAGCGGCGACGCGCCCGCCATCCTCCAGGTGTACGAAGTCGGCACCGCCACGATGATGAACGCGAAGAAGGCCGTGCTGCCGGTCTACGACGTGATGAAGACCGCGGGCGTGCCGCTCGACGAAAAGGCGTTCGTGCCGACCATCGCGAGCTATTACAGCGACGCGAAAACGGGTCACCTCGTTTCGATGCCGTTCAACAGCTCGACGCCGGTGCTCTATTTCAATCGCGACGCCTTCAAGAAGGCCGGTCTGCCCGACGCGCCGCCGAAGACCTGGCCCGAAGTCGCCGAAGCCGCCGCGAAGCTCAAGGCTTCGGGCATGAGCTGCGGTTTCACCACGGGCTGGCAGGGTTGGATCCAGATCGAAAATTACAGCGCGTGGCATGGCGCGCCCATCGCAACGCGCAACAACGGCTTCGACGGTCTCGACGCGCAACTGGAAATCAACAAGCCGTTGCAGGTGGCCCATATCGCCTTCCTCCAGAACATGGCGAAGCAGGGCACCTTCACCTACGTGGGCCGCAAGGACGAAGCCACCGCGAAGTTCTATAGCGGCGACTGCGGCATCATGATGGGCTCGTCGGGGGCGCTCGCCAACGTGCAGCAGTACGCGAAGTTCAAGTTCGGCACCGGCATGATGCCGTACGACCCGAGCGTGAAGGGCGCGCCGCAGAACGCGATCATCGGCGGTGCGAGTCTGTGGGTGCTGGGCGGCAAGAATCCCGAGGTTTATAAGGGCGTGGCAAAGTTCCTCGCGTATTTGAGTTCGCCAGCCGTTGCGGCGAAGTGGCACCAGGACACGGGCTATCTGCCGGTCACGAAAGCCGCGTACGAACTCACGCAGCAACAGGGCTTCTACTCGTCGCACCCCGGTGCCGATACGGCCACGAAGCAGATGCTCAACAAGCCGCCGCTGCCGTGGACCAAGGGTCTGCGTCTTGGCAACATGCCGCAGATCCGCACAATCGTGGACGAAGAACTCGAACAGGTGTGGACGGGCAGCAAGACGCCGCAGCAGGCGCTCGATTCGGCCAATTCGCGCGGCAATGAACTGCTCAGGCGCTTCGAGCAGCAGGCGGCGCAATAACGCTCGCTCGCGCTCGCAACAAAATAGAGTGAAGTGAAGCGATGCCTCGCGAGGCATCGGGCAGCGCCCCAAAGACCTTGGTCCGGTCCTTGGGGCGCTGTGCTTTTTGGCGCGCCCCGGGTGTGTCGCGCCAATACGCGGTGAGGACTACGACGGTTTCGCGCCGCCGCCGTTGGCCGCCGCGGAGGCGGGCGGCGTCCAGCCATACCCCAGCGCCTTGTACAGGTTCACGATCTCCGCGAGTTCCTGATCCTGGAGCGCCGATTGCTGCAACTGCGCGGTGAAGAGGCTGCGTTCGGCGTCGAGCACTTCCAGATAGCTCGTGTAGCCGCCCTCGTAAAGGTCCCGCGCGAGCGACGCATATTCCGCGAGCGCTCGCACCTGGCGCGTGGTCGCGTCGAGCTGGTCGCGCGTGCGTGCCGCGCCCACGAGGGCGTTTTCGACATCGGCGAACGCCTGCTGGATCGTCTTCTGGTAGTTGAACAGCGCTTCCTGCTGCACCGCCTCGGCCTGATGCACCGAACCGGCAATCGCGCCGCCCTTGAAGATGGGTTGCGTGAGCGCGCCGGCGAACTGCCACACGCGCGCAGGCCCCAGCCACAGTCCGGAAAGCGCCGTGCTCGCCGCGCCAAACATGCCCGTGAGCGAGATATCGGGGAAATACTGCGCGCGCGCCGCGCCAATCGATGCATTGGCGGCGATCAGTGTTTGCTCGGCCTGAAGCACGTCGGGCCGGCGCTCCAGCAGCGCGGAAGGCAAGCCTGCCGGAATGGCCGGCGCGCTCAGTTCGGAAATCGTCTTGCCGCGCGCGATCGGCCCCGGATTCTGGCCGAGCAGCAGCGAAAGCGCGTCCTCCTGTTGCGCGATCTGCTGCTGGATCGAATACACCGTGGCCTGCGCCGATTCGTACTCCGAACGTGCCTGGCTCAGTTGAACCTTCGACACGACGCCACCGGCGAAGCGCTCCTCGAACAGGCCCAGCGCGCCCTTGCGGCTTGCGAGCGTCGCCTGCGCGATCTGCAACTGGTTGTCGTAGTCGCGTAGTTGCAGGTAAGACGTCGCCACGTTCGCGATGATGGCGATGCGCGTCGCCTGCTGCGCGGCTTGCGTGCCGAGATACTCGGCGCGCGCGGCTTCGGTCATGCGCCGTAGCCGCCCGAACAGATCGAGCTCCCAGGAGACCATGCCGTTGAGCTGGAACTGGTTCGAGGTCACGGAAGGCAAGCCGGCATAGGGGGGGACGTGCCCGCGTGACGGATCGAAATTCGCGCTGATTTGTGGGAAGAGGCCCGCGCGCGTCACGACGTAGCGCCCGTAGAACTCCTCGACGCGCGCGGCCGCGATGGCGAGATCCTTGTTCTGCGCAATTGCCTTCTCGATGAGGTCGTTGAGCACCGGATCGTCGAACTGCGCCCACCAGTTCAGCGAGGCGTCCACCGCCTCGGCCTGCGGCGAGGCGTAGCGGTACGACGAAGGCGTTTCGACCGCCGGGCGCCGGTAGTCGGGCGCGACCGCGCAGGCGCCAAGGCATGCCGTCGCGACGAGCAGCGCGAGAGGACGCAGCGTGCAATGCAAGCGTGTGTTCATCGCTTAGCCCTCCTTTGAAGGCGTCGCGGCTTTCGCCTGTCTGCGCGCCGAAAGCGTTTCGAGGCCCCAGAAGAACATGGGGATAAAGAAGAGCGCGATCAGCGTGGCGCCGAGCATGCCGAACACCACCCCCGTGCCGATCGAGCGGCGGCTCGCGGCCGAAGCGCCAGTAGCGACGGCAAGCGGCACGCAACCCAGGATGAACGCGAGCGAGGTCATGATGATCGGCCGCAGACGCAACTTCGCGGCATGCAGCGCCGCCTCATACGGCGACATGTTCTCCTTCTCGCGCATTTCCACGGCGAACTCGAAGATCAGAATGGCGTTCTTCGCCGCAAGCGCGATCAGCACGGTCAGGCCGATCTGGAAGTACACGTCGTCTTCCATGCCGCGCAGCAAGAGGCCTACCAGCGCGCCGAAGAGCGCGAACGGCACGGCCAGCAGCACGCCGATCGGCAGCGACCACTTCTCGTACTGCGCCGCGAGAATCAGGAACACCATGAGCAACGCGAAGCCGAACACGAGGCCCGCCGTTGATCCCGCCTTCTTCTCCTCGTAGGACTGGCCGCCCCACGAATAGCTGTAGCCTTCGCCGAGCGTTTCCTTCGCGATCTGCTCCATCGCCGCGATCGCCTCGCCCGAGCTGTGGCCCGGCGCCGCATCGCCGATGATCTTCGCCGCCGGGAAGTTGTTGAAGCGGGTCACGATGTCGGAGCCGGGCACGAAGCGGAAGGTCGTCACGGCCTTGATCGGCACCATGTCGCCGCTGCGGTTGCGAACGTAGAGCTGCTGAAGGTCGTCGGGGTTCGTGCGGTACTGCGGCTCCGCCTGCACGATCACCTGAAAGAGGCGGCTGCCCTTCGGAAACTGGCTCACGTACGAGGAACCGAACATCGTCTGGAGTGCGGAGTACACGTCCTGCACCGCCACGCCGAGCGATTCCGCGCGCTCGCGGTCCACTTCCACGAGCATCTGGCGCGAGCGCGCGTTGATGGTGGAGTTCACGCCGCGCAGCACCGGGTTCTGGCGCGCCTTGGCGATGAATTCGTGGACCTTGTCTTCGAGTTGCTGATAATTGCCGTCGCCCGTGCTTTGCAGCCAGAATTCGAAGCCGCCCGTGGTGCCGAGGCCCGGAATCGACGGCGGGTTCAGCGGCACGATCACGCCTTCCTTGAAGCCCGAGAAGGCCTTGTTGGCCGCGCGGATCAAGTCTTGCGCGCTGCCGTTCTCGCCGCGGTCCTTGAAGCTCTTGAGCGCGATGAAGAGCGTGCCGGCATTGGCCTTGTACTGCGAGTCGATCAGGCTGTAGCCAATCGGCGCGGCCACCGAACTCACGGCCGGCTGCTTCGCGAACCAGTCCTCCGCCTTCTTCGAAAGATCGCCGGTGCGGTCCAGGCTCGCTGCATCGGGCAGCACGACCGCGCCGAGCAGATAGCCCTGATCCTCCACGGGCAGGAACGACGAAGGAATATGCTTGAAGAGGCCGCCCGTGGCGACGAGCATCACGGCAATCAGGCCGATGGAGAGCGCGACGCGCCGTATCGCCGTTTGCACCCAGCTTGCGTAGCCTTCGGTGAGTCGTTCGAACTTTTCGTTGAACCAGCGGAAAAAGCGGTTCTTTTTCTGCTCGCCGGGTTTGAGCAGGATGGCCGCAAGCGCGGGCGAAAGCGTGAGCGCGACGAGACCCGAGAGCACCACCGAAACCGCGATGGTCACGGCGAACTGCTTGTAAAGCTGCCCCGTGATGCCGGAAAGAAACGCCACCGGGATGAACACCGCGAGCAGCACGAGCACGATGGCGATGACCGGCCCGCTCACCTCGTCCATGGCGCGCTTGGCGGCCTCTTTGGGCGGTAGCTTGAACTCGGTCATGTTGCGCTCGACGTTCTCGAGCACGACGATCGCGTCGTCCACCACGATGCCGATGGCAAGCAACATGCCGAACAGCGTGAGCATGTTGATCGAGAAGCCGAATGCGATCATGCCGATGAACGCGCCGAGGATCGACACGGGCACGGCGAGAATCGGCACGAGCGTGGCGCGGAAGCTTTGCAGGAAGACAAAGACGACGATGATCACGAGGATCAGCGCGTCGCGCAGCGTCTTCACAACTTCCATGATCGACTCGTTCACGAACTCCGTGGTGTCGAGCGCGACTTCGTACTTGAGGCCCGGCGGGAAACTCTTGTTCAGCGACTCGAGCGTCTGTTTCACCTGCTTGGCCACTTGCAGCGCGTTCGCGCCCGGCTGCTGATACACCGCGATCAGCGTCGCCGTCCTGCCGTTGTAGCGCCCGCGCAGCGTGTAGTCCTTCGCGCCCAGCTCCGCGTGGCCGACGTCCTTCAGACGCACGAGCGAGGCGTCGTCGGCCGTGCCCGCGCGCAGGATGATGTTGTCGAACTCGGCGGGCTCGGTGAGGTGCCCCTTCGTCGCAACCGGGAAGGTCTGGTTCACGGGCCCGTTGGTCGGCGCCTGGCCCAGGCGCCCTCCCGAGAACTGCTGGTTCTGCGCGTTGATCGCGTGCTGCACGTCGTCCACGGTGATGCCGAGCTTCGCCATGCGGTCGGGCTTGAGCCAGATGCGCATGGCGTAATCGGCCGAGCCGAGAATGGCTGACTGGTTGGCGCCGGGAATGCGCTTGAGCGCGTCGAGCACGTACACGTTCGCGTAGTTCGCCACATAGGCCTGGTTGTAGGCATTGGCGGGGGAATAAATCGCGATCACCATCATGAACGCCGACGAGCGCTGCTGCACCGACACGCCTTGCGATTTCACCGCTTCGGGCAGGCTCGGCAACGCGAGGTTCACGCGGTTCTGCACGTCCACCTGCGCGAGCGACGGGTCGGTGCCGATGTCGAAATAGGCGGTGAGCGTCATGTCGCCCGTCGAGGAACTCGACGAGTTCATGTACATCATGTGGTCCGCGCCGTTGACCTGTTCTTCGATCGGTGCGGCCACATTCTGCGCGACGACGTCGGCGTTCGCGCCGGGGTAGGTCGTGCTGACGGTGATCTGCGGCGGCGAGATATCGGGGAACTGCGCGATGGGCAGATTGAACATCGCCACGAGACCGGCGACCACGAGGATGATCGAGATGACCGAGGCGAAGATCGGCCGGTCGATGAAGAAGTGAGAAAACTTCATCGCTCAGCCTCCCGCCGCGCGTGCGCCGGACGCCGCGCTGGCCGCGCCGGCTTCCACGTTCGCCGCGGGTGCGGGCACGACATGCTCCTTCACCGGCGCGCCGGCCATGAGTCGTAGCGTGTTGTCGACGATCACGTGGTCGCCCGCGTGCAGGCCCGATTCGATCACCCATGCGTTGCCGTTCCACTGGCCCGTTTCCACGGAGCGTTGCTGCGCCCGGCCGTCCTTGTCCACGGTCCATACGAAGGCGCCACGCGGTCCTTGCTGCACGGCGTTCTGCGGCACCGCGATCGCGTTCGGGCGCACCGCGCCAATGAGCTTCACGCGCACGAACTCGCCCGGACGCAGCGACCCGGTGGCATTCGTCACCACCGCGCGAATCAGGTAGGTGCCGGTTTGCTGGCTCAGCGAGGCGTCGGTAAACGAAATATGGCCGCGCTGCGGATACACGCTGCCGTCGGCGAGCACGAGCTCCACCTCCAGTTGGCCGAGCGGGGGCAGCTTGAGCGTGCCGTTGCCCGTTTGCGTGCGCACGTTGAGCATCTCGTTTTCCGAGAGCGAGAAGTTGACCCACATGGGGTCGAGCTTTGCCACGTAGGTGAGCAGGCTGTTGGTGGCGTCGATATAGGAGCCGTCCTGCTTCTTCGCGAAGCTGGACAGGCCGGTGACGGGCGCGGTGATGGTGGTGTAGCCGAGGTTGAGCTTCGCGCTCGTGACGTTCGCGCGCGCCTGTTCGAGCGCGGCGGCGGCGGCCTGCTCCTGGCCGGTCGAGTCGTCGAGATCCTTCTGGCTCAATGCGTTTTTCGCGGCGAGCGGCCGCACGCGAGCGAGGTTGGCGCGCGCCGTGTCGAGGCGCGCCTTTTGCTGCGCGTATTCGGCCTGCGCGGCGTCGAGCGCCGCCTGGAACGGCTTGCGGTCCATCACGAACATCACGTCGCCCTGACGCACCATCGTGCCTTCCTGGTAGACGCGCTTTTCGAGGAATCCGCTCACACGCGAGCGGATTTCGACTTGCTGCGAACTCTCTGTCTGGCCGACATAGTCGAAGACCACGGGCACCTCGCGCAGCGCGACGGCCATGACATCGACGTTGGCCACGGGCAAGGCGGTTTCGGGCGCTTTTGCTTTATCGCATGCGCCAAGGCCGAGGCAGGTTGCGAGCGTGACACCGGCTAACACGTAATGAAATCGTCGGTACATTGTTTTGTTCTCGTAGGCGAAAGCCCGCGCATTGATTTCCATCCGTTCCATTGCCGGAGCGGAAGGAACGGAAACAATGCGTCGATCGCGGTGACAAGAAAAAGGAAAGGAAAAAAGCAGATCGAGAGTGCTACATCTTGAAATCAACTGCGGGACGAGTTTGTTGCGCGTCGTCATAAGCGCATCGCCATGACTGACAGGCGATGTTTAGAAAGGGCGTCATTCTGGCGGTGCCAAACCACAGTCCTTGTCGGAAATCATTCTTTTCATCAAGAAAAGAAACGAAATGTGGCGATATGAAATCCAGCCGTGCAGGCGAGCCATTAGCCGGATTCATTGACTTCAATGGATGTGCCGGTTGATTCGAACAGATACCCCGAGGTCATTTCGTTGAACCAGTCCGCGAGTGCCCGCTTGCGAATGGTCTTGCGCAGTGCGCGAGCGGATTCTTGCGACGCGGCATCGCGTCCGTGTGCGGCAGACTCCACGCGCGCGCGGTCGTGGCAAGCAGCAACGCCGCCATCGCGTCCGGCTCCGATTCCGGGGCTCGTGGGGCTGGTAATTGCGGGTGCGCGTTCCTTTTCGAGGTCGACATGATGTGATGGGAGCTGAAAGTCGGGTTGGCGGGCCGGTATGGGTTGTCATTGAGCGCACCCCGCAGTCGATGGAGGGACCGGACGCCGCCGGAAAGGGCAGCGCCGCGTAGGGGTGCAGCGCTGCATGAAGGGGCGGCGGCCATGAACCGCCACCGCCCGCTCGCCGTGTTATTCCGGCGTCCAGAGTCTTGAAAGCGAGCCTGGAGGTGGGCTTAGAACCGGTGACGGATGCCCGCGCTCACGACCACCTGGCTCTTGCTCGACGACGGGGCGTCGGTGCCGTTGATCTGCACCGCGTTCGCGCCGACCGAGTTGTTGGCGCCGATTTGCGCGACGCTCGTGGCGTAGAGGTCGGTGCGTTTGGAGAGCGAGTAATCCGCCATCAGGCCGAACTGGTTCCAGTGCGACGAACGGTTGTTCGTGTCGCCGCTGGCCGGCGTATTGCGCAGGCCCTGCGTGTACGTGTACGACGCGCCCACGAAGAAGGCCGGCGAGAAGTTATAGCGCCCGTTGACCTCATAGTTGTTGTAGCGCACGGAGACGTCCGCGATCTTGTCCTGAACGCGCGTTTGCGTGAACACCGTGCCGATGACGGCGGGTCCGAACGCGTAGTTCGCGCCGAGACCCCAGACACGCTGGTTCTGGAGGCCGAGAGCGCCGAGCACCACAGGCAGGCCGTTCTGCACCGCGCCGTTGGTGTTGCCCGAATTCAGACCTTGCAGTTGCAGGTACGCGGCCGCGACTTGCAAGCCGCCGTAGTTGTAGCCCGCGCCCACGCTATACGCACGGTTGTTGGCGAAGCCGCCCGCCTGATTCGAGAAGCCATACATGCCGCTCATCGAGAAGCCGGCGTAGTTCGCGCTTTGGTACTTGATCGAATTGTTGGTGCTGTAGGTGCTGTTCAGGTTGTCGGCGTCGCCGAAGTGGGCGAAGTAGGTGCCGCCCCACGAGCCCGTTGCGGAGATCGGCGCGAGGTAGTCGACCACCGAGTCGTACTGGCGGCCCAGCGTGACCGTGCCGTAGTCGGCGCTCGACAGACCGACCACGGCCTGACGATTGAAGAGCGAACTGGTGGCGGTCTTGCCGTTGGTCACATCGAAGCCGCTTTCCAGCGTGAACACGACCTTCAGGCCGCCGCCCAGGTCTTCGGCGCCACGCAGGCCCCAACGGCTTTGCTGAACGTTGCCGCCGGTCAGGCCGAACATGGCCTTGCCGTTGGCCAGACCGCCGGACGTGACGACCGAAGCCTGGTTCGCTTCATTGCTCACATAGCTCAGTCCCGCGTCGATCAGCCCGTAGAGCGTCACGCTGCTCTGCGCGTGCGCAGCGCTGGCGAAGGCAGCGGAAGCGGCTGCGAAAATCAAGCTTGTCTTTTTCATCGGTTATTTCCCTACAGAATCTGATGGCTAATGTGAAAACTACGGCTGCGATCAGGTTGAATTCCGTTATTCCGCTGTCAGAATTCCGGTCAGAATCGCGGTATTGCCTGCGCGAACGGAATATAAAGTTTTACGGACTTCTGAACTACACCGGATAGGGAATAGGTATTTCAAATAAGCTGAAAAAAGACTGCGACATCGTAGGCAGCATGGGGGGCTGCCGGATAAATCCCTCGTATATCTCTTATTTATGACGTTTCTGATTGAAATTAACGTTGTCCTTTTGCAACATCGAATTTGTCCTAGGAGTTTTAAGTTGGTAGAAACCGCGATCGGCCAGAGTTATCTTATGCGTCTTCCGTATTTATTAAATCGTAAGTCAATAAATTTGAAGAATCATGTTGAATCAATTACAGGCAATGCGCGTTTTTCTCAAGGTTGCAGAGAACAATTCCTTCAGTCGCGCGGCGGCGAGTCTCGACTTGTCAAATGCCGCCGTGACGCGTTACGTCGCGCTTCTCGAAGCGCATCTCAATACACGCTTGATCAACCGGACCACGCGCAGCCTCTCGCTGACTGAAGACGGCCGGGCCTACGTGCAAGGCTGTCGCCAGATGCTCGAACTGATGGACTCGATCGAGTCGTCGGTGGGGGGCGGCTCGGGCGAGCCGAGCGGCACGCTCAAGCTGGTGGCGTCCGCTGCGTTTTCGCTGGTGGGATTGCCGCCGCTCGTCATGGACTACTGTCAGCGTTATCCGAAGGTGAAGCTGGATCTCACGCTGCTTCACCGTAATGTCGATCTGGTCGAGGACGGCTTCGATATCGGCATTCTGACGTCGCGTCAGGCGAGCAGCGGCTCGCTGGTGAGGCGCCCGCTCGCTTCGCTGCGCCCGGTCGTGGTGGCGTCGCCGGCGTATCTCGAAACTTACGGCGTACCCGCCGCGCCCGCGGACCTGGCGCTATGCGGGTTTCTCGCGCCGTCGCGTGAAATTCACGGGCGCGAGTGGTGCTTCGTCAATGCGCAGGGAGAGGAGGAGTCGATCAGCGTCGAGCCGCGCTGCACGGTCAACGACATGATCATGCTGCGCCAGTTGGCGCTCGTGCATATGGGACTCGCGATCCTGCCCGAGGCCTATGTGAAGGACGACCTCGAAAACCGCCTGCTTTCGCTCGTGCTGCGCGACTATGAGATCCGCGAAGGCGACAAGGAACTGGCGCTCGTTTATCCCGGAAGGCGGCACGTTTCGGCAAAGGTGCGCACGTTTGTCGACCTTGCGGTCGAGCATTTCCAGACGGCCTTCGGTTCCGCCCGCAACACCTGAAAGCGCGCCTGAAACCCGGATCTTTCGCATCGGCTTGCGCCCGCTCACGCTGTGCCGTGAGTCCATGGGCACGAGTCCCGCGTGTCGGGCATCGTGCCGCCAGGAACGAAGCGCGTGGTCAGCCAGGCGCCTTTTTAGAACCACGCATCCCGCATGTCGAGCGTCGTCCGGTCGAGCGAGGCGAGCAAATCGAATTGCGCGTTTGTCTTCGGAAGTTCCCACGCGAAAAAATACGCCGCTGCCGCCAGCTTGCCGCGGTAGAAGTCCGCCTCGTCGCCGCTGGCGTGTGCGAGCGCCGCGCGCGCGACGAGCGACTGTTCGAGCCATACCCACGCCATCACGACATGGCCGAACGCTTCCAGGTACACCGAAGCATTGGCGAGCGTCACCGCCGGATCGCCCGCGGCCCAAAGCTGCTTCGTGACCTCGGCAAGACGCCGCAGCGAGGCTTCGAGCGCACGCGCCTGGGTCGTGCATTCGGCGGCGTCATGCGCTGCGCCCGATGCATGCGCGCGTTCCAGCGTGCCCTGCACGCGTTCGACGAAGATGTTGAGCGCCGCGCCGTCCTTGATGACCACCTTGCGGCCGAGCAGGTCGAGCCCCTGAATGCCGTGCGTGCCTTCGTGAATCGGATTGAGACGGTTGTCGCGATAGAACTGCTCCACGTTGTACTCGCGCGTATAGCCGTAGCCGCCGTGCACCTGAATGGCGAGATCGTTGGCCGCGAGACACCATTGCGAGGGCCAGCTTTTCGCAATGGGCGTGAGCAGATCCAGCAGCAGCGTGAGCGACTCGCGCTCGGCGCCGCTTGCGGCGCTCGCTTCGTCCACGAGCTTCGCGCACCAGAGATTGAGCGCGAGCGCGCCTTCCACATAGCTCTTTTGCGCGAGCAGCATGCGGCGCACGTCGGCGTGTTCGACCAGCCTGACCTGTGGCGAAGCCGGGTCTTTGCCCGCCGCGCCCACGGGACGTCCTTGGGGGCGGTTGCGCGCGTAATCGAGCGCGTGCAGATAACCGGTATAGCCGAGCATCGTCGCGCCCAGCCCCACGCCAATGCGCGCCTCGTTCATCATGTGGAACATGTACGCGAGCCCGTGATGCGGCTCGCCCACGAGGTAGCCGACCGCGCCCGCGCGGCCGCCCGGCGTATGCTTCGTGCCCTCGCCGAAGTTGAGCAGGCAGTTCGTCGTGCCGCGATAGCCCATCTTGTGATTGAGGCCCGCGAGCACGACGTCGTTGTGCTCGCCGCGCGAACCGTCCTCATTCACGAGATATTTGGGCACGACGAAAAGCGAAATGCCTTTCACGCCCGCGATGAGCTTGCCGTCGGGACCGGGAATCTTGGCGAGCACGAGGTGGACGATGTTTTCGGAGAGATCGTGCTCGCCGCCCGAGATCCACATCTTGTTGCCGCGCAGCCGGTACTGCGCGCCAAGCGGCGAATCGCACTCGAAGTCGGCGCGCGTGGCGACATCCGAAAGCGACGATCCGGCCTGCGGCTCGGAAAGGCACATCGTGCCGAAATAACGGCCTTCCAGTTCGGGGCGCACGAAGGTGTCGATCTGCCTGGCGCTGCCGTGCGCGAGCAGGAGGTTCGCGTTGCCGATGGTGAGGAACGGGTAGGCGCTCGTGCCCACGTTCGCGCCCTTGAACCAGGCGAAGCCCGCTTTCTCCACGACGAGCGGCAACTGCATGCCGCCGTATGCGTAGTCCTGCCCGGCGGCCATGAGGCCGGCCTCGCTGAACGCCTTCAGCGCCGTCTTGACCTCGGGGATGATCGTGACCGTTTCGCCGTCGAAGTGCGGCTCGTGCTGGTCGTTCTTCTTGTTGTGCGGCGCGAACAGGTCGGTGGCGATTTTTTCGCAGGTGTCGAGCGCGGCGTCGAAGGTCTCGCGCGTATGGTCGGCGTAGCGGCCGATGCGCGTGAGGCTTTCGACATCGAGCCATTCGTACAGCAGGAAATTCAGATCGCGGCGGGAAAGGATCAACGACATGGCGGAACGGTCTCGCAACATGGGAAGAAGAGACGGATAGCCTACCCAAAATAGAACGAGCGTGCTATTGGTAATTTCTCCTGCCCGCGCGAGGCGCCCGGCTTTCGATTTTACGAAGAATCGCTCATGATCGGGCGTCACCCTTCCGGAAAGCGAGAATGCGATGGACCGTCTCGACGCCATGACCGTGCTGATCGCCGTCGTGGACGCCGGCAGCCTTTCGGCGGCGGCGCGCCGCCTCGGCATGCCGCTCGCCACGGTGAGCCGCAAGGTCGGCGAGCTGGAGGGGCATCTCAAGACCCGCCTGCTCACGCGCACTACGCGCCAGCTCTCGCTGACCGAGGCGGGCCGGTCGTACGTGGCCGCGTGCCGGCGCATTCTCGAAGACGTGGGCGAGGCCGAGCGCGCCGCCACGGGCGAGTACAGCGAGCCGAAGGGCGAGCTGGCGATCACCGCGCCCGTGGTGTTCGGCCGCCTGCATGTGTTGCCGGTGGTGGCTGAATTCCTGGCGCGCTATCCCGAGATCGGCGTGCGGATCATGCTGGCGGACAGTCTCGTGAACCTGCTGGAGGAGCACGTCGATCTGGCCGTGCGCATCGGCGAGTTGCCGGACAGCGCGCTCGTGGCGATGCGCGTGGGCGCGATACGCCGCGTGGTGTGCGCGAGCCCCGACTACCTTGCCGCGCATGGTGTTCCGGCGCATCCGCGCGACCTCGCGGCGCACGCGTGTATTACGTCGGACGGGCTCACGTCCGCGCGATCGTGGGCGTTCTGGCTGGGCAGGGAAGCGGTCTCGCTACCCGTGCGCTCGCGGCTCGTGCTCAACACGGCGGAAGCGGCCATCGACGCGGCCATGCTCGGCGTCGGGCTCACGCGCGTGCTGTCGTATCAGGTGGCGAGCGCCGCGCGCGAAGGCAAGCTCCAGGTCGTGCTCGAAGCCTTCGAGCCGCCCCCCTGGCCCGTGAGCCTCGTGCACGCGGGCCAGGCGCCGCTGCCGCTGAAGCTGCGCGCGTTTCTCGACTTCGCTGCGCCGCGCTTGCGCGCGCGGCTGGAGGGGGCGCGGCTCGCGAGTGCGAGTTCAGTCTGAGCCGCCCCAAAGCGTCACCCGCCCGGCTTCAGGGTTTGCCGTTGACGTAGTGATGCGGCGACACGCCCATGACGCGCTTGAACATGGTCGAGAACGCCGTCGGGCTGCCGTAGCCCAGGTCGTACGCGACGCGCGTGACCGAGTCGCCCTGGGTCAGCCGGGCGACGACCGCGAGCAGGCACGCCTGTTCGCGCCAGGCAACGAAGCTGGTTCCCAACTGCTCGCGGAACAGGCGCGTGAAGCTGCGCCGGCTCAGTCCCGCGCGGCGGGCGGCCTCGTCGAGACCGAGCGCCGTCGAAGGCGCGGCGAGCACCTCGCGGCAGAGCGCCGCGAGCCGCGGCTCTTCCGGCAGCGGCGCATTGAGCGCGAGAGGCGGCATGGCCGCGATTTCGTCGACGAGCAAGGCCATGATCCGCTCGGCGCGACTCATGGGCGCGTACAGCGCGGGCTGCAACACCGCCTCCGACATCAGATTTCTCAGCAGTGGCGTGGTGCCTTGCACGCAGCACTGTCGCGGCAACGCGCCCGCTTCATCGCCCGCTTTGTTGTCCGCCTTGTTGCCCGTTTCGTGCAAGCGCGTGTCGATGAACGCATTGAGCATGCGGACCTGACCGCTCATGCGCATTTCGTGCGGGACGTCGGCGGGTAGCCAGACCGCGCATTGCGAAGGCACGACCCAGTTGCCGGCCGCCGTCGACACCGTCATCGCGCCTTGCGCCGCATAGGCGAACTGGCCGCGCTCGTGCGTGTGGCGAGGGTGCACGAAGCCCGAGGGATAAATGCGCTCGGTCGCGATGACGTCGCGCGGGACTTCGTCGTAGCTCGGCGGTATGGCGGCTGGCATGGCCCGAATTGTGGCTCGATTGACCTGATCGCGAGTGCGGGGCGGGAAGCGCAAATTTAGCATGGTGGCGTTGGCGAAAGGCTGCCGTTCGCCAACGGACTGCGGCCGGGAACCCGGCCGGTCGACTCACGCCACCAGGAGACGCAAATGGTTTTGCGCAACGAGCGCATGCTGGCCCGATACACACAGTGGGCGAACGAAGTGATATATGAGGTGGTCGCCGGACTGCCGCAAGAGGACATTGTGAAGACGCGCGACATGACCTTCGGCACGCTCTTGCGCGCGCTGGGGCATGGTTACGCCGTGGGCGCGATCTTCAAGGCGCACCTCGAACAGCGCGACCACGGCTTCACCGCGCGCCACATCCCCGACGAGACGACCTTCCACGAACTGCGCGTCATGCAGCGCGAGCTCGACGCGTGGTACGCGTCGTGGATCGACCGGTTGAGCGAAGTCGAGGCCGCGCAGCCGCTGCGCTTCCCGTACATCGGCGGTGGCGAGGGCGTCATGACGCGCGGGGAGATAGGGTTGCACGTGGTCAATCACTACACGTTTCACCGCGGCTTTGTCGTCGAGACGCTGCGTGGGCTGCGGCAAGCCGTTCCGGCCACGGACATTACGGTTTATCTTCGCGATCACGCGCGCCAATGAATAACGGCTCGCCGGGCCCGGAACGAGTACGGCCAGTCCCGCCAGGCTGCAAACGTTTGCAAATACTTGTTCAGCAAAGGGTTTCCTGAAGTTTCCCGGAAGGCTGCCGTAAACTCGTACGCGGGTCCCGAATGTATTGGCCGGGACTGCCGCATTTACGCCTTCCTCCAACTTCCATTCTCTTCATTCAAGTGTCGTTCATGCTGGCAGATTCGCCGGGCCGCTCGCAATCGCTCCAATCGTCCGGTTCGCAACAGCGCGTGGCCGTTCGCGCGCTCGACGAAGTCGCGCGCGCCGCCGACGCCGTGATGTACTCCACGCTGATTCTCTCCGCTATCGCAGCGGTTTTGATCGGCTTCTTCTATTACGAAACGCAGCTCGCGTTCGCGGGCGCCGCGTTGTGCCTCGGGGTGGGGAGCTTTGCATTCTTCGGCGCGCGCGGCACGCGCCTTTCGTGCGGCGCGCTCACGCTCGCCAACGCCGCGCTGGTCGCGCTGCATATTCAGGCGGCGCATGGCGTCACCGAATTCCATTTCGGCGTGTTCGTGCTGCTCGGCCTGTTGCTCGTGTATCGCGACTGGCGCCCGATCGTGCTCGCCGCCGCGTTCTTCGCCGTGCATCACCTCGCCTTCGACCGGCTTCAGGCCCTGAACTTCGCCGTGTATTGCACGCACGAGGCGAACCTGCCGCGCGTGCTGCTGCATGCCGCCTACGTGGTCGCGCAGACGGCCGTCGAGATCGTGCTCGCCCATCGCCTGCGCGTGGCGGCCATCGAGGCGGCGGAGCTGGCGGATATCGTGCGGCGCGTGGTGCGCGAGCGCGAAGTGTGCCTCGCGGTGGACGGCATCGCGGCGAGCGCGCCCACGGCTGTCGCGCTCAAGGGCGCGATCGGGCAAATGGCGCGCGCCATGCAGGAGGTGAGCATGAGCACGGCGCATGTGGAGCAGGCCGCGCGCGAAATCGCCGAGGGCAACGCGAGCCTGAGCGAGCGCACCGAGCACCAGGCGGGCAGTCTGGAGGAAACGGTTGCCTCGATGGACCTGTTCACGCACACCGTGAAGGCGAGCGCGGAGCACGCCCGCGAAGCGAGCGAGTTCGCCCGCGAGGCGTCGACGGTCGCGAAGGAGGGCGACGGCGTGGTCGCGCGCATGGTGGCGACGATGGGCGCCATCGAGACCTCGGCCAAGCGCATCTTCGAGATCGTCGACGTGATCGAGGGCATCGCGTTCCAGACCAATATTCTTGCGCTCAACGCGGCGGTCGAGGCCGCGCGCGCGGGCGAGCAGGGGCGCGGCTTCGCCGTGGTCGCGAGCGAGGTGCGCAGCCTCGCGCAGCGCGCTGCCGCTGCCGCGCGCGAGATCCAGCAGCTCGTGGAGGCCTCGGCGAGCGAGGTGGGCGCGGGCACGCAACTGGCCGGCGAGGCGCGCGCCGCGATGGAAGGCGTCGTGCGCAGCATTGGCCGCGCGGCCGACATCATGGGCGAGATCACGGCGTCGAGCCACGAGCAGGCGCAGGGCATCGAGCAGGTCAACGCCATGGTCGCGCAGATGGACGACACCACGCGCCGCAACGCCGCGCTCGTGAGCGAGGCGGCCGCCGCCTCCGCGTCGCTGCATGCCACGAGCGCCAGGCTGCGAGACGTGCTCGGCCTCGTCGCTTTGTCGTGATATCGTGGCGCGTCGCATCGGGCGAACACGTGGCTGAACAGGAGGCTTACCCGTGATGAGCGTGCTGGGCTGCATCATCTACAGGCACAACCTGTGGCTTGTCGTCGTTGCGCTGCTGATTTGCGGCGCGGGCTCGTGGGTCACCGCGCGGCTCGTTCTGCGCGCGTTCGCCACGCGCTCGCTGCAACGCTTCGGCTGGTCGTTCATCGCGGCCGTCGTGGCCGCCGCCGATATCTGGTGCACCCATTTCGTCGCCATGCTCGGTTTCGAGCCGGGCGTGCCGATCGCCTTCGACCCCGTGCTCACCATCGCGTCGCTGCTCATCGCGCTGGTGGGCAGCATCGCGGGCTTCGTGCTCGCCACGAGCCGCGTGTCGCGCGCGGCCCCGGCGCTCGGCGGCGCGATCGTCGGGCTGGCGGTCGCGCTCATGCACTACGCGGGCATGCTCGCGTATCGCGTGGAAGGCGTCGTGATCTGGAATCGCACCTTGCTGGTGCTTTCGATCGTATTCGCGGTAGGCCTGTGCGCCCTCGCGCTGCACCGCGCCGGCGTTGCCGCCGGGGAGCCCGGCGAGGCGGCTCGTGCGCGCTCGCGCGGCAATGCGGCCGCGCTCGTCGTGGCCGGCGTGCTCGCGCTCGCCATCGCGGCGCTGCATTTCACGGGCATGACGGCGTTCCAGGTCGTGCCGCTCGCGATCGACGGCCATTTCTCGAATCCCGCGGCGCTGCATGCGCTCGCGCTCGCCGTGGCCTGCATGGCGCTCGTGATCGCGGGCTCGGGCTGCGTGAGCTTTCTGCTCGACGACAGCGTGCGCGCCGAATCGGTCGAGCATCTGCGCACGATGGCGATGAGCGACATGCTCACGGGGCTGCCCAATCGGGCGAACTTCAACGCGCGCATCGACGCCGAACTGGCCCGCGCCGACGACTCGCGCAAGCTCGCGCTCATCGGTATCGACCTGAACCGCTTCAAGGAAATCAACGACCTGCACGGCCATCATGCGGGCGACGAGGTGCTGCGCATTCTCGCGAGGCGTCTGGCGAGCCTCGTGCGCGAGGACGAGTTCGTCGCGCGCGTGGGCGGCGACGAGTTCGTGGCGTTCACGCGCTTCGCGACGCGCGACGAACTGGCCGACCTGCTGGAGCGGCTCGAAACGGCGCTGTACCGGCCGATCCGCTACGACGACGCCGAAGTGATCTCGGGCGCGAGCCTGGGCGTGGCCATCTACCCGGACGACGCCACCAGCAAGACGGTGCTCATCAACAACGCCGACCTCGCCATGTACCGCGCCAAGGCGGACCTCACGCAATCGGTGTGCTTCTACGAGCCGGCGATGGACGAGATCGCGCGCGAGCGCCGCTCGCTCACGCACGACCTGCGCGAGGCGCTCGCCCGCGGGCAGTTGAGCGTGCACTACCAGGTGCAGACCTCGATCACGACGGGCGACATCTGCGGTTACGAAGCGCTGCTGCGCTGGGAACATCCGCGCCTTGGCTTTATATCACCGGCGAAGTTCATACCGCTTGCCGAGGAAAACGGCCTCATTCTCGGCATCGGCGCATGGGTGCTGCGCGAGGCGTGCACGCGCGCGGTCGCGTGGTCGCCGCCGTACAAGGTGGCCGTGAATCTTTCGCCCGTGCAGTTCGCGCACGCCGACCTGCCCAAGCTCGTGGAGACCGTGCTGGTGGAAACCGGCCTCGCGCCCGAGCGGCTGGAACTGGAGCTGACCGAAACGGCGATTTTCGCGGACCGCGAGCGCTCGCTCGACGTGCTGCAACGGATCAAGGCGATTGGCGTGAATCTCGCGCTCGACGACTTCGGCACGGGTTATTCGTCGCTCGACACGCTGCGCTCGTTCCCGTTCGACAAGATCAAGCTCGATCAGTCGTTCGTGAACGAGGCCGAGACGAGCCGGCAGGCAACGGCCATCATCCGCGCGGTGCTCGCGCTCGGCAAGAGCCTCGGCATTCCGGTGCTGGCCGAAGGCATCGAGACGCAGGACCAGCTCACGCTGCTCGCGAACGAAGGCTGCGACGAGGTGCAGGGCTTCCTGCTCGGCCGTCCGGCGCCGCTCAGCCAGATCGTGGCGAGCGGCCAGCTTTCGCTGCTCGCCGACGACGAGCCGGTCGTGGACGTGGCGCGGCCATAAGCACGCCGCGTTTCACCCCGCTTATCACGCCGCTTATTTCACTTCCTCCGCCTGCCCGTAACCCACGAAGCGCGGCGCACACTCCGGCGCCCACGCGTCACCGCTTTTCGCAAATGCCCCGCGTGCGGTGTTGTGCGCGTCGAGCGGCGCTTCGGCAAGACTCAGCACCGGCGTGACGCACGCATCGCTGCCCGCGAACAGCGCGGCCCATTCGTCGCGCGTGCGTGTGGCGATCACGCCGGCAATGCGCGCTTGCAAGCGCGGCCAGTGCGCCCGGTCGCGCTGCGGCAGATCGAGCAGATCCTCGGCGCCAATGCCTTTCATGAACGCTGCGTAGAACTGCGGCTCGATGCAGCCCACGGCAATCCAGCGATCGTCCGCGCAGCGATAGGTCCGATAGAAGGGCGCGCCGCCGTCGAGCAGGTTCACGCCGCGCGCATCCTGCCAGTGCCCCGCCGCCTGAAAGCCGTAGATCATGCTCATGAGCATGGCCGCGCCGTCGGTCATCGCGGCGTCGACCACGCAGCCTTCGCCGCCCGCGCGCGCGCGCAGGATGGCCGCCACCACGCCGAACGCGAGCAGCATGCCGCCGCCGCCGAAGTCGCCGACCAGGTTGAGCGGCACGACCGGATCGCCGCCCGCGAGACCCACGGCGTGCAGCGCGCCCGAGATCGCGATGTAGTTGATGTCGTGACCCGCCGTGTGCGCGAGCGGCCCGGTTTGCCCCCAGCCGGTCATGCGTCCATAAACGAGCGACGCGCGCCGTGCATGGCAGACCTCGGGACCGAGCCCGAGGCGCTCCATCACGCCGGGGCGAAAGCCTTCGATCAGCGCGTCGGCGCTTGCGATCAGGTCGAGCGCGCGCGCGATGTCCTCGCCGCGCTTGAGGTCGAGCGCGACATACTCGCGCCCGCGCGCGAGCGGACCCGAGGGCGGGGGCGCGCCTTCGCGGCCGATGCAGATCACGCGCGCGCCCATTTGCGCGAGCAGCATGCCGCAGAACGGCGCGGGGCCGAGCCCCGCGAATTCCACGACGGTAACGCCTTCCAGTGGCTTGATCATGTGTGTTGTTCCATCTGCTTCGTCTTGCGTAGATTGCCGCGCCGTCACAGCGTACGGGCGATGATTTCCTTCATGATCTCGTCGGTGCCGCCGTAGATGCGCATCACGCGCGCATCCACCCACGCGGTGCCCACCACATACTCGGACATGTAGCCGTAGCCGCCGTGCAGTTGCAGGAATTCGTCGAGCAACTGGTTTTGCAGTTCGGTGGCGTTGAGCTTGGCCATGGCGGCGTCGACGGGCGAAAGCTCGCGCTTGAGGTGCCGCGCGATGCAGTGATCGACATAGGTGCGCACCATCTCGGCTTTCGCGCGCGCATGCGCGAGCTTGAAGCGCGCGTTCTGGAAATCGAAGATCGACTGACCGAACACCTTGCGCTCGCGCGTGTAGCGGATCGTGCGCTCCAGCATGCCTTCGATCGAAGCCGCGGCGCGCACCGCGATCACGAGCCGCTCTTGCGCGAGTTCACGCATCAGGTACGAAAAACCCTGGTTCTCCTCACCAAGACGCTGCGTGACGCTCACGCGCACGTCCTCGAAGAAAAGCTCGGACGTGTCCTGCGCCCGCAGCCCGATCTTGTCGAGCTTGCGGCCCTTGCTGAAACCCGGCGTGCCTTCTTCGACCACGACGAGCGACACGCCCTTGCCGCCCAGTTCCGGCGCGGTCTTGCACGCCACGATCACGAGGCTGGCGTTCTGCCCGTTTGTGATGAACGTTTTCTGCCCGTTGATGATGTACTCGTTGCCTTCGCGGCGCGCGGTGGTGCGCACCGACTTGAGGTCGCTGCCGGTGCCGGGCTCGGTCATGGCGATGGCGCCGATGTGCTCGCCGCGCGCGAGCTTCGGCAGCCACTCGCGTTTTTGCTCCTCGGTGCCGTAGGCGAAGATATACGGGGCGACGATATCGGAATGCAGCGGAAAGCCAATGCCGCTCGCGTTCACGCGGGCCAGCTCCTCGATCATGATGGCCGCGTGGCCGAAGTCGCCGCCGCCGCCGCCGTATTCCTCGGGAATCGTGCAGCAGAGCAGCCCCTCTTCGCCCGCGCGCAGCCAAACGGACTTCGGCACGATGCCGTCCAGTTCCCATTGATGATGAAACGGCACGATCTCGCGTTCGACGAAGCGCCGGACCTGCTCGCGGAAAATTTCGTGGTCGTCGCGGAAAACGGTGCGCATGAGTAGTGTCTCCAGTTGCTTCTATGACTTCGTTATGCGATTCACACTGCCGGCTGGCGGTAGCGTTCCTTGAGAATGCGCCGCAGCAGCTTGCCGTTGTCGTGGCGGGGCAGCGCCTCTTCGAAATCCACGGCGCGCGGCACCTTGATATGCGAGAGCCGCTCGCGGCAGAAGGCGATGAGTTCCTCCGCGAGTTGCGGGCTTGCGCTGTCGCGCTCGCGCGGCTGCACGATCGCCATCACGGTCTCGCCGAATTCGGGATGCGGCACGCCGATCACGGCCGCGTCGGCCACGGCCGGGTGCTCGGCGAGCACGTTCTCGATCTCCTGCGGATAGACGTTCACGCCGCCGCTGATGATGAGGTCCGCGCGCCGGTCGCTCAGGTACAGGTAGCCCTCGGCGTCGACATGGCCGATATCGCCATAGGTGGCCCAGCCGTGGCGGTTGTACACGCTGCGGGTTTTCACCGGGTCGTTGTGGTACTCGAACACGGGGCCGCCCTCGAAGAACACGCGGCCGATTTCGCCCACGGGCAGTTCGTTATCCTCATCGTCGATGATATGCAGTTGGCCGTATTTCGAGCGACCCACCGAACCGCGATGCGTGAGCCATTCCTCGGAGCCGATCGCCGTGAGCCCCACGCTTTCCGAGCCCGCGTAATACTCGTAGATCACCGGGCCGAACCACGCGATCATCTGCTCCTTGATGTGCGGCGGGCAGGGCGCGGCGGCGTGGATGGCCACGCGCAGGCTGCTCACGTCGTAACGCGCGCGCGTCGCCTCGGGCAGGTTCAGCAGGCGGATGAACATGGTCGGCACCCACTGGCTGTGCGTGACGCGATGGCGCGCGAGCGCGTCGAGGGCGGACTCGGCGTCGAACTTTTGCAGCACGATGGCGCGCCCGCCCGTGTGCAGCATGCGGATCAGGTAGCGCAGCGGCGCGGCGTGGTAGAGCGGTGCGGTGCTCAGGTAGATGGAGTCGGCGTCGAAGCCGAAGGTCTTGCGCCACGAGGCCGTTTCGGTGTCGTCGTCGTCGCGCTGCTCGAACGGCACGAGCGGTTTGCGGATGCCTTTGGGCAGCCCGGTCGTGCCCGACGAATAGAGGAAGTCGCGCCCGCGCGGCCGTGGCGGCAACGGCGCGCGGCCGTCGATGTCCGCGAGCGCCGCTTCGAGCGAGGCGAAGCCGGGCAGCGCGGCGCTCGCGCCGCAAAGGAAACCGGCCACGCCTTGCGCCGCGCCTTCGGCCACGAGCGCCGCGGCCAGCTCGCTCAGGGCCTGCGAGACGATCAGCACGCGCGCGCCGCAGTCCTTGAGGACGTGCGCGACTTCGCGCGGCTTCAACTGGATGCTGATGGGGGTGTAGTAGAGGCCGGCGCGCTCGGCGCCGATGGCGATGACGGCCAGCGCGGGATGATTCTCGAACAGCAGCGCAATGCCGTCGCCGGGTTGCAGCCCGAGGCCGATGAGCCAGTGCGCGATGCGGTCCGCGCGTTCGTTCAGCTCGGCGTAAGTGATGACTTCGTTGAGTGCGGGAAAGCGCAGGGCTTCCCGTGTGGGTGCTTCTACGGCTAGTTCGCGGACACGCTCCACGGTCTCGTCTCCATGTCATGCGCGGCTCCAGTCATGCTGCCGAGCGCTGCCTCCACGCGCCTGACGAGCGACATCAGCCGGGGAGCGATGTCGTCGGTCAACTGGTTGCCGCTGATATTGAAAACTGCAATCGAACAGCTAAAAACCCAATACTCGTCATCGATCGGGGCGGACAACGGAATCGCCACCGAATGAATTTCGCGTTGCATGTCGCCGTGCGAGATCGTGCAGCCGTGCGCGCGCAATTCCTGCTGCGCTTGCGCGAGGCGCTGCGCGAGCAACTCGCCCTTGGCCGGGTCGCGCGTGAGCGTCTCCTGCAAGTACTGCTCGCGTTGCTCGCCGGGCACGGTCCACAGATACGCGCGGCCCGAAGCCGTGCGCGAGAGCGAGAGCCGCGTGCCCGTTTCCGAGCGGTACACGGCGCTGCCCTCGCCCTGGATCACCTCGGCGTACGCCATGTTCAGGCGGTAGCCCACCGCGAGCGTGACCTGGCCGTGGCAGTAGTCGGCCAGTTCCTGCATCATCGGCCGCGCGATCTGCCGGATCGTCATGCGGCCCAGCGCCGGGGCCGCGAGGCTCAGCATCTCCGTGCCGAGCACGTACTTCGAGATGCGCTCCGAATAGCGCAGCAGGCCGAACTCCGCGAGCGTGTTGATGAGCCGCAGCGCCGTGGGCTTGGGCAAGCCGGTGCGCTCGACCAGATCGCGCGCCGAAAGCTCCGCATCGCCCATCGAAAAGCATTGCAGGATCCGGATGCCGCGCGCGAGCGCGCTCACTAGCTGCGAGTCGGCGGCGTCGTCGGTGCGGGAGATGGCCTGATCGTTCATTTCGGGTCCTTCGTCGGGGTAAGGGCGCGGCGCGCCGGTGCGGCTCGCGGCAAACCCCGGATTCTAGCTTTCACCTGCGCGCTGGAACAATTTTTTAAGACGCCTGGCTCATTTTTTCGCTTCCGCGATGCGGCGCGGCCGGTTGGGGCGCGCTCGTGTCTCCTTTTTTGATCTCTCAGGTTCATGCAGTGCAATCAGTGTTGCGGATTGCGAACGAGAAATCAACAAAAATGATTCAACAGACTCAAAATATGTTTACCTCTATTGAAATAGTGAGCCGGCGTGGTGTATTTTGAGTCGTCGGATCCATTTTTCCTATCACTTCCCAACGTTGAGAGAACCATGACCAACAGCGCGGTAATCGTCGACGCAGTGCGCAGCCCGATGGGCCGGACCAAGGCTGGCGGTGCTTTCGTCGAGCTTCATCCCGTCGATCTGCTCTCGCAGGTCCTCAAGCAGTTGATTGTCCGCAACGACCTCGACCCCGGCAGCGTGGACGACGTCATGATCGGCTGCGTGAGCCAGGTGGGCGAGCAGGCCTCCACGCCCGGCCGCCTCGCGTGGCTCGCGGCCGGTTTTCCGCAGCACGTGCCGTCCACCACCATCGAGCGCAAGTGCGGCTCGAGCCAGCAGGCCATCCATTTCGCGGCGCAGGCGATCATGGCGGGCGTGAACGATATCGTCGTGGCGGGCGGCGTGGAGTCGATGAGCCGCGTGCCGATGGGTTCGTCGCGCATTGGCCGCGACCCGTATGGCGCGCTCTACCACGCGCGCTACCCCGAGGGTATGGTCGGGCAGGGCGTGAGCGCCGACCTCGTCGCGCAAAAGTGGGCGCTCACGCGCGCGGAACTGGACGCCTACTCGGCCGAATCGCACCGCCGCGCCGACGCCGCGCGCGCGGCCGGGCAGTTTGCGCGCGAGATCGTGGCGATCGACGTGCCGGGCGCGGAGGGCGTGCGCCGCGTGGACACCGACGAAACCATCCGCGCGGGCACGACGGCCGAACGCCTCGCGGGCCTCGCGCCCTCGTTCGAGAGCGCGGAGCTGGCCGAGCGCTTTCCCGGCATCCAGTGGAACGTGACCGCGGGCAACGCCTCGCAGATCGCCGATGGCGCGTCGGCGCTGCTCATCATGAGCGAGCAGAAAGCGGCCCAGTTGGGCCTGAAGCCGCGCGCGCGCATCGTGGCGTTCGACGTGTGCGGCGACGATCCGCTCATGATGCTCACCGCGCCGATTCCCGCCACGCAACGCCTGCTGAAAAAGCGTGGCCTTACCGTGGGCGACATTTCGCACTTCGAAGTGAACGAGGCGTTCGCCGCGGTCCCGCTCGCGTGGCAAAAGTCGCTGGGCGCGGACGCCGCGCGCCTGAACCCGGCGGGCGGCGCGATTGCGCTCGGGCATCCGCTCGGCGCTTCGGGCGCGCGCCTCATGACCACGATGCTCAATTCGCTGGAATTGAGCGGCGGCCGCTACGGCTTGCAGACGATGTGCGAAGCGGGCGGCATGGCCAACGCAACGCTCATCGAGCGCCTCTGACGCGCAACCCCGAACAACGAAGGAGAAACGACTCATGAACGAACAGAACAAATTTGCAGGCACGGTGGCGGTGGTGACGGGCGGCGCTTCGGGGCTCGGCCTCGCGAGCGCGAAGCGTTTGCTCGCGAAGGGCGCGCAGGTGGTGATCGCCGACCTCGCCAGTTCGCGCGGTGCGGCCGTGGCTGACGAACTGGGCGCGCAGGCGAGCTTCGTGCCCGCCGACGTGACGAGCGCCGACGACATGAACGCCGTCTTCGAAGCGGCCACGAAGCGCGGCACGCTGCGCTCGCTCGTGCATTGCGCGGGGCGCGGCGGCGCGGTGCGCCTGATCGAGAAAGACGGCTCGCCGGGTTCGCTCGAAGCCTACGAAAACGTGGTGCGCGTGAATCTTATCGGCACCTTCAACGCGTTGCGACTCGCGGCGGCGGCGATGGCGCGCAACGAGCCCGACGCGGGCGGCGAGCGCGGCGCGTGCGTGCTCACGGCGTCGGTGGCCGCGTACGAAGGGCAGATCGGGCAGGTGCCGTATGCGTCGTCCAAAGCCGGCGTGGTCGGCATGACGCTCGTGGCCGCGCGCGATCTCGCAAGCAAGGGCATCCGTGTCTGCACGATCGCGCCGGGCCTGTTCGACACGCCGCTGCTCGCGCGTCTGCCCGAGGAGATTCGCGATTCGCTGGGCCGCATGGTGCCGTTTCCGCCGCGTCTGGGCGAAGCCGACGAATTCGCCGCGCTCGCGCTGCACATTCTGGAGAACCCGATGCTCAACGGCGAAACGATCCGTCTGGACGGCGCGATTCGCATGCAACCGCGCTAAAGCGAGGCCGACGATGAGCGACGAATTGCTGATCGAATACCGCGACGGTATTCAGATTCTCACGATCAACCGCCCCGAGGCGCGCAACGCCTGCACGAAAGCGGTGGCCGAGGCGATTGCCGCGGCCCTCGACGAACTGGCGCGGCGCGACGATCTGCGCCTCGCCATCATCACCGGCGCGGGCGGCACGTTTTGCGCGGGGATGGACCTGAAGGGCTTTCTCAAGGGCGAGCGGCCGAGCCTGCCGGGCCGCGGCTTCGCTGGGATCACGGAAGCGCCGCCGGGCAAGCCGCTGATTGCGGCGGTGGAGGGCTATGCGCTGGCGGGCGGCTTCGAACTCGCGCTGGCGAGCGATCTCGTCGTGGCTGCGAACAACGCACAGTTCGGCCTGCCCGAAGTGAAGCGCGGCCTGTGCGCGGCCGCCGGCGGATTGTTGCGCCTGCAACAGCAGTTGCCCGAGCGCATCGCCATGGAACTCGTGCTCACCGGCGACATGTTCGGCGCGCAACGGGCCTACGAATTCGGCCTCGTCAACCGCCTCACGCCGCCGGGCGAGGCGCTGGCCGGGGCGCTCGAACTCGCGCAAAAGATCGTCGCGAACGGGCCGCTCGCGGTGGCCGCGAGCAAGCGTGTGATGCGCGAGTCGCGCGACTGGACGAGCGCCGAGATGTTCACGCGCCAGCGCGAGATCACGGACCCGGTGTTCGCATCGGCCGACGCGCGGGAGGGCGCGGCCGCGTTTGCGGAAAAGCGCAAGGCGGTGTGGCAGGGGAAGTAGCGGCGAACGCGTGGGCCTCTTGCGACGGGGCGCGGCGGCCCCGTCCGTGATGCGCCGCCTTCACGGTTGAATCACGGGTGAATCAACGTTCTCCTCAACGCGGTGAAGAACAATTCCGACTGAAGCCGCTCGCCCTGAACCTGACTGGCCACCCGTTGCGCCAGCCCGGCGGCCACGGGCCGCAACGCGCGCCCCGTGGAAAGCGCGAGCACCTGCGTCGCGCAGGCGCGCTCCAGGTAATAGAGGTCGTCGAACGCGTAATCGATGCGCTCGCCGCACACCACGACGCCGTGATTGCCGAGAAAGCCGATATCCTTGCCGCCCAGCGCGTGCGCGATGCGCTCGCCTTCCTCGGGACCGAGCGCCAGGCCGTTATAGTCGCGGTCCAGCGCAATGCGGCCGTGATAGCGCATGGCGTTCTGCGACAAGGTCGTATCGAGCCCGCAATCTTCCGTGAGCGTGAGCGCGGTGGCGTAGGGCATGTGGGTATGCAGCACGCACTGCTTGTTCGCGATGCGGTGGATGGCGGCATGGATGAACATCGCCGTGGGCTCGACTTCGTGACGCCCCGCGATCATGCGCCCCTCGGCGTCGACGATCACGATGTCGTCGGCCTTCACCTCGCTCCACATCAGGCCGCGCGGGTTCAGCAGAAAGCGCCCCGCTTCGCCGGGCAACGCCACGCTGAAGTGGTTGCAGACCCCTTCACCGAGCCCGAAATGCGCGGCGGCGCGCAGGGCGAGCGCGAGGTCCGCGCGCAAAGGCACGATCGCCGGATCGTGGAATAGCGCGTCGTCTCCCGTCATTCCCGCGTGATGTGGCGTGTTGCTGCTCATGGGGCGTCGCTCCTTGTTTTGAATCGTGGGCCTGGCAAGGCGTCATGTCCGATCCTCGCATAGCGGCGCGATAAAAATTATCGGAAAGCGCGCGCAAAACGATGGATTTTTGCATCCACACCGGTTATGCGTCGCCCGCATCGAGCGGCACTTCGAGCCCGACCTTCACGCGGCTCATGCTCACGAGAGTCTTGAACCGCTTCACGTTATTGTTCGAAAAGAACAGTTCGCGCGTGAGTTCGGTGTACTGGTCCATGTTGCGCACCGCGAGAATCAGCACGAAATCCCACTCGCCCGCCACGTAGTAGCACTGCTGGACCTGCGGGCAGCGCGCGAACGTGCGCTTCATGGCGTCGAGCAGATCGATCTGCTCGCTCTCCACCTCGACGTTGGCCACGATCGTAATGGGGTGATCGACCTTTTCGGGCGACACGATGGCCGCGTAACGGTCGATCACGCCCTCGTCGGCGAGGCGACGCAGACGGCGGTTCACGGCGGCGGTGGAGAGGTTCACGCGCACGCCGAGTTCGTTCTGCGGGGTCTGGGCGTCGCGCTGCACTTCCATCAGGAGCTTGCGGTCGAACGAATCGAGATGTGTCGCCATTTCCATTTACACGGGAGCCTGAAAGTCGATATTTTTTTGCGTGCAGCGCTCGCATTATGAGACTTTTTCGCGGGGTCTGCGCAATATCATTTCGATATCGCAAGCCCACCGGAGCCCTTACGCATGCTGATCGCCAATCCTCGCGCCACGCGCAGTCCGTACCCCGAGACGCTGCGCGGCATCCTCAACATGAAGTCCGGCGACGAAAGCCGCGCATGGCTGGCCGGCTGGAATCTCATCAGCCCCGAGCCGACCCCGCTCTGGGAACTGGGCGGGCTGGCCGCGCAACTGGGCGTTGCCCGCGTGGGCTTGAAGGACGAATCGCTTCGTTCTCCTCTGGGCAGCTTCAAGGCGCTTGGCGCGCCCATCGCGCTGATGCGCCTCGTCATGCGCCTGTGGCCCATGCACGATATCGACGCCCGGGCGTTGATCGAGGGCCGTTACGCGGAAATGGTCGCGAACCTCACGGTCATCAGCGCGACCGACGGCAATCACGGCAAGGCGCTCGCCGCGGCGGCGCGTGCCATCGGCTGCCACTGCGTGATCGTGCTGCATGCGAACGTCAGCGCCGAGCGTGAGGCGGCAATCGCCGCCTACGGCGCGCGCATCGTGCGCATTGCGGGGAACTACGACGAGTCGGTCGAGCACGCGGCGCAACTCGCGAAGACGAACGGCTGGCACGTCGTCTCCGATACGTCATACGAAGGCTATGAAGCGATTCCGCGCGACGTCATGCAAGGATATGGGACGATTGCGGCGGAAATCATCGAGCAATCGCGCGACGCGGCGTGGACGCACGTTTTCCTCCAGGGCGGCGTGGGCGGCCTCGCGGCCGGTGTGGCCAGTTATCTCTGGGAGCATGATGGCGTGGCGCGCCCGCGCTTCATCGTGGTCGAACCGCGTCAGGCCGATTGTCTCTATCAAAGCGCCATCGCCGGTCAGGCGGCGAAGGCCACGGGTTCGGTCGATTCCGTCATGGCGGGCCTTGCGTGCGGAGAAGCGTCGCCGCTCGCGTGGAAAATTCTCGAGCCCTGCGTGGACGACTTCCTGCTGATCGACGATGACGAAGCCGTTGAAGCGATGCGCAGACTCGCGGCGGGCGCGGACAACGACGTGCCTGTCGTGTCCGGCGAATCGGGCGCGGCGGGCCTGGCGGGCCTCGCGCGGCTGATGCGCGAGCCCGAACTCGCGCGCGCGGTCGGTCTCGACGCCAACGCGCGCGTGTTGCTCATCAGCACGGAAGGCGCCACGGCGCCGGGCGTGTACGCGCAGCTCGTGGGCGTGCCCGCGGAGGATGTGGCGGCGCGTCGCGACGCGTGGCTCGGACAACTCACGCGGTAATCGAACGGATGCGAACGGCGAGCACAGAAAAGGACAACCGCATGGAAAGCACACTGCAAGGCCAGCTCAAAAGCTGGCGCCAGTATCTCCACCAGCGCCCCGAAACCGGCTTCGAGGAGGTCAATACGTCCGACTACGTGGCGAAGATACTCGAAACCTTGGGGCTGGAGGTGCATCGCGGCATAGGCGGCACCGGGCTCGTGGCGAGCCTCAAGGTGGGAGACGGCAAGCGCGCCATCGGCCTGCGCGCCGACATGGACGCCTTGAATATCGCGGAGCATGCGCCGGGCCGCGCCCACGCTTCGCTGATCGCGGGGAAGATGCACGCGTGCGGGCACGACGGCCATATGTCGATGATCCTGGGCGCCGCGCGCCTGCTCGCCGAGCGGCGCGACTTCAACGGCACGGTGCGGTTTATTTTTCAGCCCGCCGAGGAGCATGGCCGCGGCGCGAAAGCGATGATGGCCGACGGCTTGTTCGAACGCTTTCCCGTGGACGCGATTTTCGGCGCGCACAACATGCCGGGCATGCCGGCCGGCTCGTTCGCCACGCGCGCGGGCGGCATCATGGCCAGCGAAGATAATTTCGTCATCCATATCAAGGGGCGAGGAGCCCATGCCGCGCGCCCGCATATGGGCGTCGATCCCATCGTGATCGGCTCGCAAATCGTGCTCGCGCTGCAAACCATCGTCTCGCGCAATCTCGACCCGAGCCTGCAAGCCGTGATCTCGTGTACGGAGTTCATCACGGACGGCATTCGCAACGCCACGCCGTCGAACGTCGTCATCAAGGGCGACACGCGCAGCTATTCGAAGGACGTGCAGGCGCTGCTCGAAACCCGCATGCGCGAGGTGAGCGAGGGCATTTGCCGCACGCACGGCGCGCAGTGCCAATTCGAATACACGCACGAGTTCGCGCCCACGGTCAATTCGGAGGCGTTCGTCGGCGTTGCGGTTCAGGCGGCGCGCAACGTGGCGGGCGAGTCGAATGTCGACGCCAACGTGGTGCCGATGATGATCTCCGAGGACTTCGGCGCGTTCTTGCAGGTGGTGCCGGGCAACTTCAGCTTTATCGGCAACGGCGAAACGCCGGAGCGCGGCGGCATCGCGCTGCATAACGCGAGCTATGACTTCAACGACGACATCCTGATGACCGGCGCGCGCTACTTCGCTGAAATCGCTCGGCTGGAATTGCCGCGCCTCGCAACGGCGGAGCGCCCATGACCACCCATACGACACTCAAACTGAACGGCGAGCGGCTGCTGCGGCAACTGCGCGAGCTAGGCGAGATCGGCGCGGACCCCGATGCGGGTGGCCGCACGCGTATTGCGCTGAGCGACGACGAAAAGGCCGGCCGCGACCGCGTAGTCGCCTGGATGCGCGAACTCGATCTCGACGTGACGATCGATCGCATCGGCAATGTGTTCGGCACCTTGCGCGCCGACACGCAGGATGCTGACGACCGCGCGCACCGCCCGCTCATGCTCGGCTCGCACATCGACACGGTACGCAACGCCGGTGCGCTGGACGGTTGCTACGGCGTGCTGGCCGGTCTCGCCGTGGTGCGCGCCTTTCGCGAGGCCGGAGTCAAGCCGCGCCGCGCCATTACCGTTGGCGCTTTCACGAACGAAGAGGGCGTGCGCTACCAGCCCGACATGATGGGCTCGCTCGTCTACGCGGGCGGCCTCGCCGTGGACGAGGCGCTGGCGACGCGCGGCATCGACGGCACGCGTCTTGGCGACGAACTCGCGCGCATTGGTTACGCGGGCGACATGGAGCCGGGGGCGATCTTGCCGCACGAGTACGTCGAACTGCATATCGAGCAGGGGCCGATACTCGAAGCGGAGAACGTGCGCATTGGCGTGGTCGAGAATCTGCAAGGCATTTCGTGGCAGCGCGTGACCGTGCAGGGCAGCGCCAACCATGCGGGCACCACGCCCACGCATCTGCGTCACGACGCCGGCTGGGTGGCCGCCGCGGTCGCGACGTTCCTGCGCGAACTCGCGGTGCAAAGCGGCACGACGCTCGCGACCATCGGCATGCTGAACATCGAGCCTAACGTGATCAACGTGATTCCTCGCAAGGCCGTGTTCACGGTGGATTTGCGCGACCCCGACGAAGCGCGCCTGCAAGAAGCGGAGCGGCGTCTTGCGGACTTTCTCGTCGAGTCGGCGCAGCGCGAGGGCGTGAGGATCGAGACCGAGCGCCTCGTGCGTTTCGAGCCGGTGGTGTTCGACGCGGCCCTGCTCGATGTCATCGAGGCGTCGGCGGCGCGGCTGGGCTTTTCGCATCGCCGCATGACCTCGGGCGCGGGCCACGACGCCCAGATGATCGCGCGCATCGCGCCGTCCGCCATGATCTTCGTGCCGAGCCGTGGCGGCATCAGCCACAACCCGCGCGAGCATACGGACGACGATCAGCTCATCGACGGCGCGAACGTGCTACTCGACGTCGTGGTGAAGCGCGTCGCGCTTGCGTGACCGCCGGTCACGAAGCGGCCGTCGCCGCCTCGTCGAGCGCGTCGAAGATGCCGACGACGCCTGCGGCGACGCTGCTCCAGCGGTCGATGGCGTGCGTGCCGACCACCTCATCCCAATAGGACTCCGATCCATACTGCAAGCGTTGCGCATGCGACCGGCGCGTATGGAGCTGGAGATCGAACTCGGCGGTGATGCCCATCGCGCCCGTAAGCCGGGCACCGAGGCCACGACAGCGTCACCCGGCCCGCGCGCCACGACGCGTATCGCGCAGGTCCTGCGCATACTCGCCGACCACCCGCAAGGCGCCACGCTTACCGGGCTCGCGGAGTTGAGCGCCACGCCCAAAACCAGCCTCCTCGCGCTGCTGCGCGCGCTCACGCACGCGCATTACCTCGCGCACAACGGCGGCAAGTACGCGCTCGGCGTGGAAGCGTTCAAGCTTGGCGCGGCCATCGTCGCCCAGCGGCGTTTTCCCGAGATCGCGCGGCCCGTGATGGAGCGCCTCGCGCTGGAGGCGGGGGAGACGATCCTGATCGGCCAGCTCGCGAGCGACCGGCCTTCCATGGTCTATGTGATGTCGGCGGAAAGCCGCAGCGCGATCCGTTTTATCGCGGGCATCGGCGAGCGGCGCGAACTGTTTTCGTCATCGGGCGGGCGCGTGCTGCTCGCGGCGATGAGCGAGGCGCAGCAGGCCGAGTATCTGCGCACGGCCGACCTGCGTGCGCACACGCCCGCCACGCGCACGCTCGCGCGAGCTGAAAGCCATCATCAAGGACGTGGCGCAAACCGGCGTGGCGGCCACGGTCGAGCAAAGCTCCGCCGACGTGATGGGCTTCGCCGCGCCGATACGCGACGAGCCGGGTGCGGTGATCGCGACGCTCGTGATGGGCACGCCCGTGAGCCGCGGCGTGCCGGGCATGGAGCGCTTCAAGGCGCTGATCGCGCGCGGCGCGGCGGACGTGTCGGCGCTGCTTGGCTACGCCGGGCCGCACGCATTTGCGCTTGCAAAGCCGGTGGCTTGAGCGGGCGACGTCCTCGCGCGCGCAGGCCGGCGCGCGGCCGGCTTGCGCGGTTTGACCGGACCGCGCCTCTTCAATAGACTGAGATCCCTTTTGTGCCTTGCCAACAAAAGGGATTCCCATGCTCGGTCTATCTACGCTCGCGCTCTTTTCCGGCGCTTGCCTTGCTCTGACGATGACACCCGGCCCGGACATGCTGCTGATCGCTTCGAGGAGCGTGAGCCAGGGGCGCGCCGCGGGCTTCGCCTCGCTGGCCGGCATTCAGGCGGGCACCTACTGTCACGCGATGGCGGCCGCGTTTGGGCTCTCCGAGTTGTTTCTGGCCGTGCCGGCCGCTTACGACGCGGTTCGCTTCGCCGGCGCCGCGTATCTGCTCTACCTTGCCTGGAAAACATTCCGGGCGAATGCAACCATCGCATCGGCCGCGACGACATCCGCTCGAAAGTCATTGGGACGGATTTTCCGGCAAGGGTTGTTGACGAATCTGCTCAATCCCAAGATGGCCTTGTTCGTGCTCGCGCTTTTTCCGCAATTCGTGCGCCCGCAAGACGGCTCCGTCGCCTTGCAGATATTGATGCTGGCCACCGTGCTCAATGCGATCGGTTTCGTTGTGAATGGCGTGGTGATCGTGGGAGCGAGCCGTGTGATGCGCCGATTGATGGGAGGGCGGCGTCAATCGAGGCTTGCGCAGTATCTTCTTGGAACGGTGTTCGCGGGGCTTGCGATCCGGCTTGCGATGGCAAGCCGGAGATGAAACAGGGGGACGCCCGGCGATCCTGAGCGGATTGTCCTGGCAACACCGGGCCAACCGCCGCGACGCATCCACATGCAAAAAAGCGGAGACCGGGTTTTAAATCCGGTCTCCGCTTTTTTTCGCTACGTCTATCGAAGACGGGCTCGCTTACGCTTCAGCCGTTCCGCTAGTCGCGTCGATCGCCCACTGCGGCGCATCTTGCAACGCAACCGGGCGCAGGAAGCGCTCGATCGCGGCATAACCCACCGAGGTGGTTTGCGGTTGCGTCGAAGCGGGCCACGGGCCGCCGTGTTGCTGCGCGTCGCACACGGCGACGCCGGTCGGCACGCTGCCGAACAGCACGCGCCCCGCGATGCGTTGCGCAGCGGCGGCAAGCGCGCGATTCCCGGGCGTATCGGCCTGCGCGCCCCACAGCGTGACCGTGAGCGAACCTTCCACGGCGCCCAGCACGTCGAGCGTTTGCGCTTCGTCGCGCACCTTCACGATCAATGCGGCGGGTCCGAACATCTCTTCATGAAGCGCCGCGTTCGCGATGAACGTTTGCGCGTCGGTTTCGAAAAGACGGGGCGCGGGTGCGACGGCTTCTTCGTTTTGCTCGGGCGCGGCAAGACGCACGCGCACGCCCGCTTGTGCGGCGACATGCGCGCTCGCGCTTTCGAAGCCACGGCGCATGGCGGCCGTGAGCATCGCATGGGGCTTCTGCGCGGACAAGGCCTGGGCCAGCGCTTGCGCGAAACGTTCGCCGTCGGCATCGTCGCGAACGAGGATCAAGCCGGGGCTCGTGCAGAACTGACCGCAGCCCGCCGTGATGGACGCGGCAAGCGTGGCGGCGGGCGTGTCGACGCCTTCGGCGAGCGCTTGCGGGAGCACCACGAGCGGGTTGATCGAGCCGAGTTCGCCGTAGAACGGAATCGGCCGGCGGCGCGCATTGGCCGCGCGCCACAGGGCCACGCCGCCCTGGTACGAACCCGTGAACGCCACCGCCGCGACATCGGCATGACCCACGAGATGCACGGCCGCTTCGCGCGACGCTTGATCGACGAACGCGATCACGCCTTGCGGCAGGCCCTGTTCGCGCAACACGGCCGCGGCCAGCGCATGCACGCGGCGCGAGAGTTCGGGGTGGCCCGAGTGCGGCTTGACGATCACCGCGCAACCCGCTGCGAGCGCCGACGCCGTATCGCCGCCGAGCACCGAGAACGCGAACGGGAAATTGCTCGCCGAAAACATTGCGACAGGTCCGAGCGGGATCTGAACGCGCGTGAGATGCGGGCGGCCTGCGGGCGGCGCACCGGGCACAGCCGCGTCGTCGACGTGGCGATGGGCGACGCCCGCGTCCACGCGCTCGGCAAAGCCGCGCAACTGGAACGCCGTGCGTGCGACTTCGCCGTTCAAACGCGCCGCGCCGAGCGAGGTTTCTTCATCGGCGATCGCGACGAGCTGGGCGACGTCGCGTTCGAGCGCGTCGGCGAGGCCCCGCAGCAGGGCGCTGCGCACCGCGCGCGAAGCCGCGCCGTAAGTCGCCTGGGCTTCGTGCGCGAGGGCGGCGGCTTCGTCGATGCGCGCGAACGGCGCTACGTTGTTGTCTGTTTGCATTGCGAATTCACTCCAGATTAAAGACCGCGCGCGGCCAGATTGGCATACAGCGCTCGCACGCCGAACGTCCACGGTTCGATTTCGGTGCTCAGGCGCACGGTGTTGACGATGGCGCCGAGCGGCGGCGCGCTGATCGTGACCCGGTCGCCGAGGTGATGGGTAAAGCCGCCGCCGGGCGCGTCGCGGTCCTTGATCGGCGAGAACATCGTGCCGAGGAACAGCATGAAGCCGTCGGGATACTGATGGTGGCGGCCCCATGTCTGCGAAACGAGATCGAGCGGGTCGCGGCTGATTTCCTGCATATGGCTCACGCCTTCGAGCAGGAAGTCGTCGTCCGCGCCTTCCACGCGCAGCGACACGCTCGTGGCGCGAACCGAGTCGAGCGTGAACGTGTCGTCGAACACGCGGATGAACGGGCCGATGGCGCAGGAGCCGTTGTTGTCCTTGCACTTGCCGAGCAGCAGCGCGGAGCGGCCCTCGATGTCGCGCAGATTGACGTCGTTGCCGAGCGTCGCGCCCACCACGTCGCCCCGGCTGTTGACCGCGAGCACGATTTCCGGCTCGGGGTTGTTCCATGCGGAGGCCGGATGCAGACCGATATCGGCGCCGAAGCCGACCGAGGACATGGGCTGCGACTTCGAGAACACCTCGGCGTCCGGGCCGATGCCGACTTCCATGTATTGCGACCACGCGCCCCGGCGCTGAAGTTCGTCCTTCAGCTTGCTCGCGGCCTCGGAACCGGGCTTGATCTTCGAAAGATCGGTGCCGATGAGCTGGGTGATTTCGGCGCGCACGGCCTGCGCTTTGGCGGGGTCGCCGCCCGCCTGTTCTTCGATCACGCGCTCCAGCAGGCTCACCGCGAACGTCACGCCGCAGGCCTTGATCGCTTGCAGGTCGCACGGCGCGAGCAGCGAGGGGCGATCGGCGGGGCGCCTGGCCGCGAGGCTGTGCTCGATCAGCGCGCCGACCGGGCCGAGCGGCTCGCCGGGCGTATGGCGGATCACATCGAGCAGATCGTCGCGCTCGAACAGGTCGGCCGTGGTGGGCGCGACAGGCGAGATGTCGAAAACCATGCCGCCGCGAACGACGACGACGCAGGGGCCGTCACCATCCGGGGTGGGGCGCCAGACGCGGCCGACGAGCAGGGCGCAGTCGAGATCGTGCGGAAGATAGGCGGAAGCTGTGGACATGGAAGACTTTCGAGAGTGGGAGTGGCGAGTCGCATCGTAGGCCGCAAGCGCGGGTTCGTCCAAAGGAATGCTTCATCTTCCAACAGGTTGGACGAAAATATGATACCGGTATCAAAATGGCTGATCGTAGGGCTGGCGCTGCGAGCGTTACGGGGCCCAACGACACTCGCGCTACGCGTCGACGTTGGCCTCGTCGAGCATGCGCTCGGTGAGCGCCAGCGCGACTTCTCCGGCAGGCGAGAGGGTTCGCTCGGCCAGCGAGACCAGCGCGAATTCCAGACCCGTACGCGGCGCGTCGGTCAACGGCACGGCCGCGAGCGTTTTCGCCTCAAGCTCGCGCCGTGTCACCGATGCCGTTGCGAACAGCACCGCGTCGCTGGTTTCCACGTAGCCCTTGAGCACGCGCACGTCATTGCATTCGAGCTGGATCGGAATTCGCTCGTGCGAGCGGATTTTCAGCAGGCGGTGCACCGCGCTGCGCATGTATTGCGGCAACGGCACGGTCACGATCGGATAGTCGCGCAGCGCGCTCGACGGCACCGGCCCGCGTTGCATCAACGGATGGCCGGGCCGGGCAAACCAGTTGCCGTTGTGGCGCGGCAGACGCCGCACCGATAGCGATGCGTTGTCGGGCAGCACCCGACGGTCGAGCACGAGGAAGTCCAGTTGCTCCTTGAGCAGCATGTCGATCATCACGTGCGCGTGATTGAGCTCGGCTTTCATCTGCACGTTCGGATAACCGGTGGCGAACGCCGTCAGCAGGTCGGGCAACAGCAACGCAGCGGGGTACGGTCCGAGCCCGATGCGCACCTCGCCCGCCTCGTGTGTCTTGAGCAATTCGACGTCGCGCACGAGACAGCCCGCTTCGAACAGCACGCGGCGCGCTCGCTCGATGATCAGCTTGCCCGCCTGCGTCACCGCCACGCCGCGCGTCGCGCGATCGAACAGGCGCAAACCGAGTTCTTCCTCGATGGCCTGCACACTGCGGCTGAGCGCCGGCTGGCTCAAATGGACGCGCTCGGCCGCGCGCGCAAAGCTGCCTTCTTCGGCGAGGGCGACGATATGGTTCAACCGGCGGACGCTGATTTCGACCAACGGGATGTGACTCCGGAAAAGGTGGCGCGAGCGGCAACGCCGGAGCGTGCCGTGACACCGCAAGATAGCGAAGATCGTGCCCCCTCGCAACGCGTGGTTTGCCCACCCGACGCAGGTTTTCGCCGGTTCGATGTGGCCCCGAAGTGCATGCGCGTGCTGCATCGATTGGATGCAAAGAATGCAATTGTGTAATCAAGCCGGGCGTCGTTCAATGTGCGGCACGCGGCAGCGGGAAGGCGATCGGTGTTGGCCGGCGCGACGACAATGGCCGCGAGAGGAGACACCATGGCGTTCGACGCGAGCGGTAAGGGCCGGAGATGGATCATCGTCGCCGGACTGTTTTTGTTTCTGGCGATCAATTTCGCCGACAAGTCCCTGATCGGGCTCGCCGCCGGGCCGATCATGCGAGACCTGCATCTCACCCACGCGGCGTTCGGGCGCATCGCGGCAAGCTTTTATGCGCTCTTTTCCGTTTCGGCGTTGCTGGTCGGCTTGCTGGCCAATCGCGTCAAAACGCGTTGGCTGCTGTTCGGCATGGCCGTGATCTGGTCCTTGTCACAGGCGCCGCTGCTCCTGTACGCGACGCCCGCCACGCTGCTCGCGTCGCGCATCTTGCTGGGCGCGAGCGAAGGCCCGGCTTTTCCCGTTGCCGTGCACGCGCTCTATAAGTGGTTCCCGGATCACGAGCGCATGCTGCCCTCTGCATTGCTAACGATCGGGGCCGCGTTCGGAGCGGGCTTCATCGCGCCCGGCATCACGGCGGTGATCGCCGCGTATGGCTGGCACGCCGCGTTTCAGTTGCTCGCCGTCGTCGGCCTGGTCTGGAGCGCGGCATGGCTCCGGGTCGGCCAGGAGGGGCCGCTTGGCATGCACGACGGGCAGCGCGGGCAAGGCGAACATGCCACCGCCCAGGCACGCCCAGACCTTCACGCGCTGCCCGCGCGCGTCCCGCTGCGCGTGTTGCTGCTCGCGCGCACGTGCGTGGGTTGCGATCTGGGCGGGTTTGCCGCCTATGTGATGCTCACGGTCGCCACCGTCTGGCTGCCGAGCTATCTCACACGCGTTGGCGGCTATTCGATCGAGCAGGTCGGCTGGATCGTCGTGCTGCCCGCCTTTGGCCAGATGATCGCCTCACCGGCGCTGAGCGGCGGGTCGCAATGGCTTATGAAGCGCGGCATTTCCAGTCGCCATGCGCGCGGAACGCTGGGCGCGGCGGCGGTGGTCGCCTCCGGCGGCGCACTGGCGCTCATGCCGTTCGTGCCCGTTGGGCCGCTGCTCATCGCGACCGTGACACTCGCGTTCTCGCTGGCTTCGTTCACGTTCGTGACCGGTGTCACGCTCGCGGGCGAAATCGTGCCGGGCGCGCAACGCGGCGGCGTGCTGGGCATCAACATCTGCATCACGACGCTGGCGGGGCTGATCACGCCCGCGGTGATGGGATGGATCATCGACCGCGCCGCGGACGTCGTCACCGGCTATCGCCTCGGCATGATGGTGGCCGGGGGATTCTCCGTGATCGCGGGCTTGCTCGCCGCGTGGCTGATCCATCCCGACGCGGATCGGCGGCGCTTTATCGCTCGCGCCCAGGCCGCTCACCCAGCGTTGGCCGACTCGAACCGGCCCGGCTCGCAAAGCGCGCGCCACACCGTCCAGTAACGCCGCGCTTGTTTGCAACGCGGCCGTTCAAGGCGGCATTGCCGCCCCGCCGCCTCCAACCGGAAACTGTTATGTACAACCCAACAATGAGCCTCAACGAGGCAATGCCGGAACACGTCGACGACCCGCTCACCGCGCTCGTCAGAATGGCGGCCGGGCCGCTTGCGCTCGCGCGTTATCCCGTGGTCGAAGTCATGCGCACGTGCGCGCTGCACACGCTGGCGCATTCGACGAGTCCGCTGCGCTCGCCCTTCAACACGATTCACGCGAGCGAGCGTTGCTGGACCCACGAAGATCGCGACATCGTCACGCCGGCGAACGACTTCCTCTATCTGAACGGCTGGATCGATCTTGGTGCGGGGCCTGTCGTGCTCGAGATTCCCGCCATCGAGGCGGATCGCTACTACGTGATCGAACTGCTGGACGCCTTCACGAGCAACTTCGTCAATATCGGCGCACGCAAAGCGGGCGCAAACGGCGGCCGGTTCGTGCTGCACGCGCGCGGCCAGCGAGTGGATGCGCCGGGTATTCCGGTGGAATGTCCCACGGCACTCGTGTGGTTGCTTGGCCGCGTGCTGGTGCACGGCGACGACGATCTGCCGGCCGCACGGCAGGTTGCACGCGCGTTTCGTCTGCACGGGCCGCAGAGCGCAGGGCCCGCGTGCGTGAGCCGATGGCCCGAGCGCGGAGATCGCGCGCTCGACTTCTTCCAGAGCGTGTTCGACTCGCTGGCCGACTTTCCGGTGCGCGAGGACGAGGCAGCGCTCGTGAAGATGCTCGTGCGCGCGGGCTTGCGCGAACGGGGGCCGAACGACGTCACGTTGCTTCCGGCAGCGGTTCAGCATGGTTTGCGCCAGGGTTACGTGGACGCCCAACGTTTGATCGCCGCGTTCACGACGAATCGCGCCCGGCGCGGTTGGGCGTATAGCCTCGGACTTGGTCGCTATGGAAACGATCATGTGCTGCGAGCGTGCATCGCCATGAAAGGCCTGGGTGCGCTGGCCGCCGACGAAGCGGTCTACGCCACTGCCGATTTCGACGACGCGGGGCAGCTTCTTGCCGGGAGCCGTCGCTACGAACTCTATTTTCCGCCGGGCCAGTTGCCGCCGGTCGATGCGCTGTGGTCGCTGTCGCTCTATGGCGAGGATCGTTTTTTCGTCGACAACCCGATCAGGCGGTATGCGATCGGTGACCGCACGCAAGGGCTTCAATACGACGCCAACGGCGGCCTGCGTATCCAGATCCAGCACGCGCCGCCGCCTTTGTCCGCGAACTGGTTGCCCGCGCCGGTGGGCGGCTTCTATCTGATCCTGCGCCTTTATCACCCGCAAACGTCTTTCCTCGAAGGGCTTTACGCGATTCCCCCGGTTCGTGCCGTGAATGACCAACCATGACTAACCATGACCAACGCCGCTTGTGAACATGAAACCCACGCCTGATTCCGATCCGCAGTTTGATGGTCTGTTCGATCTGGCCGTCGAAGCGGTGCAGTTCGCGCTGCCGCTGTACGAAATGGCGCGCATGCGCTCGGCAACCTGTCCGCGTATCGACGCAGCCGGGCGTCTCGCCGGTTCCGCGGCCGACGCCTCGCAACGCTGGGCGAACCAGTGGCTCCATGTGCGCGAACTGCTCGGCCCGCAACATCGCCGGGTCGTCACGCCAAACAACGACACGCTGTACTCGAATGCATGGCTGGACCTGAGCGCGGGCCCTATCGTGATCCGCGTGCCCGCGATGCAGGCGCGGTACTACGTGCTCGGTCTGCTCGACATGTACACGAATCCGTTCGGCTGTATCGGCACGCGCACGACCGGCAACGAGGCCGGCGCGTTCCTGCTGCACGGACCGGGTTGGCGCGGCAGCGTGCCCGAGGGCATGCAAGCGGTGGCATGCCCCACGAATACAGTGTGGATCATCGGTCGCATGCTGGCGGACGGCGCAGCGGATCTCTCCGATGCCGTGCGCTTGCAGGACCAGTTGGTCATCGAGCCTGGGCCGGAAGGCAGCGCGCAGGCGCCGTGCCGGATCGACGCGGGCATGCAGCCGAACGAGAAGCCGGGCGACGCCATGCGGTTCGTCGAGGTCGTCAACGCGGTGCTGGCCGCGAATCCGCCGCCGCTTGCCGAGGGCGAACGCGTGGCAAGCTTTGAGCGAGTGGGCGTCGGCGCCCGCTGCGCCGGCAAGGCGCTCGACGCGCAGGTGCGCGAGACCCTGGCGCGCGCCATTGCGCATGTGACGGATGCCCTCTCGGGTGCGCCCGCGCTCGCGCTGGGCGGCGGGTGGGCCTTGCCGGTGGACGTGCGCGAGTCGTTCGGCGCGGACTATCGCGAACGCGCGCAGGTCGCGCTCAACTATATCGGCGCACTGGGCATCGAAGAGGCGATGTACATCACGGCTGACTTCGATTCAAGCGGGGCATGCCTCGATGGCGGCTGCACTTACGTCGTGTACTTTGCAGCGGGACAAGGGCCGCAGGTCGACGCATTCTGGTCGCTCACCGCCTACGAGAAAGCGACCTGCATGCTCGCGGAGAACGAGATAGGGCGTTATTCGCTGGGCGACCGTACACGCGGCCTGCGTCACGACGCGGACGGCGGCTTGCGCATTGCGATTTCGGCCGTGGAGCCGCACGATCCGGTTCTGCGCGCCAACTGGCTGCCTGCGCCCGCGGGCCGCTTCTATCTGGCGCTACGTCTTTATGTCCCGCGAGAAGTGCACATTTCGCGCCGGTTTGTTTATCCACCTGTCGTGCGTCAATCCGTTTGATTCGATACGGATAACGAAATAAAAACGGCGACTGCTTGCAGTCGCCGTTTTTGTTGCTTACGTGGGAACGCAGGAAATCAGAAGCGATGCGTCACGCCCAGGGCCGCCATGAACTGATTCGTGCCCGCTTCGGTTACGGAGACGCCCGGCCAGCTCACCGTGGCGGTGCCGTTGTTCTTCATGTAGCCAACGCGCGCATAGACGCTCGTGCGCTTGGACAGAAGATGGTCGATACCCGCCGCGAAGCCCGGTGTGTTGTCATGCGCGCCGCGTACGTTGCGATAGAGCGCGGCAAGCTTGATGGAATCGGCGGAACTCGCCTGAATGGTTGCGCCGAGTTCCGCGATGCTGAGCGAGTGCGCCGTGCCGAGAACCGCGGCGAGCGTATGCTGCGAGGGATTGTCGGCGCGCTGGTACGAGTAGTTGAATTGCAGGTTCACGATACCCAGCCGGTAGGCGAGCGCACCGACGAAGTGCTCGGTGCCGAGCAAGGTCAGCGCGGCCGGCAGGGCGGCGATGGTCTGCGTTCCCGGCCGCTGGTTCGTATAGGCAAACCCCGCGTAGAGCGCCCCGCCCGTGTAGTTCACGCCTACGCCGAGCGTATTGCCCGTGGTCGCCGGAACCGGCGCCGTGACGGTTGCGGCGAACGAATACATCGCGTAACCCTGCAAGCCGCCAATTCGCGGCGTCTGGTAGAGCGCGCTGTTGGACAACCGACCGGGATCGTACTGCGTCGAGAGCGTATTGCGATCGACGGCGAGCACCATGGCCGAGAACGGCGACAACGTTTCGTTGACGTTGAACGGCTCAACCGGGTAGACAATGCGAAACGCCACATCGTACTGGCGGCCGAAGCTCAGCGATCCATACGTTTCGTCCTTGAGCCCGACCCACGCCTGGCGATAGAACAGCACGCTCTTGTCGATCAACAGCGAGCCGTTGTTGAGATTGAAGCCCGCTTCGACGTCGAATTGCGCGGCGAGTCCGCCACCCAGGTCTTCGTTGCCTTTGAGCCCGACCAGCGAGCCCGTCGAACCGCCGCTGTACTGGCCGATCGTATGGGCGCCGCCATTGTCGAGATACTGCAAATAGGTGTCGGCCACGCCGTATAGCGTGACGTTCGAATCGGCTGCCGCCGCACTGCCTGCGGCAATAGCCAGCGCTACGCCGCACGCTCCGTGCTTGCCAACGCGCATAGTTGTCTCCTCTTGGTCTTGGTTTAATGGCATTCAAAATAGAATGACCGTGCCAATTTGAGGGACCAGGCCAGTTGTTGTCTACTGCATTGTTTTTATGGGGAGATTGCAGGTCGTGCATGGCGCCGCGCGCGCCGGAATGGGGCGCCTTCTGCGAGGCATTTACTCGCCCATCAAGCTCCCACCCGGCGCCACCGGCAGCGACAATTTCCCCTGATCGGTGAATCGCGTGCCGCCACCGATGCCGCCCGCGAGCCGCCCGCGAATCTCGTACGGAATGCTGCCCGCGCTCGCGCCGCCTGCGAACGCGAAGGCCTGGCGCACGGCGGAGAACGCAGGCACGGTCAGCGGCACATAGATGATCGCTTCGCCAAATCGCGGCACGACGCCGCTTTGATCGCTCACGCCGCTCGCGAAGGATTGCCCATTGAGATCCAGTTGCAGCGAGACGCCGCTATATTCGATCGGCGTATCGTTGGGATTCTGGATGCGCAGCTTCACGTTGAAGCGCATCTCCAGCCCTTCGCCTTTTAGCGGTTCGATGCCTGCCACGTTGACCCGCAGCGGGTCCTGGCCAAACCCCGCGCAGCCGCTGAGCCAGAAAACGAGGGAGAGGAGAAGGCAGAAGAGGGAGAAGAGGCGAGCTGAACGCCCCGCATGGGCAACCGGCATGGCGAGCACCTCGTTCGATGAGTCTTCGATGAGTCGGCGGGTGCCGCCAAGTGTAGCGTTTTTCGCTGCCGGGCTATCCGATGCGGGTTCGCGCGCCGGGTGGAGGCGCTCGCGTGAGCATCGAGCGCCTCCCGCGCGGCCGGTCACGCATGCCGCGAAGTGTGACCGCGCTCGCCCCAGGCGCGGGTGTCGTCGTATTCGCGCGAAATGTCCTTGTTCGTGTAGTCGCCCATGCGCCAGGCGGCGAGCAGGCTGACCACCGCGCACGCGAGGATATACGCCGCGATCGCGTAGCCCGAGCGGTAGTAAGCGAACAGCGCGGTGGCGATCAACGGTGCGGGGCCGCCCGCAATCACCGAAGCCAGTTGATAGCCGAGCGACGCCCCGCTATACCGCAGCCGCCCCGTGAACGACTCGGCGATGAACGCCGCCTGTGGACCGTAAAGCATGGCGTGCGGGACGAGCGAAAGCACCACGGCCGCGAAAATCCACGCGGGATTTTTCGTGTCGACCATCGCGAAGTAGATAAAGCCGAACACGCCGACGGCTACCGCGCCGATCATGTACATGCGCTTGCGACCGATCAGGTCGGACACGTGGCCAAAGAGCGGAATGGTCACGAACTGCAACACGGCGGCGGCCAGCACGGCGGTGAGCATGAGGTCGCGCGAGACGTGCAGCGTTTTCACGCCATAGGTGAACACGAAGGCCGTGTAGATGTAGAACGGCGCCTGCTCGGCCATGCGCGCGAGCGCCGAGAGCAGGATGTCCTTGGGCTGGCGGCGGATCACTTCGAGCATCGGGGTTTTCTCGATCCTGTTCTCGGCGAGGAGCTTGGCGAAGATCGGCGTTTCGAGAATGCTCAGCCGGATATAGAGCCCAATGGCGACGAGCACGATGCTCAGGAAAAACGGCACCCGCCATCCCCAGGTCAAGAAGCTGCTGCCGGAGATCTCGCTCATGGCCAGCACCGCGAGATTGGCGAGAAAGAGGCCCGCCGGCACGCCGAACTGCGGCCAGGACGCGACGAAGCCGCGGTGCGAATTGGTGCGCGCCCACTCCATGGACATCAGCACCGAGCCGCCCCATTCGCCGCCCACGCCCACGCCCTGGATGAAGCGCAGCACCGTGAGCAGGACCGCGCCCCAGACGCCGATCGTCGCATAGGTCGGAACGAAGGCCACGGCGAAGGTGGCGAGGCCCATGAGCAAGAGAGTGACGATCAGGGTGGCCTTGCGGCCCACGCGGTCGCCGTAGTGGCCGAAGATGGCCGCGCCAACCGGCCGGGCGACGAACCCCACGGCGTAGATCAGAAAGGCTTGCAGGGTGCCGACGAGCGGGTCGGACTCAGGAAAGTACAGCTTCGCGAAGATAAGGCCGGTGACGATACTGTAGAGGAAGAAGTCATACCATTCGATCGTCGTGCCGATGGTGCTGGCAATGACAGCGCGGCGCAACTGGCGATGGGCGTCTTCCTCCGACAGGAGCGTGGCTCCCGACTGATCAGCATTCATTTCGCACCCCCGGAAACAAGGGCGATAGGGCTTTTCGGACAAATCGCAGGACTAGGGTTCCGGTGGCGCGCAGGCGTGCGCCAAGTTGCCGGAAAGTGGAACTGACCGGTTCAGGCAAAAGTGATTTGTCCCTTGCTGTCGCTTCATCCTGATCCGCGTGGTTGATCCATTCTTCTATCGAACGTTATATCACGTTGTGATGTGATGCGCGATGGATCGTCCAGGTAAAGTCATACGATCCGGCTCGCGCCGCTCGGCTCGGTGCACCGGTAATGCCCCGCACCACGCGCCCGGAAGCCCGGCCGGGCACGCGCGCGCGCCCTCCGGCATTGGGACAAATGCCGACTTCCAGCCAGCCGAACGCCCGCTTTTCCGAAAACGAATTGTTGGCCTCGCGTGCCTCCACCACACTGGCACCTGTCCGATGTTGGCGCCACGCACGCGCCACGCCGGAAAACTCCAAAGCAAACAAGCGCCCGCGAAGGCGAAGGAGGAGACATGAGGCGACCCAGGACGCAAGCCCGGCTTGTGCAGCACGCGCCCAACGCAACACCCGCTCGCGCGCCGCGCCGCCTGCATGGCGCGCTGGCAGCGGCGCTGACCATCGCGCTGGCGCCAACGCTTGCGCACGCCACGGAGTGGCGCGTAGGCGTGGAACTGCCGCTCACCGGCGCGCTCGCGCAGGCGGGCACCGAGATGTATCGCGGCATTCAGGTGGCGGCCGACATCTACAACCGTCGCCATCCACAGGACAAGATCACCCTCATCGCCGTCGACGACGAATCGAACCCGGCCAAGGCCGTCGCCGCCGTCGAGCAACTCGCGTCGCAGCACGTGGTGGCGATTGCGGGCGCGGCCAATTCCAACTGCGCCGGTCCCGCTTCGGAGGCGGCCAGCAAGGCGGGCCTCGTCTACGTGACGTCGGGCGGCACGAGCGACGACATGGTCACGCGCGGGCTGAAGAACTTCTTTCGCGTGAGCAACACGCCCGGCTACACGAAGGGCATGGTGGGCCTCTTTGACGCACTGGGCGTGAAGTCGGTGGCGATCGTCTATTCGACGAAGGACGCGACCAGCGATCTCGCGAAGCAACTCGACACGGCGCTCAAGGCGCAGGGCGTGAAGACCACGCTGCACGCCTACGATCCCTCGATCAGCGACTTCAAGCCGCTCATCAACAAGGTGAAGTTGCAGGACAAGCCGGACGCGATGGCGATGCTCGGCTATGAAAACGACTACGTGGGCATTCTGCGCGCCGCGCGCGTGCTCAAGCCCGACCTGAAGGCGATTGCGGCGCCGTGGGCCTTTGCGAGCCCGAAGATGGCGCAGTCGTTCCCCGATCTCGTGCCGAACGTGTACGGCGCGACGGTGCTGTCCTCGCCGGCCGACTACCGCTCGGCTGACCAGCGCGACTTTTCCGATACCTATCAACGTCTCTTCAAGACCAGCTCGAATTACCAGTCGCAAACGTCGTTCGTCTACGCGCAAGTGCTGTTCGACGCGATCGCCAAGGCACAGAAGTCCGGTGCGCTCGATAAGGGCGGTCTCGCCGACACGCTGCGCGCCACGCAGCGCGACGACACCTTCCTCGGCAAGGTGAGCTTCGACGCGCGCGGCGACAACACGAACTACGTGGCGCACATGGGCCAGTTCGCGCACGACGGCAAGCTCGCGCTCGTGTGGCCCGCCAACTACGCGACGTCGAAGCCCGTGTATCCCGGCGTGCCGTGGTGAGCTGAAGCCGCGCTCGCGTGAGTGCTTATGACGTACTCCGAAGCAAACGAATAGAACAACGAAACAGTGCGAGCGCCGCGTTCGACGGCGCCGCTCCATCTCATTGAGACAAAGGTTTGGAGGTTCGATGGTTCGCAACGCTACTCGCAGCAAGCCGAGCACGGTTTTCCGCGCTTTTTTCCGAGCTTTTCCCCGCCCCTCGTGGCGCCTGGGCGCGGGCGCGGCAAGCGTGTGCGCGCTGCTCGCGCACACGCCCGCGGCGTTCGCCGACGTGCTGCCGGTGGGCGTGGAGTTGCCGCTCACGGGTTCGATGGCGCGCGCGGGCAACGCCCAGCTCGAAGGCATCAAGCTCGCCGCGGACCTCTTCAACAAGGGCGGCGGCAAGCACAAGGTCGCGCTCACGGTGATCGACGACGAGGCGCAGCCCGCTAAGGCGGTTTCGGCCGTCGAGAAGCTCGCCTCGCAGGGCGTGCTCGCCATTACGGGCGGCTATGGCTCGAACTCGGTGAGCCCGGCCTCGGAAGCGGCCGACAAGGCAGGCATCGTCTATATCACCTCGGGCGCTGTGGACAGCGCGATGACCACGCGCGGCCTCAAGCGCTTCTTTCGCATCGGACCCGCTTCGGGCTACTCGAAAGCCGTGGTGGGCCAGTTGAACGCGATGGGCGTGAAGTCCGTGTCGATTCTTGCCTCGACGAAGCAGGCCACCACCGACCTGAGCAACGAAGTCTCCACGCAAATGCGCGCGCAGGGCGCGACGGTGACCGTGCACGCGTTCGACCCGACCATGACGGACTTCAAGCCGCTCGTGAACAAGGTGCGCTTGCAGGACAAGCCTGAAGTCATGCTGATGATCGGCTACGAGAACGACTATATCGGCATCCTGCGCGCGGCCAAGGTGTTGCGCCCGCAACTGAAGGCCGTGATGGGCGCGTGGTCGATCGCCACGCCCAAAATGACGGCCGAGTTTCCCGACCTCGTGAACAACGTGATCGGTTGCGCGATGCTGCCGCATCCGGCGCAGTTCGGCTCGGCCGAAGGCAAGACCTTCGTCGAAGCTTACCAGGCCGCGTTCCACAAGGAGCCCGACTACGTGGCCGAGTTCGCCTACGTGCAGTCGCGCCTGCTGTTCGACGCGATGGCGCGCGCCGCCGACGCGGGCACGCTCAAGCAGGACGGCATTGCCGCCGAGCTGCGCGCGAAGCCGCACGACACGCTCATCGGCAAGGTGAGCTTCGCGGCGAACGGCGACAACCCGTCATTCCAGAACAACATGGCGCAGATTCAGGGCGACCGCATCGTGCTCGTGTGGCCGAAGGAACGCGCCACGGGCAAGCTGAACTATCCCGCGCTGCCATGGTGAGCGCTAGCGCTGCGAAGGAGGCGTCGCAATGACCGACCTGTTGCTCCAATCGCTGTATTCCGGCGTGCTCGTGGGCGGCGCGTACGCGCTCGTCGCGCTCGGGCTCGCGCTGGTGTTCGGCTCGATGCGCATCATCAACCTCGCGCACGGCGAGCTGGTGCTGCTTGCCGCCTATATCGCCTACACGTTCGAGACGAAGCTCGGCCTGAATCCCGTGCTCGCGATTCCGGTCGCGATTCCCGTGGTGTGCGCGGCCGCTGCGGCGGCGTGGTACCTCGTGAGCCGCATCAAGCGCGACCGTGAGCTGAACTCGCTGATCCTGACCTACGGCATCGGCATCGTGCTCACCAACGCCGTGCTGTTGGGCTGGGGCGCCGACGTGCGCTCGAGCGGCAACGCGTGGTTGCAGGACAGCGTGATGCTGGGCGACCTGCTTTCCATGCGCAGCGAGCTGCTTTCGTTCGGCATCAGCGTGGTGCTGATGCTCGCGTTGTGGTGGTGGCTCTCGCGCTCGTGGTATGGCCGCGCCGTGCGCGCCATTTCGAGCAACCGCGACGCCGCGCGTCTCATGGGCATCGACCCGCGCAAGACCGAGCTGATCTCCTTCGTCGTGGCGGGGCTGCTCGCTTCGTGCGCGGGGGTGTCGATCTACGCGTCGAGCGCGATCCAGCCGTCGATCGGCGAGGCGCTCACGGTGAAGGCGTTCATCATCACGGTGCTCGCGGGCGTGGGCTCGATTCCGGGCGTGCTGGCGGGCGCCATGCTGCTCGGCATTACCGAGGCGCTCACGGTCACGCTCGCCAGCTCGGCGCTTCAGGAACTCGCGGGCATGCTGCTGTTCCTGCTCGTGCTCTACGTGTTGCCGAACGGCTTGTTCGGCGTGGCGAAACGAAGGGGATGAGATCCATGCAAACGATGAAACCGGCAACCGCCTGGTCCGGCTCGCGCATCGCCGCGCTCGCCGTGGCGCTGCTCGTGCTCTATGTGGCCGTGCCGCTCGTGCTCGGCCAGAACCTCTATCTGATGAGTCTTGCCGTGGCCTCGCTCACCATTGCGGGCGTGGCGCTCGCGTGGGCGCTGCTCGGCAATCTGGGCGGCATGGTGAGCTTCGGCCATGCCGCGTTCTTCGGCGTGGGCTCGTATATTTCGGCGCTGCTCACGCTCAAGGCGGGGTGGCCCGTGTTTCCCGCCATGCTCGCGGGCGGCGTGGGCGCGGCGCTCGCCTCGCTCGCGATGGCGCCCGCGCTGCGCCTGAAGGGCCCGTACTTCGCGCTGGCCATTCTCGCTTACGCGCAGATTTTTCGCATCGTCGCGACCGAATGGTCCGGCCTCACCGGCGGCGCGAGCGGGCTCTCCAGCATCCCGGGCTTGCCGAAGCTCGCGGGCTTCGACTTCGGCAGCAAGAGTGGCGGCTACCTCGTGGTGCTCACGCTCGTGCTCGTGTTCGCCGCGATCTACGCGCGGCTGCGCGGCAGCTACGTGGGTCTTGCGCTGCGCGCGATGCACGAGTCGGAGGACGCCACACGCGTGGTGGGCGTGAACAGCGTGATGCTCAAGCTTGCCATGCTGATGCTTTCCGCCTTGATGACGGGGCTGGTGGGCGCCTTCAACGCGCATTACATCAACTTCCTCGAACCCGACTATGCGTTCAACGCGAGCTGGGCCGTGGTGCCGATCATCGCGGCGATCTGCGGCGGCTATCGCACCATTCTCGGGCCGCTGGTGGGCGCGGTGAGCGTGTATCTCGTCGATCAGCTCGTGCTCAAGAGCCTGCTGCCCACGGGCCACCAGATCGTGCTCGGCATGCTGCTCGTGGCGATGATCATCGTGAGCCCGGCGGGGCTGACCGCGCTGCGCTTCAAACGTACCCGGCGAGGTGTTTATGCAGCAAGCTGAACGAGTCGAAGGCGTGGAACAAGGGGAGCAAGCGGCGGAACTGCGCCTGCAAGACGTGTCGATCCGCTTTGGCGGCATCACGGCGGTGAACGGCGTATCGCTGTCGCTCGGCACGCGCGACGTCGTGGGACTCGTCGGGCCGAACGGCGCGGGCAAGACCACGTTATTCAACGCGATCTCCGGCCTCGTGCGGCCCACGAGCGGCTCGATCCGCTTCGGCGACGTCGATTTGCTGAAGGCGCCGCTGTATCGCCGCGCGCGCCTTGGCATCGGGCGCACGTTTCAGGTGCCGCAGCCCATGCACGAATTGACCGTGCGCGAGAACCTGATCGTCGCGCAACGCTTTGGCACCGGACGCGTGGACGAAGCTCGCATCGACGAGATCCTGGCGTTCATGGGGCTGGAAGCCAAGGCACAGCGCGAAGCGGCCACGGAACTCGCGCTGACCGAACTCAAGGCACTGGAAGTAGCGAAAGCGCTGGCCACGGGGCCGAAGCTGCTGCTGCTCGACGAAGTGCTGGGCGGGCTGGAAACTGCGACCAAGCGCCGCTTCATGCAGACGCTGCTGGCGGTTCACGAACGCTATAAGGTAGGCATCCTGATCATCGAACACGATATCGAAACCGTGATGAACCTGTGCCGCCGCGTGTGCGTGCTCAATTTCGGCAAGCTGATTGCCGACGGACCGCCCGCCGAGGTGTTCCGCGATCCGGAAGTCGTGCGCAGCTATACGGGGGAGGCCGCCCATGCTTGAAGTCAGCAGCGCCCGCGCGGGCTACGGCGCGATCAACGTGTTGTGGGATGTCTCGCTCAATATCGCGAGCGGCGAAGTCACGACTATCGTGGGACCGAACGGCGCGGGCAAGACCACGCTGCTGCGCGCGATCATGGGGCTCGTGCCGCTGGAGCGCGGGCAGATCACCTTCGACGGCGCGCCGCTCGCGGGTGTGCCCACCTGGGACATGGCGCAACGTGGCATTGCGATGGTGCCCGAGGGACGCATGATTTTCCGCGACATGTCGATCGAAGAGAACCTCATGCTGGGTGCTTTCGCGAAAGCGCGGCGCGCCGGGGCGAAAGCGCAGCTCGATGAGGTGTACACGCTTTTTCCGCTGCTCAAGGAGCGTCGCGCGTTGGCGGCGGGGACGCTCTCGGGTGGGCAGGCACAGATGCTCGCGTTAGGGCGCGGGCTGATGTCCTCGCCGCAACTCATGCTGATCGATGAGCCTTCGCTTGGGCTTGCGCCCGTGATGGTGCAGGAGGTGTTCGCGATTCTCGAACGCCTGAAGGCGGCGGGGCGGACCATCGTGCTGGTCGAGCAGAATACCAATATGGCGCTGCGGCTTGCTGATCAGGTGTATTTGATGCAGGGTGGGAAGGTGACGTTTGCCGCGCGGGCGAACGATGTGAATGTGGATGAGCTGCACGATATGTATTTTGCGCGTTAGCTTTTCTTTTTTGTCGTGGTTCCTGGGGGCTTTCGCGTTTCCTTGTTTTCGTGTCGGTCTGCCAGGGTTGCCCCTGTGCGGGGCGGCACCTACTTTTCTTTGCAGCGGCAAAGAAAAGTAGGCAAAAGAAAGCCGCTCACACCGCTAACGCCTGCCACCGTTCACCTCGCGCCGCCCCAGATAGTGGCTCCGGAGCGTCTGTCACCCCGCACCTTTGTACTGAGTGACAAAGGGCTCATCCTTTCGGCGGCGCTACGCGCCCCGAAGGGCATAACAGAAAGCACAAACCTTGCGTACGCAAGGCGGGTTTCCCGCAGACCTTTCCGCGGCGCGCGAAGCGAGCAGCGGGAAGTATGACGGCCTTGTCACTACGTTCGAAGGTGCGGGGTGACGGACGCTCCGGAGCCACTACCTGATGCGGTGCGGGGTGAACGGTGGCGGGCATTGGCGGTGTGAGCGGCTTTCTTTTGCCTACTTTTCTTTGCCGCTGCAAAGAAAAGTAGGTGCCGCCCCGCACAGGGGCAACGCATGCAGACCGACACGAAAGCAAGGAAAGGCCAAAACCGCCAGGAACCCCGCCATCAACCCGAGCCAACCTCAACCGCCAGAGCCCAGGCACCAGCGCTCAGACCACCACGGTATCGAGACAATCCTCAGCCCGCCACCCATATAACCATTGCAGCGAATCATAAAACTGCTCCTGACTGCGCCCCACCCACAACGCATTGCGCACAAGACGCTCCACACCCATCGCGTGATAAACGCGCCCCATCTCACGCGCCGAGTAGAGCACGCGCGCCGTGCGCGGAATGCGCACCGCTTCATAGCGCTTGAATGCCGCGACGAAGTCGCCATCGGCGGCCTTGACGGCAGCGCCGAGCGTCACAGCATCCTCCAGCGCCTGGCAGGCGCCCTGAGCCACGTACTGCGTCATGGGGTGCGCAGCGTCGCCGAGTATCGTCGCGCGCCCGAAGCTCCATTGCTCGACCGGGTCGCGGTCGGCGGTGGCCCATCGCTTCCACGAGGTGGGACGGTCGAGCATCTGGCGCGGCAGTGCGTCGATTCCTTCGAAGTACGAAAGGACTTCTTCCTTGCTGCCGTCGCGCACGCCCCACACTTCCTGCTCGCGGCTGTGAAAGGTCACGACGAGGTTGTACTGCCGCCCGCCGCGCAGCGAGTAGTGCACGAGGTGACAGTGCGGCCCGGCCCATACCACGGGCGCATTGAGCTGCAAGTCCTTCGGCATGTTTTCCGTGTCGACCACGGCGCGGTAGACCACATGTCCCGTCACACGCGGTTCGTCGCCGATCAACGCGGCGCGTACCGCCGACTTCACGCCGTCGCAGCCGATCATCGCGTCGGCGCTGTAGCGCTCGCCGTGCTGGTCGGTCACAGTCACGCCGTGCTCGTCCTGTTCGAGCGCCTTGATCTGCGTATTCGTGCGGAACTGGATCAGCGGATTGTCCTTCACCGCTTCGAGGATCGACAGGTGGATATCGGCGCGATGAATCACGCCGTACGGATTGGCAAAGCGCTCGCGAAAGCGCGCACCCGTTTCGATGCGCGCAACCGGCCTGGCATTGGTCGCATCCATGAGCGTGAGCGAGTCCGTGAACACCGCGCGACTGCGCGCCGCCTCGCCCGCGCCGAGCGCATCGAGCGCCGTGAACGCATTGGGCCCGAGCTGGATGCCCGCGCCGATCTCGCCGATCTGCGCGGCCTGTTCGAGCAGCAGCACGCGAACGTCGGCGCGCGCGAGCGCGAGCGCCGCGGCCAGGCCGCCGATGCCGCCGCCCACGACGATCGCGCGACGCGCCGGTTGGGATGTATGCATGTCTTGTCTCCTGAATGACTTGTTGGGGCGGCGGCTGGCCGCTATGCGATGTAATCGGGCTGGCGTTGCGGCTCGGCCGCGGCGAACGCCGGATGTTCGCGGGCGTGACGGTAGACCGCCATGCTGCGCACGTAGGCCGAGAGGTCGCAGCCCATGCGCAGCGCGTTGGCGATTTGCGGCACGAGGCAGCAATCGGCGAGCGTGGGCGCCGCGCCGAAGCACCACGGTCCCTCATGCGTGGCGGCGGCCTGAGCGAGCAGACGCTCGACGCCCGCCATGCCTTCGTCGATCCAGTGCCGATACCACGCGTCCTTCTGCTCCGGCGTCACTGCCAGCACGTTCTGGAGGTACTTGAGCACGCGCAGGTTGTTGACGGGGTGCATGTCGCAGCCGATCAGATACGCGAGTTCGAGCACGTGCGCACGCCGTTGCGGGTCCGCCGGAATCAGGCGCGGCTCGGGATGGCGCGCATCGAGCCAGTCGATGATGGCGAGCGACTGGCCGAGATGAAAATCGCCCTCGACGATAGCGGGCACCGCCGCCGAAGCGTTCACGTTCTCGACGTATTGGGGCGCGCAATGCTCGCCGGTGCGAATGTTCACGCCGAGATACTCATGCTCGACGCCCTTGAGCCGCAGTGCGATGCGCACGCGGTACGAGGTCGAGCTGTTGAAGAAGCTGTAGAGCTGCACGATGACGTTTCCTGTAGGCGCGACGCGGCTCAAACCACTTTCACGGTCAGCTCGCCCAGGCGCTCCACGCCCACCTTCATGGTGTCGCCGGTCTTCACGGGGCCCACGCCTTCGGGCGTGCCGGTGAAGATCACGTCGCCCGGTTCGAGGCGGAAGAACTGCGAGAGGTACGCGACCGTTTCCGCGACCGACCAGATGAGATGCGAGACATCGCTCTTTTGCTTCGTTTCGCCGTTCACGGTGAGCCACAGCGCCGCGTTGTCGAAGTGCCCGGCAATGCTTGCCGGATGCACGGGGCCGACCGGCGCCGAGAGATCGAACGCCTTGCCGATTTCCCAGGGGCGGCCCATTTCGCGCATTTTCATCTGGAGGTCGCGACGCGTCATGTCGAGGCCGACTGCGTAGCCCCAGACGTGCGAGAGCGCGTCTTCAAGGGCGATGTCCGAACCCGCCTTGCCGATCACGGCCACGAGTTCCGCTTCGTAGTGGTAGTTCTGCGTTTGCGCCGGGTAGGGCAATTCGAGCGTTTCGCCGTAGGCCACGGGCACGATGGCGTTATCGGGCTTGCAGAAGAAGAAGGGCGGCTCGCGGTCCGGGTCGAAGCCCATTTCGCGCGCGTGCGCGGCGTAGTTGCGGCCCACGCAGTAGACGCGGCGCACCGCGAATTGATCGGTCGAGCCGGCGACGGCAAGGGCGACGGGCGCCTCGGGCTGGAAAACGAATGCCATGTTGGTTGCTCTATGAGAGTGAATCGGTTGATATGGATTGCGAAATGATGATGTAGCGAACGCGCCGGTACGAACGGCGCGCTTCACGGCAGAACGTCAGCCGAGGCGCTCCTCGCGCAGCAGGTTGAGCGCTGCGAGCACGGGGCGATCGGAGTAGCTGAACAGCACGGCGTCGCTATCGGCTTCGAGTTGCACCGGCATCCACGAGGGCGCGACGAACACGTCGTGCGCGTCGAACGTGAAACGCTCCTCGCCGATACGCACCGCGCCGCTGCCCTCCACCACGCAGTAGACGGTGGAGTCCGTGCTGCGATACGGCTTGCCCCTGAAGCCCTTCGGCAGGAACTGCATGAAGGTCGCCATGGTCGGCATGGGCCAGCCGCCCGTGGCCGGATTCACGTAACGCAGCTTCACGCCGTCCCAGTCGTCGAGATCGCCGTGGCGGTAGAGCGTGTCGAGCGCTTCGCGGCTGCGCGCGTACGGATAGCTGAAGATGGGCGAAGTCGGGTCGGTCACGGTATGGCGCACCGGCACCATGTTGTGGCCGAAGCGCGCATAGCTGTCGCCTTCGGGGCGCGCGACGGGTTGCGTGGCTTCAGGGTAGTTCTCGGCGAAGCCGGCGTCGAGATGGCCGAGCAGCGGAATGTCCAGGCCGTCGAGCCACACCACGGGCTCGCCGCCTTCTTCCACGGTGGGGTTGCCGTGATCGTGCCAGGTCCACGAGGGCGTGATGATGAAGTCGCCGGGATGCATGCTGGTGCGCTCGCCGTTCACGGCGGTCCACGCGCCCTTGCCTTCCACGATGAAGCGCAGCGCCGACTGCGTGTGGCGATGGCTCGGCGCGATTTCTCCGGGAAGGATCAACTGAAGGCCGCCGTAGAGGTTGGGCGAGAGGCTCGACTTGCCGGGCAGGCCGGGATTTTCGAGCACGAGCACGCGGCGGATCGCTTCCTCGGCGCTGATGACCGCGCCTGCCTGCATGACGAGCTCGCGCACCTGCGCGTACTTCCAGATGGCGGGCAGCGCCTGCGGGCGCGGCGACTTCGGCACGAGGCTGTGCAGCGACTCCCACAGCGGGGACATGCCGCTGCGCGCGATCTGCGCATAGTAGGCTTCGCGCTCGGGCGTGGCCGTGCCGGCTGACATGCTGGACATGCGAGTCTCCTGAAATTCGTTGTATTGGGTGGCGGTTGAACGAATTTATAATCCCGCAAGACATATCCAGTAAAATCACAAATTCATCTTGTCCATATGTTTGTGGATATACCTTGGCGAGGAGATCATGGACTGGACTCACCGTTTGCGGCTGCGGCACCTGCAAATGCTGCTTTCCGTGGCGCAGACCGGCAACCTGAGCCAGTCGGCGGAGGCGCTCAACACCACGCAGCCGGCGCTTTCGAAGTGGCTCAAGGACCTCGAAGCCGACATCGGCCTGGCGCTGTTCGAGCGCCATGCGCGCGGCCTGCGGCCGACGCCGTACGGCGAAGCGCTCATCGAGCACGCGCGCCGCATAGAGGGGCACCTGGACAGCGCGCGCGACGACATGCTCGCGTTGCGCGAGGGCGGCAGCGGCCTCATCTCGATCGGCACGTCGGGGGTCTCGGCGGCGGACACGGTGCCGCTCGCGGTGGCGCGCCTCATCGAGGCGATGCCGCGCGCGCAGGTGCGCCTCGTCGAAAGCACCATGAACCTGATGATGCCCGCGCTCGTGCACGGCGATCTCGACATCGTGGTGGGGCGTGCCGCCAACGCCCAGTTCGACGCGACGCTGGAGATGGAAACGCTCTATCGCGACCCGGTGAATTTCGTCGTGGGCCTTGGGCATCCGCTCGCGAAACGGCGCAAGGTGGACTGGCACGATTTGTTCGAGTATCCGTGGATCGTCTGGCCGGCGGGCACGCCCATTCGCACCGCGCTCGAAGCGGCGCTCGCGGCGGCGGGGCGCGCCATGCCCCGGCACACCGTGGAGTCGAATTCGTCGATGCTCAACGTGACGCTGCTGAACCAGACGCACCTGATCGGCGTGGCCTCGCACCGCGCGGCCGTGCGCTTCGAGCACCTGAACGTGCTTCGCGTGCTCGCCATGCCCATGCCGCTCGGCGGCTCGGGCGCGGTGGGCATGTACTGGCGGCGCGACAGCGTGGGCCGCGCGGCGGTCGCGCTCGCGCTCGACTGCCTGCGCGAGAGCGCGAATCCTTCAGGCGAGGGTCAGACCGGGACGTGACGCCATCGCGAGATAACGCGATGCGCGGTGGGGAAACGTTGCTTGTTGGTATCGCATTGAGCCGCGTTGACTGAGAACAAGCTGACGGGCGTGGCCTGACGGTATGCTGCGCGGGCAGCGCGTGGGCGTCAAACCACGGCTGAATTTTTCCCACGCCGAGGTTTTATCCAGGAATGAAAAAGGTCACGCTTGCCGGTCTCTCACTTGCTATCACGGCTATTGCGCTGAGCGCGGGCGGTGCGCTGGCGCAAACTTCCCAGCCGGGCCCGGCGCCCTCGATCGATCAGGGCGATGTGTTCCTGGCCGTATGCCAGAAGCCCGAGAACCTCGACGCATGCATCATGTATCTCGCCGGTTATACAAACGGCGCGCTGGTTCAGTCCGTTATCGACAAGCAGCGGCCGCGCTACTGCATCCCGCCGAACGTCGGCCGCAAGGACCAGCTCGTTGCCGTCACGACGTGGATGAGAGGGCATCTCGAACATGTGCTCGAACCCACGGCGGCGGTGGTCTACAAGGCGCTGATCGGCGCTTACCCGTGCCGGTAGCCGCGCCGCTGCGAGGCTCGGCCGGGTTTGGCCATTTCATGAATTGCATTCATGAAAGCATGCGCGATTCAGGGCTTTATCGAAAGACGGCGACGTATTTAAATCTCCACTTCGGCAACGAGTTCGAAGTGAGAGGATATGGACTATCGCAATCTGGGCCGCAGTGCGCTCAAGGTTTCCCCGTTGTGCCTCGGCGCGATGATGTTCGGCGGCGAGACCGACGAGGCCACGTCGAAGCGCATCATCGAAAAGGCATTCGAGCAGGGCGTGAATTTCATCGACACGGCCGACGTTTATCACGCGGGCCGCTCGGAAGCGATCGTGGGCCGCGCGATTGCGGCGCAGCGCGATAGCTGGGTCGTGGCGACCAAGTTCGGCTTTCCGTTCGCTCAAGGCCCGAACGAGCAGGGCCAGTCGCGCAAGTGGATCTATCAGTCGGTGGAGGCGAGCCTGAAGCGCCTTGGCACCGATTACATCGACATTCTCTATTTCCATCGCGCGCTGCCCGACGTGCCGCTCGAAGAGAGCGTGCGCGCCGTGGGCGATCTGATTCGCCAGGGCAAGGTGCGTTATTTCGGCGTGTCGAACTTTCGCGGCTGGCGCATTGCGGAGATCGCACGGCTGGCCGACCAGATGGGCATCGACCGGCCCGTGGCGAGCGAGCCGCTCTACAACATCGTCGACCGCACGGCCGAGGTCGAGCAGTTGCCCGCCGCCGCGCATTACGGGCTCGGCGTGGTCTCGTATAGTCCGCTAGCGCGCGGCGTGCTGACCGGCAAATACGCCGTCGATGCGCCGCCGCCCGGCGACAGCCGCGCGGGCCGTGGCGACCGCCGCATCCAGCAGACGGAATGGCGCGCGGAGTCGCTGCGCATCGCGAAGCAGATCGCCGATTACGCGGCGCAGCGCGGCGTCACGCCGATCGCGTTCGCGCTTGCCTGGGTGCTGAAGAATCGTCATGTGAGTTCGACGATCGCGGGGCCGCGCACCGAGGCGCATTGGGACAGCTATTTCGAGGCGCTGAGCGTGCAGCTCGGGCCTGACGACGAGGCGTTCATCGACAGCCTCGTGCCGCCGGGGCATGCTTCCACGCCGGGCTACACCGACCCGGGCTATCCCGTGGAAGGACGCAAGACCGGCATGTGATCTGGCCGCTGAGTCGGCACCTAACCTCGCGCTGCGTTACCCTCCGGGCTACCCTCGATAACGCAGCGCGTCGATCACGAGCGCGAGCGCGCGCGACGATTGCCGCCGGCTCGGGTAGAACGCGTGGTAGCCCGGAAACACCGGGCACCAGTCCTTGAGCACGCTTTTCAGGCGCGCTTCGCGTATGAACGGCAGCGCGACGTTCTCGGGCAAAAAGGCGAGACCGTGGCCGTCCAGCGCCGCGTTGAGCATTTGCGGCACGGCGTTGAAGGTGAGCTGGCCGTCCACGCGCACCTGCAATTCGTGCTCGCCCTTCTTCAGTTCCCAGGCATACAGCCCGCCCGACGACGTGAGCCTCAGCGTGATGCAGTTGTGCTTGAGCAGATCCTGCGGCGTTCGCGGCACCTTGTTTGCGGCGAAATAATCGGGAGAACCAACGATCGCCATCTTCACGTCGGGCCCGATGCGCACCGCGATCATGTCCTTGGTCACCTGATCGCCCAGGCGCACGCCAATGTCGTAGCGGTCGGCGACGATGTCGCGCAGGCCGTAATCCACGGTGATTTCCACCTTGATGTCGGGATAGCTCGCGAGCACGGGGCGCAGTTTCGGCCAGATCACGCTGTCGATGGGATGATCGATCGCGGTGATGCGGATCGTGCCCGCGGGCTTGTCGCGCAGCTCGGTGAGGGCGGCGAGCTCGGTGTCGATTTGCTCGAAGCGGGGCGCCACGGCCTGAAAGAGCTGCTCGCCGGCCTCGGTGGTCGAGACGCTGCGGGTGGTGCGCGTGAGCAGGCGCAGACCCAGACGCGTTTCCAGACTACGGATGGTATGGCTTAGCGCCGACTGCGACACGCCCAGTTGCGCGGCGGCGCGGGTGAAACTGCGCTCGCGCGCAACGGCGAGAAACGCAAGGAGATCGCTGAAATTTTCACGCGCCATGGAAGTGCTCGAAGTCGGGGCCGGAGTGGTGCGAATCGTATCACCAGGGGCGCGGCGGCGTGAAAAGGGCGTCAATGCGCCGGGCGTCAGGCTGTCGCTTCGATGGCCAGTTCGAAGCCCTCGTCGAGCCAGCCCGTCACGCCGCCGATCATCACCTTGACGGGCCGCCCCAACTGGGCCAGCCGGATCGCCCCGCGCGTGGCGCCATTGCAATGCGGCCCCGCGCAGTAGGTCACGAAAAGCGTGTCGGCCGGATACGCCGCGAGCTTCGAGGCAATGATCTTGCCGTGCGGCAGGTTGACGGCGCCCGGCACGTGGCCGCTCGCGTAGCTTGCGGGCCCGCGCACGTCGAGCAGTACGAAGTCCGCGGGGCCGTCGCTCGTCAGCGCGGCGTGGACGTCGGAGCAGTCGGTTTCGAAACGCAGCGAAGCGGTGAAGTGCGCGAGCGCTTCGGCGCTTGCGGCGGCGGGGACGGCGGATACGGTCGACATGGGGGCTCTCCTGAGTGTCGTGTTGCGTTGCGATGGCATCCATTGTGGGGGGGGCGACGCATGACGTGCCAGTGGCGCGATTGCCAATCTCCGGTAACATCGCGCCATGAACGAATCGACTTCACACCTCGTTGTCGCGCTCGCCTACGACAGGCTTTGCACCTTCGAATTCGGCTGCGTGACGGAGTTCTTCGCGCTGGAGCGCCCGGAGCTTGGCGTGGACTGGTATCGCTTTGCCGTGTGCGCGGGCGAGCGCGGGCCGTTGCGCGCGGCGGGCGGCATCACGGTGCAGGCGCCCTATACGCTCGCCATGCTCGATCGCGCGCAGACCATCGTCATACCGGGCTGGCGCGATGCTGACGAAATCCCGCCCGAACCACTGCTCAGAAAGCTGCGCGCGGCCTATGCGCGCGGGGCGCGGCTGTGCTCGATCTGCTCCGGCGTGTTCGTGCTGGCGGCGGCGGGCGTGCTGGACGGCAAACGCGTGACGACGCACTGGCGCTACGCCGAGCGCCTGCAACAGCGCTATCCGCGTGTGATCGTGGAGCCGCAGGCGCTCTACGTCGACGAAGGCCAGGTACTGACGTCGGCGGGCTCGGCCGCGGGGCTCGACATGCTGCTGCACCTCGTGCGCCGCGATCATGGCGGCGCGGTGGCCAATCGCGTGGCGCAGCGTCTCGTGGTTGCGCCGCACCGCGAGGGCGGCCAGGCGCAGTTCGTGCCGCGCCCCATGCCGCCCGACGAAGCGAGCCGCCTTGCCAGGCTGATGGACTGGGTGCGCGCGAATCCGCGCCGCGCGCACAGTGTGGAGTCGATGGCCGCCAGGGCGGTCATGAGCCCGCGCACGCTGCAACGGCAGTTCCTCGAAGCGACGGGCATGGGACCGTACGAATGGGTGCTGCGCGAGCGCGTGAGCGTCGCGCGCGAGTTGCTGGAGTCGCGGCCGCGCCTGACGCTCGCGCGCGTTGCCGAGCTGGCCGGCTTCGGTTCCGAGGAGTCGATGCGGCGGCACTTCAGGCGCATCGCCTTGACGAGCCCGGCGGCTTATCGTGCGAAGTTCGGTACGCAATCCGGCGCGAAAGCAAGTGGCGAAACCGCATAGCGTGGCGCGCGATCGTCACGCCTTGCCGCGCTCGCGGACGATCGTTGCGGCGCGCTTCGGCGTAGCCGACGGTTGCGCGTTGTGTTCGCGCGTGCGTCCGAGAAAGGCGAGCACCGCAAGCGCGCAGATGAGCGTCAGCGCCGCCAGTCCCGTAAGCAGGACCGAAAACGCGTCGGCATAGGCGTCGCGCAGCGCCGCGGCGGGCAAGCCCGGCAGCCACGCTGACGCTTGCGCGAGGTCGCCCGTCGCGAGTCTTGCCGCCGCCTGGGCGAGGGCGCCCGCATCGGCATGAGCGTGATTCACGGCGCCGAGCCGCGTTTGCGTGAGCGCAGCCAGCACCGCGCTCACACAGGCAAGCGCGATGCCTTCGCCCGCCACGCGCGTCGTGCTGAAGATGCCCGTGGCCATGCCCGCGCGCTCTTTCGGCACGACGCTCACGGAAAGGCCGTCCATCAAGCCCCAGGGCATCGCCGCGCCTGCGCCGATCGCAAGCATGGGTCCGATGGTCCGTTCGATTGCCAAGCCGTGCGCGCCGCCGCGCAGCGCAAGGCCGAGCGCATACAGCCCCACGGCGGCGATGGCGAGCCCGATGCCCGAAACCACGCCCGGCGCTAGCCAGCGCGTGAGCAAGGCGGCCGCGAGCGGCACGACGAGCATGGGCGCGGAGAGCGCGAGCATGAGCCAGCCCGCGTCGATCTCGCGGTAGCCCTCCACGCCGATCAGCCGCAGCGGCAGCACGACGAGCAGCACGATGTAGCAAAAGCAGGTGGCGACGGGCAGCAACTGCACGCCCACGAAGCGCGGATAGCGAAACAGCGAGAGATCGAGCATGGGGCGCGCAATGCGCGTTTCGATCGCGACAAAGGCGCAGCCCAGCACCGCCGAGGCGCCCAGCAAGCCCGTGACGAGCGCATTCGACCAGCCACGTCCCGGCGCTTCGATTACGCCGTAGGTGAAGCACGAAAGCGCGGCGGTGAAGGTGAGCGTGCCCGCCCAGTCGAGCCCGCGCGCGTGCGGGTCGCGCGACTCGCGCATGCGCGGCACGCCGAAGGCGAGCGCGAGCGCGCCCGCAACCGCGCCCGTCGCGAACACGGCGCGCCAGCCGAGGCGATCGATCAACAGCCCGGCGATCACGGGCCCGAACGCGAGCCCCAGGCCGAAGGTCGTGCCGAGCAGGCTGAACGCGCGCGTTCGCGCATGGCCGTCGAATTCCTGCGCGAGCGCCGCCGTGCCGCCCGCGAGCGCGGCGGCGGCCGCGATGCCCTGCGCGGCGCGCAGCAGGTCCAGCGCGAGGAGCGAAGGCGCGCACGCGAGCGCGATCGATGCCAGTGTGAAGCCGCCTATGCCGAGCGCGAACACGCGCCTGCGCCCATACCGGTCGGCGAGCGTGCCCGCCGCCATCAACAGGCTGCCGAAGGCGAGCATGAAGGCGTTGGTGATCCAGTTGAGGGCGGCCGGGCTGCCGGCCGTGCCGGTGGCGAAGGCCCGGCCGATGGCGGGCGTCGCGACGGCGCCGCCCGAGAAGGCGAGCGGCAAGGCGAGGGCGGCGAGGCAGACCGCGGCCAGGATCGCGACCCGGCGCGAGCGCTCGCTGTCGTTGCGAAGAGGCGTCATGAGTGGGCTCCGGAGCGTCGCCGGGCGTGCGCCGGCAGGAGCGAGCAACGATAATGCGCAGGCGCGCGCGGAAAAACAGGCTGGCGCTCCGGGCATTGCGGAACGCAATTCGCGAATCGTTGCGCGCGAGACCACTCGAACACGACATGGACAACCTCAACGGCATCGTCGCCTTCGTGCGCGTCGCGCAGGCGCTCAGCTTCGTTGCGGCCGGGCGCACGCTCGGCATCTCGGCCTCGGCGGTCGGCAAGAGCATTGCGCGGCTGGAGCAGTCGCTCGGCGTGCGGCTCTTTCATCGCACCACGCGCCGCATCACGCTGACCGAGGAAGGGCAGCTTTTCTACGAGCGCTGCCATCGCATGCTCGAAGAGTTGCGCGACACGCGCGAGCTGCTGTCGGCCGCCGCGCAAACGCCGCGCGGCCGCCTGCGCGTGAGCCTGCCCGCCATCGGCTATCGCTTCCTGCTGCCGGTGCTGCCCGAGTTCGCGCAGCGCTACCCGGAAATCGAACTCGATCTGGACTTCAGCGACCACATGGTCGATCTCGTGGAGGGCGGCTTCGACGCGGCGATCCGCAGCGGGCCGCTCAGCGATTCGAGCCTGATGGCGCGGCGGCTGGGGCCGTTTCGCTTCGTGCTTGCCGCGTCGCCCGCCTATCTCGCCCGTGCGGGCGTGCCGGGCACGCCCGCCGATCTGGAGGCGCATGCGTGTGTGCGCTACCGTTTCGCCACCACGGGCAAGCTGCAACCCTGGGACATCGCGAGCGGCGCGCAAGCGCTGCCGGCGCTGCGCAGCGCGCTCGTGTGCAACAACATGGAGGCCTTGCGCGGGGCCGTGGAGGCGGGCTTCGGCATTGGCTACATGCCCGATTTTCTCGCTCGCGGCGCGGTCGCGGCGGGTACGCTCAGGACCGTGCTGGACGATGCCTGCGAAGCGCGGGGCCAGTTCTCGATCCTCTGGCCCTCTAACCGGCAGCTCACGCCGCGCCTGCGTGCTTTCGTCGATTTCATTTGCGAGCGGCTTTTCAAGGCGCGCTGAAGCCGCTGTTACGCTGTTATTGCGCCGTCGGGGTCACGGCGGATTCATGCCAATCGTGCTAGCATGCGCGCTTTCGTCCGTCTGGATCCGGGCGCGCGCCCACACGCACGCGCCTCGCGCGAGAGGCTGCCTGCCTCGCGAATCTTCGCGGCGGCATGACGCCGCCGCATCGCGCCCCGACCTTGTCCCCGCCCCCCTTCGAGCCAGCGCGACGCGCGGGGCGTGGCAGCGACATTCAGCCAACCTGCCGCAATCCATACCGCTTCATGGAAACCGACCGTTCCGGCTCGCGCCGTCCTGCTTCCCGTTTTTCACTGCTGCGCGGCGAACTGCTCGCGGGCCTCACGTCGTCGTTCGCGCTCGTGCCCGAGTGCATCGCGTTCGCGCTCGTCGCGGGCGTGAACCCGCTCGCGGGCCTGTATGGCGCGTTCTTCATCTGCACGATCACGGCCCTGTTTGGCGGGCGGCCCGGCATGATCTCGGGCGCGGCGGGGTCGATGGCCGTGGTGATCGTCGCGCTCGTGGTCCAGCACGGGCCGCAGTACCTGTTCGCCACGGTGGTGCTGAGCGGCATCGTCATGATGCTGTTCGGCGCGTTGCGGCTGGGCAAGCTGATCCGCATGGTGCCCCACCCGGTGATGCTCGGCTTCGTGAACGGCCTGGCGATCATCATCGCCCGCGCGCAGTTCGAGCATTTCAAGGTGCCGGGTCCGCAGGGGCCGCAGTGGATGCACGGCTCGGCCCTCGCGCTCATGGCGGGGCTCGTCGCGCTCACCATGGCGATCGTGTTCGTGCTGCCGCGCCTCACCAAGGCGGCGCCGCCCGCGCTCGTGGCGATCGTCGGCGTGGGGCTCGCCGCGCAACTCCTGCATCTGCCCGCGCGCACGCTCGGCGATATGGCGCACATCGCGGGCGGCCTGCCCGCGTTCGCGCTCCCCGCCGTCCCGTTCGACTTCGCCACGCTGAAGATCGTGCTGCCCTACGCGGTGCTGATGGCGACGGTGGGGCTGCTGGAGACGCTCCTCACGCTCAATCTCACCGACGACGTGACGGCCACGCGCGGCCAGCCCAACCGCGAGTGCGTGGCGCTGGGCGCGGCAAACGTCGCATCGGGCCTGTTCGGCGCGATGGGCGGCTGCGCGATGATCGGCCAGACCGTGATCAACCTCGGCTCGGGTGGCCGCGCGCGGATTTCCGGCGTGACGAGCGGCGTGATGATCCTGCTCTATATCCTGTTCCTTTCGCCGCTGATCGAGCGCATTCCGCTCGCGGCGCTGGTGGGCGTGATGTTCGTGGTGGCGGGGCAAACGTTCGCATGGGGATCGCTGCGCGTGCTGCACAAGGTGCCGCGCAACGACGCCGTGGTGATCGTCGCGGTCACGCTCATCACCGTTTGCACGGATCTCGCCACGGCGGTGCTTTGCGGCATCGTGATCGCCTCGCTCAATTTCGCGTGGCAGCATGCGCGCGAGTTCCGCTGCGACGTGCACGATGTCAACGACGGGGCCGAGCGCGAGCGCATTTACGCACCGCGCGGCACACTGTTTTTCGCCTCCGCCGCGCATTTCCAGACGCTGTTCGATCCGCAGCGCGACCCGGCCGCCGTGACGATCGATTGCGCGCATCTGCATGTGGCCGACCACTCGGCCATCGCCGCGCTCGAAGCGGTGCACGCGCGCTATGAGCGGGCGGGCAAGCGGCTCGTGTTCGCGCATCTTTCGCCGCGTTGCAGCGGGTTGCTGGCGCGTGCGGAGGTGGCGGTGAGGGTGTCGGCCTAGCCGCTCGTCGCACTGTCCACTCACGGCCGGCCCGTCCCGTTGACAATGGCGGTGAGGATGGCGCAGTCGTAAAAAGCGCTTGACCTGGAGTGCACTCGAAGTCCCACGATCTCGAATGTCGATGAGGAGAAGCGCATGAAGATTGGCGAACTGGCCGCACTTTCGGGCCTTTCGGCCCACACGATCCGCTATTACGAACGCATCGGGCTGATTCCCTATGCCGTTCGCGACGACACGGGCCAGCGCGCTTACGACCGCAGCGTGCTCGACTGGATCGGCTTCCTGGGCCGCCTGAAGACGACGGGCATGCCGATTCAGGGCATGCTGCGTTATGCGCAGCTGCGCGCGGCGGGTCCGGCAACCGAAGGCGAGCGCGGCGAGTTGCTGGCGGCGCACCGCGATGCGGTGCGTGCGCAGGTTGCCGAACTTCAGGCGTGTCTTCTCGTTCTCGACAAAAAGATCGAAGGTTATTCCCACGCCATGCAAAGGAACGAGAATGCACAACACGATGAATCAATCCGGCGACGTCCGGCAGGAAAGCCGCCTCGCAAGAGGCCAGCGCATGCTCACGGCGATTGACGGCAGCGCCGGCGAACATGTGATCGACGCGCTCGCGGATATCGCGCCCGACTTCGCGCGCTATCTGCTGGAGTTCCCGTTCGGGGACATCTACGCGCGGCCGGGCCTCGATCTGCGCTCGCGCGAGATCGCCACCATCGCCGCGCTCACGGCCGTGGGCCATGCGCTGCCACAGCTCAAGGTGCACATCGCGGCGGGACTCAACGTGGGGCTCTCGCGCGAGGAGATCGTCGAGACGATCATGCAGATGGCCGTGTACGCGGGCTTTCCCGCCGCGCTCAACGGGCTTTTCGCGGCGCGCGAGGTGTTCGCAAGCAAGGCGTGAGGCGTGCCCCGCTTGCGGTGGCCGCATCAGAACAGTTTCAACGGCATGTTCACGACGAGGCGATACTCCATGTTGCTCGGGTCGGAGTAATACTTCGAGCCGTGATGCCACATAGCGATGAACGTGAACTTCGTGTCCTTGAAACGCCCGTCCTGGACGGTATAAGACGGAATGAGGCCGAACTCGTGATGCGAGCCGTGCACGGGCTGCCCGTCTTTCCAGTAGAGGTTGTAGAGCGGGCTCGCCGGCGTGGGGTTGGCGAGCGCGCCCGCTGTTGCATCGGCGCCCCAGCCTAGCGCGTACCAGAGCATGGCTTTCGCGCCCGGCAGGCCCGCATATTTACCGTCGAAGCCATAGCGCACCTGGAACGACTGTTCGTGAGGCGCGTTGTAGTCCACGTCCATCGAGTTGACGAGATAAATGCCCGCGGTCTCGTTCACGTAGTCGAAGAACTGGTCGCCGAGCACCTCCTGATAGCCGAGAAAGAGTGAATGCGGACCATGCTGCGCCGACAGCGAAAGGCTGTACGCGTTGCTGTTGATCGGGCCTTGCAGCGCGCTGCCGGCGTTGTGCGTCGAGTAGATGTTGAAGAAGCCCGTCCACTTGATCGTCGATGGGTCGCCGTAGCTCTGCTGCAACGAGCCATAGTACTGACGCCACACATCGTCGGCCTGGTTCGCGAAGAGCGCGAGGCTGCCGCTTTTGCTGTAGTCCCAACTGCCGCCCAGGTAGCTGAAGCGCTTGAACGACACACCGCCGTAAGTGGTGGAGAGATCGACGAGGTTCGTGTGTCCGCGCGGGTTGACCTTCGTGAAGCTGCCCGCCTGTAGCGCGACGTTCGAGATGTCGTTGCTCACGAGCGAAGCGCCGAGGAAGGTGGGCGGCAGGGCGCGGTTGTCGTGCGGCTCGAAGAACGGGTTGTCGGAGACCATTTGCAGGCCGTACTTCACGACTGTGTCGGAGATGCGCGCCTTCACGTCGTAAATGCCGGGGTAGGCCCACGCGAGCTGATTCGAGCCGCCGCCGTCCTTGCCCACGTGCACCATGTTGCCCGCACCCGCGCCGCCGTCGAGCTTGAGCGCCGCATAGAGCGAGGCGTCGACGCCGAGGCCCACGGGCCCCTGCGTGTAGCCCGAGGTGTAGTCGAGCATCGCGCCCTGCACCCACGCATGGCGGTGCGGGCCGCCTTGCACGTCGAGGTGGTCGGCGTAGTTGCGCAGATTGAGCGTGAGGTGGCTGTCCGCGATAAAGCCTTTGCTTTGCGACTGGCTCGATTGAGCGGGCTTCGTGTTGTCGGCCTCCACGGCGCGGTTCACGCTCAGGTCGGGCGAGCCCGATGCGAGACGCTCCGGGGCGTTGGGTTGCACGAGCGCGTCGGGGTGCTGTGCGTGCATCTGCACCGGGGCCGTGGCGGCATCGGCCTGCGCGGTTGACGGCGTGGTGTGCGTGGCCGTTTTGCGGCGCGCTTTGTGGCGGGCTTTCTTCGCTTTATTGGGCGCGGGTTGTTGGGCCTGTGGCTGCGATTGTGGCTGCGTTTGAGTTTGCGCTTGTGTTTGCACTTGCGCGCCTGCCGCTAGGCTCAACGGCAGTCCGATCGTGAGCAGCGCGAGTCGTGCGGCGTATTGCCTGTTCCTGTGTCCTCTTTTCATCATGTCTCCATAAGTATGGTCGTTGTTATTCCGCAAACAATAAGGAATGCGAATGGTTTGTGAGGCCCGCCCGCGAGGGCAAAGCGGGCACTTCAGGCCGCGCGTGGATCTTCAGCCGTGCGCGGGTGCCAGCAGGCGACAATCGAATGGCCGCAGCGGGAAGCCACGGGCGGCGGCGTAGTGGCGGCGCACTGCGCCGAGGCACTTGGGCAGCGTGTGCGGAACGCGCAACCCGAAGGCGGCTTGAGCGGCGAGGCGATCTCCCCGCGCAGCAGCGGCGCGGGGCGCTCGCGGGCGTGCGCCGGGTCGGGCAGCGGCACGGCGTCGAGCAGCGCGCGCGTGTAAGGGTGAGCGGGGTCGTCGTACACGGTCCCGCGCGCGCCGAGTTCCATAACGCGCCCCAGATACATCACCATCACGCGATGGCTGATGGCCTTGACCACAGCCAGGTCGTGCGCGACGAAAAGCAGCGAGAGTGACAGCTCGCGTTGCAGGTCGCACAGCAGGTTGACGATCTGCGCCTGAATGGAAACGTCGAGCGCGGAAACCGGCTCGTCGCAGATCACGAGCGCGGGCTCGCCGATCAGCGCGCGTGCAATGCCCACGCGCTGGCACTGACCACCCGAGAATTCGTGCGCGCGGCGTTCCAGGTGATGCGCGTTCAATCCCACGCGTTCGAGCATGGCGAGCACGCGGCGCGCGGTCTCCTTGCGGCCCAGATGCGGCGCGTGCGTGCGCAATGGCTCGGCCACGATCTCGCCGATCGACATGCGCGGGTCGAGCGAGGCAAGCGGGTCCTGGAAAATCATTTGCACGCCACGGCGCAGGTTGCCGAGGCGGCGGCGCGCGCCGAGCACGGTTTCTTCTCCCTGCCAGCTCACGCTGCCCGAGGCGACGGGTGCGAGGCCGATCACGGCGCGGGCAAGCGTGGACTTGCCGCAGCCCGATTCGCCCACGAGCCCGAGCGTTTCGCCACGCCCAATATCGAAGGAAATACCGTTTACGGCGTGCAGCAGCGCCTTTTGCCACGGCCACGCGCCGCGTGCGACGCGAAAATTCACCGCGAGGTCGCGCACGCTCAGGAGCGGGGTGCCCGGCGCTATCGTGGGTTTCGTCATGCGTGGACTCCCGGTGCGGCGCGCAAGGCGCCGTCGTGGCGAATCGGCAGGTGGCACGCGCGTGCGCGCGTGTGCGGCGGCGTGGCCACGGATTCGAGCGGCGGCATTTGCGTGCGGCACCGTTCGAGCGCGGCGGCACAGCGCGGCGCGAATGCGCAACCGGGGCCGAGGTTGCCCGGCATCGGTGGGTTGCCGGGAATCGTGCGCAGCGGCGCGCCGCCTGGCGCATCGAGCCGCGGCAGTGCGCCCAGCAGTCCCACCGTGTAGGGATGCAGCGGCTGCTCGAACAACGCGCGCGCGCTCGCCTTTTCCACCTCGCGGCCGGCGTACATCACCATGACGTCGTCGCAAAGCTCGGCCACCACGCCCATGTCGTGCGTGATGAGCAGGATCGCGGTACCGCGCTCGCGGTTCATCTCGCGCAGCAGCGCCATGATCTGCGCCTGCACCGTGACGTCGAGCGCCGTGGTCGGTTCGTCGGCGATCAGCACGTCGGGCTCCATCATCAGCGCCGCCGCGATCAGCACGCGTTGGCGCATGCCGCCCGAGAACTCATGCGGATACATGGCGATGCGCCGCGCGGCGTCGGGAATGCGCACGCGCTCCAGCGCCTCGATCGCGCGCTGGCGGGCCGTGCGCCGCGTGACCCTGCGGTGCAGTTGCAGGGCCTCGGTCATTTGCCGTTCGACGGTAAGGAACGGATTGAGCGAGGTCATCGGGTCCTGAAAGATCATGGCGATGCGGTCGCCGCGAATGCGGTTGAGCGCGCGCGGTTTCATGTCGAGCAGGTTCTCGCCGCGCAGGCGCGCATGGCCGGTGGCGCGGCCATGCGAGGCGAGCAAGCCGAGCAGCCCCATCACCGTTTGACTCTTGCCGGAACCCGACTCGCCGACGATGCCGAGCGTCCCGCCCGCTTCGAGCGAGAAGGAAACGTCGTGCACGACGGTCACGGGCGGCTCGTCGCGGCGTTCGAAACGCACGCTCAGGTCCTGAACTTCGAGCAGGGCCATGTCAGCGCTCCTTGGGGTCGAGCGCGTCGCGCAGGCCGTCGCCCACGAAGTTTACGCAGTAGAGCGTCGTGCACAGCAGAACGGCGGGACAGAGCAGCAGCCACGGCATGGCTTCCAGCTTTTGCGCGCCGTCCTGGATCAGCACGCCCCAACTGGTCATCGGTTCCTGCACGCCCAGACCAAGAAAAGACAGTACGGACTCCGTAAGAATGATGTTGGGAACGGTGATGGTGGCGTAGATCGCGACGACGCCCGCGAGATTGGGCACGATATGTTGCGCGATGATGGCGGCGGGGCGCACGCCGATGGCGCGGGCGGCGTCGACGAACTCGCGCGAGCGCAGCGAAAGCGTTTGGCCGCGCACCACGCGCGCCATGTCGAGCCACGAAAAGGCGCTGATGGTGAGCACCACGAGCGAGAACGCGCGGCCGAACAGCGTGACCATGAGAATGGCGATCAGCATGTAGGGGATGGCATACATCATGTCGACGATGCGCATGAGCACGGCGTCGACGCGCCCGCCCAGAAAACCGGAAGTCGCGCCGTAGATCACGCCGACCAGCGCGGAGACGAACGTGCCGAGCAGGCCGACTTCGAGCGACACGCGGCCGCCGACCAGCGTGCGCGCCAGCAGGTCGCGGCCCAGTTCGTCGGTGCCGAACCAGTGGCCGCCCTGGAGTGTGGGCGCGACGCTCATCGCGCCCCAGTCGTTGTCGATGGGCGTGTTCGTGAGGAGCAACGGGCCGACGAAGCAGGCCAGCGAGATGAATGCGAGCAGCACGACGCTCGCGAGCGCCGCGCGGTGGCGCATGAAGCGCTCGAGCGCGGGCGGCATGCGCCGCCTTGGAGCGGCCGCCGTGGCTGGAGTGAGGGACGAGGCGTTCATGATGACGGAGGCGTTCTCAATAGCGGATGCGCGGATCGAGCCACGCATAGGCGAGGTCGACGAGCAGATTGAAGAGCACGGCGCAAACCGTGGTCAGCACGACGAGGCCGAGCACGAGCGTGTAGTCGCGATTGACGGCGCCGTTCACCACGAGTTGCCCGAGGCCGGGCAGCGCGAACACCGACTCGGTGACGACCGCCGCCGTGATCGACGAGATGCACACCGGGCCGAGCAGCGAGACGACGGGCATGAGCGCGGGCCGCAGCGCATGGCGCAGCACGATGACGTGGCCGGGCAAGCCCTTGGCGCGCGCCGTGCGGATAAAGTTGCCCGAGAGCACTTCGATCAGGCTGCCGCGCATCACGCGTGCGATCGCGGCCATGTTGATGATGACGAGCAGCGCAATGGGCAGCACGCGGTGAGGCCAGTCGCCGTCGCCCCAGCCGCCTGCGGGGAGCAGGCCATTGCCGTTGGCGGATTTGAGCAGGATGGCGAAACAAAGCACGAGAACCGGGCCAAGCACGAAAGGGGGCACTACGTTGCCGAGATTGCCGAGCAGCATCACCGCGTGATCGACCGCGCCGTTGCGGCGCACGGCGGCAAGCGTCCCGAGCGTGACGCCCAGCAGCACCGCGAGCGGAATGGCGACGCCGCCGATGCCGAGGCTCACGGGCGCGGCCTTTTTCACGAGCTCGTTGACGGACCAGTCCGCGTAACGGAACGAGCTGCCGAGGTCGCCGTGCAGCAGCGCGCCGAGATAGCGCAGGTACTGCTGCCAGATCGGCTCGTCGAGGTGGTAGCGCGCGTTGAGATTGGCGAGCGCCGCCACGGAGAGGCGTTTCTCGGTGTCGAACGGGCCGCCCGGCGTGAGATGCAGCAGCAGGAAGCAGGCGGTCACGACCGCGAGCACGGTCGGCACCGACCAGAGTACGCGGCGCAGGATGTAGGCGAGCATGGGTGGTCAGTGCTTCAGGATGTACATGTCCTGGGTGGCGCGCTGGTCGAGGTAGCTGGTGAGCGAATAGCCCGCCACATACGACTTCACCAGCCGGGCGTTCGAGTACTGAAATAGCGGCACGATCGGGTAGTCGCTCATCGCTTGAGCGAACGCCTGGGTGAGCAGGCTCTTGCGCTTCGCCTCGTCGCTTTGCTGGTTGGCGTCGTTCGCCAATCCATCGGCCTTCGAATTGCAGTTGTGCTGATCGTTTTGCGGGTTGCCGCATTGCACGAGGTTGTAATAGCTCGTGGCGTCGTTGTAATCGGCGTACCAGCCGTTACGTGCGACCTGGTATGCGCCATCGTGACGCCGCTTCAAAAGAACCTTGAATTCCAGGTTCTCGATCTGCGCGTTGACGCCGAGCTTGGTGCGCCATTCGCTCAACGCGAAGAGCGCGACCTTCTTGTGCAGATCGTTGGTGTTGTAGGTGAGCGTGAAGGCGAGCGGCTTCGCGTCGGAGTAGCCTGCGGCCTTCAACAGGGCACGCGCCGTTTCGACACGTTTGGCCATTGGCCACGAGGCCCAGTCCGGCGTGAACGGCTCGGCGCCCTTTGTGCCTTCGACGACGAGCCCATAGGCGGGGCGCTCGCCGCTTTGCGTGATCTTCGAAGTGAGCAGGTCGCGGTCGAGCACCATCGAAAGCGCCTGGCGCACGCGCGGATCGTGCAACGCGGGGTCGCTGTTGTTCAGGCTGTAGTAGTACGTACCGATTTGCATGCTCGCTTTCAGTTCCTGGCCGAACTGCTTCGAAAGCGACGCGTACTGGCTCGACGGCACCGTGTAGGTCATGTCGATCTGCCCCGCCTGGAACATGCGCATCGCGGTTTCGTCGTTATCGATGGGCATCCACGTGACCTTGGCGATGGCGACGTGGGCCGCGTTCCAGTAGTGCGGATTCTTCGTGAGGACGATGCGGTTGTTCGGTTGCCAGTCGGCGAGCACATAAGGGCCGTTGCCGACGAGATTGCCGGGGCGTGTCCAGGTGGCGCCGTACTTCGTGATCGTCGCGCGGTCCACCGGCGCGAGGGAAGGGTTGGCGGTGAGTTCGGTCAAGAAAGGCACGGCCGTTTCGGTCTTGACCTCCAGCGTGTAGGGGTCCAGCGCACGCACGCCGAGCGCCGTCGGCGGCTGCTTGCCCGCAATCACGGCCTTGGCGTTCTTGACGAACTCGACGATGACCGTGTAATTCGAGGCCGTTTTGGGATCGGCGACGCGCTGCCACGCGTACACGAAGTCGGCGGCGGTAACAGGACGCCCGTCGCTCCATTTCGCGTCGTGGCGAAGCTTGAATACCCAGGTGTCGGGCGCGGTGCGCGTCCAGGAGGCGGCGACACCCGGCACGACCTTGCCGGCGGCGTCGAGGCGCGCAAGACCTTCGTAGAGGTCGTAACCGACAAAGGCGGCACTGGTCGTTTCGATGTGTGCGGGATCGAGCGACTCGACCTCGGCCAGCAACTGCCGCGTGATTTCCTGCTTCGCTGCGAGCGCCGTGCCGGGCGGGATCGTGACGGCGTTGGCCGCGGGCAACTGGGCGAATGCGAACGCGGCGAGCGCCGCCGCGAATAGCGATGTGCGTGCCATGGGGTCTCCTGATTAATGTTCGTTGTGCGAAGCGGATTCGCGTGGCGCGGGCGCGATCAGCTTGACGATTCAAGCTGTGCCTGGCGCGGCGATAACTAGCCTGGTTGGCGAGTCGGGGGCGATTATTGAAATCGGCGAATGCCTTGTCAATCGGGGAGGATGCGTCGCGAGATTCGGATTTGTCCGATGGAGAAAGACCTCGGCTGTGGGTTCACTTTTCGGCTCTTAAGTAAGCCGTTGATAATGCAATCGATATTCAGGACTATCGAAAGGAGGCGTGTGCAGGCGCGAGCGGGATCCATACAAGACGCATAGCCCGAAACGTTTCGCTCCGTGCAAGAGCATTGCGCTCGGTCAATCTTGCAGCGATCCCATCGGTGAGGTTGGAGGCCCGTATCACGGATGCCAGCGATAGACCACAACACTCGATCCGTTGTAATTGTCCTTCGTGATCACATATTCGCCGGTCGAGCGCAAAAGTGCGCGAATGCCGTACATCGAATCGACGTCGTTGCCGACATCCAGGGCCGATGGATTCGAGTTGGTCAACGTAGTCACCAGGCTGCCCGTGTTGAGGTCGAACACGTCGATGTTCGGCACCGTATGCACATAGCCGACAAACAGATAGTGGCCCGCCGCCGCGATCGATTTCGGGTTCGCGCTCGTGAGGTCGATCACGGGGCTCGGCGCGCTCGTGTTGCCTGCTTTCCAGCCGTGATACACCTCGATGTGCCCGTTCATCGCGGTCCAGTCCCAACTTCCCGCAATGCCTTGAGCGAGGATCATCGTGTCGCTGTCCGACTGGTAGACGATGCGCGTGAGCGGCAGCGCGGTGCGCGGGATCTGCGTCACGATGGCCGCGCCCCATGACGGCTTGCCGGTCGCGTCGAAGCCCGTCAACGGATAGTGGTAGAGGCGGTTGGTGCGGTCGAGACCGGCCCAGATGTCGCCGTTGCCGTCGATGGCGAAGCCGGCTGTCACCTTCAGATCGGTGTTGAAGGACTTGCCGGGCAGCGAGCCGTCCGGAATCGCAATGTAGCCGTTCGCCGCATTGAAATGATAGAAGTTGAACGCGTCGGGGTTCTGGCCCGAGGCGACGAGTATGCGATTGCCGCCCACCGACACGAGCTGGCCGAAGTGCTGGCCGCGCTGGTAGTCGTTCACGTTCAGGCGCGGGTCGTTCGGCCAGGTGAACGGATCGATTGTGTTCGCAACGAATGTGCCGCCCGCCGTGCCGGTATAAATGTTGTTGCCACTGTAGAACCAGGCGCCGTCGGTTGCCGGGTCTGGCGCGGCGATCGCTTCGAAATTCAGCGCCTGCAAGGTCCACTGGAGCGTGCCCGTGGGGCTGTACGAGTGAAGGTCGGTGCTGCCGTTGCGGCCGAGGTCCCAACCGCCGCCCCATGCGTTGTTCAGCACGTACAGATTCGCGGCGGCATCCTTGCCGATACCCACCACACGCGTGAAGCGCTTGTCGCCAACCTGCCCCTTTATGCCCGTCGTGGTGTCGAGATAGCCGCCCTGCACGCCGAACGTGCCCACCTGCGCCGGTACGCCGGTCAGGGCGTATCGCTTGATGTTCATGTCGGGCCCCTCGTCGCCGACCAGCAACTGGTTCGTTGCGGCGTCGTAGTCGAGCGCCGAGGGCCGCGCGCCCGCCGCCATCTGGATCGTGTTCAAGGCGGCGCCGGTGGGGCTGAACTGGGCGATCACGCCCGCGCTCTCGCACGCGACCCACAGGTTGCCCGCGCCGTCCGTTGCGAGCGCACCGGGTTGCTTGACGCCGATGTCGCGTTGCCACACGCCGTCGGTGGTGTAGACGCGCACACGGTTGCCGTAAAAGTCGCTTGCGTACAAGAGCGATCCTGCCGTGGCGAGCCCGGTGATCACGTCCGCGTACGGAATGCCGGTCCACGTGCTCACGCCAATGCGCAGGTCGCGGGTGTTCGTGCCGCGGTTGTAGCGTCCCACGGACCCGCTGCCGTACGTCCGGCTATAGCCGAGCGCCACGAAGATCGACGTGGCATTGCCCGTGATGGCGCCGCCCTGGAACTCGTCGTGCGCGCCGATGGTGCCGAGCGCGGCGCCGTTCTGGTAGATCGCCACGCCGCCCGCGTTTTCGTCCCAGCGCGACGCCGTGTAGATCACCCCTTCGGGCGCGACCCACATCGAGCGCGCGCCATTGCCGACGTGCGCGGCGAGCGTGCCGTACGTGTTCGCGAGCCAGTCGGTCGTGTATTGCGCGTGAGCGCTGCTCGCCAGCGTGGCGACGAGCAGCCCCAGCCATGCCGCGCGAATCGGTTGTTTGAACATGCGTGAGTGTCCCGCTGATGTCGCGCCGCGAGAGGGTGAATCGTGGCGCATAAAATGGCTGGTAGTGCGACGACGCCGGATTCGCAAGGGCAGGTTTCGCGATCGTGCGTAAAGGCAGTGTACGCACTAAATGCGAATCACTGCTTCGAGCAGGACACCTTGTAGCGCGCCTCAGGGGCGCGGCGTGACCCGCAACGAATCGGGGCCGCACGAGGATCCCGATATAATCGTCCTGCCATTCAACGAGGACGTTACATGAAATCACTGATCGCCTTTCTCGCCGCCGCTACCGTTGCATCGAGCGCTTTCGCCGCCAACACCATCGAGAAGTTGCCCTCGGGTGTGGTGGTCGAGCACATCAAGCAAGGCACCGGCCCGCAACCCACGGCCAATGACGTCGTGCGCGTCAACTATCGCGGCACGCTCGCGAACGGCACCGAATTCGACAGCTCCGACAAGCACGGCGGCGCGGCGACTTTCCCGCTCGGCCGAGTGATTCCGTGCTGGACGCAAGGTCTCCAGAAGATGAAGGTTGGCGGCAAGGCCAAGCTGACCTGCCCGGCGGCGACGGCATACGGCGACCGCGCAGTCGGCCCGATCCCGCCGAACAGCGACCTCACGTTCGAAGTCGAACTGATCGGCATCGGTCAGTAATGCGAGGGTGAACGCGGCCGGCCATGCATAAACGCCGCGTGTAACACGCCGATTCAGGCGGGCGGTGCGTCCAGCGTGGCGCATCGCGAGAACCGGGCCTGGCCAGACCGTTCTGATCGATAGCGAGCGTGCTTGAGTTGCCGGATTGATTGGTACTGCTGAGTAGTATGCGGGCCAGCACGATGACGCCCGACAAGCGCGATTTAAGGCGTCAAGTCTCGGGCTTCATCAAGAATCCATTTCGCGAATGCCTGTAATGGCGTTTCGCTCAATTCGATCGGCTCCGGCAGAACGAGACAGAAGTTTTTGGTCACGGCTTTGCCGTCGGGCCAGGGCGCGACCAGACGGCCTTGTTCAAGCTCGGTCCCGATGTAGAGACGCGGCACCAACGCCACGCCTAAACCGGCAAGCGCGGCCTCTATCAGCATGGAATGGAGATCGTAACGCGCGCCAACCGCGGAATTGCCAAGCGCGATGCCGGTCTCTTGCGCGTAAATCTGCCAGGCATCCGGATTTTGTCGCCGGTGAAGGCGTGGCAACGCATCGAGCGACGCGTTCGCACCGGCGTTTGCGAGGAGCGCCGGACTGCAAACGGGCACAAGCACCTCCTCCAGCAAGCGATGGAGATGCATGCCCGCCCATGCCGGATGCTCGAAATGAATGGCCGCGTCGAAACCGCTACCGGCAAGAAGGAAGGGCTCCATGCGTTCGGCGATATGCACCGTGATGTTGGGGTACCGATCCTGAAAACGCTTCAGCCGGGGAATCAGCCAGCGGGTGGCGAAAGTCGGAATGGCGGCGATATCGAGGCTCGCGCCCTCCAGAGGCTGCCCCATCACATACAGGCTGTCCCGCTCCAGCCGGTCCAGAATCTCCCGAACCTGCGCCGCGTAGCGCGTGCCGTTGGGTGCGAGCCGCACCCGATTGCCCACTCGCTCGAACAACGCGACACCCAGGAACACTTCCAGCCGGCCAATCTGACGACTGATGGCGCCCTCGGTGAGCGCCAGTTCCTCGGCGGCGCGGGCAAAGCTTCCGTGTCGAGCCGCGGCCTCGAAGGCCAGAAGCGCGGAATTGCTGGGAATCTTGCGTCGCATTGGAGGTTCTCCGGTCAAAATGGGTTCCACGCCAGCTTGATTAAATGTCACGAGAGCCTGACTAAACGTCGATATTCGCGCGGGAAATGCAAGGCTACCATTACATTGCTGCAATGAACATGAATCATTCGCAGAAGGAAGCCCATCCCTCAGAAGGACAAATCGATGATCTATACCGTGGAATGCAGCTTTGCCGATTCCAACTGCGAAGCCGAATGGAACGACTTCTACAGCCTTGAAAAGCTGCCCGCACTCATCTCCGTTAGCGGCTTTCATACGTCGCAGCGCTTCAGATCGATAACCGACGGTTGCCCCGTCTACCTGGCCGTTCACACGATCGACGGACTCGATGTCCTGACGGGAGAGGAATATCGCCAGAAAGGCGGCGGCAATTTCGCCAGGTGGCAGCAACACATCACTAACTGGCATCGCAATCTCTACAGCGATATCGGCCTCGCGCCAGCGGTCAATGCCGACGAACGCCTCGTGCTTTGTGCAAGCGGCCCCGATCCGCTGATCGGGATGGGCCTCGAACCGTTAGCCATGCACGCCGTTGCGCTGGAGAAGTCTCCCGAACGTCGCTGGCTTGCGGTCATGTCTCGCAGTCACGCTCAACGTGTCGGGAGCGTCGCTGAAGACGTCCATCTTTACTCGCCGATGACGGCACAACTGACAAGCTCCCGCACGCTTTCGACGCAGCAGAAATAGCAGGACTGCCATGCCAAATGTGACTTTCTATATTCATGTGGAGCACATGCCGTCCGGCGCGAGCCTTGCCGGGCTATCTCGCGACTGCGTCGAACTCTGCACGAATGTTCTCGAAGCGAAACTCAAGAACGTTCATGTCGTATATGTGGGCGTTCAGCATGGACACGGGCATCCCGTCTTTGTGGAAATCCAATATCGTCTGGAGACGTTTCGTACTCCTTCGGTCATGAGCCGGTTCATGGAAGTCCTGGATCATGCCATCGCTCGCCACACGGGGCTCATGGCGCGTATCCGCTGTTTTGGTTATGCCGCGTCGGATATTCACGCCCGAAACTAACCGGTCAGGAGAAGAACTGTGTCCACCCTTGTCTTTCCAACGCAGCAGGTTGGCGACTTCACGATTACCGCGATCAGCGATGGCTACCTCACCGCGAGCCTCGACTTTCTCTCGAATATCGATGCGTCCGAGGCTTCCAGCATGCAGCGCGATGCGGGGCAAACGGAACCGTCTGCCGTGCATATCAATTGCTACGTGGTGCGAGGCGCGGGCCGCACCGTTCTCATTGACGGCGGGGCTGGCGGTATCAAGCAGTGGGGTGGCCGCCTGAAGCCCCATTTATTGCTCGCGGGCATCGAACCCACCGCGATCGACACGATCCTGCTCACGCACGCGCATCCCGACCATGTCGGCGGGCTGATGGATGCGGCCGGACAAGCGAGCTTCCCGAATGCGGAGTTGGTGGTTCATCAGCGCGAAGTTGAATTCTGGCGGGATGAGGGGAACAGGGCGCGTGCCAGCGAGCGGGCGCGCGGCAACTTCGTGATAGCACGCCAGGTTTTCGATGGCTACCGCGACCGGCTGCGCACATTCAATGAGGGCGAAGTGCTCCCCGGTATCAGCGCGATGCCGCTACCGGGACACACCGATGGACATACCGGATATCTCCTCGAAGCCCGTGATCGGAGTCTTCTTGTCTGGGGGGATATCGTTCATTTTCCTCACATCCAGATTCAACGGCCGGATGTTTCGATTGCATTCGATCAAGACTCGTCCCTCGCCGCGACTACACGATCACGGCTTCTGGATAGGGTCAGTTCGGAGCGGCTTCTGGTTGCCGGCATGCATTTGGGGGAAGCCGGTTTCGCGCGAATCAGGCGGACGCGGGGAGCGTACGGTTTGCATTACGAGAGCGAAGCGTGAGGCATCAGGTCCGATTCACCAGCTGGTCTCGCAACTGTCGCCGCAGCACTTTCCCGACCGGCGTTTTCGGCAGACTGCTCACGAAGACCACCTGCTTCGGCACCTTGTAAGCGGCCAGGCTTTTGCGCGCGAACTCGATCACGTCGGGTTCGCTCAATCCCGAATCGCTTTTCACCACGAAGGCCACCGGCGTCTCGCCGGATTGCGAATCCGCCACGCCCACCACCGCAACTTCGAGAATGCCGGGATGCCGGAAGAGCACGCCTTCCACTTCGTTCGGGTAGACGTTGAAACCGGAGACCAGAATCATGTCCTTCTTGCGGTCGACAATCCGGATCATGCCGCGCTCGTCCATGACCCCGATATCGCCGGTCGCGAAAAATCCATCGGCGCCGATCGCATGCGCCGTTTCCTCGGGCCGGTTGAAGTAGCCTTGCATGACGATGGGCCCGGCGACCCAGATTTCGCCCGGCATACCAGTGGCCACGGCCGCTCCGCGTTCATCGCGGATTTCAATGCGTGTGGAAGGCAGCGGCACGCCGATCGTCCCTTCGAAGTTCGCCACCGTGACGGGATTGGCCGTCACCGCGCCCGCGGCTTCGGATAGCCCGTAGACTTCCAGCACCGGGCTGCCGGTGAGCGTCTGCCAGCGCTCGGCAACGGCTGGCTGGGTCGCGGTTCCGCCACCGAACGTGTTGCGCAATGTCGAGAAGTCGAGCGCGCTGAACTCGGCGTTGTTCATCAGCGCCGTGAATAGCGTATTGAGACCGCCGAACACGGTTGGCCGGTGCGTTGCAAAATCTCTCACGAGGCCGGGAATATCGCGTGGGTTCATCACGAGAATGCAGCGGGTTCCCAAATGAAACGAGACCAGGCATTGGCACACGAGTGCCGCGACGTGGTAAAGGGGCAGCGCGACGAGCGTGGTTTCGCCGCTCGCACGAAACACCGGCTTCACCCACGCGGCGAACATCAGCACATTCGCGAGCACGTTGCCATGCGTCAGCACGACCCCTTTGGGCTCGCCGGTCGTGCCGCCGGTGTATTGGAGGAGCGCTCTTGTCTCGCGGCTCAGCGCCGGTTCGGTGAAGTCCGCGGCCGCACGCGCGCTCATGGCGGTCCTGAAGGCGATCGCGCCGGCGATCGTCCAGGGCGGCACGAGCTTTTTCTTTTTCCGAACGACGTAGTCGACGAGGATGGATCTCGGAAAGTGCTGCATCTCCGCCACGCGCGCCACGATAACGTGCTCAATGGCGACACGGGTGAGCACCTTTTCGACGGTGGCGGCGGAAACCTCCATGACGATGATCGCGCGTGCACCGGAATCCTTGATCAGAATTTCCAGTTCCGGCGCGGTGTAGAGCGGGTTGACGTTGACCACGGTGAGCCCGGCCCGCAGTGCGGCGAACATCGCGATGGGATGTTGCAGGGAGTTCGGCAACATCAGCGCAACGCGGTCGCCGGGTTTCAGACCCAGGTCTTTCTGGAAATAGGCGGCGAGGCGGGTGGCGTGCTCGTCCAGTTGGCGATAGGTGAGATCCACGCCGAACTGATGAAAGGCGATGCGGTTGCCGAATCGTGTAACGGCTTCTTCGAGGAGGGCGACCATCGAAGGGTAGTCATCGAGGTCGATGTCCGCCGCAACGCCGGGGGGGTATTGCGAAAGCCAGGGCAAGTATGACATTGCGTCCTCCGCTGCGGACGGCTCCGACGTTTGCCGCGTCTAACATCCTGTTCGATCATTCCGCAAAGACTGGAATTCGCGATCCATTATCCATAACGGCCAATGCATAATGCGATTCGTCTTCCTTCGTAAGGTAGACGAAATTAATTCGGACTCCAAGCGTATTCTCGCTGTGATGTCCCTGGTGTGCTGTAGCGCACATATGTGCGAAATGTCCGGATGCCGCGTTAGCGATCCGGTCAGGGAAGGCTGTGAAGGAGTTGCTCGGGTATTGCGGCGTGTGCGGCGTCAGCCCGTTTGGTGGCAGCAGGAGGAACCGATGAGCGGGCGCCCGGATGAACGGTCGAGACAGGGGCGAGGATGCTTGAGGCCTGATAGAGACAAACCCATTCCGCGTGCTCTGGCTGCCGCGGATCGATTTCCAGCAACCAGTTTGTCTGGCAAATGCGGCAACCGTAACGTTGCAGGAGCACGGGGCGACGCCCGAGTGGGCGCAGCCGGGTGCGCCCGTCGATGATCCGCAGCCCGTCGTGGGGAGGGACCGTGTCGCCCAGTTGCATTCTTTGGCAGGCTTCGCAGGACATGGCAGTCGGAGTGTCGCTGGACGAGTGACCGACTATAGCACCGCGTTGCGCGCCAGGCGCAGAGTCAGTAGTCGAAGAAAAAGCCCGCACAGGGCGGCCTGAATGCCGATCGAAAGGAGGCAAGTAAGGCGCGCCGCGCAGTATAGACTTTTGATGTTGTGTCGCTCCCGCTCGTGCGCTTATTGAGCGCTGATACGGGCAGTCACGATACGCATCGGGTTATTCCTCTGATTTTTAGCCGCGACACGACGCTGTGCCTGCGCGGCAACGACAGGAGCCGGTCATGAATTCAAACCTGCGATGCGCCTTGTGTGCGTCTTTTCTGCTGATCTTTACCGGCATCGCGAATGCCCAGTCGGCAACCGCGCCTTCCGATGCGTCGATGGCGCCGGGCGCGACGCCCTCGGCATCCAGCACGACGAAGTCGGACCGGGCGCTCGCGCGTGCTGTGCGGCGCGCATTGTCGAAAGCGCCGGGGTTCAATGTTTCCGGTGTTTTCGTTCGCGCGCGCGACGGCGCCGTGACGCTCAGCGGCACGGTTCGAAATGGCGACCAGATCCGGCAGGCGGAAGACGTTACGCGTTCGGTGCCGGGCGTGAACTCGGTATCGAACAAGCTGACGCTATTTCACGGCGGGAACGGTTGATACGGCCGCTTGCGGAGCGGAGCCGTCGATCAAACAGGCGGCTCCCATCCTCACTCCCTGGCACATCGCGAAGGTCCGCTCGTTATCCGCGAGAACAGTTTTCTTGCGGCTCGAACGCAAAGACCCAGACAGATGAGCAGCATGCCAAGCAGGATCATTACGCCGGCCATGCCCGTGACCGCGCCGCCCACCCCTTGTCTCGCCGAATCGACCACCACGAGCGTTCCGAACGCAATAAGGCCCAGCGCCACGATGTAGTACATCCGTCGCAACAGCGTCGCGCCGCCCGGCGCGGGCCGCCAAATGTTGTACAGGCCAACGGCGACGGCGCATACGTACATGATTAAGGCTAGATACGTCGTTAGCATGATTTTGAGCCGCCGGTGTTGTCAAAAATGCGAATGTCGATCCCTGGCAGTCCTTGATGGTTCCTGGAGGCGGTCGTCGAACCATGAAGGCGTCTACGGCGCGCTCTGCCGCAGTTGCTCGGCCAGCAGGCCGGCGTGCGGAGTCAGTGCGGAAAAGTCGCGCGCGCAGAGGTAGAGCCGTCGCGTGGACCACGCTTCCGATAGCGGCAGGACGGCGAGGTCGCGGCGCAGCGTTCTGGCCAGCCCTTCGGAAAGGATGGAAACGCCGATGCCGGCTTCCACGTGCATGACCACATGGTCGACGTTGCGCAACTGGATGCGGTAGTCGAGCTGCCGCCCCAGACGTGATGCACGTTCCGCGAGATGCGTTTCGAGCGCCGTGTCCGCCATGCCCACGATGGGCTCGTCGAGGATATCGGTAAAGGCAACGTCCGATTGCCGGGAGAAACGATGCGAATGGCTGGCGACCACGACGAGCTGGTCACTGGCGATCAGGTGCGTTTGCAGCGTGCCGAGATCCGTGATGTCCGCAACGACACCCAGATCCGCGCGTCTGTCCATGAGGGTCTGGACGATCTCGGCGCTGGGCCGCTCCTCCAGATCGATCGACAGGTCGCGATGCGCCGCCAGAAATCGGCAGAGCTGCGGCGGCAGGAACGCCGCCATGGCGGCGGTGTTGGAGAGCAGCCGGATGCGCCCTTTCAGGCCCGTTGCGTAGGTCCGCAGTTCCCCGCGCATCATTTCGACCTGGCCCAGGATCGAACGCGCATGACGGACCAGCGCGTCGCCCGCAGCGGTCGTGCGCACGCCGCGACGGTTGCGTTCCAGTAACGGCGCGCCCAGCGCCGCTTCCATGCTGGCCATGCGCTCGCTGACCGATGCCAGCGCCAGATGCATCGCCTGGGCGCCATGTGTGAGGCTGCCGCATTCCACCACGCTCAGGAATAGGCGCAAATCGGTCAAGTCGAAGCGCATGGGCGATTGTCATGGGTTCGGATTTTCCGAAGTCTAGCACCGGAATTGCCAGATTGTCGGAATGCGGGGTGGCGACTAACATCGCTGGCATGAACTCGACGGCCTTGATTTTTTCAACGGGATTGCTGGCAGGCGCGATGAATGCGCTGGCAGGGGGCGGCTCGTTCGTCAGTTTGCCGGCGCTGATCGCGGCGGGCGTGCCTCCGGTTCAGGCGAATGCTTCCAGCACCGTCGCGCTGTTCCCTGGCGGCCTGGCCAGCGCGTGGGCGTATCGCGACGGCCTGCGGCCGGTGGGCGCCGTGTCGCTGCGCGCGCTGCTCGCGACGACGCTGTGCGGCGGCTTCGCGGGCGCACTGCTGTTGTTGTGGACGTCGTCCGCGGCGTTCACGTTCGTGCTGCCGTGGCTGTTGCTGGTGGCTTCGATCGCACTCGCGTTCGGCAGGCGCATGGGCGAGGCGTTACGCGCACGCTGGCACATTCACGCGCGTGCGGTGCTGGCCGTTCAGTTCGCGCTTGGCGTCTACGGCGGCTACTTCGGCGGCGCGGTGGGCATCATGATGATTGCGATGTGGGGCCTGCTCGAAAACGCTGACCTGAAACACCTCAACGCGCCGCGCACGCTGCTGGTCAGTGCCGCCAACGTCGTGGCGGTCCTCGCTTTCATTGTCGCCAATGCGGTGCGCTGGCCCGAGACGCGGGTCATGCTGGTGGGCGCGATCATCGGCGGATACGTCGGGGCGCGCATCGGTCGCCGGGCGTCGCCGCGAATTATCCGCGCCCTCACGTTGCTGGCCACTTCCTGCATCACGCTCGCGTTCTTCGTGAAAACGTACGCGCCCCTGCTGCTGCATCGCTAATTCGATGAGGACACCATGCTCAGCGCCTTGCTGGAAACCATCGGAACACTGGGTATCCTGGCGAGCCTCGCGGTGCGGTTGCGCAGGCGCCGACGCTGACCGGCTGGCGTATCGCTGCGTCGAGGTCGTGAAGCCGGGCGGGATCCCATCACGATCGGCGCGCGGCGAACGCCATTGCTGTGTCGCGCCCCGGCTGCACCGCTTCGACGATGCGCCCGTCTTCAAGCCGGATAACCCGGTCGGCGGCGTCGAAATAGCGGTCGTCGTGCGAAATCACGATGAGTGTTTTGCCCTGGCGTTTGAGGTCCGGCAGGATCTCGGTGTAGAAAATGCGCCGGAATGTCGGGTCCTGGTCGGCGGCCCATTCGTCGAGCACCATCACCGGGCGGCCCTCCAGATAAGCATGCACGAGCGCGAGTCGCTTGCGTTGCCCGGTCGACAGATCCGTCGTGCTGAACATGCCGTCTCGCACCGATACCTTGTGCGCGAGCGCGAGCCGCTCCAGATAGCGTTGCGCTTCGTTCTCACGCGTGTGCTCGCCGGGCAGCAATGTGTCGAACAAGTGGTAGTCGGAGAAGACCGCCGAAAAAAGCTGGCGGTAGGCGTCGAGCCCGTCGGCGCGAACCGGTGCGTCGTCGACGAGCAGCGCGCCGCTGTCCGGCACATAGAGACCGAGCAACAGCTTGAGCAGGGTTGTCTTGCCGCAGCCATTCTCGCCAACGATAAAGAGCGTTTCGCCGCGGGTGACGGTCAGCGAAAGCGGCCCGAGCGCGAAGCCGGCCATATCGGCCGGCGCGCCTGCATGGCTGTCGTCCTGCGGCGCGGGAAACCGGTAGGTGATATCGCGCAGCGTGATGGTGTGGAACGCGTGGGCATCGAACGCCTGCGCATGGCGTGGCGTCGCGCGAGGCGGCGCATCGAGCAGCGCGGGCTCGCTGCTCGAAAACCGTGCGGAAAGCGCCGCAATGCGCCTGAGCGCGACTTGCGCTCGCCCGATGGACGGCAGCGCGCCGACGATCTCCTGAATCGGGCCCTTCATGTAGAGCAGCACGAGCACGAATCCGGTCAGCACGCTGCGATCCGCATGGGCCGCGCCGCCTTGCAGCACGAGCATGAGACCGACCACGACGAAGAACAGCAGCGAGCCGAACGCGTTCGCACTCACGAACACATTGGCGGCGCGCACGCGCAGTCGGAAAATCGCATCGATCGTGCCGGACAGCTCATGGCCGTAGACGAAGGCGCGGCGCTCGCGGTTGATGCGCAACTCCTTGGCGCCGTCCACCATCGCGCGATAGTGCTTTTGCAGGCGATCTTCGGCTTCACGGGCGGCGCCGAAGCGGCGAATGCCCACGCGCCTCGCGAGCGACTGCACGATCGAGCCGAGTGCGATGGCGACGAGCGCAATGAGCAGCAGCATCGGCGAGAGCACGAACAGATAGCCGAGGCAACCGGCGATGGTGGCCGTTGCGATGGCGAGGCTCGAAAACATGAAGGAAAACGTGCTGATCGTATCGATGTCCTGATTGAGCGCGGCGATCAGCCGATGGCTGCGAAACTGCTCGATCTCGCTGATCGGCGCGGCGATGATCTTCGCGCAGAGGTCCTTGCGCAACGCCGCGATCACGCGCTGCCCGACAACGTTGTTGCCGATATCCGAGATCACTTCGCCCGCGAGCGCAAGCGCGCAGAGGCCGGCGAAGCTCGCAACGAAGGTCGGCAGCGCGGCGTCGCCGTCGTGCAGCGTGCGGTTCGTGAGGGCGAGCAGCGCCGCCGTGGCGATGCCGCTCGCCGCGCCCATGAGCGTTGCGAGCGCCGAGATGGGCCACAGGCGGCGCAGCAGCCGGAACAGGTGGGAGAGCATGGTTTTCTCCGTCGTTATTCTTGAAGATGCAGTGGGGAAATCAGGCGGCGGAGGCGCGCCGCGCGAGCAGCCACATGAGCCACGGCGCGCCGAAAAGCGTTGCAACCAGGCCGGCCGGCAGTTCGCGCGGCAACAGCAGCGTGCGCCCGAGCCAGTCGGCAATGACGATCGTGAGTCCGCCGATGGGCGCGGCGAGCAGCAACTGGTCGAGCGGACGCCGCGCGCCCGCGAGGCGGGCGAAATGCGGCGCGGTGAGTCCCACGAACGACAGCGGCCCGACGATCAAGGTCGCTGCGGCGCTTAGCAATGCGGTGAGGGCGAGCAGCGCGCCGTGCGCAAGCGGCGTGTGCACGCCGAGCGCGCGTGCGCTGGCGTCGCCGAGCGGCAGGATCGCGAGCAGCCTGCCGGTGAGCGGCGCAAGCGCGGCGAGCACGAGACTGAGTCCGAGCGCGAGCATCGCGTCGCGAGGCGTGACCGTGTAAGTGGAACCCGAGAGCCAGGTGAGCAGGGTGGCCGCCCGTTCGCCGCCGCCGGCGATGACCACGGCCACCACGGCCTGAAACAGCGCGCCGATCGCAATGCCCACGAGCAGCACGCGTTGCGGTGCGAACGCCGAGCGGCGCGCGAACCAGAGGATGGCGAGCAGCGTCGCGAACGCGCCGCCGGACGTGGCCGCAAGACGCGCGCCGTGCCCAGCGTCGGCCGCGCAGGCCACGAGCGCGATGAAGCCGAGCGCGGCCCCGGCGGACACGCCCAGCACCTCCGGACTCGCGAGCGGATTGCCGGTGAGCCGCTGCAACAGGGTGCCTGCCAGCGCGAGCATGACGCCGGCCGCGAAGGCGGCAATCTCGCGCGGCGCGCGCCAGATCGCGACGTGCGAGAGATCGGCGAGGCTGCTGAACTGCCAGCCATGCACGCCCCGGCCGAAATCGAGCGCGAGCACCAACGTTGTGGCGCTCACGATTGCGATCAGCGCGAAGCGACGCCGGATCGACATGGCGCGAGAGACTCGACGCGATATCGAAGCGACGGCGTCGAGCCGCTGCGTGCGCGGCATGCGCGCGAGCAGGAGCAGCATGAGCGGCGCACCGAACAGCGCGCTCGCGGCACCCGCGGGCACCAGTTCGCCGAGCGCGTTGGCCAGCGGTTGCACGGCCTGATCCGTGAGCCAGAGCAGCAGCGCGCCGCACAACGGCGCCAGCACGAGGCGCTGCGCCATGCGTCGCGCGCCCGCGAGCTGTGCGAGAGCGGGCGCGGCGAGCCCGATGAAACCGATCACGCCAACCGTGCTCACCACGGCGGCGCTCAGCATGACGGCGAGCGCGAGCGCGGCAAGCCGCAGGCGGCGCAGTGCGAGACCGAGGCTGCGGGCGTTGGCGTCGTCGAGACTGAAGAGCTGGAGCGGGCGCAGCAGCAGCCACGCGAGCGCGCCCCCCACGGCGAGCCGGGGCGCGAGCGCGGCGACATCGCTCCAGTCCTGCTGGACGAGCGAGCCGCCGCCCCAGATGAACAGGCCGCGCAGATAAGGCGTGTGAAAGAGCTGGAGCGCGACGCTGACCGAGCCGCACCAGAGCGTCACGACGAGACCCGCGACGGCGACCGTCACCGGCGCGAGGCCGCTGCGCCACGCGAGGCCGAACACGATGGCCGCGGCGGCCAGCGCGCCCGCGAGCGCGACCGGCTCGCGCGCGAGACCGTGAGCGGCGAGCGAAGCGGGCGCCCAGAGCGCGGCGAGCGTGAGCGCGAGCTGGGCCCCGGCGGAAATGCCTAGCGTCATCGGCTCGGCGAGCGGATTGCGCAGCACCTGCTGGAAGATCGTGCCCGCGAGGCCGAGCGTCGCGCCCGCGAGCCAGGCGGTGACGATGCGCGGCAGCCAGCTATCGTGCACGATGATCTGGCGGATGTCGCGCGCATCGGGCGAAAGGAGCGCCTGCCACCACAGCGAGCGTGGCGCGACAGCGGCCAGGTTGAGCGCCGACAGGCCGACGGCCGCGACGAGCGCTAGCCCGAGCGCCACGACGACGAGCGAGCCGGAAAGGCGCCCGTGCCCGGCGCGCGCCGACGTCGCGAGGGGTGCCTCGGGGGTTGCCTGGGAAGGTGCCTCGGTCGGCGGCGGAGAAAGACGATCGATTCCGCTCATGAGTGGGCGATTCCGGTTGCGTGGGTCGCGCTGGCGGAGGCCGCGAGCAAGGTCCGCGTGATGGCATCGCCGAAGCGGCGCGCCGAGGGCAGCATGCCGAAGCCCCAGAAGGGCGGCAGCGCGGCCACGCGGTCATGGGCGACGGGCGGCAACGCTCGCCACAGGCGGTTCGACGCGAGCGTGCGCGCAACGTCCTGGGGCAGCGGGTCGAAGTAGAGCATGCTGGCGTCGGGCGCGGCGGCCAGCGCCTCCAGCGGCGCGACGCCGATTCCCCAGTAGTCGGTTGGGCCGCGCCAAGCGTTGGCGAGACCGAGCGTGTCGAGCACATCCTGGAACAGGCTGCGCGCGCCATACACGCCGACGTGCCGCGCGTCGAAGAAGCGGATCAGATAAAGCGGCCGTGCGGGCGCGACAGCCGCTGCAAGACGCGCGCGGTTGGCGGCGAGCGCCTGCGCCGTTTGCGCGATGAGGGCCTGCGCGGCCGCCTCGCGGCGGCAGAGCGCGCCCAGCTCGCGCGTGACCGATGCGGCGCGCAGGTAGGGCGCGCCTGCGTCGGTATAGACCGCGAAGGCGCGAACCGGCGCGATGCGCTCCAGCATGTCGCGCTGCGACTCCTGGCTCGAATTGATGAGGATGAGATCGGGAGCGAGCTGTGCGAGCCACTCGAGGCTCGGCGCGAGCCGCAGTCCGACGTCCGGCACACCGGGCGGCACGCGCGGCGTGACCACATTCGCGTTGTAGTCGCCGATTTCGGCAACGCCCGCCGGGACCACGCCGAGCGCGAGCAGCGTCTCGGCAAGCCCCCAGTCGAGCACGACGACGCGCGGTGCGTCGTGTTGCGCGGTAGCGCGGGTCGCCGCGCGCGGCGCGCCGCTGCCAAGCGCCGCCGCGCTGGCGGCCATTGAAAGCAGAAACGTTCGCCTTTGCATGGTCAGCGCGCCACCGCAATGGGGCTGCCGCCATGCGGGTGCGGCACGATATCCATGGGGACGCCGTAGATCGCTTCGAGCACCGGGCTTCGCATCAGCTCGGCGGGCGTGCCTTGCGTGAGCAGCCGGCCGCCATGCAGCGCGACGAGTTCGTCGCAAAAGCGCGCGGCGAGGTTGATGTCGTGCAGCACGATCACGACGCTCAGGCCGTGTGTGTCGGCGAGGCTGCGCAACAGGCGCAGCACGTCGATCTGGTGTGCGATGTCGAGCGCCGAGGTCGGCTCGTCGAGCAGCAGGCACGAGGCGCCTTGCGCGACGAGCATGGCGAGCCAGACGCGCTGACGCTCGCCGCCCGAGAGATGCTCGGCAAGCTGCGCGGCGAAACGCGCCGTATCCGTCACGCGCAACGCCTCGTCGATCATCGCGCGATCCTCCGCGCGCAGGCGGCCCAGCGCGCCATGCCAGGGATACCGGCCCAGCGCGACGAGCTCGCGCACGGTCATGCCCGCGGCCTGCGGCGGGTGCTGCGGCAGGTAGGCCACACGCCGCGCGAACTCGCGCGCGGACCAGGCGCCCAGCTCGCGGCCCGCAAACCGCAGCGAGCCGCCCGAGGGCGCCTGCTGGCGCGCCAGCAGCTTGAGGAGCGTGCTCTTGCCCGAGCCGTTATGGCCGATGAGCGCGATCATGCGGCCCGCCGTGAGCGAGAGCGAGAGCGGCGCGAGCAGCATGCGTGCGTCCGCTTCGAATGACACGCCCTCGATCTCGTACAGCGCGCCGCCCGCGCGCTCGCGCGGCTGTCTCGCATCGTCGAGAGCGGGCGCGTGGGTTGCCTGCATCGAACGCATCGCTTGCCTTACCAGCGATAGCGCGCGGTCGCGAGCACCTCGACGCCGTCGCCGTAGGTGCAGGTGTTCGCGCTGAAACAGGACGCCACGTACTGCCGGTTGAACAGGTTGGTCCCGTTGAGCGAGAGCAGCCAGTGACGGCCCGTGTCGTAGTGAATGGCGGCGTCGATGAGCGTGACCGACGGCACGCGGATCGTGTTCGACTCGTCGTAGCTCGAACCCAGGTAGCGCACGCCCCCGCCGAACCCGAGGCCGCGCAGCGACCCGCCGTGCAGCGTGTAGTCGATCCAGGCGGCCGCGACGTTGCGCGGAATCCCCCACGTCGTCTTGCCCTGCAACGGGGTCGTGCCGCCGTCGATGGTCGTGGCCGAGTCGTTCGAATCGGTCGTGACGTTGTTCAGATAGGTGTACGAAGCGGTGATATTCAGGTCGTCGGAAAGACTGGCCTGACCCTGGAGCTCGAACCCACGTGCGCGCACCTGGCCCGCCTGGGTGCTGAAGCCGGGGTTCGCCGGGTCGGACGTGAGCACATTGCGCTCGCGCAGGTCGAACACCGAGGCCGTGATGAAGCTGTTGTAGCCGCGCGGCTGGTATTTCACGCCCACTTCGTACTGCTCGGCCGTGGTCGGCCTGGCCGCCGAACCGTCGGCGAGCACGCCCGCCTGGGGATTGAACGACTTCGCAAAGCTGGCGTAGGGTGCGAAGCCGTTGTCGAACAGGTAGACGAGACCGGTGCGCCACGTGAAGGCGCGCGCCGACTGCGACGTGTACGACGCCGTGACCGGATTGTTGTCGTCGGACGAGGCCCAGTCCTGGCGCACGCCGATCAGGAAGCGCCACCTGTTCCAGGCGAGCTGGTCCTGTGCGTACACGCCAAACTGGGTCATGCGGATGTTGTCGTCCGAGGTGGCGTTCGGCATGGCCACGCTCTGATAGACCGGCGCGAAAGGATCGAGCTGCGGCGCGGCGCCGAGGCCCACGCGCTCGCGATAGAGCACCCGCTGATAGTCGAAGCCGAAGAGCGCCGTGTGGCTGACCGGGCCCGTCGAGAATTTCGCCTGGGCCTGATTGTCGACCGTGAAGAACTTCGCGCTCTCGTCGTTGAAGAACGCGTAGCGGTTCAGCTTGGTGGCCGAGTCGTCGGAGAAGCCGTTGGCGAACACGTTCGAGAAGTCGTCGCGCACGTACGTGTAGCGCAGGTTCTGGCGGAAGGTCCACACGTCGTTGAACCGGTGCTCGAACTGGTAGCCGACCGAAGCCTGCGTACGCGAATGCGAGTCGAAGTTCGGGTCGCCGAGATTCGTGTGCGTCGAGATCCTGCCGTTCGGCGTCTCGAACAGGCTCCCCATCGCCGGCACGAAGTTGTAGTAGCCCACGTCCGGGTCGCGCTGGTACTTCGCGAGCACCGTGAGCGTGGTGTTCGCGTCCGGCTTCCAGGTGATGGCGGGCGCGATGTACACGTGGCTTTGCTTCGCGCCGTCGACCTGCGTGTCGTTGCGGTTCGCCGTGCCCGTCAACCGGTAGGAGAGCGAGCCATCCTGGTTGATGGCGCCGCCAAGGTCGAAGCCGCCTTCCGCGCGATTGTGGCTGCCCGTGGTGAAGAACACCTCGTGAACCGGCGTCGTGGTCGGCTGCTTGCTCACCAGATTCGCGACGCCGCCGGGGTTGGCCTGACCGTAGAGCACCGAAGCCGGGCCGTGCAGCACGTCGATGCGTTCGAGCCCGTAGGGATCGAACGCGGGAATCGCGTAGCCGAAGCTGATGTCGCTCGGTTGCCGCGCGCCGTCGAGGAACTGCTCCAGATAGAAGCCGCGGCTCATCAGATAGGGCGCACCGGCCGCCGACGCGCCGCGGATCTCCGAGGTGACGCTCGCGGTGTAGCGCAGCGCCTCGGTCACCGTCTGGGCGTTCTGGTCGGTCATCTGGTCGCGCGTGACGACGGAAACCGACTGCGGCGTCTCGATGAGTGGCGTGTCCGTTTTAGTGGCAGTAACGGCCGTAATCGGCACATAACCGTCAGCGGTGCCGGTCGTGGTCTGTTCGCGCCGGTTGCTGACCTTGACGGCGGGAAGCTGCTTGCCCGCGTCCGTTGCGCCGTCACTCGCGGCGCCTTGTGCATTGTCATTGGCTGTCTGCGCCAGCGCGGCGCCACCGCCACCGAGCAGATAAAGCAGCAACGCGATGGCAGTCGTGCTGCCTACCCCGGTCTTCATGTGGATATCTCCATCGAGTGCAAATAATAATACAAGTCGGAATGATTCTCGTTAACAATGGAAATGCCATGTGAAGGACTCTTGGTGGTCCTCGGGACATTTGCCATGCGATGGGGACGTTCAGGCAGAAGACGGCTGGGCCGCTCAGGCGTTACTATAACTGCGGCATTCCGGCTTAGTCCGGACAACTTTGGCAATGAAATGGTCAATCATGGCAGATTGGATGTGAGATTGACTTTGAGACATTTGATACGGACATGAGCCAGCCCAAACTCCAGACTTTCGGGGCGCTGCCCGTGGGGCGCAAGGTGATCGCGCAGTCCATCGACTACGACGACGGCACCCACGAAATCGCTCACGTTCACCACCGCTCGCAGCTCGTCTACGCCACGACGGGCATCGTGCGCGCGGTCACGCCGTTGGGCCTGTGGATGCTGACGCCCGGCCACGCGCTGCTGATCGGCTCGCAGGTCGAGCACGAGCTGCATATGGTGGGCAAGGTGTCGATGCGCACGCTCTATATCGAACCTGAAGCGTTGCCGGCAAGCGGCGCCGAATGCCAGATGCTGACGGTCGACGCGCTGCTGCGCGCGTCGGTGCTCGGCATGTTCGACCCGGCGCTCGATGAAGATGTCGGGAACGGCTCCGGCGCGACGGACACGCGCGAAACGCTGCTGGTGCCGCTGATCCTGCGGCTTCTGGCGCTTGCCTGCGCGCGTGCGCCGGACAAGCGGCTGCCGCTGCCGGCCAACCCACGCCTGCGCCGGATCTGCGAGCGCCTGATCGCACAACCGGCGACCAACGACACGCTGGACGACTGGGCCGACGAAGTGGGCGCGAGCGCCCGCACGGTTGCGCGGCTCTTTCGGCAGGAAACGGGCATGACGTTTGGCCAGTGGCGCGAGCAGTTACGCCTTGCCGAGGCGATGTCCAAGCTCGCGGTCGGCCATCCCCTGGCGCGCATCGCACAGGACCTGGGCTACGCGGACGTGCGCACGTTCTCCTCGATGTTCCGGCGAGCGTTTGGCAGCACGCCGCAGCAGTTCCGGCAGCACGTGGGCGAAGCGGATTGAGCTCCCCACCTCATGCGTTCCCGCCGGATAAAAAAAACGCCAACCCATTCGGGTTGGCGTTTTGCTTGCAGCAGGACAGGTATCAGAACTGGTTCATCGTGTTGTCTTTACCTGCCGCCTTCAGGGCCGCTTCGCCGCTGAAGTATTCCTTGTGGTCGTCGCCGATGTCCGAACCGGACATGTTCTGGTGCTTCACGCAGGCGATGCCCTGGCGGATTTCCTTGCGCTGCACGCCAGCCACGTAGCCCAGCATGCCCTGGTCGCCGAAGTATTCCTTGGCCAGGTTGTCGGTCGACAGCGCGGCGGTGTGGTACGTCGGCAGCGTGATCAGGTGGTGGAAGATACCCGCTTCGCGCGCCGCGTCGGCCTGGAAGGTGCGGATCTTTTCGTCGGCGGCGGCTGCCAGTTCAGTCTGATCGTATTCCACGCTCATCAGTTGGGCGCGGTCGTAGGCCGACACGTCCTTGCCTGCGGCCTTCATCGCGTCATACGCCTGCTGGCGGAAGTTCAGGGTCCAGTTGAACGACGGGCTGTTGTTGTACACGAGCTTGGCGTTCGGGATGACCTTGCGGATCTCGTTGACCATGCCTGCGATCTGGGCGATATGCGGCTTTTCGGTTTCGATCCACAGCAGGTCGGCGCCGTTTTGCAGCGAGGTGATGCAGTCCAGCACGCAGCGCGCTTCGCCCGTGCCGGCGCGGAACTGGAACAGGTTGCTCGGCAGGCGCTTCGGACGCATCAGCTTGCCGTTCTGCTTGATGACGACGTCACCGTTGCCCAGTGCATCGGCCGAGATTTCGTCGCAGTCGAGGAACGAGTTGTATTGGTCGCCCAGATCGCCCGGCGTGTGGGTCACGGCGATCTGCTTGGTCAGGCCGGCGCCCAGCGAGTCGGTACGGGTCACGATGATGCCGTCGTCCACGCCCAGTTCCAGGAAGGCGTAGCGGATCGCGCGCACTTTGGCGAGGAAGTCCTCGTGCGGCACGGTGACCTTGCCGTCCTGGTGGCCGCACTGCTTCTCGTCCGACACCTGGTTTTCGATCTGGATGCAGCAAGCGCCCGCTTCGATGAACTGCTTGGCCAGCAGGTAGGTGGCTTCCGCGTTGCCGAAACCGGCGTCGATGTCAGCGATGATCGGCACGACGTGGGTGACGTGGTTGTCGATCTTGTCCTGAATGGCGGCCTTGGCGGCCGCGTCCTTCGCGGCGTCCAGCTCGCGGAACAGGCCGCCCAGCTCACGGGCGTCGGCCTGGCGCAGGAAGGTGTACAGCTCGCGGATCAGCGCGCTCACCGAAGTCTTTTCGTGCATCGACTGGTCCGGCAGCGGGCCGAACTCGGAGCGCAGCGCGGCGACCATCCAGCCCGACAGGTACAGGTAGCGGCGCTCGGTGCTGTTGAAGTGCTTCTTGATGGAGATCATCTTCTGCTGACCGATGAAGCCGTGCCAGCAGCCCAGCGACTGGGTGTACTTCGACGGGTCGGCGTCATAGGCGGCCATGTCGGCGCGCATGATCTTCGCCGTGTACTTCGCGATGTCCAGGCCCGTCTTGAACTTGTTCTGGGCGCGCATGCGAGCGGCGGATTCGGGATTGATGGCATCCCACGCGCTGCCTTGTTTCTCCTTCAAACCGGCAACTGCCTTGATGTCGTCTTGATACTGGGCCATGAGTCTCTCCTGAGAGCTAAGCGCGATTGATCGAATGATTCAGCTTGCCGCTGCGTATGTCGAAGCGAACTGCATGACTAAATAGTAGCGATGTTTGAGACGCGCGGGCGATGTCTTATATAAGACATAAGAGTTTATTTTTCGTTATTTTTCAATGAGATACGCATCTCTTTTTGCGATGCAAAACAGGTTTTCAAGCGACGAAAAGAGGACGCGGCGGAAATCCGCAGCGGATTCCGCAATGTGAAACGTGCTTTCGGGTGCTGAAGGGAAGGCCGGTGCGGCAGGCGCGAGCGACGATCGCCGGCGGGATGATCTTGCGGACGTCTGTTACGAAGACTGGCGCGCCAACGAATGCTCGCCGGATGATTGGATCTACGCGCGCCTGGCGGGTCCGCGGCGTCCCTTCGCCGCCGGTTTCGTCTCAAGAGAAGGCGAGCGCTCGGTGAGCGACGGCGAACTCTCGTTCCTCTCCCCGAAGAACTGCTGCCGATAGGCGACGGGCGTCATCTGCTTCGTCGCCTTGAACTGCCGGTTGAAGTTCGGGACGTTCGGAAACCCGCAGCGGGCGGCGATCACCGAGATCGGCACGGCGGTATCGGTCAGCATGCGGCACGCGTGACCGATTCGAACGCGGGCGATGTACTGGCCGACGCTTTCCCCGAGGTGCTGCGTGAAGTGCCTCGTCAGCGTGCGTTCGGACATCCCGGCGGCCTTCGCAAGCGTCGCGAGCTTCAAGGGATGCGCGAATTGCGTGTCGATCAACGACAGCACCCGGTTGAGCCGGTCCGGCCCGAACCCCGAGGTGGCGCCCGCGCGGGCGTCGAAGGCCACAGGCAGCGTCAGCGCCTGGGCGGGCAAGTCCGACAACCAGACGAGAATATCGAGCACGGCGGCCAGCCTTTCTCGCGCATTGGCCGATAGCAGCCGGTCCAGTTGCGCGCGCATCTGCGTGCCCGCGCCCTCCTGGAACACCAGCCCGCACGCGGCCCGCCGCAGCAGATTGCGCAGGTCGGCGTATTCCGGGCACAGATCGGCGAGCCGCTGCACCCACAAACCGTCGAACCAGACGACGATCGCCACCTGCGGCTGCGAAGGATTGATGGAGCGGTTCGACGACCAGGTGTGCGGCAGATCCGGCGGCACCAGCACCAGGTCGTCGTCGCCATAAACCGCGACCGTGTCGCCGATGTAGCGCTTGCCCTGACTGTTCATCGTCAGGGTCAGCTCATATTCGGGGTGATGGTGCCATTCGAACGGGATTTTCGGCAGCCGGCGGTTGTATACCCTGACCGAACAACGCTCACCGAATTCGACGTGCTCGTAGGCGGGTTTCATGGCTGGAAACGCAAAGAGGTTGTCCGGATTCTATCTCTTCTCCGGGGTGCCGGGCGCTAAGCTTTGGGGCACGACACACTATATGGAGACGCAGCATGGAATCCCTGCATATCGACGATCTACCGGCGGCCATCCGCGCGGTGAAGCAGCAACTGCGCGAGAGCCTTCCCGACTACCGGCAGGTATTCGAGCAGGTCGACGCCGAAATCAGGCGCAAGGTCGAGGTGATTGCGCGCGAGCGCGAGCGTGGCGAGCCGGTGATTCCGGAGGTCCAGTATGCGGATGTGGCGGCGGGGCGCGTGAGCGAGCAGGCGATCGCGGCGATCAAGGAGCGCGGCGCGTGTGTCGTGCGCGGCGTGTTCAGCCCGGAACGCGCCGCGGCATGGGACGACGAGATCGCGGGCTATGTCGAACGCAACCGGCTGGACGAGAAACTCGCGCACCGGGCCGAGGACAAGTTCTTTGGCACGCTCGCATCGAGCAAGCCGCAAATCTATGGCATCTACTGGTCCGGGCCGCAGGTGGAGGCGCGACAGTCCCCCGAACTCACCCGCACACGCGTGTTCCTGAACCGGCTCTGGAAGTGGGAAAGCGAAGGCCGGGTTCACTTCGACCCACAGAGCGTGCCGGCCTACGCGGACCGCCTGCGCCGCCGCCCGCCGGGCTCGGAATCGCTGGGGCTTTCCGCGCATTGCGACGGCGGCTCGGTGGAGCGCTGGCTCGACGAGAACTTCCGGCGCGTCTATCGCCACGTCTTCAGCGGCGACTGGCGCCGGTACGACGCCTTCGACGCGGCCTGGCGCCCGCAGGCGCGCGAGATCCGCTCCCCGACGGTGTGCTCGGTGTTCCGCACGTTTCAGGGCTGGACGGCGCTCACGCCGCAAGGGCCGGGCGACGGCACGTTGCAACTGGTGCCGATCGCCAACGCGATGGTCTATGTGCTCTTGCGCGCGCTCCAGGACGACGTCGCCGACGACGATCTGTGCGGCGCGATGCCGGGCCGCGCCTTGTCGATCAGCCCACAGTGGCACGCTCCGCTGCACGAGGCGCTCTCGTCCATTCCCTTGATGCAGGCGGGCGACACCGTCTTCTGGCACAGCGATGTGATTCACGCGGTGGAAGACGCCCATCGCGGCACCGGCTACAGCAACGTGATGTACATCGCGGCGGCGCCCGGCTGCGCGAAAAACGACGAGTACCTGAAGCGCCAGTTGCCGGCTTTCCTCAAAGGCGAAAGTCCGCCCGATTTTCCCGCCGATCACTTCGAAACCGGTTTTGCCGGCCGCGCGACCGAAGGCGATTTGACGGCGCTGGGCAAGGCGCAACTCGGCTTCGGCCTCTGACCTACTTACGTGGGGGAATGCGCGGGAGGCTGGGCGGCTCGACGGCGACTTGGCGCCGTCGAGCCAGGGGGACATCAGCCGCTTCGGCTGAAGGTGAGGGTGAGGGGCGTTCCTGTTGCGTTGCGTGCTTACGCGTTTGCGGTTTCAGGGCGCTTCCAGTGTGCGGTGGCTTGCTTGTCCGTTATCCGCACCTTCGCGAGCAGCGGCTTGTAGCCTCGCAAGATGACTTCGCTGATCGCGAGAAGCTCCGAGCGGAAGATGTCGCTGGTGAAGCGGCTACCGTCGGCGAACTCCAGCGAATAGCCATCGATCGGGCCCCATTGGCCTCGCGGTAACGGTTCGATATACACGTCCATCATTAGTCTCCATAGAATAGAAGGGGTAAGAGATTCAGTCGTTTTCAGTCTATCGCAGGAAAAGATGCGGCCATGGCTGCCATTCGTCTCGGATAATTCGTTGTAATTCAATGGCTTGTGTGACATTTTTCACGATGAGGGAAGAAGTCCTCCAATGCGCAATTGCGCAGCGGTAGCGGGGAAATGGCATTCCCACGCATTGGAGCCAGGTTGCACGATATGAAAGCGCGGGCCGGTTCGCGCGTACGCTTCGAGGTGTCGTGGGTCGCGGGTCAGGTGGTGCTTGACACCATCTTTTTTTCTGGTGAAAGTGTAGACACATGTGTAGGCTGAATTGAGCTGCATCGGGCTACATTGCGCGAACGAAAGAACCGGTACGACGGACAGGACGGACACCATGAAGCTCGCTATATACAGTGCGACTCACGCCTCGCCCAAGGCTCGTTCGCCACATACACGCAAAACCTGCAAAACCTGCAATACGCGGCAGGCGCCCACCCGAACCATCGCACACGACGCGCGGCGATTCATCAGTCCGTTCCCCGGCGCATACGGCACCGGCACTGCCAGCGAGACGCAAAGCGTTCCTGGTACCGCTTTCCTCGTGGCGCTGCTTGGATTGTCGGGCGTGCTCATGGGGGCGTTCGTCTTCATGCTTCACAGCGCCGTCAACGCATCCTGACGACGAACCCATTGTGAGTACAACAAGGCGGCTCATGACCCGACGATTCGCTCATGGCCGCCGCACGCCGCGACGTTCGGTCGAGCACCAGACTGGGGAAAACTAGAATACAAAAGTGTAGACAATCCGCTAGTCTGGAGACGTCGTGAGCCAGTGGGCTCCCCCTCTTTTGCATGTTGTGCAATGCCTCGCAGTGCCGCCAAACGCGCAGCGAGCCGCATGTTTGCTGGTTAGCCAGGAAGCCGGAGAAGCCTTGTTTGCAGGTCCTCTGGCCCCGCGTTCGAGTGTCGATGTTTTTATTGACATCGTTTTTTTTGCGCTAAATTGTCGACACTTGTGTAGTCTAATTTTCCCATCCGATGAAGGGGTGTCACCATGAAGTTTGCGAAAGAGCTGTGCATGAGCGTTGCAGCGGGCGCGTTGTTCTCCATGGCGGGCGTGGCGTCTGCACAGACGGTGTCGCTTGGCGCAGTGCTGCCCCTCACGGGGGCGAGCGCGTCGGTCGGGGACGATCAGCGGCGCGGCGTGGAACTGGCCGTCGAGCAAATCAACGCTCACAACGGCGTGCTCGGGCAGAAGCTTCAGGTCATCGTCGAAGACTCCGGCGGCGTGGCGGCAACGGCACTGAGTTCGGCCCGCAAGCTGGTGTCGGTCAACAAGGTGCCGGTGGTGATCGGCGAGTTCTCGTCGGGAATCACGATTCCCGTTGGGCAATACGTGGTGCAGCAGGGCGACGTGCATATCAACATTGGCTCGTCCAGCCCGCAGGTGCGCAAGATCGGCGATGGTTCGTTCAGCGTGATCGGCCTCGACGACCTCTCGGCGCGCTTCGCGGCCGGTGACGTCTTCGGGCAGAACCTCAAGGACGTCGCGTTCATCGCCCCGAATAATTCATACGGGCAGGGCGTCGCGAACGAATTCAAAAAGCGCTTCGAATCGCTGGGCGGCAAGGTGTCGTCGGTGGTGCTCTATAGCGAAGGGCAATCGACGTATCGTCGCGAGCTTCAGCAGATGTCGCGCTCGGCGCCGCAGGCCTATGTGTATAGCGCGTACGGGCAGGAAGCGGCGACCATCAATCGCGAGGCGTATGAGCTCGGCCTGAACAAGTCGAAGTGGTACGGCATCTACCTGACGATGTGCACGAGCGATACGACGCCCCAGGCCGCGCAAGGCCAGGAAGGGCTCGAAGTCGCCTCGATCGGCGATGGCGGCAAGGCGTATGAGCAGGCCTATCGCGCCAAATACAAGGAAGCGCCCAAGTCGTCCTTCGGCAGCTATGCGTACGACGGCGTGATGGTTGCCGCCGCCGCGATCAACAAGGCCGGTTCGGCCGATCCCGCCAAAATTCGCGCCGCGATGAAGGCCTTGGGGCCGTACAGCGGCGCGACGGGGACCATTGCGTTCGACGATGGCGGCCAGCGCAAGGACCAGCCCTACGACAAGGTGAAGTTCGATACGAAGGTCGTCACCCGCTAAGCTCGGCCGCGCTGCGTGCCAGCGCGGCTGGCCGAGGAGAACTCGATGCTGCAATTCATCATTGACACCCTGATACGCACCTCAGACATCATGCTGGTCGCCGTGGGCCTGAGTGTCGTCTACTCGCTGGTCAAGTTTCCGAACATCGCCCATGTGCAATACGCCATGCTCGGCGCCTTCATCAGCCTCGCGCTCACCCGCGTTGGCATGCCGTTCGTGCTGGCGCTGTTCGGCTCCTGCGTCGCGATGGGCGCACTCGCCGTGCTGCTGAACATGCTCATATTTAAGCGGCTGTTGCGCTCGGGCAGTTCAATCGCGATGATCGGCTCGCTGGCCATTTCGATGATTTTCATCGCCGTGGTGCTGGGGGTTGCAGGCTCGCGTCCGTTCCAGTACTCGGCGGGACTGTCGCATCCCATCGCCGTCGGCTCGACCACGGTATCGGTGGACCAGCTCACGTCGATCGCCTGCGGATTCGGCTGCGTCGGTCTCCTTGCCGTGCTGCTGTTCAAGACCAACGTTGGCCGCTCAATGCGCGCCATGTCGTCCAATGCCGCGCTTGCGGCGGCTACCGGCGTGGACGGCGCGCGCATCGTGAACGGCATCACGTTCCTGAGCGGCGCGCTGGCGGCCCTGGGCGGCACGATGCTTGGCCTCACGGAGTCCGTTCATATCGGCCTCGGGACCAACCTGTTGCTGCCGGTATTCGCCGCGGCGATTCTGGGCGGGCTGGGTAATCCGCTCGGCGCGGCCGCCGGCGCGCTGTTGATATCCATTGCGGAAACGCTGGTCACGAACCTCGATTTCGGATGGATGTTCGGGACAACCGATGTTTATGTGCCGATCACCTACATCAGCGCAGCGTCCTTCCTGATTCTGCTCGTTGCGCTCCTGTTCAAGCCCTACGGCATCTTCGACCGGGAGGTTCGCCGTGTATAGCTTCCTGTTGCACGTTGCGACGCTCACCTGCATTTATGCCCTGCTCGCGCTCGGGCTGAATCTCCAGGCGGGATTCACCGGACTCCTGAACTTTGGCTTCGTGGCGTTTGCAGGCGTGGGCGCCTATGCGTCAGCGATCACCTCATCGCTGGGCTATCCGGTTCCCGTCGGCATGCTTGCCGGTGTCGCCGTGGCCATGCTCGTAGGTTACGTCATGGCGCGGCTCGGCCGCAACCTCGCGTCCGACTACTGGGCGATCGCGACGCTCGCCGTGGCGGAGTTGATCCGCACCGTCGCGCTCAATGAAAACTGGCTCACGGGTGGTGCGCAGGGGATCAGCGGCGTGCCCGCGATTTTCGGGAGCAAGGCCGGCACGCAGTACGACCTTGCGTTCTTCCTGCTCGCATTGGCGATGGTGGTCATGGCGTTCTTCGCCTGCACGCGTCTGACGCGGGGCCGGTTCGGCCGCGCAATCCGCCTGATGCGTGAGGAACCCGCGCTCGCAACCAGCCTGGGCTACCAGCTCGTGCCGCTCAAGGTCAAGGCCACCGTCACGAGCGCCGCGATGGCTTCCGTTGGCGGTTCGCTGCTTGCGCACTACATGAGTTTTGTCGGCCCCGACTACATGCTTTCCTCCGAGACCTTCCTGGTCTGGACGATGGTGATGATAGGCGGCCTCGGGAACAACGTGGGCGTGATACTGGGCGCGTTGCTCGTCGAAGCAGTCTATAGCGCGGTGCCGTTTGTCAAAGACTACCTCGACATCAGCAGCGACATTGCGGGCGCGGTGCGGCTCGGCACGATCGGCGTCGTGCTGCTCATCTGTCTGATGGTCCGGCCCGGTGGCCTGGTTCCCGAAAAAATCCGGAGCGCAACATGAGCACGATGCTTCGCTTGCATGACGTGTACAAAGCCTTTGGCGGCAACCAGGTGCTGACCGGCCTGAACTTCAACGTGCGCCAGGGCGAAATTGTCGGCTTGCTCGGGCCGAACGGTTGCGGCAAGAGCACCGTCCTCAATGTCATCACCGGCTATTGCCCCGTCGATCGCGGCGAGGTGGAGCTTCAGGGCGAGCGCGTGAGCGGCATGGCGGCCCACCAGATTGCCGCAAGGAGCGTGCGCCGAACCTTCCAGCTACCGTCCATGCCGACGCGCATGACGGTCGAAGAGGTCGTGATGGCGGCGTCCACGCAAAGTCACGGTCTGTGGAGCACGCTATGGCGAACGGCAGCGGTCAAGCGGCTGGAGCAGCAAACGCGCGAGCGCGCGCGTCATCTTCTCGACGAATTGCTGCTCGCGAAAGTCGCGCACTTGCCGGCCGCCTCGCTCTCCGGCGGCCAGAAAAAGCTCCTCGGCATTGCCTGCGCCATGATGGAGCAGCCGGCGCTGCTGCTGCTCGACGAGCCGATGGCGGGCGTGCATCCCAACCTGCGCGCGGAACTCGTCACGACGCTCAAGCGCATCAACGCTCAGGGCATTACGCTCGTCATCATCGAGCACGACATGCACTTCATTTCCGAAACTTGCAGCCGTTGCATCGTGCTGGACAAGGGCAAGACCGTCGCCGACTGCCTGCCTTCTGAGCTCGAAAATCACGAAAGCGTGGTGGAGGCCTATCTCGGCAAGAAGCCGGGCGGGCAATACCAGGTTGCGGGAGCCATCGCATGATAGCCGTCAATAACGTCGTAGCCGGTTACACGCGGGAAGTCGACATCCTGCGTGGCATTTCCATCAATACGCGGCAACTGGAGATCGTGACCATCCTCGGCCCCAACGGCTGCGGCAAGTCAACCTTGCTCAAGACCGTTGCCGGATTCGTGCTGCCCCGCGAAGGCACCGTCACACTGGACGATGCCGACATCGGGCAAGTGCCGGTGCATCGCAAGGTGCGCAAGCACGAAATCGGCTTCGTCCCGCAAACCGACAACGTATTCGGTTCGTTGTCCGTATGGGAGAACCTCGTGCTCGGCGGTCAGTTCATGCAGGAGCGGGACCGCAAAGCGAGAGTGGATGAACTCTGCGGCGCTTACCCGGTGCTCAAGCGCAAGATCCGCGCCCGCGCCGCGAGTTTGTCGGGCGGCGAGCGGCAGATTCTGTCGCTCGCGCGTGCGCTCATGCCGCGCCCGCGCTTTCTGCTGCTCGACGAACCGTCCGCCGGACTCTCGCCCAAGATGCTCGGCGAGGTCTTCGACGCGATTGTCGAATTGCGCAACACCGAACGTATCGGCGTCCTGATGGTCGAGCAGAACGCGACCGAGGCGCTGCGCATTTCCGACCGGACCTATGTGCTCTCGATGGGACAGGTCGCGCTGGAAGGCAAGGCTTCTGAGCTACTCGCGAGCGATGAAATGCGCCGGCTCTATCTGGGTGGCAGGCCGCACTGAAAATGCGGCGGGCAGCGTGCTTTCACGCGCGCTGTCGTCGCGGGTATCGTGAAGCATTGGTTCGACGAAATCGGTTCGACCCAATCGGTTCAAAGGGACGACGGACGAGCGCCCCTTAAAGGAGGAGACAGCGTGACGAATGAGCCGGGGATTCTGGAGCGTACCGGAAGACAACTGCCGCGCGGCAGCGTGGTGGCATTGATTACGCCGTTCACGAAAGAGGGCAGTATCGATTACGAAAAGCTGCGCGCGCTCATCGACTTTCATGTGGCCAGCGCAACGGCCGGCATTGCGGTGGTCGGCACGACCGGCGAGGCATCGACGCTTTCGTTTAATGAGCACTGCGACGTGATTGCGGCAACGGTGGAACATGCGGCCGGGCGCATCCACGTCATGGCGGGAGTGGGCGCCAACTCCACCCGTGAAGCCGCAGCGCTTGCGAAGTTCGCGTGCGTGCATGGCGCGGATTCGCTGCTCAGCGTCGTGCCGTACTACGTGAAGCCTTCGCAGCAAGGTTTGGCCGCCCACTTCCTGGCGCAGGCCGATGCGGGTGACGCGCCGCTGGTGCTCTACAACGTGCCGGGCCGCACGGTGACGGACATGTCCGTCGAGACGGTCCTGCGCCTGAGCGCCCACCCCAATATCCGCGGCATCAAGGATGCGACCGGCGACATGCTGCGGGCGGCCGAGCTTGTCGCCGCATTGCCGGCCGACTTCGCACTCTATAGCGGCGACGATTTCACCTCCATGCCCTTCATGGTCCTCGGAGGATGGGGCGTCATTTCGGTCGTGGCCAACGTGTTGCCCAGGCAGGTGAGCGAGATGTGCCGGCTTATCGACGACAACGACATCGCGCGGGCACGGCAAGCGGTCCTTGCGATGCTGCCGCTCACCCGCGCACTCTTCGCGGAAACCAGCCCGGGGCCGGTGAAATACGCGGCCAGCCTGCTCGATCTGTGCGAGTCCGTTGTCCGCCTGCCGCTCGTCTTGCCGGAAGCGTCGACGCGGCGGTATCTTGAGGAAATCCTTGTCAGGGTGCAGAAACATGCTGCATGAAATGGTGGCAACGGTGGCCAAAAGCGGAAGCGGCGTGACGCCTCTGCCGGAACCGGGCGCGCTCGTGCGGCTTGGGCGCTGGCTGTCCGGGCGGGACATCATTCGATCCGATGTCGCGTGCGTGTCGAAGTTGTCCGGCGGCGCCATTCAGGAAAACTGGCGAATCGACACGGGAGACGGAACGTCATACGTACTGCGTACGGATGCCGATGCCGCGATCCCAACGAGTTGTACCCGCAAGGAAGAATACGAGCGCTACAGTCTGGCGTCGCGACTGGGCGCGCGGGTGGCGCGGCCCCACGGGTTCTGCGACGACCTCTCCATCATCGGCAAGCCGTTCTTCATCCTCGACTTCGTATCGGGAATGACCGCAGGGCATATTCTCGCCAAAAGCGACGCGCACGTCCCCGACCGGCATGCGCTCGCGGTCGAGCTGGGCGAGCTTCTCGGTGTCATCCATCGTGTGCCCGCGCCCGATGTGGAGACCGTATTCGGCGCTGCGCCGCGCTCGGCCGCATCCGCGTCGATCGCCCATATCCGCAGCCAGCTCGACGCGTTGCCGGACGCCCATCCGGCGCTCGAGCTCTGTCTGCGTGAAGTCGAAGTGAGGGTGGGCGGTGCATCGCAAGCGGTGTTTTCACACGGCGACTATCGAACCGGCAACTACATGGTCGATGGCGGACACGTTACGGCTATCCTCGACTGGGAGTTCTCGGGTTGGGGGCACCCCTATGAGGACCTCGGGTGGTTCACGGCGCCTTGCTGGCGATTCGGCAGGGCGGAGCTGGCCGGCGGCGGAGTCGGACCCGTTGAAGGCTTCCTGGACGGCTACCAGGCAGCAACGGGCAGCCGCGTCGAGCCGTCCGAACTCGTCGACTGGCAGGCGCTCGCCCAGGTCAAATGGGCTGTCATCGCGCTTCATCAAGCGCAGCGGCATGCGTCGGGGGCGCAGCGCAGTCTGGAACTCGCGCTCTCCGGCCGCCTCGTTTCCGGGCTGGCGCTGGAAGCCATGAATCTGCTGGAGATGCGTTGATGAACACCCATGACAGGATGGTGGACCTGCTCGACACGGCAACCGGCACGCTGACCGGCGACGTCCTCCCGTCGCTTCAAAAGGAAGCGCGATACAACGGTCTCATGGTCGCCAACGCGATGCGGATCGTCGCGCGTCATTTCGGTCGTGCTTCCGCTGTGCCGGACGCCCACGCGCCGGTCCAATTGCTCGGCGATGCTGTCATCGTCAGCGGTATTCGCGCCGGACAGTTCGACGTCGGCTCGCCAATGCGCCCGGCGCTCGTCGCCACGCTGTGGAATCGGCTCGCGCAGGAACTGGCGGTCGACAACCCGCGCATGCTCGAAACACTTCAAAACTCCCCACGGGGCAGGTGAAATGGACTTCTCGATTGACAGCAAGACGCGCGCGTTGCGCGACCGGATTCGAACCTTCGTTGACGACGTCCTGTTGCCGCTGGAGTCCAGCGCGGCGTCTTACGACGAGCATGAAAACGTCGCCGAAGGCTTGCTCGGCGAACTGCGTGCGCAGGCGCGCGAGCGCGGCCTGTGGTCGCTCCAGATGCCGCGCGAGCGCGGCGGCGGCGGTCTGTCCGTTGCGCAGATGGCCGTTTGCTACGAGGAGATGAATCGCTCCATCTTCGGTCCAGTCGTATTCAACTCGGCGGCGCCCGATGACGGCAACATGATCCTGCTGAACAAGGTGGCGACACCGGACCAGAAGGACCAGTGGTTGCAACCCATCATCGACGGAAAGGTGCGTTCGGCGTTCGCGATGACCGAGCCCGCGCCGGGAGCGGGCTCCGACCCGTCGATGATGCTGACACGCGCCGAGCGCGCGGGCGACAAGTGGATCATTCACGGTCGCAAGTGGTTCATCACGGGCGCTGCGGCCGCGACGCATTTCATTCTTATCGCGCGCACCTCGGCCGACGCGAGAAAGGGTCTCACCGCTTTTCTCTTTCACGCTAACACGCCGGGTTGGCGCATCATTCGCCGCATTCCGATCATGGGACCGGAGGAGCACGGCGGACATTGCGAAATCGAATTCGACGGTCTGGAGATTCCCGACGCGCATCGCCTCATGGAAGTGGGCGATGGGTTGAAGGCGACGCAAATACGCCTTGGCACGGCTCGTCTTACGCACTGCATGCGGTGGAACGGCATGGCGCGTCGCGCGCTGGAGCTGGCCGTGGCGCACGTGAACACGCGCAAAGCGGGCGGCGACCTGCTTGCGGCGCGTGAAGGCGTGCAATGGATGCTGGGCGAAGCGGCCATGAAGCTCGACGTCGCACGCTTGCTGACGATGCGCGCGGCGTGCTGTCTGGACACCGGTGACTTCGCACGTGCGGAAATCTCGATGGCGAAAATTGCGGCATCCGAAACATTGCATCAGGTCGTCGATACTGCCATTCAGTTGCATGGCGCCAAAGGCTATTCAAAGGACACCCGGCTCGAATGGATGTATCGCTACGCACGGCAGGCGCGCCTCGTTGACGGCGCCTCCGAAGTTCACAAGATGGTCGTTGCGCGCTCGCTGCTCGAAACCGGCAGCGAGATGTGGAACTGGAAGACGCAAGCGGCTGAACCCACTGCCTCGAAGGAATGACCGTGAATTTGCGAACTGTGACGCTTGACGACAAATACACGCTCGACAGCGGGCGTATCTTCCTGACCGGCGTGCAAGCGCTGGTTCGCCTGCCGCTCATGCAGCATCGACGGGACAAGGCCAACGGTTTGAACACCGCCGGCTACGTCTCCGGCTATCGTGGCTCGCCGCTGGGCACCTACGACGCCGAACTCGGCAAAGCCAAAAAATTTCTCGGCGAAGCCAACGTGGTTTTCGTGCCCGGCGTCAACGAGGATCTCGCTGCGACGGCGGTCTGGGGCACGCAGCAGGCGGAGGCGGCCGGGGACGGCAAGTACGACGGCGTCTTTTCCATCTGGTACGGAAAAGGCCCCGGTGTCGACCGCAGCGGCGACGCCTTCCGCCACGCCAATCTCGCGGGGAGTGCGAAGCACGGCGGCGTGTTGCTGTTGATGGGCGACGACCACACGTGCGAGTCGTCCACGACCTGCCATCAGTCGGAATTCGCCTTGGTCGATGCGTCGATACCCATCCTGAGCCCGAGCGGCGTGCAGGAAATTCTCGACTACGGCCTGTACGGTTGGGCCATGTCGCGGTACTCGGGCTGCTGGGTCGGTCTCAAGTGCGTGAAAGATACCGCCGACGCTTCCGCCGCGATCGATGTCGAACTCGACCGCGTCTCCCCGCGCATTCCCACTGGCGTGGATATGCCGCCCGGCGGCCTGAACCTGCGTCTGCCCGACACGCCTCAGGAGCAGGAATTCCGGCTGCACAACTACAAGCTCGATGCCGTTCGCGCCTTCGTGCGCGCCAACGGGCTCGACCGGGTGACGCTCGGCAAGCCTGGCGCGCGTATCGGCATCGTCACGCACGGCAAGAGCTATCTGGACCTCCTGCAAGCGATCGATGACCTGAACGTCACAGAAGCGGATCTGGAAGCGATGGGCGTCGCCATCTACAAGGTCGCATGCACCTGGCCGCTCGAACCGCAGGGCGTTGCGGCGTTCGCGGCCGGGCTGGACCTGCTCATGGTGATCGAAGAAAAGCGCAGCCTGCTGGAGTCCCAGATCAAGGACATTCTCTATCGGCAACCGCATGCGCCGGTCGTGATCGGCAAGCACGACGAGCACGGCAAGAAGCTTTTCCCGGTCGAAATGTCGTTGAGCTCGCTTCAGATCGCCATTGCGTTGGGCGAGCGTCTGACGCAACACGCGCGCGACAAAAGTCTCGCGGAACGCGTCGAGTTTCTCACCGCATTGAGCCAGGTCGAGTTCGCGCCCGAAGCCATGCTGCGCAGCTTCTACTTTTGCAGCGGCTGCCCGCACAACTCGTCGACGGTGATTCCCGAAGGCAGCAAGGCCTACGCGGGAATCGGCTGTAGCTGGATGGCGCAGACGATGGAGCGCAACACGCTGGGCTATACGCAGATGGGCGCGGAAGGCATGGCGTGGGTGGGCGAGGCGCCGTTCTCCACGCGCGCGCACATGTTCCAGAACATGGGCGACGGTACTTATTTTCATTCAGGATTGCTTTCGGTTCGCGCGGCGATTGCGGCGAAGACCAACATCACGTTCAAGATTCTGTACAACGACGCGGTGGCGATGACCGGCGGGCAGCGGCACGACGGCCAGCTTAGTCCGATGACCATCACGACGCAGGTGCGCGCCGAGGGCGTGGGCCGCATTGCCGTCGTGTCGGACGACCCGTCGAAATATCCGGCCGACGCCGGGTGGGCGCAGGGCGTGACCATTCATCACCGCTCCGAGCTGCAAAAGGTCCAGGAGGAACTGCGCGAGATTCCGGGCGTGACCGTGCTCGTGTACGACCAGACCTGTGCGGCGGAAAAGCGCCGGCGGCGCAAGCGCAAGCAGTTTCCCGACCCGGCGAAACGGCTCGTCATCAACGATCTCGTTTGCGAGGGCTGCGGCGACTGCGGCGTGAAATCCAACTGCGTGTCGCTCGTTCCGCTCGAAACGGAGCACGGCCGCAAGCGCGCCATCGACCAGTCGTCATGCAACAAGGACTATTCGTGCAACAACGGCTTTTGTCCGAGCTTCGTGACGGTGCATGGCGGCAGCCCGCGCAAGGCGCCCGCCGTGAAACCGAACGTCGACCTGTTCCCGGCGCTGGTCGAGCCTGAACTGCCGTCGGTCGAGCACGGGGTGTACTCCATCATTGTGACGGGCGTGGGCGGCACCGGCGTGGTGACCATCGGCGCGATTCTCGGCATGGCCGCGCATCTCGAAGGCAAGGGGTGCGGCATTCTCGATATGGCGGGGCTGGCGCAGAAGGGCGGCTCGGTATGGTCGCATCTGCGATTCGGCAAGAATCCGGCGGCGATCAAGGCCATTCGCATTGCCGCTGGCGGCGCCGATGCGGTGCTCGGCTGCGACATGGTCGTGGCCGCGAGCCGCAAGACGCTCGCCGCGACGCGCAAGGGCGCCACGCGTATGCTCGTGAATACGCATGAGGTCATGACGGGCGAATTCGCGCGCCACCCCGACCTCCAGTTCCCTGCTGCGGAACTGCGCAAGGGCATTGCGGATGCAGTCGGCAGCGAGTGCGTCGAATTTGTCGACGCAACGAAATACGCCCTCAGCATTTTCGGCGACACGATTGCGGGCAATATGTTCATGCTCGGCTATGCCTGGCAGCGTGGCCTCATTCCGATCGGCGCCGAGGCGATCCACACCGCCATCGAACTCAATGGCGCGGGCGTCAAGATGAACCGGGACGCCTTTCTGTGGGGACGCCGTGTGGCGCAGTCGCCCGCTTCGGCTGAGCGGGCCCTCGTTGCGGCGAAGCCCGTGAGCGAGTCGCAGCGTATCTCGTCGTCGCTCGACGAATTCATCGAGCGCAAAGTCAAGTTCTTGACCGGCTATCAGAATGCGGCGTATGGCGAGCGTTTGCGCAAGCTCGTTAGCCGGGTGCGCGACTGGGAGCGTGCGGTCATGCCGCGCGAGGAGCGTGTCACGCGCGCCGTGGCGAGCGGCTATTTCAAGGTCCTCGCCTACAAGGACGAGTACGAGGTTGCCAGGCTTCATTCCTCGCCGGAGTTCGTCGAAAGCATCAAGCAGCAATTCGAGGGCGCATTCCGTATTGCCTTCAATCTCGCGCCGCCGCTTTTCGCGCGCAAGGATGCGTTGAGCGGCGAACCACGCAAGAAGGAATTCGGCGCCTGGATTCTGCCGGTGTTCCGCGTGCTCGCGAAAATGAAAGGGCTGCGGGGAAGCGCACTCGACGTGTTCGGCTATACGGCCGAGCGCCGCATGGAGCGCGGGCTCATTGCTCGCTACGAGCAAACCGTCGATGAAATTCTCCGTCACGGCACTGCGCGCAATTATCAGGCTGCGTTGCGTGCGGCGAGCATCGTGGAGAAAGTGCGTGGATATGGGCACGTCAAGGAGCGCAATTTCAAATCCGTCGATGCCGAGTGGACGAATGCCGTCGCTCAATTGTCGAAATCGCACGTGATCGAACTCAAGCAGGTCGCTTGAATCACGCAAAGTCTGGAGAACCTGCATGACGTTCAACTTCGACTTGGCAGACAAGACCGTGCTGGTCACGGGCGCATTCAGCGGGCTGGGCCTTCATTTTTCGAAGACGCTCGCAGCGCAGGGCTGCCGGGTGGCCATGTGCGGGCGGCGTCTGGCTCTTGGTCAGACGCTGGCGCAGTCACTCTCGGATGAGGGCCATACGGCGCACGCTTTCGAGCTGGATGTCACCGAAGCGAATTCGGTCGCACGATGTATCGAGGCGGTCGCCGGGAAACTCGGCCAGCCCGTTGTGCTCGTGAACAACGCGGGCGTTGCCCACCATTCGCCCGCGCTTGCCACCACCGACGAGTCGTGGAACCAGACCATCGATGTCAATCTCAACGGCGTGTGGAGAATGACGCGCGCGTTCGCCGCGAGCCTGAGGGACGCCGATGCGCCGGGAAGCGTGGTCAACATCGCGTCGATACTCGGGCTGAGGGTGGCCCAGCAGGTCACGGCGTATGCCGTCTGCAAGGCGGGCGTGATTCAGATGACCAAGGCGCTGGCGCTCGAACTCGCGCGATATCGGATTCGCGTGAACGCCATCGCGCCAGGCTATTTTGAAACGGACCTGAATCGGGACTTCTTCGAAACCGAGGCGGGGGCCCAACTGGTCAAGCGCATTCCGCAACGCAGGCTTGGTGCGCTGAGCGAGCTTGACGGGCCGCTGCTGCTGCTCGCCTCCGGCGCGTCCTCGTTCATGACCGGCTCGGTCGTGACGGTCGATGGCGGTCACCTCGTCAGTTCGCTCTGAATGCCAGCGCGGTGACAGGCGCCGCCGCGCTTACTGCGAATAGAGTTTCACGACGCCGGCGTCGACGACCTTGGCGATTTCTTCCATGCGCCAGGTGATATGCGTTTCCGTGAGTTCGCGGCAGCGCTTGGCGTCACGCGCTTCAATGGCGTCGAGAATGTCGAGGTGTTCCGAGAACGCGTCGTGGCCGCGCTGTTCGAGGTCGACCCAGCGCACGAAATGAATGCGGGCGTTGATGCCATACAGCGCGCGCACCATTTCGTTATTGCCGGAAAGGGCGACGAGGCGCACGTGAAACTCCTCGTCGCGCGCAACGAGTTGCGTGGCGGGCGCTTGCGCGGCCTTGTTCTTCATCACGTCCTTCCAGAACTTGCGTAAAGCCCGGATGTCCTTGATGTCGGCGCGCTCGACCGCGAGTTGCACGGCCGATGCCTCGATACTGCGCCGAAGTTCGAACAGGTCGAAAATGTCCTGACGATTCAGCTCGCGGATAAAGAACCCCCGGTTCGGAACGAAGGTCAGGAGGCTCTCGGCGACAAGCCGATTGAGCGCCTCGCGCAACGGCGTGCGGCTGACGTCGAACTTCGCGGCAAGCTCCAGTTCGTTCACCCGCTCGCCGGGGCGTATCGTGTAGAGCACCGCCATCTCTTTCAATTGCTCGTACAGGTCGTTGACGGTGAGCCCGGCGCGCTTCGGTGCGTTGGTTTCGCGTACACGCGGCCTGGATTCGCGCAGGAGCGAGTTGTAGCCTGCCATTGTCTGTTTCCTTCCTGGTGCGCATGGCACCCTGTTTCTTGCTGGGGACTTGCCGCTCCCGGCTTCGGGGTCGAGGAAATGCGCCGGTTGGAAAGTGTCGGCAACGCTGTATTCTACAACAGCCGCTGTCGCCAGCAGCCTCGCGGTCCTGATGCGCCGGTTCCCTGATCGACGGCGAGGTCAGCGTCCGGCAAATGCCGCTTCGACCTTGTCCGTCAGGCGATGCCACGGATGAATGAGGCCGGCCATACGCACGGCGACGCCGTGGCTGTGGATTTGCCGGAGCGGCGTCACGGGCACGGGCATGTCGGCTTCGGTTGCCGCGCCTGCCAGCAGGCGCGCGGCGCACGGGCCCCAGACCGTGCTCATGGCGACGCCGCGTCCCGAGTACACGCCCGCAAAGAGCAGGTTCGGCGCGAGCCGCATCAGTCGCGGTATGCGGTCGGGCACCGCAGCCAGGGTGCCCTCCCAGTATTCAGCGGATTTGAGCCCGGCTAGCTGCGGGAAGACGGCCCGAAATTTCGCCATCACGGCGGCTTGCCCCCTGGCTGCGGCGTCGTGCCATAGGGTGTGGGCGCCGATCGCTTCCAGTCTGCCTTCGCTATCGTAGCGGCAGGCGAACAGGTCTTTGCGCGTGTCGGAAACGCCTTCGTTTCCGGGCAGGACGGTGCGCCGTTGCGCTTCGTTCAACGGCTCGGTTGCGACCTGATAGATCCGCACGGGGATGAGGGCGCGACGCAAGCCCGGCCAGAAGTCGCCGGTCAGCGCGTTGGTCATGACGAGTACGCCCTTCGCCGAAACTTCACCGACGGGCGTGCGGACGCGCCATCGGCTCCCGTCGCGAACAATGGCCGTCGCGGGAGAGTTTTCATACAGCCGAACTCCGTCGCTGACCGCGCCGCGCGCAAGCCCGCAGCACAAGGCGTATGGATTGAGATGACCGGCGTGGAGGGCCTTCCAGCCACCCGGATACATCACGCTTCCCATGCGTGCGGCCAGCGCGTCGCGGTCGAGCCATTCCACGCGGGCACCGAAGGCCTTCCATTGCTCATAGAAGGTGCGCCCCCGGTCGAGCGCCTGTCTGGAATGACAGGCCTGCATCCAGCCATTGCGCACAGAATCACAGCGAATATCGTAGTGGTCGATCAATTCGAACAGCTTCGCCGGAGCGGAGGCGACCAGGCCGTTGTAGCGTTCGCCGCGTGCCGCGCCGAGCCACTGCTCCATTTCGCGCGGGCTTGCCTTGGAGTGGTGGGGAATCACCTGACCATTGTTTCGGCCCGAGGCGGCTTGCCCGATACGATCCTGTTCGAGCACGACTACGGAAGCGCCAAGGCGAATCAGTTCGATGGCCGCATTCAGCCCCGACAAGCCGCCGCCAATCACGACGTAATCAGTCGTTAGCTCTCCAGATAGAACGGGATAGTCCGCCGTGACCTCTTTCGAAATCTTGAGCCAGTGATGTCGTGTCTCATTCATTTCCCGCCTCCTCGCCGCCGGCACGGCAAGCAGATTGGCGGCCCGGCGTCATGACGTCAGGCCATCCATCGGAATTTCCGGCGTGCGTCCCGCGATGAGGTCCGCGGTAATGCGAGCCGAGCCGTGCGACATGGTCCAGCCGATGTGGCCGTGGCCCGTGTTCAGGAACAGGTTGGCGTATTTCCGCTTGCCGAAGCACGGTAGATTATTGGGCGTCATCGGACGCAGGCCGGCCCACATTTCCGCGCGGTCGTAGTTGCCGCCGTCCGGATAAAGCTCTTGCGTGACGCGTTTCATGAACGCGAAGTCCGATGGTTGGTGCGTCGTGTTGTATCCGGCGAATTCGGCGGTGGCGGTGACGCGGATCCTGTCGCCGAACCGGGAGATGGCGACCAGGTTGTGCTCGTCGACCACGGCGACGTTGGGCGGCTGGACATGGCTTTCGATCGGGATGGTGAGCGAATAGCCCTTCACTGGATAGATCGGCAAGTGGATGCCGATCTGCCGCGCGACGATCGGGCTATAACTGCCAAGCGCGAGCACATACGCATCGCCCGTCAAGCTGCCTTTATCGGTGCGCACGGCGCTGATTTTCCCGCCCGCCACTTCAATCCCCTGAATCGTCGTATCGGTCAGAATCGTCGCGCCTCGGGAAACGATGATGTCGGCCAGGCCCCGCGTGAATTTCGCCGGGTCCCCGGTTTCGTCCGTCGGGCAGTAGATTGCGCCGGCAATCTCGTCTTTCGCGGTGGCCAGCGAAGGGTCGACTGCGACCACCTCGTCCCGGCTCAACACCTTGATGAGTTGTCCGTCCGATTCCAGCAGTTTCATTTGCGCGACGCCGCGCTCCAGCGCTTCCTGACTGCGATGGAAATAGAGGATGCCCCTGTCGTTGCGATCGTAGCTGAGCGATTCCGTCGCGATGACGTCTTGCAGCACCGACTGCGAATAGGCGGCGAGCCGATGCTTGAGCAGCGTGTTGCGCCTGGCTTTCTCCGCCGTGCATTCCATCAGGAATAGCCACGACCAGCTATAAAGCCTCGGGTCGGCCGAAAACTTGAAACGCAGCGCCTGGTCTTTGAGCACCAGTGACTTGAGCAGCACCATCGGCGCTTTCGGCGAGGACCAGACGAACGAGTGTCCCGGCGCAACCATGCCCGCGTTCCCCCAACTGGTTTCGCCGGCGACCACGGGTTGCCGGTCGACGACCGTCACGTCATGGCCATCCTTTTGCAGTTGATACGCGGTCGTCACGCCCACTACGCCGCCGCCAAGCACGATTACCTTCATGATGCCCTCAGTCTCAAACGTGGAATGACTTCGCGTCAGGCGCCGAGGGCCGCGGTCTCCCGACCCTCGCTCGCAAAGTGTCTACACAAATGTATATTCCGAATAAAAAAAGAACGCAATGGGCGCTATCGCTGACTCGGATTCTATCCGTATCTGTCGATAAAAGTGTCGACAATTGTGTGTGACATGAGTTAGCCTTAGGACACTTTCACCTGACCTGATAGAGGAATCCATGCAGATCAAGCGCTACGAGAGTGGCAAGCGAATGAGCCAGGCCGTTGTCTACGGTGGTTTTGTGTTTCTTGCGGGGCAGGTCGCCGCCGACCCGAGCGAGGACGTGAAGGGGCAGACCGGGCAAATCCTCAAGAAGATCGACACCCTGTTGCAGCAAGTCGGCTCGGACAAGACGAAAATTCTCTCTGCGAGCATCTGGCTTGCCGACTACCAGACGTTCAACGAGATGAACGAGGTGTGGGACGCATGGGTGCCCGAGGGCGATGCGCCGGCGCGCGCCTGCGTGGAGTCGAAGCTGGCGTTCCCGCAATACACCGTCGAAATCGGCGTGATTGCCGCGGTGTGACGGGTAGGGCATGAACGATGCGCTGGCCAGGCGCATTTCAATCCGGTGGCAGCACGAACCGACAACGTTGAAGGGCACAGTATGGAAACCGTTGAAGCTGCGCAGCGCTATGTGAAGCTCGACTTCACCCTCGATGACGGGATTTCGCATCGCGCCGCAATTGGTCTCGTCGTCCTCGCGACCGACCACACGATCGAATACGAGTGGCGCAAGCTGCTCGCCGTCGAGGGGGTTGGCTTCTATGAGAGCCGGATCCTCAACTCCGCGGAAATCACACCGGCAACGCTGCGGGAAATGGATCGGCTGATCGCGCCGGGTGTCGCCCTGATCCGGCCCGGCGAGCGGCTCGACGTCGTCGCGTTCGGCTGCACGTCGGCTTCCATGGTGCTCGGCGAAGGCCATGTGATGGAGCGCATCAGGGAGGCCCGGCCCAACGCTGCGTGCACCACGCCCATTACCGCCGCGAGGGTCGCGCTGAATTCGCTGGGCGCGCGGCGCGTCGCGCTTCTGACGCCGTATCTGCGCGAGATCACGGAGTCCATGAAGGATTACCTGAGCGCCCGTGGCATGAACATCGTACGAATGGGCTCGTTCGAACACTCGGACGACAACGAGGTCGCGCGCATCGACGCCCAGTCGGTGCGCAACGCGGTGCTCGAACTCGGCCGCCACGACGACGTGGACGCGGTGTTCGTCTCGTGCACGTCCGTGCGCCTCGCCGACCAGGTCGCGGCCATCGAGCGCGAGCTGGGCAAGCCGGTGACGTCCAGCAATCACGCGATGGCGTGGCACGCCTTGCGCCTGGGCGGCGTGAAGGACGAACTGCCGCAGTTCGGACGACTCTTCACCGTGCAGAACGTCGAGCAGTAGCCCACGCTGCCAGCCCTAGCGCCCCATGCGCCGGTCGTAGCTGCGCGAAATGCGCTGCATGAGCGTGGGGTCGCGCGCATCGGCGCTATTGAACTGCACGATCACGCTGCCGTCGCTTTGCTGGTGCACGTTCGCCGTCACGGTGCCGCCATCGATCGTTCCCGCGATCGTGCCGGTGCCGGGGTCCTGGACCGTGAGCGCGAGACCCTCGTCGCGCATGGCGCCCGCGGCGGCCGCGAAGGAGCGGTCGTAGCTGGCGGGTGTCATGACGACGGTGCCCGCGGGCACCGCATAGTAGGGACATCCGGCGAGCGGCAGCAAGCAGGCGCAGACGCTTGCGAGCACCACGCGCCGCGTGACGGGACCGGTTGCCATGCGGCGTTGCCGCTTACCCCGTGAAGTCATCGCTGTTCTCCTCGATCGCACCGAAAATCGTCTGGCTTCCTAAAAGCTCACCGCAAGACCGAACGACACGCCGTGCACGTTGTGCCCGAAGACATAGCGCACCATCGCGCGCGTGCGGGTGATGATGATCGGATACTGGCTGCTGTCCAGTTCGAGCCCCACGCCGAGCGACGTCAGATCGTTGAAGCCCAGCACGCCTGCACTGTCGCCGAAATAGTGCGAGTAGGCGAATTCCAGCACGTAGCGCACCGGCTTGTCGAGCGCATGCCAGCCGGTCGGCGCGCGCCAGCGCGTCCACAGGCTCAGTTGCTGCGCCATGGCCGATCCCTGTACGGCGTCCGACGATCCGCCGAAGCTGCGCAGGTAGATGTCGGTCGCGCGCAGTTCCGCGTCGATTTCGTAGTTTTCGCGGTAATGCTCGAAATCGAGCATCAGCGAGCCGCCATAGCCGTACGCGTCGAGATAGCCGTTGTTGAGAAACTGGAGATTGCTGTCGGTGATGTGATTGATAAGCGTCTGGCCGATCCGCAGATCGCTCGAAACCCGCCCGATCGTGCCGTTCAGAATGGGGCGAAACACGAGTTCATTGGTGATGGGGAAGTCCCAGCCGATGCCGACCGTGCCGCTGAAGGTGTTCCACCGCGTCGGCAAGGCGCGCTGCTCGGCGCCGTCGGTCGCGACGAACGTCGGATCGTAGCGGCTATAGGCGATCGTGCCTTCCATATACAGGGGAAAGGACCGGCTGAGCGTGAAGCCGCCTCCCAGTTGCGACTGACCGAAGCCCGGATTGCCGGTGGTGCCGTTGTTGATCGAAAGCGAACTGGTGGTCACGTCGGGAACCGTGGTGTAGGTCATGATGGATAGCACGGCGTCCGCATGCTGCTTGATGTTGCCGCCTACCACTGTGCGACTGGACAGTTGATCGGGCAAGCCCTGCGCATGCAATTGCAAGGGCGGCAGCGCGACGAGCATGACCACGCAGAGTCGCCGGAAAATGAATTGGAGTCCATACGATTTCGCCATGCCGCTAGTTCCGATGGTGCGCATGGCGTAAAGCTTCGTGCACGTTTTTCATAACGTGTTCCTTTCGGGAGCCGCTTTGCCGCGTGGGGCACGCCGCTCGAAGATCTGAAGCATGAGCGAGGCATAGATCGTAACGGCGAAAAAGAGGCCCATGCGCACCGCAAATGCCTGATAGACGTCCTTGCCCGCCACGCTGTCCTGCACGGACTGGCCAAGCAGAATGATCATCGTCACTAGGCTGTTCAGCCAGAAGCCGGGCGAATAGCGCGTGGGGCTCAGGCGATAGAGCTTGCGCCCGGCCAGCAGGCCGAACAGCAGCATCCACAGATAGAACATCCACACGTTGACGAAGAGCCTGAGCGCAAACCAGAACGCGATGGCGAGGAGTCCGCCGAGCGCGGTGGAGCCGAGCAGTTCGCGCACCGCGCCGCGCGCCGAGGTCGTGCAGCTTTGGCGGCCGAGGCTCACGGACTTCATGATGATCGGCATATAGCTGGCGGGGTCGCTCATCGCGAGCAGCCAGGCGGGCATGACCACGAGCGCGGCCTGCAATGCCACGCGCGCCGCCTCGTCGCGCGACATGGCGCGCGCGGCGGGCGGCGAGGGCGCGCCCGCGGGCTCGGGAAACAAGGCGTGGCTCGCCGTGCAAACGAGCACCGCGAGCAGCAAGCCTTTCACCAGTGCGCCCACCACGGTCGCGGCCAGTTGCAGGTCGGCCACGCCTGCCGCCGAAATCATCGTGAGGCCTGCCGCGAGGAACGTCGCCACGAGGTTGTTGCCGCCGCGCAGCCCGTGGCGAAAGGCGAGGAAGAGGCCGAGGCCCACCAGCAGCACGCCCGCAAAGGGGTAGTAGCGAAGCAGGGGAACGAGCAGCAGGCCGCTGCCCGTGGTGGCCGCCGTGACCACGGCCAGCGCGAGCGCCGCCTTGAGCGAAAGCGGCCGGGTTTGGGTGGCCAGCAGAAAGACGGTGAACACGGGCGCGATCACGGGGATCGGCAGATCGAGCGCGAAGCTGACGGCGAGCGCGAGCGCCGTGCCGGTGGCGACGCGCAGCGCACGCTGGCCGGGACGCGAGAGGCTCGTTGGCATGGGCGCCGTTCAGTAGAGGAAGGAGATCCAGCTCATCGCGCGCAGAAACACGCGGCCGAGCGGATTGAGCGGGTTGCCCTGACTGGGAAAGGCCATCACCTCGGCCTGGCCGCCCACGCGCACGTTGCGCAGCCGCGCGCGCTCGTCCGGGGCGAACTCGACGATCACGGGAAAGCGCTGCGCCGGGCGCAGCCAGTCGCGGCTGTTCTGAACCGTGGGCAGGGTGCCCGGCGGGGTGCTCTGGCCCACGCTCACGCCATAGCCGATGCTGCGCACGCGCCCTTCGAACACTTCGCCGGGCAGCGCGTCGAGCGCGATGGCCACGGGCGTGCCCGGCTGCAAATGGCCCAGATTGTTTTCGGTCATGTCCGCGCTGATCCAGACGTCATGAATCGCAATCAGCGTCATGACCGGATTGCCCGCCGCCGCGAACTGGCCGACCTCGGTGCGCAGGTCGGTGATGACGCCCGCCGAGCGCGCCCGGATGCGCGTATTGGCGAAGTCGAGCCGGGCCTTCTCCAGTGCGGCCGCCGCGCTGCGCAACTGTGCGTTCTCGGCTTCGTCGCCGCCTTGCTGCTCGCGCGCGCGCTCCACTTCGGCGCGGGCGGCTTCCACCTGGCTTTGGGCCTGCTCGTGCGTGGCGCGCGCCACTTCGAGACGCCGCAGCGAGACGGTGCCCTCGTCCTCGCGATAGAGCCGTTCGAGCCGATCGCTGTCCTGGCGCGCCTTGACCTCGTTGGCGAGCGCCGCGCGCAAGGAGGCCTGCGCGGAATCGATGCCGGCCGTGCTCGCCCCGATCTGGCGGCGCGTGGATTCGAGATCGGCGCGCGCGCGGTCGGCGGCAATGCGGTATTGCTCGTTGTCGATCTCGAACAGCACGTCGCCCGCTTTGACATCCTGATTGTTGTGCACGAGCACGCGCGTCACGCGACCCGAGACTTCGGCGGCCACGGGCACGACGTAGGCCTGAACGCGCGCCTGCTGCGTATAGGGCGTGAAGCGATCGGCGAGCAGATACCAGATCAGGCTCACGGCGATCAGGCCCACCACCCACTTGAGCGCGCGGCCCGATGGGTCGGACGCGGGCGGCGTTGGCGTCGCAGGCGGCGGCGCGGCGGAAGCGGGTCCGGTCGATTCGCTCATCGTGTGGGCCCTTCTGGCTGGGTTTGCTGCTCAGGCTGCGTATGGGCAACTGGGGCGACCGGGTCCGCAGTGGGTTCGTCGAGCAGGTCGCCCCAGTCGGTGCGATGCTGCATCTGCGCGCGCATGGCGGGGTCGACGAGCGGCGCCTCCGAATACCAGCCGCCGCCCACAGCTTTATAAAGCGCAATGAGGCTGCTCACGGCGTTGCCGCGATTGACGACGTAGGCGTCCTGCTGCGCGGAGAGCGCGCGTTGCGCATCGAGCACGCGCTGAAAATCCGAATAGCCTTCGCGGTAGATCGTGTTGGCGAGCGTGAGCGAGCGCCGCGCCGCGCCCTCCGCGTCGCGCAGGATGGTGTCGCGCTGGAGCGCCGCGATCAGCGCCGTGGCGGCGTCGTCGGCTTCGCGCGCCGCCTCGCGCACGGTTTCCTGGTAGGCGACGATCGCCTGCTGCAAGCGCGCGTCCTGCACGCGCACGTTGTTCGTGATCTTGCCGTGATCGAACAGGTTCCATGTGATGCTCGGGCCGGCCATCACCGCAAGCGTGTTGGGCGAGCCGGCGAGCGAACTGGCGCTCCACACGAGCGAGCCCACCAGCGAAATGGAGGGGTACAGGTCCGCCTTCGCCACGCCGATGAGCGGGGACTGCGCGGCCATCTGCTGTTCGGCCGCGCGCACGTCGGGGCGCCGCAGCAGCAGATCGGCCGGCACGTCGTCGAGCACGGCGCGCTTTATGAGCGGCACCACGGCCGTCTTGCCGGGCTGCGCGTCGAGCTCGGGTAGCGGGCCGGGCGGGCGGCCGAGCAGAATGCAAAGCGCGTGGCGCGCCAGCGCGATCTGGCTTTCGAATACGGGAATGCTGCTCAGCGTGCCGAGATACTGCGTTTTCGCCTGCTGGAGATCGAGCTCGTCGGTCTCGCCGCTCTTGAAGAGTTTTTGCGTGATCTCGTAGCTGCGCTTTTGCAGTTGCGCGTTCTCGCGCGCGATGCCAAGGCGCGCCTCGGTCGTGCGCAACGTGTAATAGGTATCGGCAACCTGCGCGTGCACGAGCACCAGCGCGTCTTCCCGGTTGGCTTGCGCGGCGAAGAACGATGCGTCGGCCGACTCGATCGCGCGCGCGAAGCGTCCCCAGAAGTCGAGCTCCCAGCCAATGCTCATACCGAGGCCGTACTGGAAGTACGCGCCCGAACGCGTGTTGAAACCATCGGAGCGCTTGCGCGCCGAGTAGAGCACATCGGCGTTGGCCTGCTGCACCTGCGGATAGCGGCCCGCGAGCGCGATGCCGAGTTGTGCGCGCGCCTCGATAACCCGCAGTCCCGCGATCTTCAGATCGCCGTTGTTCGCGTCGGCGGCGGCCATCAACTGGTCGAGGTTTTCATCGCTGAAAATTTGCCACCATTGCCGCACGTCGGGTTGCGCCCCGGGCGTCGTAACCTGCTCGATCGACGCGCTGGTCCAGTGCTCGCTCCAGCTTTCATGCTGCGGCTGGAAGTCGGGCCCCACGCGCATGCACGCGCTCAGGCAGCATGCGCCAAGCGGCAGCCAGTAAGGGTGCTGGCGGAGGAACACAGGGTGGTTCCTCCGCTTCAAGCCTTTTGCTCTTCCCGTGCGCGTTCCGCTTGAGGCTGGTCCCGCACCCAGCGCCAGAACAACTGATAGCCGACGGCCAGCATCACCGGGCCGATGAAGAGGCCGATCACGCCGCCCGTGACCATGCCGCCCAGCGCGCCGATCAGCACCACGGGCATGGGCACCGCGACGCCGCGGCCGAGCAGCATGGGCTTGAGCACGTTGTCGGCGAGCCCGGCCACGAACTCGTAGACCGAGAACACGATGGTGGCGGTGCTCACGCCTTGCGTCATGATCACGAAGATGATGACGGGCACGGTGATGAGCGTGGCGGGCAACTGCATGATGCCGATCAGCAGCACCGCGAGCGCGAGCAGCCCCGCGCCCGGTATGCCCATCACGATGAACCCGATGCCGATCAGCAGCATCTGGATAAAGGCGATGCCGACCACGCCCTGCGCCACGGCGCGAATGGTGGACGTGCAAAGCTCGGCGATCTGCGCGCCGTTTTCCGGACCCGAGATGCGCGAGGCGATCTGCACCGCGCTGCCGTGGCCTTTCTCGCCGTATGCCATGAGAATGCCGGCCACGATGAGCGAAACGAAGAACACCAGCAGCGCCGCGCCCAGACCGGTGACGGTGCCGAGCAGCCCGAGCCCGGCGGCCTTCAGTTGCGGCGCGAACCGCTGCACCAGCCCGGTGAGATCGGTCGAGGCCTGCAACCAGAAGTCGTACACGCGCTGCCCGATGACCGGCCAGCCGGTTATCGAATCGGCGGGCGGCGGAATGTGGAAGGTGCCGCTCTTCGCGACGCTCATCGCATGTTCGATCGAATCGGCCACGGCCACGCCGAGCAGGTAGGTGGGCGCGAGAATCACGCCGAACGCCACGAGAATGATGAGCGTGGAGATCAGGCCGTCCTTGTTGCCGAAGGTGCGCCGCAAGCGGACTTGCAGTGGATAGAGCGTGACTGCGAGGATCACGGCCCAGACCATGAGGTCGAGGAACGGCGCGAAGATGCGGAAACAGAACATTGCCAGCACGGCAATGAGCGCGGCGCGAATCAGGACATCGAGCAAGTCCCGCGATTGCGCCTTTGGCGTTTGACTCGTGGGCAGCAGCATTGTTGGTCTCCTCGCAGGTTGCCGCGAGGGATCCCCGACGGCAAACCAGGCACGCCGCGGTGCTCGTGTCGAGCCATCCGTGGCTTCTCTCGCCATCTGGCGACGCCGTCGCCAGAACCCAGGTAGTACGAGAAACTGTCCGCCGACATGCGTTGTTTCCGCAGGCTCCATCCCTCTTGCGAACACGACCCCATGATGTTCGCAATCACCTTGTTGCATCTCTTCAGGCACCGCTATACGCACGCTGATCTGAGTCTAGATCAAGCGGGAAAAAGCGGCAATAAACGTGCCGCCCGCATTTGCACAGCGAGCAATCGCGCTAATTGGCTGCTTAAGACGCGGCCGCGCGAATGATTTTTATTCGACGCTCACGCTTGCTGGTTCAATGGCCGGGTCCGCTCGACGGCTCGCAACTCAATACGAGGTGGTCGCCGGTACTGCCGGCGCTAAGCGCTGCATTGTGAAAATCGTGGCTGCCACAGCGCCACTCGGCGAGATAGTCGTTGCGACACCCGCCCGATTGCGCGGCGATGACCGAGAGCGGATAGCTGCATGTGCGCAGACCGTCGCAGTGTTGCGCGAGGTCGTGCGTGGCGTTGCCGCGCGGTGCGCCGCAATTGCCGCCATACGTGCCCGAGACAATGGCGATCGACGCTTCATTCGCGCCGGCCACCGCGGACGAGACCAGCAGACCGCCGATGGCGACGGCCACGCATGCGCCCACGAGGGCGATATCGGTTGGTTTCATGATGCACCTCCCGAGCCGACGCCGCGTGCGCGACCACGCAAACTCGCGCGCGAGGCGCGGCTTCCAGTCGACGCTTTCATCTTAGCGCGCACACGCCCGGCGTTGGTGCGAGGCTACGTTGCAGTGCACCAGCAGCAAACACCGCAGGCACATGAATGGTGGCGCGCCGCTCGCGTGCGCGGCGGTGGCGGCGCGGCTGCTTAAACGGGGCCGCTTTGTGCAAACCCGCGCCAGCGGGGCTTCGCGGCGTCGTGCGTGACCCAGGCCACGAGATGGCATGCCTATTGCTTATTAAGCTGCGGGGCCAATGACGGCTCCAACGAATTGCAATGTCCCGCGGCGTGCGGGAACGATCAGGTCAGGCGGGGCAACGGCGTCCCGAAGCAACACCCCACGGCACAAGCGTGCCTGGCGGGTGCGCTTCGGGACGTTTTTTTTTGCCCTGTGAGACCCATCGAGCCAGGCGAGTCACTGACAGGTCCATTTGCACTACTAAAGATGATCATGCGGGAAACGACACACAGCGTCTCTGGGGAAATCGTCGGCGAGCTCATCAATCTGGCCGGGCGCCAGCGCATGCTCTCGCAGCGCATTGTCCTGCACGCGTTGCTCGGCTCGCGCGGCGACCCCGCCGCCGTTGCTGCGATTGCCATCGCACGCGAATGCCTCGCGACGTTCGCGGCCTCGCACGCACGCATCGTGGAAGGCGACGACCACTTTCCCGGTGTGTTCTCGCCCGCGCTGCGCGAGTTGTATTTCGGCGCGCGCAAGGCCGACGAACGCATTCGCGCCTTCATGAAGCTCGCCGCGCACGCGCTCGATGGTCTCGAACGCTCGCGGCACGACGACGCGGCGCGCGAAGCCGCGCTCGCGCGGCTCACGGCCGAAGCCACGCCGCTGCTCGAACTGCTGCAAGTGCTCACGCAGGCCTATCAGGACGAAATGCGCGGCGTGGAAGCGGCGGCCGCGAAACGCCAGGCGGGCATTGTCGACGAGCTTGCCACCATTTCGCTGCGCGCGAACATCGTCGCGCTCAATGCGCGGGTGGCCGCGGCGCGCGCCGGGCAGTTCGGCCGCGAGTTCGCCGTCATCACGGCCGAGCTGGCCGACGTGATCGGCGAGATGGACCGCCTCGTGCAAGGCGTCGTGGGCAAGCGCGAGACAAATTCCATTGCGCCCGAGCGTAATTTCGGAATCCGAATTCAACGGATGCATGCCCGCGCTGCGGGTTGAGATCCATTACTGGGGAGAACCTCGTGAAAGACCTGGCAAGTTCGCTCAAGAGCGGTAACTGGCGCGCGCTGATAGCGTGCTTCCTGTACTTCGACACCGGCTTCACGGTCTGGGTGATGTTCGGCCCGCTCGCGCCGTTCATCCAGAAGGACATCAAGATGACGCCGGCCGAACTGGGCCTGCTCGTCGCGGTGCCGGTGCTCGGTGCGGCCATCCTGCGCGTGACGCTCGGCAACCTGTACCAGGCTTACGATGGCCGCCGCGTCGCGCTGCTCGGCATCGCGCTCTCCGCCATTCCCGCCGCCGTGCTGCTGCTCATGCCCGGCACGCCGTCCTATACGACGCTGCTCGTGCTCGGCGTGCTGCTGGGCGTGGGCGGCGCGAGCTTCGCCGTGGCGCTGCCGATGGCGGGCAGCAATTATCCGCCCAAGGTGCAGGGGCTCGTGCTCGGTCTCGCGGCGGCCGGCAATATCGGCGCGGTGCTCGACGGCTTCCTCTTTCCCGGCCTTGCGGCCCACTTCGGCTGGGCGCGCGCGACCGGTGCGGCGCTGCCGCTGCTCGCGCTCGCCGCAACAGCCGTGGCTTTCTGGGCGCGCGATCTCGGCCAGAAGTCGGGTAGTGCCGCGCAGGCATTGCGCTCGTTCTTCATCACGCTCGCCGGCCTTATCGCGCTCGTGCTGGCCGTGCATGCCGGCGTGTTCGGCGCGGGCAAGACCGGCGTGCTGATCCTGCCGGTGCTCGGCGCACTGCTCGCCATCGCCGTGTTGCCGCGTCACTATCGCGCCGTGCTCACGCAAGGCGACACGTGGGTCGTGATGCTCGTGTACAGCATTACGTTCGGCGGTTTCGTCGGCATGTCCTCGTATATCTCGACGCTGCTCATTTCGCTCTACCAGGTGCCGAAGCTCGAAGCGGGCGTGGTGATGTCGCTGCTGGCGCTGACCGGCGCCATGGTGCGCCCGCTGGGCGGCCTGATCGCCGACCGCATTTCGGGCGTGCGTGCACTCGTGCTGCTGCTCGCCGCGATTTCCGTGTGCGACTTCGCGTTCGCGCTGTGGATGCCGCCGTTCGCGGCCGGTGTCGCGCTGCTCGCGTTCACGTATGTGTGCTTCGGCCTGGGCAACGGCGCGACGTTCCAGCTCGTGCCGCGCCGCTGGCAGGGCCGCACGGGCCTCATGTCGGGCATCATCGGCGCGGCGGGCGGCATTGGCGGCTTCTATCTGCCGGTCATCATGGGTATCGCCAAGGAAAGCACGGGCAGCTACCAGATGGGCTTCGCCACGTTCGGCGCCATTGCCGCCGTCGCGTTCGGGCTTGTCGTGCTGCATCGCGCCCGCTGGCTCGAATGGGCGCTGCCGCAAGAGCCGGTCATGGCTCCTGCCGTCGTGCAAGGTGCACAGGCGAGCGCAGGCAATTAACGCTGCAAGCGCGATCCGGCGCGAGGCCGGGTCGCGCTTCAACCCTTACCGTTCGTGCGCTGCCTGAAGGGTCGGCTCCGCAGTCGGTTCGTACAACGGAGCATCGCGTGCACGCAGGATATAGCCGATGCCGCGCAACGTGAGGATCTGCGCGCTCGACGGCGCGAGATGCTTGCGCAGGCGATGAATATAGATGTCGATCGCGTCGCGGCTCGGTTCGTCGTCGAGGCCGAAGATGTTCTCCATGAGCGTGTGCTTCGATACCGTGCGGCCCTGGTGCAGCATCAACGCTTCCAGAATCGCATGCTCGCGACGGCGCAGGCCAAGGCGCGTGTCGTTGTGACGGAACTCGCGCGTGTCGGAGCGATAGTGCAGGTCGCCGCAAGTCAGGCGCGCGCTTCGGTCGGCGAACTGCCGGCGTATCAGCGCCTTGATGCGCGCCAGCAGTTCGCGCGTATCGAAAGGCCGTACGAGATAGTCGTCGGCGCCCGCCTCGAAGCAGTCGACCTTGTCTTCGATCGAGCCGTGGACGGTCATCATCATCACCGGGATGTTGTCCTGCCTGCGACGCAATCGGGTCAGCACGGTTTTGCCGCTCATGCGCGGCAAGTGCATTTCGATTATCACGAGGTCGTAGCGTTGTGTTTTCAGCAACGAATCGGCGGCTTCGCCATCCGCCATCCAGTCCACCGTGAAGTTTTCTTCACGCAACAGGCCGCATAGCCAGCGGCCGAGTTCGACATTCTCTTCGACGAGCAACAGCTTCATTTTTTTGTCCCATGCTTGGGCCGGTCCGGCTTGCGTACCTCCGCGACGAACGCCATTCACGACGTAATACACGAAGTGACCCAGAGCGCGAAGGGGAGGCTGCATGGCCGGCTCGCAATGATGGGCCGACTGCACGATGCCGTCCGCCGCATTAGATGGCTGAATTCTAGCGACGTGAACCCTTCCTCACGCTTTCACAGAGGAAGCCAAAACATCCGGGATTTCCATGAGGCGCGTAGGAGCGCGGTAGGAGAAAGGTCAGGCGATGGTTAATATGACAGCGGTTGATCGCAATTGGCTTACTGAATGGTGATTCGATTTCAAGTTGAAAGTTTGAATAATGGAAACCGGTTTTTCTGCATCTGGAATATTGATTGACTACGTGCGATGCTGAAAAATAAGTCGATATCCTAAGTATTTTGACCAGGAAAGCCCGCCCCGATCGTATCCGATCGAGGCGTTCTCGATCGGGCGATCAAGCGATCAAGCGATCAAGCGCTGCGGTGTCTGCCCCGCATCTTCGTCGTAGCCCACGCCGAACGATGCGTGCGAGAGGCTGAACGAAGCCGCCTCGCCAATGGCCTTGCCCACGAGAATGATGGCGGGGCTGCCCAGTCCGGCCGCCTGGGCTAGCGCTGCGATCGTGCCGAGCGTGCCTGTTGCGCGCCGCTCTTTCGTGCTGCCCGCCCATTGCACGACGGCGGCGGGTGTGTCGCTCGCGAGCGTGGCGGCGAGCGTCGCGCACAGCGACGCGATCCGGCTCATGCCCATATAGATGGCGAGCGTCATGCCGGTTGCGGCGAGCACGGTCCAGTCGGGCTCGCTATGGTCGCGCAAATGCGCCGTCACGAAGATCACGCCCTGGCAATGGTCGCGATGCGTGAGCGACACACCGAGCCCCGCCGCCGCCGCAAACGCCGAGGAAATGCCGTTGACGATTTCCACTGTCACACCCGCGCTGTGCAGCGCCGCGAGTTCTTCGCCCGCGCGGCCGAACAGCAGGGCGTCGCCGCCTTTCACGCGCACCACGTGCAGGCCGCGGCGCGCATAGCGCTGCATCAGGCGCTCGATGAAGGCCTGCGGCGTGGAGCGGCAACCGCCGCGCTTGCCCACGCGTATCACACGCGCCTGGGGCGCGAGCGTGACGATTTCCGGGTTCACGAGATCGTCGAGCAGCACGACGTCGGCGCTCGCCAGCGCCCTGGCCGCTTTCAGGGTGAGCAGCTCGAGGTCGCCCGGACCTGCGCTCACCAGCGTGACCTTGCCCATAGCCATCGTCTTGTCCTTTCGCGTTGCGCGCGCCCACTGTGAAAGTGGGCGCGCCATAAAACAAATGGCGTCCGCTCGCCGCTTGCGACGAGGGGACGCCATTGTCCGGTTTGCTCGATGGGCGGCGCGCAGCGACGCCCGGGGTGTGCAGCGCCCGGCATCGTTGCCGGACGCCTTCCTTCACGCAAGTTCCAGACCAGCCCGCATGCATGCGCGGCCGTTGCCCGCCGGCGGGGCGCGCCCCGATTGACAACGTCGCAACGTGCACAGTCAGGGCGCACAGCGAAAGTGCTGCACGGCACCAATCTTGTGCCGGCCTGCATCACAATGCGCTCACGCGGGCGGTGTGTGGCGAACGGCACGCAAACCTTCCACGCCCGCCGCGCGGGGCGTTTCGCGCGATGGCGGCAACTTGGCATGGTGCTTGCGTAATGCTCTACCGCAAGTGCCACAGCGGATCAATGGCGATCCGGCCGCAAGACCACAGCGCGGCGCACGACAATTTTCGTATTTTGGGCAACGGCGTCCCCCGAATCTGGCTTCCTTATGCAAGCTGGAATCGCGGGACGCCTTTTTTATTGGCAGGGGCTCATGGTGCAAGCAACGAACGCAGTGAACAGCTCGGCCGCGATGGAGATCGTCGTCGTCGGCCATGGCATGGTGGGCCACAAATTCCTCGAAAGCATCCTGGCGGACGGCTCGCTCGACTCAAATGTCACGGCGCGCGTGACCGTGCTCTGCGAAGAGCCCCGTCCCGCCTACGACCGCGTGCATCTCTCCGAATTCTTCGCGGGCAAGTCGGCGGACGATCTTTCGCTCGTGGCGCCTGGCTTCTTCGAGCGCGAGAACGTGCGCCTCGTGCTCAATGCCAGGGCCGTGGCGGTCGATCGCGCCGCACGCACCATCACGGTGTCCAACGGCGAGACGCTTTCGTACGACAAGCTCGTGCTGGCCACCGGTTCCTCGGCGTTCGTGCCGCCCATCGCGGGCAACGACCGCGCCGATTGCTTCGTCTACCGAACCATTGCCGACCTCGAAGCGATGCAGGCGCGCGGCGCGCACGCGAAGACGGGCGTGGTGGTGGGCGGCGGCCTGCTCGGCCTCGAATGCGCGAAGGCCCTGCGCGACCTGGGCCTCGAGACCCACGTGGTGGAATTCGCCCCGCGCCTCATGGCGGTGCAGGTGGACGACGACGGCGGCCGCATGCTGCGCGGCAAGATCGAAGAACTCGGCGTGACCGTGCACACGCAGAAGAACACCACGGCGATCGTGGACGGCGAAACGGCCGCGAACCGCATGCAGTTCGCCGACGGCACGCACCTCGACGCCGACATGATCGTGTTCTCGGCCGGCATTCGCCCGCGCGACGAAATCGCACGGGCCTGCGGCCTCGATATCGGCGCGCGCGGCGGCATCGTGATCGACGACCAGTGCCGCACGAGCGACGCGAACATCTACGCCATCGGCGAATGCGCGCTCTGGCAAGGCCAGATCTTCGGTCTCGTCGCCCCTGGCTACGACATGGCGCGCATCGCCGCCAAGGCGCTGGCGGGCGAGGCCTCGACCTTCGCGGGCGCGGACATGAGCACCAAGCTCAAGCTGATGGGCGTGGACGTGGCGAGCATTGGCGACGCGCACGGCAAGACGCCCGGTAGCCGCTCGTACCGCTACGCCGACGAGCGCCGCCAGGTCTACAAGAAGATCGTGGTGTCCGATTGCGGCAAGAAGCTGCTCGGCGCGGTGATGGTGGGCGACGCGAGCGAGTACGGCACGCTGCTCCAGATGATGCTCAACGGCATCGAGTTGCCCGAGTCGCCCGAATTCATGATCCTGCCGCAAGCCGACGGCAAGGCCAAGCCCGCGATCGGCGTGGAGGCATTGCCGGATGCCGCGCAAATCTGCTCGTGCAACAACGTTTCGAAGGCCGAAATTTGTGCGGCCGTGCGCGAAGGCGCGACCACCATCGCAGCGGTGAAGGGCGCGTGCAACGCCGGTACGTCGTGCGGCGGCTGCGTGCCGCTCGTCACGCAGGTCATGAAGTCGGAGATGAAGCGCCAGGGCCTCGCCGTCAACAATCACCTGTGCGAGCACTTCCGTTACTCGCGCCAGGAGCTGTATCACATCGTGCGCGTGGAGGGCATCAAGACCTTCAGCGAACTGCTCGCGAAGCATGGCCACGGTCTGGGCTGCGATATCTGCAAGCCCGCCGTGGCCGGCATTCTCGCCTCGTGCTGGAACGAATTCGTGCTGAAGAAGGAGCACGCGAGCCTGCAAGATTCGAACGATTACTACCTCGCCAACATCCAGCGTGACGGCACCTACTCGGTGGTGCCGCGCATGCCCGGCGGCGAAGTGACGCCCGAAGGCCTCATCGCCGTGGGGCAGGTCGCGAAGAAGTACGGCCTTTACACGAAGATCACGGGCGGCCAGCGCGTGGACCTCTTTGGCGCGCGCGTCGAGCAATTGCCCTTCATCTGGGAGGAGTTGATCGGCGCGGGCTTCGAATCGGGGCACGCCTACGGCAAGGCCCTGCGCACGGTGAAGTCGTGCGTGGGCTCGACGTGGTGTCGCTATGGCGTAGGCGATTCGGTGGGCTTCGCGATCGAACTCGAAAACCGCTACAAGGGCCTGCGCGCGCCGCACAAGATCAAGTTCGGCGTGTCGGGCTGCACGCGTGAATGCGCCGAGGCGCAGGGCAAGGACGTCGGCATCATCGCAACCGAGAAGGGCTGGAACCTCTACGTGTGCGGCAACGGCGGCATGAAGCCCCGCCACGCGGAACTGCTCGCCGCCGATCTCGATCAGGCCACGCTCGTGCGCTACGTCGACCGTTTCCTCATGTTCTACGTGCGCACGGCCGACCGCCTGCAACGCACGAGCGTGTGGCGCGACAACCTCGAAGGCGGCCTCGACTATCTGATCGACGTGGTCGTGAACGACAAGCTGGGCCTCGCCGCCGAACTCGAAGCGGAAATGCAGCTCGTGGTGGACACCTACGAATGCGAGTGGAAGAAGGCCGTGACCGACCCCGAAACGCGTCGCCGCTTCCGCCACTTCGTCAACAGCGATGCGGGCGACCAGCACGTCACCTTTATCGAGGAGCGCGGCCAGATTCGTCCGGCCACCCCCGAGGAGCGCACGCAATGCCCGCAACCGGCGCGTCATGACGCGTTGGCAGAGATTCCCGTAGTCGTCGAAACCGTCTGATTCCTTTTATCGAACCAAGGAGTGCGCCATGACTCACCCGACTCAAAGTGACCGCAACCCGAGCCACTGGATTCCCGTCTGCACGCTCGACGACATCGTGCCGAACACCGGCGTCTGCGCGCTCGTGAAGGGCGAGCAGGTCGCCGTGTTCCATGTCGACGACGGCGACGCGCGCGTGTACGCCATCGGCAACTACGACCCGAACTCGCATGCGGCGGTGCTCTCGCGCGGGCTCGTGGGCAGCTTCGGCGAACGCATCGTGGTGGCCTCGCCCATCTACAAGCATCACTTCGACCTCAGCACCGGCGAGTGCATCGAAGCGCCGCAGCATTCGGTCAATGCGTTTGCCACGCGCGTGGAAAACGGTCAGGTGTGGATCGCCGCCTGATGATTTGACTGACGTGAGCCAGGCGCGGCGTGCATCATGCGCCGCGCGCCCTGAATCTGTTTCAAGCTGAGATTGATCGACCGCATGAGCCGCGAGAGCGTAAAAAGCGTTTGCCCGTACTGCGGCGTAGGCTGCGGAATGATCCTGCACGTCGAGGACGGCCAGGTCGCGAAAATCTCGGGCGACGCCGAGCATCCGACCAATTTCGGCCGCCTTTGCACGAAGGGCTCGTCCGCGCACGTGGCGCTGCGCAAGTCCGGGCGCCTCGAGCGCGCCTTCGTGCGCCACGCGCGCGACGAAGACCCGGTGCCGCTGCCGATCGCGCAGGCGATCTCGGACACGGCGCGCCGCCTGCGCGCCACGCTCGACGCGCACGGCCCCGACGCGCTCTCGTTCTATGTTTCCGGGCAGATGTCGATCGAGGCGCAGTACCTCGTGAACAAGCTCGCCAAGGGCTTCGTGCGCACCAACAACATCGAGTCGAACTCGCGCCTGTGCATGGCGAGCGCGGGCAGCGGCTACAAGCTCTCGCTCGGCGCGGACGGGCCGCCGGGCTCCTACCAGGACTTCGAGAAGGCCGACCTGTTCTTCGTGATCGGCGCGAACATGGCGGACTGCCACCCCATCCTGTTCCTGCGCATGATGGACCGCGTGAAGGCGGGCGCGAAGCTCATCGTGGTGGACCCGCGCCGCAACGCCACCGCGGAGAAGGCATCGCTTTTCCTGCAAATCGCGCCGGGCACCGACCTCGCGCTGCTCAACGGTCTGCTGCACCTGCTGCACAAGAACGGCCATACCGACGCCGACTTCATTGCCCAGTACACCGAAGGATGGGACGCGATGCCCGCGTTCCTCGAAGATTACACGCCGGAAAAAGTCGCCGGAATCACGGGTCTTGCCGCTGACGACATCCGCCGCGCCGCGCAGATGATCGGCGAAGCGCCCGAGTGGATGAGCTGCTGGACCATGGGCCTGAACCAGAGCACGCACGGCACGTGGAGCACGAACGCGATCTGCAACCTGCATCTCGCGACGGGCAAGATTTGCCGCCCCGGCAGCGGGCCGTTCTCGCTCACGGGCCAGCCCAATGCGATGGGCGGGCGCGAAATGGGCTACATGGGGCCGGGCCTGCCCGGCCAGCGCACGGTGCTTGCCGAGGAGGATCGCGCGTTCGTGGAAGCGGCATGGGGTGTCGCGCCCGGCACGCTGCCCGTGAAGGTGGGTGGCGGCACTATCGACATGTTCTCGCGCATGGCGCAGGGCGAGATCAAGGCGTGCTGGATCATCTGCACGAACCCGGTGGCGAGTGTCGCGAACCGGCAAACGGTGGTGGCGGGGCTGAAGGCCGCCGACCTGGTGATCGCCCAGGACGCTTTTCTGGACACCGAAACGAATCAGTACGCCGACGTGCTGCTGCCCGGTGCGCTCTGGGCCGAGGCCGAGGGCGTCATGATCAACTCCGAGCGCAACATGACGCTCATGCAGCAGGCGGTCGAGCCGCCCGGCGAGGCGCTGGCCGACTGGCGCATCATCGCGCGCGTGGCCTGCGAGATGGGTTTTGCGCACGCGTTCAGCTATGAAAGCGCTGCCGAGGTATTCGACGAAATCACGCGTTTCGCGAACCCGAAGACGGGCTACGACCTGCGCGGCGCGAGCTACGCGAAGCTGCGCGAAACGCCGCTGCAATGGCCGATTGCGCCCGAGTCGGCGAACGACCGCAACCCGCTGCGCTATGTGAACGACGGCGTGAGCCAGACGCTCAAGGAAAACGCGGACGGCACGCGCCCGCGCATTGCCTTCGCCACGCCGCACGGCAAGGGCGTGTTCTTCGCGCGTCCGCACGTGGCCCCGGCGGAACTGCCCGACGGCACGTTTCCCGTGGTGTTCAACACGGGACGGCTCCAGCACCAGTGGCACACCATGACGAAGACGGGCAAGGTGCCGATGCTCAACAAGCTCAACCCCGGCCCCTTCGTCGAGATTCATCCGGAGGACGCCAGCGCGCTCGGCATCGCCGCGAAGGATCGCGTGGAGGTGCGCTCGCGCCGTGGGCGCGTAGTGCTGCCCGCGGTCGTGACCGAGCGCGTGCGGCCCGGCAACTGTTTCGCGCCGATGCACTGGAACGACGTGTTCGGCGAGGAACTGTGCGTGAACGCCGTCACGAGCGACGCGATCGATCCGGTTTCCCAGCAGCCCGAACTGAAGTTTTGCGCGGTCGCGCTCACGCGCGTCGGCCCCGCGTCCGCGCCGCGCGAGACCGCGCGCACGCCGGACGCCGCTGATGCACCGGCTGCCCCGGCCGCTGTGGCCGCTGTGGCCACTCAGGCCGTCAACCCGTCTCAGGAACACGACATGTCCCGTATCGATGCCTTCTCGACGCTACTCGGTCTCGACGACGTAGCCGCGCCGCAACTGGGCGAACCGGAACGCCGGTACCTTGCGGGTTTCGTCGGCGGCCTGCGCTCGTCGCGCTCATTGCCATCGGACGAGGCCATCGGCGTGCCGATGCTGCCCGCGCACGCGCCGTTTCCCGCCGACACGCGCGTTTGGCTTGACGGCCTGCTCGCGGGCCTCTTTAGCCGTGCAGAGCCCGCTCATGCTGCGCGCGCCGGCTCGCTTGCCGCACCGCAAGCGCCGGAGGAAAAGCCTCATGGCGTGCGCATCGCCCATACGCGCCCGAAGGTCGTGCTGCTGTGGGCTTCGCAAACGGGCAATGTCGAGTCGCTCGTCGAACGCTACGCTACGCAACTGATGGAATCGGGCTTCGAGATTCGCACGGCTTGCATGGCCGACTACTCGCTCGCCAGCCTCGAAAAGTCACAGTACGTACTCCTGATGACGAGCACGTTCGGCGACGGCGACGCGCCCGACAACGGCGAGGCCTTCTGGAGCGCGCTGGCTGCGCAGAGCGCACCGCGTCTCGCGTCGCTGCGCTTTTCCGTGCTCGCATTGGGCGACCGCAACTACGACCAGTTCTGCGGCCACGGCCGCAAGATCGACGCGCGGCTCGAAGCGCTGGGCGCCACGCGCCTCATGGAGCGCGTGGATTGCGACAGCGAATACCAGGGCGCCGCCGACGCGTGGCTCGATCGCATCGTCGTACGCATCAAGGAAGAAGACGCGGCGCTGCATGCGGTGCCCGCCGACGGCGCGATTCCCGAAGTGCTGCCCGGCTGCGCGGCGACCAAGGCGCGTCCGGCCGCCTCGCGCCTGCTGAAGAACGTGCGCCTGAACATGAGCGGCGCGACGAAGGACACGCGCTACTTCTCGCTCGCGACGGGCGAGGCAGGCCTCGAATACGAAGCCGGCGACGCACTGGGTGTATGGCCCACCAACTGCCCGGCGCTCGTGGACGAACTGCTCGGGCTCACGCGCCTTGCCGCCGACACGCCGGTGGCCGTGAGCGGCCAGGGCGAGATGCGCCTGGGCGAAGCGCTCAGCAAGCACTTCGAAATCGCGCGCCCGAGCCCCGATGCGCTCGCGTTCATCGCAAAGCGCACGCGCTCGGGCGGGCTGACCGATCTGCTCGACGAGGCGCGCAAGGGCGACCTGCGCAACTGGCTCTGGGGCCAGCAGCTTGCCGACGTGCTGCACGAATACCCCGTCGACCTGAGCGCGCCCGAACTGCTCGGCATGCTCAAGCGCCTGCAACCGCGGCTCTATTCGATCTCGTCGAGCCCGAAGGCGCACGCGGGCGAAGTGCATCTGACCGTTTCGGCGGTGCGCTACAACAATGGCCGCCGCGAGCGCAAGGGCGTTGCCTCGACCTTCCTCGCCGATCGCGCGCTGGAGGGCAGCGTGCCCGTGTTCGTGCAGAAGAGCACGCATTTCCGGCCCCCGCGCAGCGGCGACACGCCGATGATCATGGTCGGCCCCGGCACCGGTGTCGCGCCGTTCCGCGCCTTCCTGCACGAGCGTCGCGCGCGCGGCGACACGGGCCGCAACTGGCTGTTCTTCGGCGAGCAGCACGCGGCCACCGACTTCTACTACCGCGACGAACTGGAGACGATGCGCAAGGACGGCCACCTCGACCGGCTCGATCTCGCGTTCTCGCGAGATCAGAGCGAAAAGGTCTACGTGCAGGACCGCATGCGCGAGCAGGGCGCGCAGCTATGGGCGTGGTTGCAGGAAGGGGCGCATCTCTACGTATGCGGCGACGCGAGCCGCATGGCGAAGGACGTGGATGCGGCGCTCAGGGAGGTGGTGTGCAGCCACGGCGGTATGAGCGCCGATGCGTCGCACGACTACATCAGTGCGCTCGGACGGGACAAGCGCTACGTGCGCGACGTTTATTGAAGGCGCGCGGCGCGGCTTTGGTCAGTCCGTGCGCCGGTCGTTTGCCTGCGCGCCACGTTTTTCGCGCGCGTGAGCGGCGCGTGCGCGTCGGGTCCGCGCCGGCGAAGCTTTCATCTTCATTGCCGAGCCCCGCATAAAGACCGCCCCGGCCGCCCTTGGCCGCGACGGGCTCGGGCAACAGGATGGCGATCAGGAACGTGAGGCACGAGCCTGCGAACACGGCCACCACACTCAGCGCGATCGACTCGAACATCCGCTCGCTCCCCGGCGGATTGATTCCCGCCGTTGCAATCTATTGTGCGCGGGGCGCGCGCCCACGTCCAAGACCTTATTCGCATCGATGCGCCCGCCTTATGAGTCATTCGGAAGTCATCCGGAGACCTTCGGGAGCGAGCCACCTGACGATGCTTCGCGCTCAGGGTTGCGGTGACGAAAGCAGATTGTTGAAGAAGTCCACCGCGTGCTGACGTGTGGGCGTGGACCCGAGCGCGGCCGCCGGGTCGAGCCCCGAGCGGCGCGCGGTGCCGCTTACGAGGCTTTGTTGCAGGTCGTTGAGCGGGCGCGCGAGACTCGTCGCGATGAAGCCGGTGGAAGGCGGCGCGGCGATTGTCGGCAGGTCCGTGCGGGGCGTGTCGAGCGTGAGCAGCGGGGCGAGCGTGGGCGCGGCCGCGACGCGCTGGCTCGCGAGCATGTCGGCCGGCGCGATGTCGAGCCAGTCGCGCAGGGTGGCGAGGATCGAGGTGTGGTCGTAGGGCGTCGTGCCCGCCGCGCGAAACACGGTGCCCGCGGCGATATATGGCGAGACCACCACGGCCGGCACGCGCACGCCGAAGCTGTCGAAGCCGTAGTTCTGGTCGCCGGGGTTGCTGGCGGCGTCGGGCGGCACGGCGTTCGCGGGCGGCAACACGTGGTCGTAGGTGCCGCCATGCTCGTCGTAGGTGATCACGAGCAGCGTTTCGGGCCACGCGGGCGACGTGCTGATCGCGCTCCAGATGTCGTAGAGAAAGCGCTCGCCCGCGTAGACGTCGTGGGGCGGGTGCTGGTCGTTGGGGTCGAGCAGGAAGCGCGGCTCGATGAACGCATACTGCGGCAGCGTGTCGTTCTGGCAGGCGCTGACAAACGCGCTGAAGCGCTGGAAGTTCGGCTTGTACTTCGCGTCCCAGAGCGTGGGGAACATCGTGAGCGTGAGCGAGGGCGCGACGAGCGCGTCGCTGTACACGGCCCAGCTCGCGCCCACGTCGCCCAGCACGTTGAAGATCGTGCGGACCTGCCAGTCGAACGGGTCGGGCGGCGAGCCGTTGTCCACGTGGCCGTTCGAGGTGCCCGCGTGGGTGAATGCGCGGTTCGGCCAGGTCTGGCTCGGCACGGACGCGAACCAGGCATCCGAAACGGCGTACTCGCGCGCAAGCGTGGAGAGCACGTTCAATTGCCCGGCGCTGTGGCACTGCATGACCTGGCTTGCGTCCGTGGTCGCGGTCGACTCGTAGTTGAGCACGAAACCCGACATGGGCGAGTCGCCCTGCGCGTTGCCGAGCAACTGGATGCGTACGTTAGCGAACGTCTCCTGCGGGTCGGGGTCGGGGAGCGTGGCAGTGGTGGCCGGCATGCTGGCGAGGACCGTGCCGCCCGCTTTGGAGAGGTTGGAGAGGCCCGGCTTGAGTCCGTCGAACGGCGGCGGCGTGCCGCCGGCGGGCAGGAAATGCGCGGGCTGAGTGCCCCCGGTGCTTCCGGCGTCTCCCGAGTAAAGGCCGCCGAGCATCGTATCGAACGAACGGTTTTCGAACATCACGACGACTACGTGCTTGATGTTCTGCATGGGCATGGGTCTCTCCGTCACAAGGGCTGACGCAGAGTATTGGGGCAGGCGCGTTCATTCGGCAAGCTTCGGGAACCCTGGGAGAAGCGGGGCGATGCTGCGTGAATGGAGAGGAGCGCGAATTAAAGCGGATTGAAAGGCGAGGGCGGGCCAAGCCGGGCCCGTTGCCGCTTTTACCTTCGCCTTTCACTTTGCTTGTGGCATCGCGCGTTACTTCACCGCCGCCTGCCGCACGCCTCGCTCGACTTCCCGCCCCGGCGCGGGTACCGCGCGCAGCAGTACCACCATGCCGATGACGAGCAGCAACGCGATCACGGCGAAGCCCGAATAAAGGCTTCCGCTATAAGTCTTGAGCATGCCCACGAGCGAAGGGCTCACGGCCCCGCCGAGCGCGCCGATGGCCGTGATTGCCGCAATGCCGGCCGCGGCCGCGTTCTTGTCGAGGAACGCGGTCGGAATGGTCCAGAACACGCTCAACGTCGCATAGATGCTGAGCGAAGCCACCATCAGCAGCAGCACCGTGAGCACGATGCTGTGCGCGGCGAACGGCAGCAGCACGAAGCTCGCCGCCGTGGCGAGGCCGCAGCCGGCGGTGTGCCAGCGGCGCTCCATCAAGCGGTCGGAGCTGCGGCCGATAAGCAGTATGCCGATGGCCGTGCACACCGAAATGCCGCCGCTCAGCCAGCCGATCGACGAGACGTGCTCCACGCCCACCTGGCGCAGCAGCGTGGGAATCCAGAAGCCCACGGCGTTCAGGCCCATGAAGATGCAGAAGTAGATGCCGGCCATCACATAGATGCGCGGGTTCGCCAGCACGTCGCGCAAGCGGCCGTGGCCGTGAGGCTGTGCGCCCGCATGTCCGGCGCGTTCGGCTTCGAGCGCGGCGGCCACGCGTTCCTTTTCGTGGACGCTGAGCCAGCGCGCGTCGGCGGGCCGGTCGTCGAGATAGAACAGCGCCATGAAGCCGAGCGCCACCGCCGGCACGCCTTCGATCAGGAACAGCCACTGCCAGCCGCGCAGGCCGAGCGCGTCGTGCAGATGGCTCATGATCGCGCCCGAGAGCGGGCCGCCCACGATGCCCGCAAGCGGCACGGCCATCACGAACAGGCTCATGATGCGGCCGCGCCGGCTGTCGGGGAACCAGTAGGTGAGGTAGAGCACGATGCCGGGAAAGAAGCCCGCTTCGGCTGCGCCGAGCAGAAAGCGCAATACGTAGAGCCCGGTCGCGTTCTGCACGAACATGAGCAGCACCGTGAGCAGGCCCCAGAGCGTCATGATGCGCAGCATCGTCTTGCGCACGCCAATGCGCGCCAGCAGCAGATTGCTCGGCACTTCGAACACCACGTAGCCGACGAAGAACATGCCGGCCGCGATGCCGAACACGGCGTCGTCGAGCTTGAGGTCTTGCAGGAATTGCAGCTTCGCGAAGCCGATGTTCACGCGGTCGATGAAATTGACCACATAGCAGACGAACAGGAACGGCACGATGCGCCGCGCTATCTTGCGAAAAATGGCGTCCTCGTCGGAATGCGCCGGGGTGGCTTGCATGCGTTTGTCTCCTCCGGGGCTCGCCCGGTTTTGCCTCCCTGTCGTAGCGCAGGGTACGGCGGTGCTGTCGGTGTGTCGGGCCGGGGCTTGGCGCTCACCACTCGCCGAAGAACACGCCCCAGTCCTTGTGCGTGTTGGTTTTCGATTCGACGGTGGGCGTATCGACCGTCACGCGCTGCTTGAGCGCACCGTGCCACTGCGCGAGCTTCGCGTGCATGCGCGTGCGTTCGGCCTCGTGGCTCGCTTCGGCGCCGAGATCGACGAACTCGTCGGGGTCGTTGGCGAGGTCGAAAAGCTGCGGGCGATAGCCTTGCCAGTACACGTATTTCCAGCGCTCGTCGCGCACCATCCAGCCGCGGCATTCGTCGGGCTTGCGCCCGAGCGTGAGGCGCGCGCCGCGAAAGCTGTAGTCGAGCTCGGAGACTACATAGCTGCGCCAATCTTCGGTTTGCGCGGCGTCGGCGCGCGTGAGCGGCAGGAGCGACGCGCCTTCCACGCGCTCCTCGTACTTCGGCAGCCCGAGCGCGTCGAGCACGGTGGGCACGACGTCGACGCCCGAGACGAAGCGCGCCTCGCGCGTGCCGCGCGTGGCGTCGGCGGCGGAGGACGGATCGTAGACGATAAAGGGCACGCGCTGCACGGTGTCGTAGAACATTTCTTTCTCGCCGAGCCAGTGGTCGCCGAGGAAGTCGCCGTGATCGGCCGTGAAAACGATCAGCGTGTCCTGCCAGCGCCCGAGCTTCTCCAGCGTGTCCCACAGCTCGCCCAGGCGATCGTCGATCTGCTGGATCAAGCCCTGATAGACAGGGCGCACCGTGTTCGAGACTTCGTCGCGCGCGAAGTTGAGACTCTCTTCATGCTGGTGATACGCGCCGAGCACCGGGTGCGGGTTGTCGAGTTCCGCGCGGCGGCGCACGGGCGGCAGGCACTGGTCGAGCGAGTACAGGTCGTGATAGGGGCGCGGCGCGACATACGGCCAGTGCGGTTTCACGTACGAGAGATGCAGCGTCCACGGCGTGTCGCCCTGCTGCTCGATGTAGCGGATCGCCTGGCGCGTCATGTATGCCGTTTCCGAATGCGGTTCGGCCACGCGCGCGGGCCAGCGCACATTGCGCATCTTCCAGCCCGACTGGACCTTGCCCTCGTCGTCCTCCACGCTGATGACGAAATCGCTCCACGGGCGCTCGCTCTCGTAGCCGTGGCTGCGCAGGTAGGCCGGATAGCCGCTCTCGCGGCCGGGTTCGTGGTGGCCGTCGTAGCGGTCGAGTTCGAGAAAGGAGCCCGTGCACAGGCGCTGGCCGAGTTCGCTGGCGCGCGCGATTTCGAGGCGGCGCATGCCGTGCTCGTCCACCTGCACGTGGGTCTTGCCCGCGAGCGCGAGCGTGCGGCCGTGGCGTTGCAGATACTCGCCGAGCGTGATCTCGCCGATCGAGAGCGGCACGCGGTTCCAGTTCGCGCCGTGGCTCGTCATGGTGCGGCCGGTGTAGTACGACATGCGCGACGGGCCGCACACGCCCGAGGTGACGTAGGCGTTGTCGAAGCGCACGCCGCGCGCGGCGAGGGCGTCGATGTTGCGCGTGCGCAGCCAGGGATGACCGTAGCAGCCGAGGTGATCGCGGCGCAGCTGGTCGCACATGATGAAGAGAACGTTGCGGGTGGCGGTCATGCGGGTGTCTCTCGCGCGGGGCGCGTGGTTGGTGTGGGTGCTCGTGTTGCGGGGCCTATGCGGGCGATGTTAGGGAAGCCGCCGACGATTGACCTAATCAAACGTATGTGCGGTTGCACAATGACATGGCCGGGCCAGGCTTGCGGCGTTGCGCGCCCACGTTTTCCCGCGTTCTGCGCCGTGCGGCGAAACGGCATAATGAGGGGCCGGACTGCCTTGTTCTCCGCGATTGCCTCGACTCCAACGTGCCGCGCTCCAAATCCGCCCCTCCTTCCGCGGCGCCGCCCGCAAGCCCCGCATTGAAGAACCCGGGGCATATCGAAGAATTTCTGCTCTATCGCATCCATAATCTCTCGCGCATCGCCACCCAGGGTGTGGGCCTGATGTTTCGCCGCGAGATCGGCATCAGCCGACGCGAGTGGCGCATCATCGCGTTCGTCGGCCGCTATCCCGAGCTGAGCCTCACGCATCTTGCGCAACTCGCGGCGCTCGACACCGTGGTGACGAGCCGCGCGGTCGCGCAACTCGTGAAGAAGGGGCTGGTCGCCAACCGGCGGCTGCCGTCGAACAAGCGCATCGTCGCGCTCGCGCTGACCGAGGCGGGGCTGGCCGTCTACGAGCGGGCGCGCGCGGCGGGGCTGCGCTACAACCTCGAATTCATGGATTGCCTGAGTGACGGGGAGGCGCAGCAACTCGACGCGCTGCTCACGCGGCTGGAGGCGCGCGCAAGCGAGCTGACGCGGCGCGAGGCGCAGCGCAGCGGCGTGGAACAGGAAGACGGCGACGGCGATTGAGCCGCTTGATCTGGCGGCTCAAATGACGATTCACGCGCCCCGCAACCCGCGCCCGATCTTCGCGTACGAAACGAGCATGGCCGCAAGCGAAGCCGCGATGGGCGCGAGCGGCGGGCTCGCGCGATGCACCACGCAAATCGTGTAGACCTTCTGCGCCTCGACTATCGGAATGCGCGCGAGGCCCTCGCGCATGAGGCTGTGCGTGAGCGCCGTTTGCGGCAGCGGCGCGAGCAGGTCGGTGCTCGCGATCAGCGAGAGCGTGTCGAACAGCGAATCGCACACCACGGCGATATTGGGCGGCCCGAGCCCGGCTTCCGCGAACAGGTCGACGATGCTGCTGCCGGGCACGCCCATGCTGTCGGCCACGCCCGTCACGATCCACTCGCAGTCGGCCAGCTCCCGTATCGAGCGGCAGTGCGCGCGCGGGTGGCCGCGCCGCCCGACGATGGAAGGCTCGGTGGGAAAGAGCGGAATGGTGTGCAGCCCGGTGTCGTCGAAGGGCTCGGGCACGGGCGTGACGGCAATATCGAGCTGGCCCGAGCGCACCGCGGGCAGCAGCGAATGCGCGAGACCGTGCTGCACATGCAGGCGCGCGCGCGGAAAGCGCCGCCGGAACTCGGGCAGCACGGCGGGCAGCAAGTGGATGGACGGCGCGGGTGAGACACCCAGATCGATTTCGCCCGCCTCGTCGCCGCGCAACTGGTTCAGGTTGGCCTCGGCGCGGTCGCACTCGCGCAGGATCACGGCCGCATGTTCGAGCAGGCTTTCGCCGAACGCCGTGAGCGCCACGCCGCGCGGCGTGCGCACGAACAGCTCGGCCTGCACCGATTCTTCGAGCCGCGTGAGGCTCTTGGTCAGCCCCGCCTGGGAAACGCCCAAGGCGCGCGCGGCCGCGCGCACGCCGCCGTGGCTCACGATCGCGCGGAAGTCGCGCAGTTGCTGGAGTGTCATCGTGCCGGGCCGCGTCCGGGCGGTCTGAGTGATCGCTAAAGGCGATCATGATAGCGAATTTTGACTTCCTTGGTTATCTCCAAAATGCCACGATTCGGGTCATCGGATCCCGCTCAGCCGGGAACGCCGCCCGGCAGCGAGCGGGGCGCGATAACGCCAACAGGAGGCTGGAGACATGCAGGAACTGCTCAAACATCGGCGCGTGATTTTCGCGTCGACCATCGGCAACGTGCTGGAGTGGTACGACTTCATCGCGTTCGGCTATCTGATGGGCGTGATTTCGCGCCACTTCTTCCCCGCCGGCGCGGGCGCCTCGGCCACGTTGCTCACGGCCGCGACCTTCGGCGTGTCGTTCGTCGCGCGCCCGCTTGGCGGCATCGCGCTCGGCATCTACGCCGACCGCGCGGGGCGCAAGGCGGCGCTTCTGCTCGTGATCGTCATGATGACGATCGCCACCGCGCTGATCGGCTTCGCGCCCACCTATGCCGAGGCCGGAGTCACGGCCACCGTCATCATGGTCGTTGCGCGTGTGTTGCAGGGCGTGTCGGCGGGCGGCGAATTCGGCAGTGCGACGTCGATGCTCGTGGAGTACGCACCCGCGAACCAGCGCGGTCTCTTCGGCAGCTTCCAGATGTTCGCGCAGGCCGTGGCGGGTGTGCTGGCCGCGCTCGCGGGCGTGCTCATCACCGAGGGGCTCACCACCGCGCAGCTCGAATCGTGGGGCTGGCGCCTGCCGTTCATGTTCGGCCTGCTGCTCGGGCCCGTGGGTCTGTATATCCGCCGCAGCGTGGACGAGCCCGAAGTGTTCCGCGCCACGCGCGATCGCGAGCCGCGTCTGTCCTTCGGGCAACTGTTCACGGGCTACTGGCGCGAGATGCTGATCGCGGGCGGACTCGTTGCGGGCTCAACGATCATGCAGTTCGTCTTCAACATCTACATGCCCACCTACGCGGTGCAATACCTCCGGATGCCGGCCGCCACGCCGTTCATCGTGATCGCGGGCTCGGGCGTGGTGCGCATTCTCGCGTGCCCGCTGTTCGGCGCGCTCTCCGATCGCACCGGGCGCAAGCGCGTGATCGCTTGGGGCTTCGCGTTCTGCCTGCTGGCGGTGTGGCCGTCGTTCGCGTGGCTGAAGGCGGCGCCCACGCTCGCTACGCTGCTCGCCATCGAACTGCTGTTCGGCGTGCTCGGCGCGGCCGTGCTTGGGCCGCTTTCCACGGCGCTGGCCGAGATGTTTCCGGTGCGCGGTCGCTCCAGCGGCCTGGCGGTCAGCTACAACGTTTCGACCACGATCTTCGGCGGTTTCACGCCCTTCATCGTGACCTGGCTGATCGTCACCACGGGCGATCGCATGGCCCCGGCCTACTACGTGATCTTCGGCGCCGTGTGCGGGCTCGTGGCGACGTTCGCGCTGCCGGGCGTCGCCTGCATGCGGCGCATGGTTGCCGACTCCGGCGAGGCGCCCGACGCGGCGCTGCGCGGCTGATCTCACTCTCAACTCTCTTCGTTGTCACTACACAAGGATTCGACTCATGAACATGACAGGCGGACAGGCGCTCGTGCGCCAGCTCGTGCGCGAAGGCGTGACCGACATCTTCGGCATTCCGGGCGTGCAACTCGACTGGGCCGTGGAGGCGCTGCGCCAGCACGGCGACGCGCTGCGCTACTGGGTGCCGCGCCACGAACAGGCCACCGCCTATATGGCCGACGGCTACGCGCGCACCACGGGGCGCATTGGCGTGAGCATGGTGGTGCCGGGGCCGGGCCTGCTCAACGCCATGGCCGGACTCTCCACGGCCTACGCGTGCAATTCGCGCGTGCTGGCGATCAGCGGCAATATTCATTCGAGCGGCGTAGGCAAGAACTTCGGACTGCTGCATGAAATTCCCAACCAGAGCCAGGTGCTCGCGAGCGTGACGAAATGGCAGGGCGGCGCGCCTACGCCACAGGCCATTCCCGCGCTGGTGCGCGAGGCGGTGCGGCAGCTCAGGAGCGGGCGGCCGCGGCCGGTCGGCATCGAAATCTCGCACGACCTGCTCAGCGCCAGCGCCGATATCGCGCTGATCGACCCGCCCGCCAACGAGGACGACGCAGGCCGCGCGCGTCCCGATGCACGCGCCATCGACGAAGCCGTCGCGCTGCTCGAACGCGCGCGCTTTCCGGTGATTTACGCGGGCGGCGGCGTGCTGGCCGCGGGCGCGAGCGAAGCGTTGCGGCGCTTCGCGGAAAAGCTACAAGCGCCCGTGGTGCTCGACGACAACGCGCATGGCGCGCTTTCCAGCCGCCATCCGCTCGCGCTCAACACGCTTGCGGGGCGCGCCGTGTTCGCCCACGCCGACGTGGTGCTGGTGGTCGGCAGCCGTTTTCTCGACATCATGACGCCGCAGCCTTCGTGGCCCGCCGCGGGCATCCGCTATATCTATCTGAATGTGGATGCGGCGGACTGGTCCGCGCCGCGTGCGCCCGGGCTCGGCATTGCCAGTGACGCGCTTGCCGGCCTGAACGCGCTGTGCGACGCACTTGCCGACACGCCGCGCCGCGTGAGCGCGGACCTCGATCTCGTGCGCGCCTGGGCGCAACGCCAGGCCGACGAAATCGAGCCGCAAAGCGCCTATACGCGCGCGCTGCGCCGCGCGATACCCGACGACGGCATTCTCGTGAACGAGTTGACCCAGGTGGGTTACTTCGCACGCCTGATGTATCCGGTCTACCAGCCGGGCACCTTCATCACGCCGGGGTACCAGGGCACGCTCGGCTACGGCTTCGCAACGGCGCTGGGCGCGGCGGCAGGCAATCCGGGGCGCGCCGTGGTCAGCATCAACGGCGACGGCGGCTTCGGCTGGAACATGCAGGAACTCGCCACGGCGCGCAAGTACGGGCTCGGTCTCGTGACCGTGGTGTTCAACGACGGCCATTTCGGCAACGTGCGCACGATCCAGAAGCAGACATTCGGCGAGAACATTGCCGTCGAGCTGTGCAATCCGCATTTCGACCGGCTCGCGGCGGCGTTCGACCTCGACTTCGAGCGTGTGCAGAACGCGGAGCAACTGGAAGGCGCGGTGCGCAACGCGATTGCGGCGCGCGCGCCGGTGGTGATCGAGGCGCAGGTAGGCGAAATGCCGAGCCCGTGGCACCTCTTCCGCCTGAAGGCGCCGCTCAAGCTGGCGGGGCGCGAAGCGCCGCCGAATCCGCTCGGCGAGCCGGCGAAGGCGGCGTAAGGAGGCGTCATGCAAACACTAGATTCGTACTATTGCAACGGACGCTGGGTACCGGTGGCGGGGCAGGCGCGGCTCGCCGCCTGCGATCCATGCAGCGGCAGGCAGGTCGCCACGGTGGCCGTGTGCGATGCCGCCGAAGTGGACGCCGCCGTGCGCGCCGCGCGGCTCGCGTTCGACGGCTGGGCGGCGACGCCCGTGTCGATACGCAGCGCCGCCCTCAGGCGCGTGCGTGACGCCATCGCTCAGGATATCGAAGGATTTGCGAGCGATCTCGCAAGCGAAATCGGCGTGCCGCTATGGGTTTCTCGCCAGATGCAGGTGCCCATGCCGCTGCGCAACCTGGAACTCGCGATCCAGGCCATGAGCGAGATCGAGCACGAGACGCGCATCGCGCACTCGCTCGTCTTGCGCGAGCCGGTGGGCGTGGTGGCGGCGATCACGCCGTGGAATTTCCCGCTGCACCAGATCGTCGCGAAGGTGGGCGCGGCGCTCGCGGCCGGCTGCACCGTCGTGCTCAAGCCAAGCGAGCTTGCGCCGCTCGCGGCGCGCCGCTTCGCGCGCATCATGCACGAGGCGGATCTGCCGCCAGGCGTATTCAATCTCGTTTGGGGCGACGGACCCGGCACCGGCGCGGCGCTCGCCGCGCACCCGCTGGTCGACATGGTGAGTTTCACGGGCTCGCTGGCGGGCGGCCGCGCGGTTGCCCTCGCCGCCGCCGACACGGTGAAGAAGGTCGCGCTGGAACTGGGCGGCAAGTCGGCGACCATTCTGCTGGACGACGCGCCGCTTGCCGACGCCGTTCCCACGGTGCTGCGCCAGTGCTTCACGAACAGCGGCCAGATTTGCGCGGCGCAAACGCGCCTCATCGTGCCGCGCGCGCGGCTTGCCGAGGTGGAAGCGCTGTGCGAGCGCCACGCGGCCGAATGGCAATGCGGCGAGCCGACCGACCCGCAAACGCGGCTCGGCCCCGTGGCGAACCTGCGGCAGTTCGAAGCCGTGCAGCGCCACATCGCCGCGGCGCTGGACGAAGGCGCGCGGCTCGTGACGGGTGGCGCGGGCCGCCCGCCTGGCATCACCGGCGGCCACTTCGTGCGTCCCACGGTGTTCAGCGATGTCAAGCCGCCGATGACGCTGGCGCGCGAGGAGGTGTTCGGGCCGGTGCTCGCGCTCATGAGTTACGACGACGAAGACGAAGCGGTCAGGATGGCGAACGATAGCGATTACGGCCTTTCGGGCGGCGTGTGGAGCGCCGACCCGCGCCGCGCGCTGCGCCTGGCGCGCCGCCTGCGCACGGGGCAGGTGGTGATCAACGGCGCGGCGCAGAACCTCGCCGCGCCGTTCGGCGGCTACCGGCGCTCGGGCATCGGCCGCGAGAACGGACGCTACGGCGTCGAGGAATTCTTTGAACTGAAAGCGATCCAGGGAGGTTGCATCGATGAGTGAAGTGAACGAAGCGCCGGTGTGGCGTTTGCCGGCCCATATCCGCGCGTCGAAGCCGTATCAGCCGGGCAAGCCGATTGAAGCGCTCGCGCGCGAAATCGGCGTGGCGGCCGAGGCGATCGTGAAGCTCGCGTCGAACGAGAACCCGCTAGGCATGAGCGAGGCGGCGCGCCTCGCGCTCGCCCAGGCAGCGAATGCGCTCGCGCGTTATCCCGACAACGACTGCCACGCGCTCGTGGGCGCGCTGTCGCGCAAGCTCGACGTGCCGCCTGACTGGCTCGTGACCGGAAATGGTTCGGAGTGCATACTGGGTCTCGCGGCCACGGCGTTCCTCGAACCCGGCCGCCACGCGGTGTATGCGCAATACTCGTTTCAGGCCTTCGTGAACGCGGTCCAGCGCACGGGGGCCGGCCACCGTGTCGTGCCGGCGCGCGGCTTTGGCTGCGATCTCGACGCGATGCTGGCCGCCATCGACGACGATACGGGGCTCGTGTACCTCGCGAACCCCGGCAACCCGACCGGCTCGTTCGTGCCGGGTCCGCAGCTCGAACACTTCATTGCGCGCGTGCCCGCCCATGTGCCCATCGTGCTCGACGAGGCCTATTTCGAGTATTTGCCCGATGAGGACCGCTACGACAGCCTCGCCTGGGTGCGCCGCCATCCGAACCTGATCGTCACGCGTACGTTCTCGAAGGCGTATGGGCTCGCGGGGCTGCGCGTGGGTTACGGCGTCGCGCAGCCCGAACTGGCGGCCTTGTTCAATCGCATCCGGCCCGCATTCGTCGTGACGGAGCAGGCCGAGCGCGCCGCCGTGGCGGCGCTGGACGACGAGGCGTTCCTCGCGCGCAGTCGCGCGGAAAATGCGCGCGGCCTGGCGCAGCTCTATGCGGGCTGCGACCGGCTGGGACTCGCGTATTTGCGTTCGCGCGCGAATTTCGTGCTCGTGCAGGTGGGCGACGCTGCCGCCGTCAACGCGCGCCTGTTGCGCCAGGGCGTGATCGTGCGCCCCGTGGGCGTGTACGGCTTGCCGCAATGGCTGCGCATTTCCGCGGGCACCGCGGCGCAAAACGCGCGCTGTCTTGAGGCGCTGGGGCAGGCGCTGAAAGGCTGATCGGCGCCGGAATGGCCCTGATCGGCACCGGGCGCGAGGGGCCTGCATGCGCAGGCCCCTCGCTCAGCGCAATCTCACGCGCCAGAGTTCGTGGCCCGCGCAGATCGCGAGAAACACGCCCAGCAGAATCGCAGCGACCGAGGCGGACTCGCCGCCCGCGTTCGCGCCGCCATGCAGTGCGTGCAGCCACAGACCGACGCCGCCGCCCGCCGCGGCCAGCCCCAGCGTGAGACCCGTCACCGCGAGCGTGACGTGCCGCCGTGCTTGATGCCAGTGCTTCATATTGCTCCCCGTTATTCGTACCGCCGGGCGTGCTATCAACGCCTGAAAGCCACAATACGCCGCCAATTTTCGCGCGACATCCGCTGTCAAAAATACGCAGCGCGCCGATCATGCGAAGCGCGTATGACGGGCGGCTGAAAAAGAGCGCCAAGTGCGTGCATTGCCGCCCGAACCATGGGCAGTCGGCGCGGCGCGCGGCGCTGTGGGATAATCGGAGGTTTGCCCAGAGCGCAGCTCAAGAGGTTGTTCGCAAGGGCGTGTGTGGGGCCTTTATTCCCGTGGCCCGCTTCCTTTCTGCGATTTTTCTTCAACAACCACAATGCCCGCATACCGTTCCAAAACCTCCACCGCCGGCCGCAACATGGCAGGTGCGCGTTCCCTGTGGCGCGCCACCGGCATGAAAGACGAAGATTTCGCCAAGCCGATCATCGCGGTCGTCAACTCGTTCACCCAGTTCGTGCCCGGCCACGTGCACCTGAAAGACCTCGGTCAACTCGTTGCGCGCGAAATCGAAGCCGCGGGTGGCGTCGCCAAGGAATTCAACACGATCGCCGTGGATGACGGCATCGCCATGGGTCACGACGGCATGCTGTATTCGCTGCCGAGCCGCGACATCATCGCGGATTCGGTGGAATACATGGTCAATGCGCACTGCGCCGACGCCATGGTCTGCATCTCGAACTGCGACAAGATCACCCCGGGCATGCTCATGGCCGCCATGCGCCTGAACATTCCCGTGATCTTCGTCTCGGGCGGCCCGATGGAAGCGGGCAAGACGCGCCTCGCGAACCCCGTGACCAAAGCCATCGAGGTCAAGAAGCTCGACCTGATCGACGCCATGGTGATCGCGGCGGACAGCAAGTACTCCGACGCCGAAGTGGCCGAAGTCGAGCGCTCCGCCTGCCCGACCTGCGGTTCGTGCTCGGGCATGTTCACGGCCAACTCGATGAACTGCCTGACCGAAGCGCTCGGCCTCTCGCTGCCCGGCAACGGCACCGTGGTCGCCACGCACGCCGACCGCGAGCAACTCTTCAAGCGCGCCGGCCACCGCATCGTGGAACTCGCGCGCCAGTATTACGAGCAGGAAGACGAGCGCGTGCTGCCGCGCTCGGTGGGCTTCAAGGCGTTCGAAAACGCCATGACGCTCGACATCGCCATGGGCGGCTCGACCAACACCATCCTGCACTTGCTGGCCATTGCGCAGGAAGCGGGCATCGACTTCGGCATGGACGACATCGACCGCCTCTCGCGCGTCGTGCCGCAGTTGTGCAAGGTTGCGCCGAACACGAACAAGTACCACATCGAAGACGTGCACCGCGCAGGCGGCATCATGGCGATCCTGGGCGAGCTGGAGCGCGCGGGCAAGCTGCACACCGACGTGCCGACCGTGCACGCGCCCACGCTCGGCGACGCGCTCAAGCAATGGGACATCACGCTCACGCAGGACGAAGCGGTCAAGACGTTCTACATGGCCGGTCCCGCCGGCGTGCCGAGCCAGGTGGCGTTCAGCCAGAACACGCGCTGGCCGAGCCTCGACTCGGACCGCGCCGAAGGCTGCATCCGCTCGTATGAGCACGCGTTCTCGAAGGAAGGCGGCCTCGCCGTGCTGACCGGCAATATCGCGGTCGACGGCTGCGTGGTGAAGACGGCGGGCGTGGACGACAGCATCCTCGTGTTCGAAGGCACGGCTCACGTGACCGAGTCGCAGGACGAAGCGGTCGAAAACATCCTCGCCGACAAGGTCAAGGCCGGCGACGTGGTGATCGTTCGCTACGAAGGCCCGAAGGGCGGCCCCGGCATGCAGGAAATGCTCTACCCGACCAGCTACATCAAGTCGAAGGGTCTCGGCAAGGCGTGCGCGCTCTTGACCGACGGCCGCTTCTCGGGCGGCACCTCGGGCCTCTCGATCGGCCACTGCTCGCCGGAAGCGGCAGCGGGCGGCGCGATCGGCCTCGTGCGCGACGGCGACAAGATCCGCATCGACATTCCGAATCGCACCATCAACGTGCTGGTGTCCGATGAGGAACTCGCGCGCCGCCGGGAAGAGCAGAACGCGAAGGGCTGGAAGCCGGTGAAGGCGCGTCCGCGCAAGGTGTCGGCGGCGTTGAAGGCCTACGCCAAGCTCGTGATGTCGGCCGACAAGGGCGCCGTGCGCGATCTGTCGCTGCTGGACGACTGAGCTTTTTGAGTACGAGGCGGGCCGCAAGGCTCGCCTCGAACAAGAAGGGCAAAAAAATCGAGCCTCCCACATCACTGTGGGAGGCTCGATTCATTTGGTGGAGAGCATCCCCCCGCGCAACGCACGGGGGAGCAGTCCATCAATTACTCGGCAGCGGCTGCGATTGCGGCGTTGAACGTCGCGCTCGGGCGCATGACTTCAGCGAGCTTCGCGAAGTCCGGCTTGTAGTAGCCGCCGATGTCGACCGGCTTGCCCTGAACAGCGGCCAGCTCGCCCACGATCTTCTGCTCGTTCTCGGCCAGCGACTTCGCGAGCGGCGCGAAGTGAGCGGCGAGTTCCGCGTCGTCCTTCTGCGCGGCCAGTTCCTGCGCCCAGAACATCGAGAGGTAGAACTGGCTGCCGCGGTTGTCCAACTCGCCGGTCTTCGGCGACGGGCCCTTGTTGTTGTCGAGCAGCTTGCCCGTGGCGGCGTCGAGCGTCTTCGCGAGCAGCTTGGCGCGCGCGTTGTTCGTCTTGATGCCGAGGTCTTCGAGCGAGACGGCCAGCGCGAGGAATTCGCCGAGCGAGTCCCAGCGCAGGTGGTCTTCCTGAACCAGCTGCTGCACGTGCTTCGGCGCCGAACCGCCCGCGCCCGTTTCGTACATGCCGCCACCGGCCATCAGCGGAACGATCGAGAGCATCTTCGCCGAGGTGCCCAGTTCCATGATCGGGAACAGGTCGGTCAGGTAGTCGCGCAGGATGTTGCCCGTGACCGAGATCGTGTCCAGACCGCGGATCACGCGCTCCAGCGTGTAACGCATGGCGCGCACTTGCGACATGATCTGGATGTCGAGGCCCGTCAGGTCGTAGTCCTTCAGGTACGTTTCGACCTTCTTGATCACTTCGTTTTCGTGCGGACGGTACGGGTCGAGCCAGAACACGGCCGGCGTGTTCGAGTTCTTCGCGCGCGTGACGGCGAGCTTGACCCAGTCGCGGATCGGCGCGTCCTTCACGAGGCACATGCGCCAGATGTCGCCTTGCTCGACTTCTTGCGTGAGCGCGTCGAGCACTTCGCCCGTGGCGTTGTCGACGATGCGCGCCGTGCCGTCCTGCGTGATTTCGTACGTCTTGTCGTGCGAACCGTACTCTTCAGCCTTCTGCGCCATCAGGCCGACGTTCGGCACCGTGCCCATCGTGCGCGGGTCGAATGCGCCGTTGGTCTTGCAGAAGTTGATGATTTCCTGGTAGATGCGCGCGAACGTGCTTTCCGGAATCAGGCACTTCGTGTCGGCCGGGCGGCCGTCGGCGCCCCACATCTTGCCGCCTGCGCGGATCATGGCCGGCATCGACGCGTCGACGATCACGTCGTTCGGTGCGTGCAGGTTCGAGATGCCCTTGGCCGAGTCGACCATGGCGAGCGCCGGACGGTGCTCGTGGCACGCGTGCATGTCGCGGATGACTTCTTCACGCTGCGATTCCGGCAGCGTTTCGATCTTCGTGTAGAGATCGACGAGGCCGTTGTTGACGTTCACGCCGAGCTGTTCGAACAGCTTGGCGTGCTTCGCGAACGCGTCCTTGTAGAACGTGCGCACGGCGTGGCCGAACACGATGGGGTGCGAAACCTTCATCATGGTCGCCTTCACGTGCAGCGAGAGCATGACGCCGGTCTTGCGCGCGTCTTCCATCTGCTCTTCGTAGAAGGCCAGCAGCGCGTTCTTGCTCATGAACATGCTGTCGACGATTTCGCCGGCCTGGAGCGAAACCTTCGGCTTGAGGACGATGGTTTCGCCGCTCTTCGTCACGAGTTCCATGCGCACTTCGCGCGCGCGGTCGAGCGTGATCGACTTTTCGCCGTGGTAGAAGTCGCCGTGCTTCATGTGCGCGACGTGGGTGCGCGAAGCCATGCTCCACTCGCCCATGCTGTGCGGGTGCTTCTTCGCGTAGTTCTTGACCGCGAGCGGTGCGCGGCGGTCCGAGTTGCCTTCGCGCAGCACCGGGTTCACGGCGGAACCGAGGCACTTCGAATAGCGCTTCTGGATTGCCTTTTCTTCGTCGGTCTTCGGATCTTCGGGGAAGTCAGGGACCTTGTAGCCCTTGCCCTGAAGTTCCTTGATCGCGGCGACGAGCTGCGGCACCGATGCGCTGATGTTCGGCAGCTTGATGATGTTCGTTTCCGGCAGCTGCGTGAGACGCCCCAGTTCAGCGAGGTTGTCCGGCACGCGCTGGTCTTCCGTGAGGAATTCCGGGAACTCGCCGAGGATACGGCCAGCAACGGAAATATCGCTGGTTTCGACGTTCACGCCGGCCGGGGCCGTGAAGGCGCGGATGACAGGCAGAAACGCGCTGGTGGCGAGCAGCGGCGCTTCATCGGTCAGGGTATAGATGATGGTGGGTTGCTGGGTACTCATCGGCTTCTTGGCGGGTTCTAAAACGGGGTGATAACACCACCGGCTGCGCGCAGTCGGCGAAACACTTGGATTTTGCCTGATTTTGGAGCGGCCCAGGGGGCAACCGAACATGAATTTCATATCGTGGAAAGCCGTTGCGCGATGTTAATTGACCATTAACGCGGGCCGTTTGCCTTGCGCGGGCGGCCTCGCGCTGAAAACGTTTTCGTCCCGGAACCCCGTCAGACAAGGCCTGGCGGGCCGTTGTGGGCAATCTCATGACGCCGTCAGGGTTTTCCCGATCGCGCCCTTCATTCACTGTCAAGCTGGTAAAGACCCTTGTAAAAAGACGCGTGAATCGGGCAGTCTTATATAAGAATTTTTGTCCGGAGGCGGTCATTTCGGGGGCGAACGTCGGGGCCGGCCGGAAAGGTGTCGAGGCAAGGCCGCCGCGCAAATCGATCCGCAGGCGTTCGCGATAACGATTGCCTTGCTAATCAATTCATGGTTTCATGTCGCCATGTTCGATCATTGCCTTTACTTCAATTCGGCGGCGCTCGCGCGTCTCGTGGAGCGCGAATGGGCCGCCGCCTATGCGCCGTTCGGCCTCACGCCCGCGCAGGGCTTCGTGCTGCGCGTGGTGCTCGCGAAGCCGGGGTGCCTGGCGAGCGACGTTGCGCAAACGCTCGGCATCGCGCGGCCCACGGCCACGCGCCTCGTCGACAGCCTGTGCGAGAAAGACCTGCTCGAACGTCGCCAGGGCGAGGCGGACGGCCGCGAATGGGGGCTCTTTCCCACGGCGCGCGGCACGGGGCTCGATGGCCCCATCAACGGCGCGAGCGCCGACGTCGCGCGGCGCCTGCGTGCGCAAGTGGGCGCCGACCTGTTCGAGTCGACGGTGACGGGCATGCACGAGATCCGTAAGGGACTCGCGTGAGGGTGGCTCGCGCGATTTTTTTGCGCAGATGATTGTCTTGCTAATCAATAAGGAGAATAACCATGAGCGAAGCGGCGCTGAAGGGTGCAGGGGCCGAGGGATGGCGTTGGGCGATGGGTCTGACGATTGCCGCGCTGGCGGTGGGCGCGGTCGTTGTGGCGATGGTTTATATGCCGGGCGCCGTGGAGGCGAACAACCGCGCCTGCGTGGCCGCCTACGCGAACGACTTGCACGCGGACCTCGCGGCTTTCGGGCAAGACCCCGCGTGGCAGGCGCAGTACGTGCAGGCGTTGACGGCGTGCTCGCGTTGAGCGGGCACGCCGCGCGCAGCCGCGTTACTTGCGGTTCAGGAACGCGAGCAGATCGGCGTTGACCTGGTCGGCCATCGTCGTGCACATGCCGTGCGGGCCGCCCGGATAAATCTTGAGCGTGGCGTCCTTGACGATCTTTGCGGAGAGCTTGCCCGCGTCGTCGATCGGCACGATCTGGTCGTCGTCGCCGTGCAGCACCAGCGTGGGCACGTCGAACTTCTTGAGGTCTTCCGTGTAGTCGACTTCGGAGAACTCGTGCACGCAGTCATGGAGCGCGAGGATGCCGCCGAGCATGCCTTGCAGCCAGAACGAGTCGATCGTGCCCTGCGAGACTTTCGCGCCGCTGCGGTTGAAGCCGTAGAACGGCACCGCGAGTTCCTTGAAGAACTGCGAGCGATTGTCGATCACGCCCTTGCGGATGCCGTCGAACACATCCTTGGGCAGGCCGCCCGGATTCTTTTCGCTCTTGATCATGATGGGCGGCACCGCGCCGATCAGGACCGCGCCCGCCACGCGCTTCGTGCCGTGACGGCCGATGTAGCGCGCGACTTCGCCGCCGCCCGTGGAGTGACCGACGAGCGTGGCGTCTTTCACGTCGAGCTTGTCGAGCAGTTCGGCCAGGTCGTCGGCCCAGGTGTCCATGTCGTTGCCCTTCGCGGGCTGATCGGAGCGGCCGTGGCCGCGACGGTCGTGTGCGATCGTGCGAAAGCCGTTTTGCACGAGGAAGAGCATTTGCGCGTCCCAGGCATCGGCCGAAAGCGGCCAGCCGTGCGAAAAGACGACGGGCCGGCCGCTGCCCCAGTCTTTGTAATAGATCGACGTGCCATCGCGGGTGGTGAAAGTGCTCATCGGAAACTCTCCTGTTTCGAACTACGTACGAATCACGAAGCGGACAGACGCTCTCGCGCCCGCACGTCTTGCGCGCGGCCGTCAGCGACAACGTCCGGGGGTTAAGGCGACACGGATACGAAGCATGCCGGAACCTGCGCGTCACACAGCGAGGCAGGGACGGCATGGAGATCAGTATAGAGACAAGCCGCTGGTTATGCCGTGGAGGTGTACGCGCGCATTAACGCGTGCAAGCGTCGTTTTATATCCGGCTTTTCGCGCGTTTGTCGCGGACGTTTGCAGACCCGGTTTCATGGCCGGGCCGCCTTGCCATGCGCCGCCTTTTTCCCCACGGGCTCCTCGCGCAGATAGTTGCCGAGAAACTCCACGAAACTGCGCAGCTTCGCGGAGAGCTTGTTGCGTTCGAGATAGATCGCGTGAATATCGGCGTTCGGCAGCGCCCAGTCGGCGAGCAGCGGCACGAGTTCCCCGCGCTCGATGTGCCCGCCGATTTCCCACTGCGAGCGCACGACAATGCCGCGTCCGTCGAGCGCCCAGCGCAGCACGCTGCTGCCGTCGTTGCTGGACAGCGCGCCATCGACCTTCACGGTCTCGGCGCGCTTGCCGCGCGCGAAGTGCCATGTTCCGTACGCCGAATCATTTTCACGCAGCACGATGCACGTGTGCTTCGTGAGATCGTGCGGCGCGGCGGGCTTGCCATGCTGCTTCAGATACGCAGGCGACGCGCACACGATGCGCCGGTTCTTCAGCAGCAGGCGCGCGTTGATGCGCGCGTCGGGCACTTCGCCAAACCGTATGCCGAGATCGAAGCCTTCTTCCTGAAGACTGAGCGGGCGCTCCGTCAACTGCAACTGGATTTTCATCGCGGGAAAGCGCTCGACATATGCCGACACGGCGGGCGCGACATGCGCGCGGCCAAAGCCGAACGACGCGTTCACGCGCAAGAGGCCCGCCGGTTCGCCACGGCTGCGCGTGACGAGTTGCTCCAGCTCCGACAGCTCGTCGAGAATGCGCGACCCGTTCGCGAGATACAACTCGCCTTCCGGCGTGAGCGAGAGACGCCGCGTGGTGCGGTTCACGAGCCGCACGCCAAGGCGCTGCTCCAGTTGCGCGAGCCGCTTGCTCACGGCGGGCGGGGTGACCCCCAGTTCGCGCGCCGCCGCCGCCAGATTGCGGTTGCGCGCCACCAGCGCAAACAGGTTCAGATCGGAAAATGCATCCATGGCGCCGCTCCCTGCGCTGCGTTTGATTCGTTCCTGAAAGTTACGACCGGATTGCTTTTGCGGAAACCCAATCGCCCACGGCATCAATTAGACTGCAAGCCACTTCGGGAGACAAGCATGTTCGAAGGCTTCACCAACGTCGCGGCGGATATCGACGGCGTTCGCATTCACGCGCTCAAGGGCGGGCGCGGTCCCGCGCTGCTGCTGCTGCACGGCCATCCGCAAACCCACGCGATCTGGCACAAGGTGGCGCCGGCGCTTGCCGAGCGGTTCACGGTGATCGTCGCCGACCTGCGCGGCTACGGCGAAAGCGGCAAGCCGCAAGGCGCACCCGACCATTCCACCTACGCCAAGCGCCGCATGGCGCTCGATCAGGTCGAACTCATGCGGGGCCTCGGCTACGCGTCGTTCGCGCTCGTCGGTCACGACCGGGGCGGGCGCGTCGCCGCGCGCATGGCGGTCGATCATCCTCACGCCGTTACGCGGCTCGTGACGCTCGACGTCGCGCCGACGGTCGCGATGTACGAGCAAACCTCGTTCGCATTCGCGCGGGCCTACTGGCACTGGTTCTTTCTCGTGCGCCCGGCGCCGTTTCCGGAAACGCTGATTCGCGCCGACCCCGACCTGTATCTGAAGCAGACCATGGGCGCGCGCAGCGCGGGGCTCGCCCCGTTCGCACCCGAGGCCTACGCGCACTATCTGCGCTGCCTCTCGGACCCGGCCACGGCGCACGGCATCTGCGAGGACTACCGCGCGTCGATCACGATCGACCTCGAACACGACCGCGCGGATCTCGCGGCGGGCAAGCGCATCGTGTGCCCGTTCCTCGCCTTGTGGGGCGCGCACGGCACGGTCGGCCAGTGCTTCGATCCATTGGCCGAGTGGCGAAGCTGGAGCGAAAGCGTGAGCGGCGAGGCGTTGCCGTGCGGACACTACATGGCGGAAGAAGCGCCGCAACTGTTGCTCGAACACGTGCTGCCGTTTCTCGATCGCTGATTCGACCGTTTGACCATTTTCAGTCGGGTTTCATCATGTCCTCACACACGCTTTATCAAAAACTGGTTGATTCGCATACCGTATCAACCATCGACGCCGAGCACGTTCTGCTCTACGCCGATCTGCACATCATGAACGAGTACACCAGCCCGCAGGCTTTCGCGGGTCTGGCCGAAAAGGGACTGCGCGTGCGGCGTGCGCGCCAGCAGATGGGCGTGGTCGATCACGTGATTCCGAGTCGGCCGGTGCCCGTCGCCGCGCGCACGATCGAGATCGTCGACGCGGCGAAGCAGGCTGCCAACTTCACCCGCAATTGTGCGGAGCAGGGCATTCACCTGTTCGATATTCACGACCCCGTGCAGGGCATCGAACACGTCGTCGCGCCCGAGATCGGGCTGATTCGTCCCGGCATGGTCGTGCTGTGCGGCGACAGCCACACGACCACCTATGGCGCGCTTGGTGCGCTCGGCTTCGGCATCGGCACGTCGGAGGTCGAGCACGTGCTGGCAACGCAAACGCTCGTGTACCGCGTTGCGAAGGACATGCGCATTGTCGTGGACGGCGCGCTGCCGCCCGGCACGACCGCGAAGGATCTCGTGCTGCACATCATCGCGAAGATCGGCGCGCAAGGCGCGCGCGGCTACGCCGTGGAATACGCGGGCGAGGCCATCGCCGCGCTGTCGGCCGAGGCGCGCATGACCCTGTGCAACATGACCGTGGAAGCGGGCGCGCGCGCCGCGCTGATCGCGCCGGACCGCACGACGCTCGACTATGTGCGCGGCAAGGTGCGCGACCTCGACGCGAAGACGCTCGACGCCGCGTGTGAGGCGTGGTCGAAGTTGCACCCCGACGCCGATGCGCATTTCGACGCGGAGCATCGCTTCGACGCCGCGCGCATCGCGCCTTACGTCACGTGGGGCACGAGCCCGGACCAGGCGGTTCCCGTGGACGGCTGCGTGCCTCTCGCCGCCGAAGGCTCGGGGCTCGATGCCGCGACGCTGCACAAGGCGCTCGACTACATCGGCCTGCGCGCCGGCGCGCCGATCGAGGGCACGCCGATCGACCGCGTGTTCATCGGCTCGTGCACGAATGCGCGCATCGAGGACCTGCGCGCGGTGGTACAGGTCGTGCGCGGGCGCAAGGTGGCCGCGACGGTGCGTGCGATGGTCGTGCCCGGATCGGGCATGGTGCGCGACCAGGCGGAGCGCGAAGGCATTGCGCAGGCGCTGATCGACGCGGGCTTCGAATGGCGGCAACCCGGCTGCTCGATGTGTCTCGCGATGAACGACGACGTGCTCGCCCCCGGCGAGCGCTGCGCATCGACAACGAACCGCAATTTCGAAGGACGCCAGGGACGCGACAGCCGCACCCATTTGATGAGCCCCGCGATGGCCGCCGCCGCCGCGATCGCGGGCCGTATCGTCGACATTCGCAAGGAGCTTGCACATGGCTAAGCCGTTCACGATTTCCGGCGTCGCCGCGCCGCTGCCGGTCAACAACCTCGACACCGACCAGATCATGCCGAAGCAATTCCTGCTCGGCATCGACAAATCGGGGCTCGCGCGCGGGCTGCTGTACGACCTGCGCTTCGATGCCGAAGGCCGCGCGCGCGAAGCCTTCGTGCTCAATCGCGCCGACTATCGCGGCGCGAAGATCCTGATCGGCGGCTCGAACTTCGGCTGCGGATCGAGCCGCGAACATGCGGTGTGGGGCTTGCAGCAGGCCGGTTTCGAGGCCGTGATCGCGCCGGGCTACGGCGAGATCTTTTACTTCAACGCGATGAACAACCGGCTGCTGCTCGTCACGCTGCCGCCCGAACAGGTCGAGGCGCTAGTCGAGGAAGTCGAAGGCGGCGGCGACAAGACGCTCTCGATCGATGTCGAGAACGAAGTGGTGGTGACGCCTTCGGGGCGGCGCTATGCGTTTTCGCTGGCTGCGCGCCAGAAGCAGATGCTCGTGGAAGGGCTCGACATGATCGGCATGACGCTGCGCCAGCAAGAGGCGATCGACGCGTTCGAGGCAAGGCATTGGGCGGCGCAGCCTTGGTGCCGCATCGATTTGCCCGCGCAACAGCGGCAAGCGTCGTGATTGAACGACAACGCTGACCGATAAAACCAGACGTTGCGCGCGCAGCGCGCAACAGGAGGAGACAACCATGAGCACTGCCGCAGTCCACCCCCAGGACGCCGCCGCGCTGGAAACCGGCGTCGTGCGCAAGGTCTCACGACGCATCACGCCGTTCATCATCGTCCTGTATTTCCTGAGCTTTCTGAATCGCGTGAACGTCGGCTTCGCGGGCCTCACGATGAATCACGACATCGGGCTCTCGCAGGCCATGTTCGGCATTGGCGCGGGCATATTCTTCGTGGGCTATATCGCCGCCGGCATGCCGTCCAACCTCGTGCTGCAACGCGTTGGCGCGCGAAAATGGATCGCACTGCTGATGGTCGTGTGGGGCGTGCTCTCCGCGGCCACGGCGTTCGCCAGCGGCCCGTACAGCTTCTACACGCTGCGCTTCGTGCTCGGTCTGGCCGAGGCAGGCTTCTTTCCCGGCATCATTCTCTACCTGAGCTTCTGGTTTCCCGCGCGCCATCGCGCATTCGTCACGGCGATGTTCATGACCGCCGCGCCGCTCTCGAACATGATCGGCTCGCCCATTTCCGGCGCGCTCATGAATCTCGACGGCGTTGCGCACCTGCACGGCTGGCAGTGGCTGTTCCTCGTGGAAGGCGCGCCCACGGTGCTGCTCGGCGTCGTGTCGTTCTTCTATCTGACCGACCGGCCTGACGACGCCCGATGGCTCGCGCCCGCCGAGCGGCAGTGGCTGAGCGACGCAATGCGGCGCGAACGCGAGGCGAAGGCCGCGCAGAGCCAGTCGAGCGTTTGGGCGGCGGTGAAGGACCCGCGCGTGCTGCTGCTGGCGCTCGTCTACGCGGGCACGTCGACCGGCCTGTACGCCATCGGCATCTGGGCGCCCATGATCATCCACCGCTTCGGCTTCAGCTATTTCGAGCTGGGCCTGGTGAACGCGATTCCCAATCTGTTCGCGGTCCTCACGATGGTGCTCTGGGCCCGGCACTCGGACCGTACGAACGAGCGCCGGCTGCACGTTGCGATTGCGTGTCTCGCGGCAGGCGTGGGTATGCTGCTGTCGGGGTACGCCGCCAACGCCATCGTGTTGATCGTCGGGCTTTCGATCGCGAATTTCGGCATCAACGCGGCGAAGCCGCCGCTCTGGAGCATGCCCACGCAGTTCCTGTCGGGCTCGGCTGCGGCCGCGGGCATTGCGCTCATCAACGCGATGGGCAGCCTGATAGGCGGCACGATCGGCCCGATGGTGATCGGCCGGTTGCGCGACGTGAGCGGCGACTACTCACTGGGGCTGTACTTCGTGAGCGCGACGCTGCTGGTTTCCGCCGTGCTCGCCTATGCGTTCGGGCTGCGCGCCCGGCGCGCGGCGCTCGACGTAAGCTGCTGATTTGTATCGGGATAGCCGATCTGGATGTTTCCGGTCGCGTCTGCGGTGTTGAACAGGTCCTAAGATCGACCTGACGCCTGCCCCCCGTGGGACAGGCGGGAAGAACACAACACTGGAGACGCGCACGACGCCCCACGGCTCATCGCATGGTGCGCGAGATAAAACGTAGAGGATTCCTGATATGTCGCGTAACAAATCCGTCAATATCGGCCTGATCGGCGCCGGCCGTATCGGCTCGTTTCATGGGGAAACCGTGGCGCGCCGCCTCGTGGACGCCCATCTCGTCGCGATTGCCGATCCCGCGCCCGGCGCGGCCGAGAAACTCGCTTCTGCGCTCGACGTCGACCACGCCTATACGGATGTGGCGCAACTGCTCGCGCAACCCGGCCTCGACGCCGTCATCATCGCCACGCCCGCGCGCTTTCACACGAACATCGTGGTGCAGGCCGCCGAAGCCGGCAAGGCGATCTTTTGCGAAAAGCCGATGGCGCTGACGCTGGAAGAGGCCGACCGCGCGATCGCCGCCGCGCGCAGCGCCGAAGTGCCGTTGCAGGTGGGCTTCAACCGCCGCTGGGATCAAGCCTTTGCCGAAAGCCACGCGGCAATCGCGGCGGGCCGGATCGGTGCGCCGCAACTGCTGCGCTCGCTCACGCGCGACCCCGGCCCGTTTGGCGGCGATCCCGCGCGCATCCCGCACTGGACCATTTTCTACGAGACCCTGATCCACGATTTCGACACGCTGCTGTGGCTCAACGCCGGTGCGCGCGCGACGGAAGTCTACGCGGCGGCCGACGCGCTCGTGCGCCCCGACGCGAAGGAAAAGGGCTTTCTGGATACGGCGGTCGTGACGATCCGGTTCGACAACGGTTCGATCGCGGTGGCGGAGGCGAACTTCTCGGCGCTGTACGGCTACGACATTCGCGGCGAGGTGTTTGGTCCGGGCGGCATGGTCACCATGGGCGATGTGCGCCGCTCCAGCATGACGCTGTTCGACCGGCACGGCGTGACGCAAGACACATGGCGTCGCGACACGGAGCATTTCGCGGCGGGCTACACGGCCCAGCTTGCGTCGTTCGTGCAGGCTGTTCGCAAGCGCGAGCCCGTTGGCGGGCCGGCCGGCGAGGACGCGCGCCGCGCGCTCGCCATTGCGCTCGCGTGCATCGAATCGGTGCGCGAACAGGGGCCTGTTGCCGTGAGGTGAGCGGGCGCGGCCCGACGGGCGACCAGCAGGCGTTGGGCCGTTTCAGGCATGGTCGGGCGAGCAATACGCGATAATTGCGCCTTGTCGATTTTCGCATCAATCTGGTATGTCAACGCCTGAACCGGTTTCGTCCCGACATTCGTGGTGGGGAGTGCTCGTATTAGCGCTCTCGGCTTTTATTTTCAACACCACCGAATTCGTGCCCGTTGCGCTGCTCAGCGCAATTGGCGACAGTCTGCACATGAAGTCGACCGACGTCGGCATCATGCTGACGATCTACGCGTGGACCGTGGCCGTCGCTTCGCTGCCGTTGATGCTGCTTACCCGCAACGTGGAGCGCCGCAAGTTGCTGACCATCGTGTTCGCGCTCTTTATCGTGAGCCATGTCGTGACGGGCGTTGCCTGGAATTTCACGGTGCTGATGGTCGGGAGAATGGGCATTGCATTCGCGCATGCGATTTTCTGGTCGATTTCCGTCTCGCTCGTGGTGAGGCTCGCGCCGCCCGGCAACAAGAGCCGGGCGCTCGCCATGCTGGGAATGGGCACCTCGATCGCCATGGTCGCGGGCATTCCGCTCGGGCGCGTCATTAGCGAACTGCTCGGTTGGCGTCAGGCCTTTCTCGTCATCGCGGGCGCGGCTGCCGCCGCGTTGCTCATGCTGCGCATGACGCTGCCGTTGTTGCCGAGCCAGCAAGCGGGCTCGTTCAGCAGCGTGCCCGTGCTGTTCAAAAAGCCGATGCTCGTGTCGCTCTATCTGATCACGATTCTCGTCGTTTCGGCGCATTTCACGTCATACACGTATATCGAGCCGTTCATTCAAACCGTTGGCCACCAGAGCAGCCACCGGATCACGTACCTGCTCATCCTGTTCGGCAGCGCGGGCATTCCCGCCGCCATCTGCTTTAACCGCATCTACCCGAAGCAGCCGGGGCAATTTCTGCAAGGCGCCGTGTTCACGGTGTTCGTGTGTCTGCTCGTGCTGTTTCCCAGCGCGCTCAGTATCGTCACGCTTTCCGTGCATACGGTGATATGGGGCGGTGCGATCGTCTGTTTCGGTCTCGCGATGCAGGCGTGGGTGTTGAAGCTCGCGCCGGAAGCGGCGGATCTCGCCGTGTCCATCTATTCGGGGCTCTATAACGTGGGCATCGGCGCAGGCGCGCTGCTTGGCAACCATATCGCGAACGACTTCGGCGTTTCGTGGGTGGGCACGTTCGGCGGCGTGGTGGGCGGGCTCGGCGCGGCGGTGTGCTGGCTGGCGCTGCGCATGTATGGCCGGGCGCACGCGTCCGCTCATTGAGCGGCGCTTGAGGCCGAGCTTGAAGCCGAGCTTGAAGCCGCGCGGCGGCCTGCGCCTGACGCGCCCACGAGGTTCGCGACGCCTGCGTCGAGGTCGGCCTCTTCGTTGAAGAGCAAGGCTTCGAGGTGCGAGCTCAGCACGTCGACCAGTTCGTGATAGTGCGAAACCGCGGGCGAGGGAAACGCCTGGACGTGGTGCGCCTCGCGCGGGTGTTGCGCCCGCATGAGCCGGTCGATCTCGCCGATCACCCGATTGCGTTGCAGCACGTAGCGGTCCTCCGCCACCGAGTAGCGCGCGTTGCCCGCCGCGCCGTGCAACACGAAATACTTCATCATCTCAGGGGAGCCCAGCGTTTCGACCGCTTGCCACGCGAGGCGTATCGCGCTTTCGTTGCAGGCGGAAGGGATGGCGAGCAGCGCGCCGCCCAGCGGCGACACCGGCGTCATGTCAGCATGAATCGTGGGGTGTTCTAGCAGCCCGATGCTCGCGCCGATCTCCAGCAGCTTGTGACCGTCCAGCGTGCCATAGCGGTTCGACCAGTGGTAGCACATGGCCGCATTGCCGCCGCCGAAGATCTGCACGCTGCGCGCCCAGTGATTGGCGCGCAGATTGCCCGGCGAGTAGGGAATGAGCGCGCGCAGATAGTCGATCACGCTCCTGCATGCGGCCATGTCCAGTTCGAGCCCGTCGTCTCTCGTCAGCACGCCGCCCTGAGCGCCGAGAATTTGCAGGAACATCTCCGCGAGCGGCAGGCCGGGCGCCGCCGTCCACGTGATGCCGAAGCGCCCCCGGCTCGGACGATGCAGCAGGCGCGCGCAGTGAATCACGTCTTCGAAGGTGCGCGGCGGTTGCAGCCGTTCGGCGTCGAACAGATCCTTGCGATACCAGAGGAAGTCCACGGTGGGCTGAACCGGAATGCCAAACAGTTGGCCCCGGCTCCATCCGGCCTGCCACACGGCGTCGTAGAAGTCGGCCCCGGAAACGGCGCCGCCCGCCTGTAACGCCTGGAGATCGAGCAACTGTTCGCGGTCGCTCAAGCCGGCGAGCCACGGGAACGGTATGGCCACGACGAGCGGTGTATGGGCGTCGCGCTGCGCAGCGCTCGCGAGCGCATCGTCCAGCACCGCGCGGTACGTGTCCTGCGGATAGGTCGAGATACTCACGCGCATGCCGAGGAAGCGCTCGATATCCGTGCGGTTCTGCTTGAGGATGTCGAAAACCGGATCGGCATAGGCGAGCAGCGTGAGTTCGACATTGCCGTTGAAGCCCGCCGCCGCAGGGCGCGGCCACGCGATCTCCACCGGAGCGGCGAGACTCCTGGCGTCGAAGTGATCGACCGCGCGCGTGTCGACGGCGCTCATCAGCAGATTGATCGTTTGCCCGGTGAGACTGTCCAGATGTTCGAGCAGCCGCTCGGAAGGCATGACGTGCTCGCGGTTGTGCGCCGCCGAGATCGGCTTGAACTTGAGGAGGCCTTTCGCCTTGAGCGCGAAGATGACGCGGCGCGCCGTGGTGCGCGGCAAGCCGGAACTGTCGGCCAGCGAGGTGATCGTGGTTTGGCGCTTGCCCAGATGATTTTGCAGCACCGTGCTCAGAATCGGCCAGCTTTCGTGCGCGGTGTCGCCGAATTCGGTCCGTAATAGCTGCGAAAGCCTGTCGATGACAGCGATCGCCGCGTAGCGGTCGCGCGCATGCATGTTTCGGCACTCCTGCTCGTGGATGGGCCCGAGTCGAGTCTAGCAGAGAGCCGCCGCCGCTCGTAAGAGGGGCGGGTGCGCTTTTCATCGTCGCAAGTGGATGCTTTTAAAGCATATAACCATAATGAACGTTTTGCCCGAATGGCGGCGCTGCGGATCGGCTCTAAGATTTCCGTGCATGGCGACATGCCCTTTCAACCTCAGCGGAATTGCTAAGGAATGCACATGTTCAATCTTGCTGTATGCGCGGAAATGATTTTTCGTGACCTGCCCGTTGTCGAGCGAATCCGGCGTATCAGTGAGCTGGGATTCGATGTCGAGATCTGGGACTGGACCCGGCACGATATCGGCGCGCTCGCCCGCACGGGCGCGCGTTTTTCGTCGATGACGGGCTATGTCGAAGGCGACCTCATCACCGCGCGCGGCGCCGACGCGCTGTTGCGCACGGCGGCACAGTCCATCGAAACCGCGAAGCGCCTCGCTTGCCCGCGCCTGAATCTGCACGGCACGGGGCTCGACGCGAAGGGCTTGCCGGTCACGCCGGTGCCGGTCGTGAGCGGCGAGATGTGGCTGGCCGCGCACGCGACCCTGGCGCGTATCGCCGCGCTGGGCGCACAGCACGACGTGGTGTTTTGTCTGGAGAATCTCAATACCGAGGTGGACCATCCGGGCGTGCCGTTCGCGCGCGCCGCCGACACGCTCGCGCTCGTGAAGGCGGTCGGCAGCCCGCATCTGCGACTGAATCTCGATCTCTATCACGCGCAGATCGGCGAGGGCAACCTGATCGAACTGGTGCGCCGCGCGGCGCCCTATATCGGCGAGATTCAGGTGGCCGACGTGCCGGGCCGCAAGGAGCCGGGCACCGGAGAGATCAACTACCCCGCGATCGCGCGCGCGCTTGCCGCGCTGGGCTATCGCGGCACGATAGGCCTGGAAGGCTGGGCAAGCGGCGACGACGAACTCGCGCTGCGGCGCTTTCGCGAGGCATTCACGGTGTCGTAGCCCGCGCGTCCTCGCCCGTTGCGGTCGCGCGGGGAAACGTCAGCACCACGGCAAACCCGCCGCGTGCGGGAAACGCAAAGCCCACGCTGCCGCCGTGCGCCTTCATCACGGCCTGCACGATCGCGAGTCCGAGGCCGGAGCCCGTGGGCCGCTCCGCGCTTTCCTGCGCGAGGCGCTCGAACGGACGCAGCGCCGCTTCCCAATGTTCGCGGGGCATGCCCTGGCCGTTGTCGGTCACGGTGAGGGTGACGGTGTCGCGCGCGGCGTCGGGGGTGACGACAGTGACGACGATGTCGTCGGCCTTGCCGTGCAGCAGCGCGTTGTGCAGCACATTCGAGAGCGCTTCCTGCAAGCTCACGGGGTCGCCCGCAATCCATACTTGCGGCGCGCTGCTCTCGAACGCCACATTCACGTCGCGTTCGTCGGCAAGCGGGATCGTGCGGCCGAGCACTTCCTTCGCAAGCCTGGCGAGATCGACCGGTTGCAGCGGCACGACCTCCGTGCGATGAATCACCATCGCGTGGTTGAGCAACTGGCCCGTGAGGCGCCCGACGTCGGAGCAGGTCGTGCGCAACGCTTCGAGGCGCGCCGCGTGGCGCGCGGGATCGGACTCCGTGCTGAGCAGTTCGATCTGCGCGTCGAGGCGCGCGATCGGCGTGCGCATCTGGTGCGCGGCGTCGGCGATAAAACGCTGCATGGCCGTCATGCGCTCCGCGAGGCGGCCGATCAGGCCGTTGATGGCGCCAATCAACGCGTTGATCTCGCTGGGCGTGTCATGCGCCACGGGCCGCAGGTCGGCGGGGTCGCGCGCGGCGATGATCTGCTCGATCTGCGCAAGCGGGCGCAGGCCGCGCCGGATCGCCAGGCCGCTCGCGCCGATGGCGAGCACGCTCATCAGCAGAATGAGCGTCCACACCTTGAAGCTCATGTCGTTGGTCAGTTGCTGGCGCGCGTGCGTGGTTTGCGCGACCGTCACCATGGCCCAGCCGGGCGGGTGCGCGTCGGGCATGTAGCGGCCGATGGTCGCCGTGCGCACGCGCTCGCCCTGGTAGCGGCCGTTCGCGAACGCAGGCCCCTGGCGCGCGGCGAGGGCGTTCGCGGGACCAGGAAGGTCGCCGTAGCCCGCCACCACGACGCCGCGCGCGTCGACCACGCGGTAGTAGACGAGGTCGTAGCGCGAGAGTGACGACAAGGCGGCCACGGGCGGGTTGAGCGCGAGCACGCCGCCCTGCACGTAGAGGTTTTCGGCGACCTGGATGGTTGCGCCCGCAAGGAGCTGGTCATAGGCGCGCTCGGAGGCGACGCCCGCGTAATAGCGCGCGATGCCCGCGAGCGCCGCCGCGCCCGTCGCCACGACCAGCGCGACGAAGAGCAGCGTGCGGCCGAGCAGCGTTTTCGGGAACCAGTCAAAGCGCGGCAATTTGATATCCCATGCCGCGCGCCGTGCGAATCTCGACGGAACTGCCTTGCAGCTTCTTGCGCACGCGCGTGACATATTGTTCGACGGCGTTCGCGCTCGGCTCGTTGCCGTAGCTGAACAGCTGGTTCAGCAACTCCTCTTTCGGGAAGATGCGCTGCGGGCGGCTGGCGAGGATTTCGAGCAGCGCGAACTCCTGGCGCGAGAGCGAGAGCGGTTTGCCGTCGAGTTCGGCGAGGCGGCTGCTGCGGTCGATCGTAAGGCCGCCCAGCTTCACGACATCGTTGGCGTGCCCGCTGTTGCGGCGCAGGAGCGCCTGCACGCGCGCTTCCAGCTCGCGGTAATCGAATGGCTTGACGAGGTAGTCGTCGGCGCCCAGACCAAAGCCGCTCACGCGGTCGTCGATCGCGGAGCGCGCCGTGAGGAGCAGCACCGGGGTCGTGCTGCCCGCCGCGCGCAGGTTGCGCAGGATCGCGAAGCCGTCCATGCCCGGCAGCATCACGTCCAGCACCACGAGGTCGAAGCGCTCGACGCCCAGCAGGCTGTTGGCGGTCGCACCGCTCGCTTCGAGGTCCACTGCGTGCCCGAGGCGCGTGAGTCGCCCGCGAACCGCCGCGCCGATTTCCGCGTCGTCTTCCACCACCAGAATGCGCATGTTGCCGTTCCTGCCGAGTTCTTCATGGGTTCGATTGCGGGTTTTCCCGAGGCCCGCCAAGGGGACTTTCTCAGCATTTTCTCAGACTCGCCCGGTAATCTCGCGAACCATGGAAGATGCAGCGACGTGATTACGACACGAACGAAAGGAGACGGCAAGATGCGCATGAAGTCGTCACCGCGGCCTTCGGCGCGGCGGCGCGCGCTCGTCGCGGCCGCGGGGCTTGGCGCGGCGCTGGCGATCGCGCCCGCTTTCGTGCGGTCGAATCCGCGTACCGTGCGCATTTCGAAGGGCTACGGCCTGCTGTATCTGCCGCTGCTCGTGATGGAGAAGGCGCGCCTGTTCGAGCGGCACGCGGCCCGTCAGGGGCTGAGCGGCGTGAGCGTGGAGTGGGTGATGCTCGACGGCGGCAACTCGGTCGACGACGCCATGATGGCCGGCACGCTCGACTTCGCTGCCGTGGGCGCGCCCGGCTTTATCGAACTGTGGGCGCGGGCGCGCGGCATTCCGAACGTCGAGGTGATCGGCATCAGCGGCCTTTCCACCACCTCGCTCTCGCTCAATACGAACCGGGCGCAGATCGCGACGCTGCACGACTTCACGCCCGCCGACCGCATCGCGGTGCCCGGCATTCGCACCTCGCTTTCGGCCGTCGTGTTGCAGATGGTCGCAAGCCGCCTGCTCGGCCCGCAGCATTTCGCGCAACTCGACTCGATCACGGTGGGCATGCCGCATCCGCAGGCCATGCAGGCGCTGATGCGGCGCGAGGGCGGCATCACCGCGCATTTCGCGTCGCCGCCGTTCTCGACGCTCGAATTGCAACAGCCCGGCATTCATCGCGTCGTCAATTCGAGCGACGTGCTCGGGCCGCTCACGCTCGACGTGGTGTTCGCGCCCAAGCGCGTTGTCGACGCCGAACCGGCGCTGGTCAGGGCGTTTCTCGGCGCGCTGGACGATGCGAATCGCATGATCGTGCGCGACCGCGAGGCCGCGGCGGCGATTTACGTCGCCGCGTCGGACTTCGGCGTCTCGCGCGAACACGTGGTGCAGACGCTGTCCGCGCCCGAGTCGCGCTTTTCGGTCTGGCCCGAGCAGTTGATGGAGTACGTCGACTTTCTGTACATGGTCGGCACGATCAAGGCGAAGCCGCGCGCATGGAACGACATGTTCGTGCCCATGCTCGGCGACTTCCGGCCTTCGTAGTCAACACAACAAGTAAACGCAGGAGAACGTAGTGAACACGGATTCAACGCTTGACACACAGTCCGCCGAAGAGCGGCACATCATGTCGAAGATCGCGCGACGCCTGATGCCGATCCTCGTCGTGATGTTTCTGATCTCCTTCATCGACCGGCAGAACGTCGGCTTCGCCAAGCTTCAGATGGTGCATAGCCTGCATATGACCGAAGCCGCGTTCGGCCTCGCGTCCTCGCTGTTCTTCATCAGCTATCTGCTGTTCGAAGTGCCGAGCACGCTCGCGCTGCACCGCTTCGGCGCGCGCGTGTGGCTCGCGCGCATCATGCTCACGTGGGGCGTGATCACGGTGCTGATGGGCTTCACGACCTCGATGCAGGTGTTCTGCGGCCTGCGCCTCGCACTGGGCGTGGCCGAAGCGGGCTTCTATCCGGGCGTGATCTACTACCTCACGCTGTGGTTTCCGCAAAGCTATCGCGCGCGCGTGCTCGGCATCTTCACGCTCGGCAGCGCGCTGGCGAACATGCTGGGCTCGCTGGTGGGCGGCTGGCTGTTGAGTCTCGACGGCACATTGGGCCTGGCGGGCTGGCAGTGGGTGTTCATCGCGACGGGCCTCCCTGCCGTGCTGGTCGGCCTGATCGTGTTCCGGCTGCTGCCGGCTTCGTACCAGGAAGCGCGCTTTCTCAACGAGCGCGAAAAGCAGGTCGTCGCCGCCGCGCTGGAACGCGAAAAGCCCGAGCACGCGGAACACTCGCAACCCTGGAAAGCGCTGCTCGATCCGCGCGTGATGCTGTTCGCCGCGACCTATATGCTGATGTCCACGTCGCTCTACGGCGTGACCTACTGGCTGCCCACGCTCGTGAAGTCGTTCGGCGTGTCGAGCAGCATGAACGGGCTGCTGAGCATGTTGCCGTGGGCGCTGGCCGTGCTGCTGCTGCTCTACCTGCCCTCGAAACTGCGCCGCGCCAAGAGCATTCTTCGCGCGATGGCGATCGTGGCCGCGCTCGGCACGCTCGCTTTCCTGCTGAGCCTCACGTTGCCTTCCACGCCGCTGCGCTTCATCGCGCTCGTGTTTGGCGGCGCGTGCATTCCGCTCCTGTATCCGTGCTTCTGGTCGATGCCGCCGCGTTACTTCACGGGTGCGCGGGCGGCGGCGAGCGTTGCGGCGATCAACTCGATCGGCAATCTCGGCGGCTTCTTCGGCCAGAATCTCATGCCGTTCGCGGGCAAGGTCACCGGCAGCGCATTCGGGCCGATGATCGTGCCGATCGTCTGCCTCGCGGTGCTGGGCTTCGGCGCGCTCGTTGCGTGGGGACGCTCCGGGCGCACGATGGAAGGCGTGCCCGCCTGAGCCACCTTTGAGGGCGGCGCGCAGCATGCCGCCGCCCCGTCATGCAGGGTCTGGGGTCGGATGACTTTGGCCGTCCTTCTGCACCTGCGCGGATTGTCCATATTGCGGCAACAGAGAATTCGTTCTATTGGCATAGATTTTCGATAGAACGATCCTAAACTGTGTCCTTATGCCGCTGCGATGATCGCAGCGCTTGAGCATGAGGACCTGCAATGCTGCAAATTCTCGAAGGGGCCGCGGTCATCGCCGCCTTGACCCTGTATCTGATTCCGTCAATCGAAGCCGACGCGCGCAATCACCGCGACGCGTTCGCCATCACGCTGGTCAATGTCCTGCTGGGCTGGACCATCGTGGGCTGGTTCGCCGCGCGGGCGTGGGCGCACAGCCGCCATAACGGGCTGCTGCCGCGCACGGCGATGCGCATTCGCGGCGCGGCCGGGCATGCCACCAGCGAGAAGCTCGTGCAGCACGCAACGTTGCGCACGGCGCTCACGCGCCGTGAGAAGGCCGCACGGGGCGGCGCGGCGGAGCAGTGTTCATGAATGCGTTGCGCTTCGTGCGGTCGCGCCCCAAGGTGCTGGTTTCGCTTGCCGCCGCGTGCGCCTTGCTGGCGGGCTGCGCGTCATCGAGCGATGTGAGCGCGACGGACAAGCAGGGCGTGTTTGTCGCCTCGGCGTCCGCTTCGGGCGGCCGTCTTGCATGGGCGCGCGCCCATCGCCGCGCCATGACCGAGGCGACCGATTACTGTGAAAGCCGTGGCATGCAACCGAGCATGAACTACGAGCACACGGCCGGCATCGACGCGTTGAGCGAGCACGATTCGGTGATTCGCTTCGAGTGCCATCCGAAGCTTTGACGCGATCAACGCGGCTTCAATTCGACCGGCGACTCGGCGCGCCTTCGTGGGCGCAATGCGGGCCCTCTGCATGAGCTCCGGCGATCGCCGCGTGGTGCCCCTCGTGACGAAGTATTGCGCGCAGTACCCGGCGGTGACCGGCGAATACAGTGCTTCGCAGTACGTATGGAATCTGCTGGCCGCGGCATGAGCGTGAGCGTGTATCTCGCGCGCTGCCTGCCGGGTTCCAGCCTCGTTGCCCGAGTGGCGCGCGCCTGACGTGGGGGTTTATATGCTGATGCCGTCGAGGAAGTTTCTCGAAGCCAGGACTCGCGCTTGGGTCGAACTGTTGAAAGCGGAGTTGCCGCCCGCGCTCGAACGCGATGTGATTCGAATCGCCGCGAAGGCGGTGCGCGGACAAAGGCGGCCGCGCGCGGCGAAATCGTGACGTTGACTTCGCCGGTAGCCGGGCTCAGGTCAAGTGGTGTGGCGCTTCAGGAAACGCTCGACGACGGTTGCGAAGTATCGCGGGCACGCCTGCATCGGGTAATGGCCGCAATCAGGAATAACGTGCAGCTCGGCATTCGGATGCCATGCGAGAAACGTGCGTTGCATTGCCTTCGCATCGAGGCCCGGGTCGTTGTCGCCGACCATGACCAGGAAAGGTGTTGCAAGACCCTGTACGTCATCGACGAAATTTGCCGTGACCAGCATGTCGAGGTATGGCCTCCGGCACGCAGGTGCGACCGTCGCGCGGCTATGTTGCACCTTGCTATCGGCCCACTCGTCGGAAAGGCCGCCGGAGACAAACTTGAACAAGCGCCGCAGGGCGTTGTCGTCGTCCACCGTGCTGGCAAAGAAGGTCAGGGCCTCCGGGCTTAACCGGTTTCCGGCAGCGGAAACGGGGCACACCGCGATTGCGCTGGTGACACGAGAAGGCGCGTCCGCCGCAATGTGTTGCGTGATCATCCCGGTCATCGAGTGACCGATTACGTGGAAGCGCCCCCAGCCGAGTTGATCGGCGAGCGTGAGGCAATCGGCGGCAATTTCCTCGACGGTGAATTCACCCGTCAATGCGATGGATTGCCCGTAGCCACGCAAATCGACGAAAACGTAGGTGAGCGCATGGCCATCGAGCCAGGGCACGACCGCATCGTAGCTCGCGTGGTCGCCGAGCCAGTCATGCATGACCAGGACATGGACCGGGCCATTGCCGTACTTTACATAGCCGAGGCCGGCGTCCGATCCCGGACGGATTTCAAGGGGAACTTTCATCGCATGGTTCCATCTGGATTGAGGGAACCAAAACGAAACGCCCTCCCGGCGAACCGGGAGGGCGTTTTCAAAGTGACATCATCGTATCAATCGTTTGAACGAGCGTCAACAGGCGGGCACTTCTCCCCATTCAGGTATTGGAAAAAGGGCGTGGACTTCCGAAGTGGACGCGAGTTCGGTCATTAAAGCCATACGAGTTCAGGTGACCCAAGCTGGCGGGTAGATCCTGTACGGAAGGAAGCGCGTCAGGAGTCGTGCGGTGACACAGCTCCTAAAGATCGCGCAGAAACGCGATCAAGGCGGCGTTGACGCGGTCCGGGGCTTCTTGTTGCAGCCAGTGGCCCGCTCGCGCAATGATTTGCGAGTCGCGAAGATTGGGCACAAGTTTCGGCATCGCGCGGATGATGTCGTGCATGCCTGGAATCGCCAGCCCCGTGTCGTACTCCCCCGCCAGATAAAGGGCTGGAGTTTGGACGAGCAAGCCGCTAAAGGCCGACTGGAGTGCCCAGTTGCGGTCAAGATTGCGGTAATAGTTCAAGCCTCCGCGAAACCCCGACACCTCGAAGGCTTTCACAAAAACGTCGAAGTCGCAGGCATCGAGCCAGGCGGGTAGCGAAGCGGGTTCAGGCAAGGCGTCGAGGAGTCCCCCGTCCCGCGCAACGAGCCCGAAGGGATTGGGTGTTATCTCGCCGCGTGGGCCCGCGTCCCCTGAAGCCCAGAAATAAATCTTGCGCAAGGTAGTGGCGATGTCACGTTCGAGTTCGCCTTCGGCCTGCCCCGGCTCGGCGAAATAGTGCGTGTAAAACCACGCCTCGTCGGTCAGCGGGAATAACCGGCTCGGTGTGATCGGGGCTCGGTCCATCATGGGAACGCCGAGCGCCGCGACCGCGCGAAAGCGGTCGGGGCGCAGCAGGGCGGCTTGCCACGCAATGGTTGCCCCCCAATCGTTTCCCACCACGACGGCGTTTTGCTCGCCGAGCGCATCCACGATACCCACGATGTCGCCGATGATGTCCAGCGTCGTGTATCGCTCCGTTTGCGCCGGACAATCGCTGCGTCCGAAGCCGCGCAGATCCGGCGCAACTGCGTGAAATCCGGCATTCGACACGGCCGCGAGCTGGTGTCGCCACGCGTACGAGGTTTCGGGGAATCCATGGAGGAACAATACCAGTGGCCCCGTGCCTTGAGAGTCGACGCTCAGGCGAACGTCATGGGTTTCGATAAACGACTGAGTGAATGCGTGCACGATCGCGCTCCGACGGTTGCAAAAGATCACGCGAAATCGTAACATCAAATGTCACGATTAGTTTGCTTGAACGACATGCAACGAGATACACGGCTCGCCCGGCTGCTTCACGTGCTCATTCACATGAGCCTGCGCGGCGGCACGACCAACTCCGAAACGATTGCGAAAATGCTGCACACGCAGCCATCGCTGGTGCGAAGGACCATGGCGGCGCTGCGCGAAGCCGGTTATGTGGAGTCGATTGCCGGGCCGGGGGGAGGCTGGGTTCTGTCGTGTGAAATCGGCGATCTCACCGTGCGCGACGTCTATGCGGCTATCGCGCACACGAGCGCATTCGCGATCGGAACGGCGCAGGACAACCCGGCTTGCCCGGTGGAGTCCGCTGTCAATCAATTCCTTGGCGATGCGCTGGATTCGGCCGAGGATGCGCTGCTCCGGCGTCTTGCGAAAGTGCGGCTTTCCGACATCGCTCGGAAAATCAAGGCGCCGGCTCGTTGAGTGACATTTGCCTCAGGCGTTGCAACAAGCGGTTGCGCGCGGTGCGCTTGCGACGTCAGCAGCAGACGTCAAGCGGCCGGCGCGAGCCGTTCCAGCGCGTCGCCGAGATGCTGCGCGAATGCGCGCACGCGTGCGCTCATATCGCCGCGCGACGGATAAACGAGGTAGAGGCCCTGCTGCGCGGCAGACTTCGCGGCCACGTCGATCTCGATCAGCGTACCGGCCGCGAGCGCGTCCGTACACAAATGCGCGGGCAGCATCGCAACGCCCGCGCCGCGTATCGCCAATTCCTTTAGCAGACCGAAACTATTGGCCGCGACGCGCGCGGAGCGATTCGCGTGCGGGGAGAAGGCGAGCGAGGCGGTGAGTGATGCGGGCTTCGCCGCCGTGCGCTCGCGCTGCGCGAGCCATGCCGGACTGGCGAACGCCGCCATGCGGAAACTCGCAATGCGCCGCGCCACCATGTCGTTGCCGCCCGGCTTGCCTCCGCGTATGGCCAGATCGAACCTGTCGCCGACGAAATCCACGACATCGTTGCTGGCGTGCACCTCAACGCGCACGCGCGCGTGCGCCGCGATGAACGTGGCGATGGCGTCGGCGAGCACGGCCTCAGGGAAGTCGAGCGGCACGCTCAGGCGAATCGTGCCGTACAGCGCTGCGCCTTCGGCAAGACCGCGCCGCTCGGCGTCGCGCAAGGTCACAATGGCGTCGCCGACGCTCGCGTACCACGCCTCGCCGTCGTCGGTCAGCGCGAGGCGGCGTGTCGAGCGTCGCAGCAGCCGCACGCCGAGCCGCGTCTCCAGGGCGGCCACGCGCGCGCTCACGGTCGAGCGCGGCACGCCCAGCTCGCGCGCGGCGGCGGCGAACGAGCCGCAATTCACGACGGCTACAAAGGCGAGGGAGCCGTTGATATCCATTGTCCATCTCATTGGCGGGAGTCGCCATTCTAGCGGTCTTATCGCTGGCGTCGCTCAGGCGCAGACTGAGGTTTCCTCAACACGCTTTGCAACGCCAATGAAAACCGCCATCTTCACGCCCTCCGCCACGCTGTGCTTCGCCAACATGCAGACTCGCGTGATAGCGGGCACGCCCGACGCCGGTTCCCCCAGCGCCGACGCGCCGTACACCGTGATGGAAATGCGCATCGGCACGCACGGCGGCGCCCCCGCGCATCGCTCGCTCGACGAGGACAAGACCTTTGTCGTGCTCGAAGGCGCGCTCGAATTCCGCACTGGCGAGACCGTGCAGACGGTGTCGGCGGGCGCGGTGGTCACGGTTGCGCGTGGCGACGTGCACGGGTTCACCAATCGCGAGGCTGCCCACGCGCGCATGCTGCTGGTCGCCGCGCCGGCGCGCCACGACGCCTTCTTTCGCGCGATGGCGGCGCTGCCCGTGCCGCACGATGTCGAGGCGGTGCGCCGTATCTGCGAACAGTACCGGCAGGTGATCGTGGGGATGTGAACGTAGGGGGGGCGCTGCGATCGGGTTCCTTGCGCCCTTCGGCAGCCACTGTGAGACCCGGCCGCCCGCTATCACTATCTGGAACGAAAGCCGGGTAGCTCCGGGTGTGCCAAAATGCGTATGCACTTTGCCGTAGCGGGCGGCGATTCATCGGCTACTCAGCGTAATCACCGGCCCGACGTGACCACTAAGCGTCCATTGTGCGACCGTTCCGTCCCTTCTTTGCCGGGCCACGCCCGCGCGGGTCGCGGGCGGTGACGCTTGAGAGCAGGCTGCCGAACCCCAAATACCTTTCGTGAACCAGCGTATCCGTCCCCCGTTGCCACCCGAATGGCCCTTTCCGCCGAGTCGCGATGTCCTTGGTCGCACCTTCGGCGATCTCGTCGCGCTTCAGTATCGCGGCGCGAACGTCTGGCTCTGGCAGTGCCGGTGCGGCGCCCATGTGAGCGCCGGGCTGGATGCGGTGGAGAGCGGCCAGACGCGGGACTGCGGCTGCCGCGAGCAGCGCCGCGTATGGCGGTCCCGGCCGGGGTCGCCCGCGCTGCGCGGCGGCGAGGTGTTCGGCCAGTTGACGACGCAACGCTACGCGGGCAATGGCTTGTGGATCTGCCGGTGCGAGTGCGGCAACGAGGCGACGGTGAGCGCCGGGCGCTTGCGCCTGGGGCAGGCGCGTTCGTGCGGTTGCTGCTTTGGCGCTTCGAGCGCCTGAGCGACGCGGGCCGCCCAGGTCGATCGTCGATGTCAATTACTTAGTGATCCTTCGTGAAATCGATCGTGCGCGCAAGACACCATCACCACGGGATCGTTTGATTCTCCCAGCGCGTGAATGTCCCGGTGGGGCCGTCCGGGCCGAGCATCGCGACACGTACCGCTTCGCGCGCGCCGTCCTCCACGGTCTCGATGCCCGTATAGCCATTGAGATTGGTCCGGGTAAAGCCCGGCGAAACGGCGTTGACCTTGATGCCCTCCAGTTCCAGTTCGATGGCCATGGCGAGCGTCAACGCGTTGAGCGCGGTCTTGGAGGCCGGATAAACCGGGCCGAAGATCGCCCGATACGGGAACGCCGGATCTGAATTGGCGGCGAGCGACCCCACGCCGCTCGACACGTTGACGATGCGCGCGCCGGGCGTCTCGCGCAGGATCGGCAGCATCGCCTGGTACACGGCGAGCACACCGAACACATTGGTGTCCCACACCGCACGCATTTCATCGAGCGAGACGTTGGCGGGGCGGGTCGTTTTCGCGTACTCCTCGACGGACAGGCCGGCCCGGCGGCCCGTGGTCGAAATGGCGGCGTTCTGGATGAGCACGTCGAGGCGCCCAAACTCGTTGCGCACGCGCTGCGCCGCCGCGCCAATCGAAGCCTGATCCGTCACGTCGAGCGCCAGCGCGTGGGCGTGCGGCCCGATCTCTTTGGCCGCGGCTTCGCCTCGCTCGACATTGCGCGAGCCGACCAGCACGGTGAGGCCGCGCGCCGCCAGTTCCTTCGCAATCTGAAAGCCGATGCCCTGGTTTGCCCCGGTGACGAGGGCGACGGATTTGTTCTGCATGACAATCTCCTTGTTGTATTGCGCTGTCGCGCTGTAACGGGTGCGGGCGGCTCAGCGAGCCTCGGCCGCCCAGGCTTCGGCATCGGCGCCGGCGGGCAGGCGCATCGGGCATGACGGGTCGGTCGCCGCGCGCCATACGGCTTGCGCGACGTCCTTGGCAAAGGTCACCGGGCTCGACGTATCCGAAAACGATTCGAGAACGCTTTTGACGACATCGGCATACGCCTCATGGTCGAAGCCGTAGATGTGGGCGCGCGCGTTGTCGCCAAAGCGGGTCTCGGGCGAGCGGCCCGGCAACACCAGGCGAGCGCGCACGCCGAACGGCGCGAGCTCCAGCGCCATCGACTCGGTGAATGCATTCACGGCCGCCTTGCTCGCGCGGTACGCGGCGATCAAGGGGAGCGCCTTGAGCGTGACGCTCGATGTGACGTTCACGACCACGCCTGCCCTGCGTTGCCGGAACTGCGGCAACACCGCTTGCGTCACGGCAATCGTGCCGATGGTGTTGGTTTCGAACAGCTCGCGCACCGTGGCGATGGGAACGAGCTCTGCCGGCGACGCGGCGCCAAAGCCCGCGTTGTTGACGAGCACGTCGATCGGGCCCGCGGCCTCGACAGCGTCGTGAATGCTCTGCGCATTCGTGACGTCGAGCGCGAGCACGCGCAGGCGCTCCGAAGGCGGCAGCACGCTGGCGTCGGGCGTGCGCATCGTGGCGACGACCTGCCAGTCGCGCGCGAGGAAGAGGCGGGCGATCTCAAGACCGAATCCGGACGAACAGCCTGTGATCAGCACGGTTTGCATGGGAACTCCGGTTAAGTGGTTAGCGAGTGCCCATACGATAGATCGCCGAGACTGTACTTGCTACAATAAAAGATCCGAGTTTCATTTGCAGGAGTCCGGAGATGATCGATCCGCTCGCCGAAGTCGTGACGCTGCTGCAACCGGCTGCGCGGTATTCCAAACTCGTGCTCGGCGCGAGTCCGTGGGGCATCAGCCGCTCCGATGCCGGTGAGCCGTTCTATTGCGTGATCCTCGAAGGCGGCTGCCGCATCGCCATCGACGGACATGAGCCGATCGAGCTCCTGTCGGGTGATTTCGTGCTGATTCCCGCGGCCTATGGCGTCGCGATGTCCAGCCTCGTGCCGCCGCCGCCGGGCGTCGTAACGCTCGCGCCCGTCGCGCTTGGCAACGGCGAATTCAGGATCGGCGCGGCGGACCGCCCGGTCGACGCGCGCATGATGGCGGGGCATTGCAGCTTCGGTTCGCCCGATGCGGCGCTGCTGGTTTCGCTGTTGCCGCAAATCGTGCATGTCCGGGGCGAGCGGCGGCTGGCCACGCTCGTGGAACTGGTGCGGGACGAGTCGCGCGAGGCGCGGCCCGCGCGCGAGGTCGTGCTTTCGCGGCTGCTGGAGGTGCTGCTCATCGAAGCGTTGCGGTCCATGGCGGGAACGCATGCGTCGCCTGGGCTCATACGCGGGCTTTCCGACCGGCGCCTCGCGCTCGCGATTCGCGGCATGCACGAACACCCGACGCGCGCGTGGACGGTTGCCGAACTCGCGAGGCAGGCGGCGCTTTCGCGTTCGACCTTTTTCGAGCGCTTCAGCCGCGCCGTGGGCGTGGCGCCGATGGAATATCTGCTCACCTGGCGCATGGCGCTCGCGAAGGACCTTCTGCGCCGCAACGAAGGCCGTGTCGCCGAGATCGCGCAACGCGTCGGCTACAGTTCGGCCAGCACGTTCAGCGTGGCCTTTACGCGGCACGTGGGGCGGCCGCCCACGCAGTATGCGCGCGACGTGCAGGCGGCCTCTGGCCGCCTGGGGCGCTGAGGGCCGCTAAAGGCCGCCAAGGGCTGCTGACGGCGGCATCGGCCGCCGGGCCCTCGCACTCAGAACTTGTGCCGCATGCCGACCCGCACGACGACCAGGCTGTTCGACGACGAAGGCGTGAGCACATTGATCGCGGCCACGGCGGGCTTGTTGGTCGAATCCGTGCCCGAGGCGTGCTGCCAGATCCCCGAAAGATAGACATCGGTGCGCTTGGAGAGGTAGTAGTGCGTGCTCGCCTCGACCTGGTGGTACGTCGCGCCTTCGTTGACGTTGTTGGCGTGGCCCTTCGTGTAGTCGTACGCAACGCCCGCCATCCACGCGGGCGTCAGCTTGTAGCTGAAGTTGACTTCGGCGTTGTCGAAGGTCGCGTTGCCGCTGTAGCCCGAGGGGTTCGGGCCTGACGACGTGTCGCCCATGCCGCGAAAGCTGATGTTGGAATAGGTCGCGCCGAAGGTGGCCGCGCCGAGCGTGTACGACGCGCCCACGCCGATGTCCTGATACGAGTGAGCGGAAAGGAATCCGCGGTAGACCGGCGAAGTCGCATTCGCGGCCGTGGCGCTTGCCGTGGTGGACGAGTTGCCGCCAAAGAGGCTCGTGTTGGGATTGCGGGCGCTGAGCACGGCCGCGCCGATCGAAAACGGTCCATGACTATAGCCTGCGCCGAGCGACCAGATCTGGTTGCGCGTGAAGTCGCCGGCCGTGCCGCCCAGGCTGTAGAGCGTGCCGAACGAAAATCCGCCGTAGTCCGCCGACGTGAACTTCACCGAGTTGTTGCTGCGGTAGCTGTAGTTGAAGTTGTCGAGATCGCCGGGGTGCGCGGAAATATAGCCGCCCCACTGGTTGCTCACCGAATACTGGCCCACGAAGTCGATCAATGTGTCGTACTGCCGACCCAACGTGAGCGTGCCGTAGGGGCTCGTGAGTCCCACGTACGCTTGCCGCCCGAAGAGCAGGCCGCCCTGGCCGAGCTTGCCGTTGGTGACGTCGAAGCCGTTTTCGAGGCGGAAGATCGCCTTGAGGCCGCCGCCCAGATCCTCGCTGCCGAGCAAGCCGAAGCGGCTGCCCTGATTCACGCCGCTCGTCATGGCGAATAGGCGGCCGCCCGAGGCGTTCGACTGATAGTTGAAGCCGACGTCGATGATGCCGTAGAGCGTCACGCTGCTTTGTGCATGCGCACCCTGGCAGAACAGCCCCAATGAGGCGAGCGCGAGCAGGGTGGACGAGTTCTTTTTCATGGTGTGTCTCCGTGGTTTGAAGCCTGGTATTGGCGAGCGCGGACAAAGCCGCGCCCCTGGCGAGGCCGCTCGAAGGCGGCGCCAATGAAATAAAAAGGTGTACTAATGGAGGCGGCGCGAGCGCGCGCTTGAGCGGGCTCGCGCCAGGGCGCAGGCGCGGTGGTTAGCCGGCGTTGTTGCGGCGGACCTTGTCGTGCGGGCCGACGGCGATGACGGTGACGGCGCCCATCAGCATGAGCGCGGCGAGATAGTACTGGCCTGCGGCAAGCGTATGCGTGGTCTGATTGAGCCAGCCGACAATCGCCGGGCTCACGAGACTGCCGAGACCCGCAAGCGTGCTGATGAGGGCGATGCCGCCCGCGGCTGCCTGCTTGCTCAAGTAGAGCGCGGGCATCGACCAGAACGGCCCCATGGCCGCGAACGTGCCGGCGGCGGTGAGCGTGAGGGCTGCCACGGAAAGCGCCGGGCTCGTCGCGACGAGCGGCAGCGTGGCCCACCCGATGGCGGCAACGAGTCCCGAGATGGCTGCGTGCCAGCGCCGCTCGTTGCGCGCGTCAGAGCGGCGCGCGACCCAGTACTGGCAGATAAAGCCGATCACGAAGGGCAGCGCGGAGAGGGCGCCCACGGTCCACAGATCGTTCACGCCGGTTTTGTTGATGATGGTGGGCAGCCAGAAGAACACGTTTGCCGTGCCCGCGAGCAGCGCGACGCCCATGCCGGTCAGCAGGTAGAAGCGCGGGGAGCGCAGCGCTGCGCCGAACGACTTGTGGGCGTCGGGCGTTTGCGCCTCGCGGTCGGCACGCAGGTCGCGTTCGATGATGGCGACCTCGTCCGCCGTGAGCCATGAGACCTTGGCGGGACTGTCGTGCAGCCAGCGCAGCACGACGAACACCAGCAGCAGCGGCGGCACGCCTTCGATCAGGAACAGCCAGCGCCAGTTGCGCAGGCCATAGGCGCCGTCGAGCGTATGCATGATGAGCCCGGAGAGCGGTGCGCCGATCGCGCCCGCAATGGGAATCGACGCCATGAACAGCGCGGTGAATCGCGCGCGCCGCGTGCTCGGAACCCAATAGGTCAGATAGAGCAGGATGCCCGGAAACAGCCCCGCTTCCGAAGCGCCGAGCAGAAAGCGCCAGAGATAGTAGCTGTTCTGGCCCGTCATCGCAGCGAGGCCGGCCGAACAGATCGCCCACAGCACCATGATGCGCACGAAGGTCTTGCGTGCACCGATCTTCGCGAGCATGAGGTTGCTCGGGATCTCGAACAGCATGTAGCCCGCGTAAAAAATGCCGGCCCCGAGCCCGAACACGGCGTCGGAGAGGTCCAGGTCGCGCAGGAAGCTCAGCTTCGCGAAGCCCACGTTGGAGCGATCGATGAACGCCACCACGTAGAGCGCCATGAGCAGCGGCATCAGGCGCCAGAGCAACTTTCGGTAGACGGCGCCCTCGTCGGGGCGGGCGTGCGAAAGCGTGCCGGATGGCGCGGAAGTCTGGGTGGTCACCAACGTCTCCTGTTCTTCGAATGGAATTGTAACGGGCGGCTTGCGGTACGCCTTGCCGCGACAGCCGCATTAAAGGACTTTGAGTCGTAAAAGTCAATAACATGACCTATAGGGTTTTTACGGGCAGTCTCGACGCGGCGAACGGTCCACAATGCGACGCGTGAATGCGGCACGCAGACAGGTTCACGTCGGCGGCCACACCGAGTGACGCATGAGGCAAGGGCAAAACGAATGGACAGTGAAACGCAGCAAGCCTTCAAGGATAGTGCGAGAGACCTGATCGGCCGGGGCGATCCCGCACGCCGTCGCGCGGCCTCGCTTGCCGGCGACGGCGCGACGCAGCGCGAGGTGTGGCGGGAAATGGCGCAAGCCGGCTGGACCGCCATCCTGATTCCCGAGCATGCCGGCGGCCTCGGTCTTGGCGTGCCGGAAGCCGTGGCCATTGCCGAAGAGGCTGGCGCGGCGGCGTTGCCGGAGCCGTTCGTCGCAAGCGCCGTGCTGGCGGGCGCGGTGCTGGGCGCGGTGAGCGAGGCGCAGGCGGCGCAGCCGCTGGTCGAGGCCTTCGTGAACGGCGAGTTGATGGCGGGCGTAGCGTGGCAAGGCGAGTGCGGACAGATCGATCCGTGCGCGCAGCGTGGCGTGCGGTATCGCCGCGAAGATGGCGTGCTCGTGCTCGACGGCGCGCTGCACTTCGTCACGCCGCTCGCGGGCGCGGACGGCTGGATCGTGCTCGCCACCGGCGCCGAAGGCGCGGCGCTCGTCTGGTTGTCGGCGCTCGCGCCCAAGCTCGAGCTTGTCTGTTCGAGCGGCGTGGATGGCGTGTCGTTTGGCTCACTTCATTTGCGTGGCTGTGAGGTGGCGCAGGCGCAGGTGCTGATCGAAGGGGCCGAGGCGCTCGACGCGCTCTCCTGCGCACTCGACATTGCACGTATCGCCCAGTCGGCGGAGTTGCTGGGCATTGCGCGCGCGGCGCTCGCGACGACGATCGATTACGCCGGCACGCGCGTGCAGTTCGGGCACGCCATCGGTTCGTTTCAGGCGCTTCAGCACCGTTTAGCGGACGGTTACATCCAGACCGAACTGGCGGCCGCGGCGCTGCACGAGGCGGCGGCAACGCCGCTGCAAGCGCGCCGCGATCTGGCCGCGGCGGCGAGCCGCGTCAAGGCGCGCGCCGCTCATGCCGCGCTGCTCGTTACGCGTCTCGCGGTCCAGTTGCACGGCGCAATCGGTTACACGGAGGAGGGGCCGATCGGCCCGTGGCTCAAGCGTGCGCTCGCGCAGGCTGCCTGGCTCGGCAACGCGCGCGCGCACCGGGCCCGTTACGCCGCGCTGCTGCCGGGCGAAGCGGCGCAAGCGGCTGACGCGTATCGCGGTGGCTTCCCGCGTGACGCGGACTGGGAGGCGATGTCCGAAGCGCAATTCCGGCAGATGGTGCGGGCGTTCTTCGCGGAGCACTATCCCGAAGCATTGCGCCATTCGCCGCGCCGCCTGCACTGGCATGAAATCGCCCCGTGGTATCGCACGCTGCACGAACAGGGCTGGATTGCGCCCGCGTGGCCGAAGGCCTTTGGCGGCATGGCGCTGCCGCCGGACAAACTCATTGCATGGATCGAGGAGCAGGAGTTCTACGGCGTCGGCCGGCCGCCCGATCAGGGGCTCGTCATGCTCGGCCCGATTCTGTTCCGCTTCGGGACCGATGCGCAGCGCGCACGTTATCTGCCGAAGATCCTTTCCGGCGAGCACGTGTGGGCGCAAGGCTATTCGGAGCCCAACGCCGGGTCGGATCTTGCATCGTTGCGCACGCAAGCAAAGCTCGCAGACGGCGAGTTCGTTGTCAACGGCCAGAAAACGTGGTCCACGCTCGCGCAGGACGCCACGCACATGTTCATGCTCGTGCGTACCGACAACACCGGCAGGAAGCAGGAAGGCATCAGCTTCCTGCTGGTCGATCTGAAAAGCCCCGGCGTGACGGTGCGGCCGATCCGCACGATTGCCGGCGACGAGGAGTTCTGCGAAGTCTTCTTCGACGATGTGCGCGTGCCCGCGGAGAATCTCGTCGGCGAGCTGCATCGCGGCTGGGACATCGCCAAGCAGCTGCTCGGCTTCGAGCGGCTTTTCTCCGGGAGTCCGAAGCATTCGAAGCATGCGCTCTCCCAATTGCGCGAGCTGGCCGAATCGCGCGGCTTGCTGGCGGACCGCGCCTGGGCTGACGCATTCGCGAGCGCGCAACTCGATGTCGCGGATCTCGTGTGCGCCTACGCGGGGTTCGCGGACCGGGTCAAGCGCGGCGAAACGCTGCCGGTGGAAGTCTCGTGGCTCAAGATCTGGGCCACCGAAACGCACGAGCGCGTCGCCATGCTGCTCAACGAGGCTGCCGCCGAGTCGGCCATGGGCGAGGCCGCCGTGGCCGGGGGCGCGCAGCCGGTGCATATCCATCCTCCGCTTTTCAATGCAATGGCGGCCAAGATTTTCAGCGGCAGCAACGAGATCCAGCGCAATATTCTCGCGCGCCAGGTTCTGCGTCTGCCCGTGTAACGGAGCGCACATGAATGAACTGATGTCCAGGCTGCGCGTGCTCGACATGAGCCGCGTCTTTTCGGGCCCGTGGGCGGGGCAGATGTTCGCCGACTTTGGCGCGGACGTCATCAAGGTCGAACGCCCCGTGCATGGCGACGACACGCGCCACCAGGGCTTCCGCATGCGTGACGCCGAAGGAGAACCGACCTCGGAAACGTCATCGTTCGTGGCCATGAACCGCGGCAAGCGCTCGATCACCGTCGATCTCGCACAGCCCGCCGGGCAGGCGCTCGTGCGCAAGCTCGCCGCGCAGTGCGACGTGCTGATCGAAAATTTCAAGGCAGGCGATCTTGAGCGTTACGGTCTTGGCTACGAGGCCATGCGCGAAGTGAACCCGCGGCTCGTTTATTGCTCGATCAGCGGCTTCGGCCAGACCGGTCCCTATAGCAGCAGGCCGGGCTACGATCCGATCTTCCAGTCGATGAGCGGCCTGATGGCGATGACGGGCGCACCCGACGGCACGCCCGGCGCCGGGCCGCAAAAGGTGGGCTACGCGGTCTCGGACCTCACGGCCGGCTTCTATGCCATCGCGGCAACCCTGGCCGCGCTTCACCATCGCGATACGGTGTCGGGCACGGGCCAGCATATCGACATCGCGCTGCTCGACGCGCAGATCGGGGCGATCTCGCACATGGCGCAGAACTGGTTCGCCTCCGGGCGGCAGCCGCCGCGCCTCGGCACGAGTTCGGAGATCACGTGCCCTTACCAGGCATTCACATGCAGCGACGGCGATGTGATGGTCGCGGTGGGCAACGACGGGCAGTTCCGCAAGTTCTGCGCGGCGATCGGGTTGCCCGAACTCGCCGCCGATGCACGCTTCCTCACCAACCCGCTGCGCGCCGCACACCGCGCGGAACTGATCGCGCTCATTGCGGCGCGGCTTGCGCCGCAACCCGTGCGCCACTGGATCGATCTGCTCGAAGCGCACGGCATTCCGTGCGGGCCGATCAACGATTTCGCGCAGGCGTTTTCCAACCCCCAGGTCGTGCATCGCGAGATGCGGCGCACGATGGCGCACCCGGCCATCGGCGAGATGCCCTTCGTGGCCAACCCCGTGAAATTCTCCGGCACGCCCGTTCAGTATCGCCGCGCGCCGCCGTTGCTCGGCGAGCACACCGACGAGATTCTCGAAGCACTGCTGGGGCTCGACGAGCACGAAATCGCGGCGCTGCGCGAAGCGCGGACCGTTTGAGCGACTCACCGACCCGATCATCACAACATTGCGGCCACGTGCCCCCAACGACATGACAGGACCCCTTTCTCACATTCGCGTACTCGACCTCAGCCGCATCATGGCGGGGCCATGGAGCGGCCAGATTCTCGCCGACCTGGGCGCCGACGTCATCAAGATCGAGCGCCCAGGCGCGGGCGACGATACGCGCAGCTGGGGCCCGCCGTTTCTCCCGGCAAGCGACGGCGCGCCCTCGAAGGAATCGGGCTATTTTCTCGCGGTGAATCGCGGCAAGCGCTCGGTTGCCGTCGATCTCGCGACGCCCGAAGGCCAGGAGACCGTGCGCGCGATCGCCCTGCATTGCGACGTCGTGCTGGAGAATTTCAAGGCCGGCACGCTTGCGCGATATGGTCTGGGCTATGAGGACCTCAAGGCGGTCAAGCCCGATCTGGTTTATTGCTCGATCACAGGCTTTGGCCAGGATGGCCCCAAGGCGGGGCACGCGGCTTACGACTTCATGATCCAGGCAATGGGCGGCCTGATGAGCGTGACGGGCGAGCGCGACGACGCGCCCGGCGGCGGCCCGCAGAAAGTGGGCGTGCCGATCGTCGACATCATGACGGGCATGTACGCGACCATTGGCGTGCTGTCCGCGCTTGCGCGGCGCGCCGAAACGGGCGAGGGCGAGTACGTGGACATTGCGATGCTCGACGTGCAGGTCGCCTTCCTCGCCAACCAGGCGATGAACTACCTCGTCTCCGGCAACGCGCCTGGCCGCAGCGGCAACCGGCATCCGAACATCCAGCCGCAGGACGTGTTCCGATGCCGTGACGGGCATCTCGTGCTCGCGGTCGGCAACGACGGGCAATTCCGTAAGTTATGCGAAGTGATTGCGCGCGCGGAGCTGGCCGACGACGAACGTTTCGCGACCAACGCGCAGCGCGTGCGCAATCTGCCCGAACTGCTCGCCATCATTCGCGAGGCGCTGCTCGCTGACGACCTTGCGGTATGGCTCGCCAGGCTCGAAGCGGTGGCGGTGCCCTGCGGGCCGATCAACACCATTCCGATGGTGTTCGACGACGAACAGGTCAAGCATCGCGCGATGCTGCGGCATCTGCCGCATCCGGTTTCGGGCACGGTGCCGCAGGTCGTGAGCCCGATCCGGCTGCGCAATGCGCCGCTGGCGTTCGACCGCGCGCCGCCGACGCTCGGCCAGCACACGGACGAGGTGCTGCGCGAACTGGGCATTGTCGGCCTCTGAACGCCTCATGGTGAGAATTCCGCTTAACCGTTTGCAATATCGCTTCATGAAGGACTGAACGTGCCTCGCATTCCCCTCTTTACCCCCGAGTCGATGACCGCCGAACAGGAGCGCGTCTATCGCGCCGTCGTGGACGGCCCGCGTGGCGTCGTGGTCGGCCCGCTGCGCGCGGCGCTGCACAGGCCCGAACTGGCCGATTGCTGGCAGCGCTTCGGCGCCATCCTGCGCTACGGCACGAGCCTGCCCGCGCGCCTGACCGAACTCGCCATCGTCGTCACGGCGCGTCGCTGGAACAGCCAGCTCGAATGGCATATCCACGCCGAGGCGGCGAGGCGCGCGGGCATCGACCCGGCCGCGCTCGACGCCATACTGGCCGGCGAGCCGCCCCGCTTCGCCGATCCCGAGGAGGCGGACATCTACGAGTTCGCGCGCCAGTTGCAGCAGTCGGGCAACGTGGCCGAAGCGGTCTATCAGCGCGTGATGGCGCGCTGGGGCAATGTGGGCGTGGTCGAACTGGGCGCGGTGATCGGCTACTACACGCTGGTTTCGATGACGCTCAACGTGCACGAAATCCCGCTGCCGGACGGCGTGAGCGCGCCGCTGCCGCCCATCGCGCATGCGGATTCGGCGCAGGAGTCGTTGCCGACCCTCGCGCCGGCGTGGGCTGCGCAGGAGGCCTCCCCGGACGTCGCCCAGGCCGGAAAAGATCGGTAAAGGTCAGTAGTCTGGTTCACTGGTTCTTTGCATTACACTAGCGGGACGCGCCGCGCATGAGCGGCAAACGACACGACCCGGAGTAGCAATGAGTCATGAGGCGGCCCTCAGGGAACCAGCCATCGATTTCAGCCTGAGCGGCGTGGCCCGCTACATTCAGCTTGCGACGCTGTTCCGGCGCCGCATCGAATCGGGCCAATGGCCGGTGGGCGAACAGATTCCCACGGTGGACGATCTGGCCGAGGAGTGCGCCGTCGCACGCGCGACGGTGCGCCAGGCGCTTGGCCTGCTCGAAGACGAAAAGCTCATCGAGCGCTTTCGCGCGAAGGGCACCTTTGTCATCCAGAAGCCGCAAAGCGCCTTGTGGTGCGAAGTGCCCACGGATCTTTCGGGACTGCTGCTGGCGGCAGAAGGCGCGACCATCGAAATCCTCAAGCACGAGAAGGGCGTCATGCCCGGCAGTGTGCTGCACACCGCGGGCCAGCTCGCGCCGTCTTACCAGCATTGGCGTCGCCGTCACTCGCGCGAAGGCCAGCCCTATTATCTGGGCGATGCCTATATCGACGAGCGGCTAACCCGGCGCATTCCGAAGTCGGCGTTCAAGCAGCACACCACCATGCGCATTTTGCGCGACATGCCGGACCTCGAATTGCGCGAGATTCACCAGACCATCACCATCGGCGCGGCCGATGTGGAACTCTCGCGCATGCTGGAGATTCCGCTCAATGCACCGGTGGCGCACGCCTGGCGGACCGCCACGGACGCGAGTGGCACGATCGTATTCGTGGGCAACGGTGTGTATCGCGGCGACGTCGTGCGGCTCGACATCAAGGTCGCGCTCTAGCCATCGCCGCGTAGCGGGCTCGCGCTCGCCAGGGTTTTCACCGAAAACCTTTTGCTACGGCTTATAGGTCAAAAGGACATATAATTGACCTAAATGACGAGGTGACATGGCATGACTCCATGCGGTCATGCGCCCCGTTGCCGTAACGAAGGAATCGCTCGATGAAACTACACTGGTCACCCCGTTCGCCGTTCGTGCGCAAAGTGATGGTTTGTGCGCTGGAAACCGGCGTCGCGCCGCGCATCGAATGCGTGCGCTCGCCTGTGGCGATGGACAAGCCCAATCCCGATCTCATGCGCGACAATCCGCTGAGCAAGTTGCCGACGCTCGTGCTCGACGACGGCCTCGTGCTGTTCGATTCGTCGGTGATCTGCGAGTACCTCGACACGCTGCACGACGGTAACCGGCTTTTCCCCGTGGCAGGGCGCGAGCGCTTCGTCGCGCTCCAGCAGCAGGCCTTCGCAGACGGCCTGCTCGACGTTCTCCTGCTGTGGCGTCAGGAGCGCAACAAACCTGAAGCGCAGCAGCGCGCGCAATGGCTCGCGGGCTTTGCCGCGAAGTCGGCCGCCTCGCTCGACGCACTCGAAGCGCTCGCGCCCACGTTGCGTCTCGATGCGATTCAGATTGGCGATATCGCCATTGCGTGCGTGCTCGCCTACTACGATTTCCGTTTGCCCGATTTGCAGTGGCGCGAAGGACGCCCGGAGCTTGCTGCCTGGCATGCGCAATTCGCGCAACGCGACTCGATGCGCAGCACGGAGCCAGGCGATGGCGAATAACTCCCGGAGCGCGACGGCCGACCCGCTGCGCCCGAGCGAAACAGTGCCCGCGAAAATGCCGCGCGTACCGCGTGAGCCTTTGCCGGCATTCGCGTGCGACGCGCATTCGCATGTATTCGGCCCGTACGACACATTTGCGTTCGCGACGCCATCGAGCTATCCGCCGCCGCTTGCGCCGGCCGCCACGTATCGGGAGATGCTCGCGACGATCGGCGCGCAGCGCGGCGTGCTGGTTCAACCCGCGCCGTACGGCACCGACAATACGGCGCTCGTGGCGGCACTGCGTGCCGGAGGCGGCCGCATACGCGGCGTAGCCGTGACGGACGCGAACGTGAGCGACGCGGCACTGGAATCGCTCCACGCGAGCGGCGTGCGTGCGCTGCGCTTCAACGAAATGCCGAGCCCACAAACCGGCAAGCCCTTCGCCGGTAGCGTGGGTGTCGATACGGCGCTCGCGCTGGCAAGCCGAATGAAGATGCTGGGCTGGCACGCGCAGGTATGGGCGCGCTGCGCCGATGTGCCGGCTATCGCCGAGCGTCTCGGGAAAGCGGGGCTGCCCGTGGTGTTCGAGCATATGACATGCTTCGACCCCACGCTGGGCGTTGCGCACCGTGACTTCGCCAACGTGCTCGCGCTGTTGCGCGAAGGGCGCATTGCAGTGAAGCTCGCACTGTGCCGCGTCTCGAAACAGCCGCCGGATTACGAGGATCTGCGGCCGTTTCACGATCGTCTCGTCGAAGCGAATGCGAAGCAACTGGTGTGGAGTTCCGACTGGCCGTTCGTGCGCATGGGCGACGCCGCACCAGACGTCGGCGCGCTGCTCGACACGTTCCAGCACTGGGTGGACGACTCCGCTTTGCGGCAAGCCATACTCGTCGATAACCCCGCGCGGATTTACCGGTTCGAGAACTGAACGGATCGTATGTACGTCGTCACAGGCGTACTCAATTTAAAAAGGATGACTAAACATGTCGCTCAAGCTTGAGAAACGCGACGGCGTGGCGATCGTCACGATCGACCGTCCGCCCGTCAACGCACTGACTATCGCACTCTATGGCGAAATTGCCGACCTGTTCGAGCAACTCGGCAAGGAACTCGATGTGCATTGTGTCGTATTCACGGGGGCGGGCGAACGCGCGTTTTGCGCGGGGCTCGACCTCAATGAGTTTCTCGCTGCGACGCCCGAGCAGGACCCGGAGCGCGCCGCGATCGTGCGCCGGACGTTCTCGGCCGTCTATCGCTGCGCCATTCCGGTGATTGCGGCGATCAACGGACCGGCGCTCGGCGCGGGCTCCGTGCTGGCCACGGTTTGCGACATCCGTATCGCGGCAAACCACGCGCGCTTTGGCACACCGGAAATCAACGTGGGCCGGTGCGGCGGCGCTGCGCATCACGGCCGTTTGATTCCGCAGGGCGCGCTGCGGCGCATGTATTTCACGGGGGAGCCGATCAGTGCGCAGGAGGCGCTGCGCCTTGGCCTCGTGGACCAGGTGGTCGCACCGGGCGAACTCATGCCGACGGCGCTGGAGCTTGCCGCGAAAATCGCGGCGAAAAGCCCGCTTGGTTTGCGCTATGCGAAAGAGGCGCTCAACGACATCGAGTCGATGGCGCTCGAAGCCGCCTATCAACACGAGCAGAGTTTCAGCACGAAGCTGATGTATACGGAAGACGCCCGCGAAGCCACGCGCGCTTCCGTGGAAAAACGGGCGCCGGTGTTCAAGGGGCGCTGAATGTAGAGAGGGTGACAAGGCGTGGTGGCTCGTGAGTCGTCGAAATGGATGACGCGCATTCACGCCTGTCAATTTTTGCCGACCAACGCCATATTGTGTCCATGTTTGAGGTGAATGGCGGGCGCTAGCATGGGGGCTTCTATCGGAAGAACCAACGGGTTGAAGACAAGAAGGCGCCATGAAGCTTCCAATCTATCAAATCGATGCGTTCACAAGCGAAATCTTCAAGGGCAACTATGCGGCGGTGGTCTTGCTTGAAGCCTGGCTTGCGCCGTCTCTCATGCAAGCGATCGCGACCGAGAATAACCTGTCCGAAACCGCTTTCCTTGTGCCCAGGCCGAACGGGGGATTTGATATCCGCTGGTTCTCCCCGATCACGGAGATTGCATTCTGCGGACATGCAACGCTGGCGGGCGCCTTCGTGTTGTTCAAGCGGTTTCCCGAGCGCGACCTGATCGAATTCCATGCTGACGCGGTAGGCGCGTTCACCGTTCGGCGCGGACGCGACCACATGGTCGAGATGGATTTTCCGCAACGTGACATCGAACCGCTCGACGCCATGCCGGACGAACTCGCACGCGGACTCTCCATTCGCCCGAAGGAAGTGTTCGTCGGGCAGCAGGCCTTCATTGCGATTTACGAGCACGAGGATCAGGTGCGCGCTGTCGTGCCCGATCTGGACTTGATCGCCCGGCTCGGACCACGCGACGTCGTGGTGAGCGCGCCGGGCGAGCGCTACGATTTTGTCTCGCGGTATTTCTGGCCGGCAAACGGCGGCGACGAAGACCCGGTGACGGGCTCGATTCATACGGCGCTCACGCCGTACTGGGCGAAGCGGCTTGGCAAGACAAAGCTGCTGGCATTGCAGGCGTCGCGGCGCAGCGGCGTGCTGCATTGTGAGCTTGATGCGGGCCGCGTTCGCATTTCGGGGCACGCTGTTCAGTATCTGGAGGGCACGATCGACGTGCCCGATTTGTGATGGCCCGGCGTGGTGTCAGCCTGCGCTTAGGGCAAACCGTTTGCGCAGTGGACTGAAAACCCGGATCGCTCGCGCAATCGATGAAAATAGTCGGTCACCGCCGGGAAATCCGCGTGCTCGAAAGGCGTGCGGAGCCAGCGGTTGACCGACAGCCCCACAGGAATATCGGCCAGTGAGAACGATTTGCCGGCAACAAACGCACCTGTGGCATGCAACTGTGCGTTCAGGATGCGCATATTGCCGGTCCAGTTCGCTATCGAACGCGCTGTCTCGTCCGCCGACTGATGAGCCGGCGATTGCCGCACCAGACCCAGAAATGCGTAGCTCCATGATCGATTGAGCTCGGTTGCCTGCCAGTCCATCCATTGATCGACCCGCGCACGTTCGGTGGGATCGGCGGGATAAAGGTGCGTTCCGCCGTAGCGCGAAGCCAGGTAGCGGATGATGGTGTTCGATTCCCAGAGGACAAGATCGCCGTCCCTCAAAACGGGCACCAGGCCGTTGGGATTCAACGAAAGGAATTCCGGCGTCTGGGTGGATCTGAATCCTGTTCCCCAATCTTCCTGCTCGAATGGGAGATCGAGTTCGGCACAGGTCCACAGCACCTTGCGAACGTTGATGGACGAAGCCTTTCCCAGGATCTTGAGCATGGCGGAGTCTTGAAGATGCCGATCTCACGAGTGTAGGCTTCGTCGGGAATCCGGCTCAATATACAGTTTGTCGGATCGACGCCATTCCAGTTCTCCAGACCTTGCGAGACAAGGCGAGGGCGCCGCGCGCGCTCGCCACGTCGAAGATCAGGACCGCAAGGGCGTGAAGCCGTCGGGGCTCCAGTCGTCGCTGCCGACTCCGTGATGGACGAAAAAGAAGTCTCCGGGATCGCGCAGGTCCATTTGACCGCCATCGCTCAGGCGGTTGCGCGGGCCGGATTCACTTCGACCGTGACATGCGACAGGCCCTTGAACCGCTTGAGCGCCGCGTGGTAGAAGCGCGGGTTGCGCTGCGCCTCGCCGGTGGCAACGGACACGACGGCGCTCATGTGCCCTGGGCCGACGCGCCAGACGTGGAGGTCGAGCACGGTGTCGCCGTTGTCTTCGATGGCATGGCGGACGTTCTCGGCCATGCGCTTGTCTAGATTCATGTCGAGCAGAATGCCGCCCGTATCGCGCATCAAGCCCCACGACCAGTTCGCGATCACCAGCGCGCCGATCACGCCCGCGAGCGGGTCCATCCAGACCCAGCCAAACGCCCGCGCCAGCAGCAGGCCGACGATTGCCAGTACGGAAACCGCAGCATCGGCTATGACGTGGATGTAGGCCGAGCGAATGTTGTGGTCGCGGTTCGCGGCAACTTCCGCGACGTCGTGGTCGTGTCCTTCGCATTCCTGTGCATGGCCGTGCGCGTCCTCATTTTCGTGCTCATGCCCATGCCCGTGCCCGTGCCCATGCCCATGCCCATGGCTGTGCCCGTGATGGTTGCCGCTCAGCAGCCATACGCTCGCAAGATTGACCAGCAGGCCAAGCACCGCGATGGGGATCGCCTGGCCGAAGTGGATCGGCACGGGCGAGAGAAAGCGCGAGACGGCTTCGTACCCGATCAGCAGCGCAATCATGGCAAGGACAATGGCGCTGGTGAAGCCCGCGAGGTCTCCCAGCTTGCCCGTGCCGAATACGAAGCGCGGGTCGGTGGCGTGCCTGCGCGCGTACGTATAGGCCAATGCGGCGATCAGCATTGCGCCGGCATGCGTCGACATGTGGAGGCCATCGGCCACGAGTGCGAGCGAGCCAAAAAGACTCCCGCCGACGATCTCGGTCACCATCATCGCGCTGCACAGCGCAATCACCAGCCAGGTTCTGCGCTCGTTCTCTTCGTGGGCCGCGCCAAGAAAGATGTGGTCATGCCCTGCGCCGAAAGCGGCGTTCTCGAATTCGCTCATGCCTGTCTCACTTGAAGTAGCTGTGGACGACTTCGATTAGCTGTTCCTTGCCGCTGCCATGATCGTCCTCGGACTCCACGTCGACGAGATGGGTGCGGATATGGTCCTCCAGCACGACGGCCAGCAATCCGTTCATCGCGCCACGGCTGCTCGTGATGAGTTGCAGCACGTCCATGCAGCCGCGCTCCTCCTCGAGCGCGCGTTCGATGGCCTCGACCTGTCCCTTGATGCGGCGCACCCGGTTGAGCAGTTTCTGTTTTTCTCGAATCGTATGGCTCATATTGAGCGTCCAGTTATACCGTAGGGGGGTATACTAGCATCATAGGGTGGGGGGGTATACTAAAATGTCAAAGGCCGCGTGGGCTAGCGCCGGTTGGCAGATGAAGGCCAGTGCGAACACAACGACCGCTATCAACGTGCTGTCGCGGCTCGTGCGAGCGCGAAGACGAAGCGAACTCAAACGATAACTAACATCGAAATGGCGCGAGCATTGCTTCGCTTCGCCATTAGCGATACCTTTATCGCTATTCCGGTCGTCGATTTCGGGTCAACGAGGGAGAACCGTTTCATGAAGAGCGCGTGGACTTTCTCCTGCGTCATCGCCTTGAGCGCGATCCTCGCTGGATGCGGCAAGGAAGGTTCGAAAAACGCCACTGAAGCGTCGGGCGCATCTGCGAGCCAGGCGCCGGTTCAGCCAGCGCAAGCCGCAAGCGGTACGCCCGCGTCAGGCGCGCAAGCATCGGGTCTGCTGGGCACCGTGACTAAATCCCAGCTACCGGCCGAAGCTGCCGAGACACTCGGGTTGATCAAAACGGGCGGCCCTTTCCCTTATGCCGACGACGGCGTGTTGTTCCGCAATACCGCGCAGTTGCTGCCCAAGCACCCGCGCGGCTACTACCACACCTACACCGTGCGCACCCCTGGCGCGGCCGATCGCGGGCTGCGCAGGATCGTATGCGGCGGCCCTCACAAGAAGACCGACGACTGCTATTACACCGACGATTACTACGTCAGTTTCAAGCGAATCGCGCCATAACAAGGCGCGCTGATCCGCTGTCCCAACGCTCTGTTCTGCTCAGGAAATCGCGCCAATTTCCTCTGTTCCATTCACCGGGACGATGAATCGCGCTCAACAGTGGCCATGGCAAAAATGCGCCACATGTTGTTTCCTGGAGCAGCGAAAGCATCGAATACGACAGTCGAAACATTAACGATTCCGGGCATTGGACCTCCCGTATCGCGCGCCGTGCTCGGGACCTGGGCGATGGGCGGCGCTCGAACGCGGCATCAACTTCATCGGCACCGCGCCGCTCTACGGCTTTGGCCGTTCGGAAGATGTCAGCGCCGCCTGGATCACAGCTTCCGTTTTGTTGAGCGGCGTGCGACCCGTGACCGCAATCCGGCATGTCTTCTCGCCGCGCCCGAACTGCCAGCGTTAGATCCTTCGTTGCCAGGGCGCATGCCGATGCAGGCGTGATCGCGCAAGTAGTAGGGCGTGCATGGCGCGCCTGCAAATGACGGAGAACGAATGAAGTGCGGCGCGTCGATTGTAGCGAGTCGAATCGTGCGGGAACAATGGCTCGTCTTTTGCCCGAAGCAGGTCCCGCGCGAGGAGCCAGGTGAAGATATTTGCCGGACTAACGGCGTTGAAGGCTGACATACATCTTCTTGCATCGGCCCAACATTTCGAATATATTGGAAATATGGAAGAGAAAGACATCATCCGCGCCCTGGCGGCGCTCGCTCACGAGTTGCGGTTGCGCGTGTTCCGCATGCTGGTTGTTGCCGGTCCCGGCGGACTCACGCCCGGCGCGATCGCCACCGAGCTCGACGTGCCGAATGCGACGCTCTCCTTTCACCTGAAGGAGTTGATGCACGCTGGCCTGGTCACCCAGGAGCGCGACGGGCGCAGCCTGATCTATCGGGCCGCCTATGCGCAAATGAATGCCGTTCTCGGCTTTCTGACCGAGAACTGCTGCCAGGGGCAGCCATGCCTCGTACCTGGCGCGGATTCCTGCCAATGCTGACGGAGAACCTCCATGAAGCGGTTTCACATCCACGTCCACGTTGACGATATCGCTACCAATGTCGCGTTTTATTCGAAGCTGTTCGGCGCAGAGCCGGCGCGCATCGAAGCGGATTACGCCAAGTGGATGCTGGACGACCCTCGTGTGAACTTCGCGATCTCGACGCGCGGCACGAAAGCCGGTGTGGATCACTTGGGTTTTCAGGTAGATGACGCGGCCGAGCTGGCCGAACTCGCGCAGCGCGCGCAAGCCGCGGACATGACCCTGCTCGACCAGGGCGAGACCACCTGCTGCTACGCGCGCAGCGACAAGCACTGGATCGTCGATCCCCAGGGCATCGCCTGGGAGTCCTTCCATACACTCGACAGCGCCCCGGTCTACGGCGAAAGCCGCCAAACGGTGCCGTCGGCGCAAGCCGCGGCGTGCTGCGGACCGCGCGGCAAGTCCGTTGGCATGCCTGTGAAACCGGCGGGTTCGGCCTGCTGCTGATTGCGTGATGCATCCGATCACACCATGACCACCAACGTCCTTATTCTCTGTACGCACAATTCCGCGCGCAGCGTGCTTTCCGAAGCCATGCTGAACCACTGGGCGAGCAAGCTCGGCAAGGACGTGCGCGCGTTCAGCGCCGGCAGCGCCCCGAGCGGCCGCGTCAATCCGTTCGCCCTCGAAGCGCTGACGAACGCGGGCATCGACACGGGCGGCTATCGCAGCAAGAGCTGGGACGAGTTCGCGCAGGACGGCGCGCCGCCCATGCACATCGTCATTACGGTGTGCGATAGCGCGGCCGCCGAACCGTGCCCGTTCTGGCCCGGCAGCCCCGTCCAGGTCCACTGGGGCTACGCCGATCCGTCGAACGCGGCGGGCGGCGATGAAGGCAAGCGTCAGGCGTTCGAGCTCACACGTCAGGCCATCGGCTATCGCATGCTGCAACTGCTTGAACTCCCCCTTGACCGTCTGGGCAATGCCGAGCTTCAGCAGGCGCTCAACGACATCCTGCAAAGCTGAAGCCGTTTCTTGTCGAGCCGTTCCATGAATAGCCCCAACGTCGCCGCTTCGCGCCCGAGCGTCGCGAAGCCTGCCATCAGCTTTTTCGAGCGATATCTGAGTGTCTGGGTCGCGCTGTGCATTGTCGCGGGCATCCTGCTCGGCCAGATGCTGCCCGCCCTTTTTCAGGCGATTGGACGGATGGAGTATGCCCAGGTCAACCTGCCGGTCGGCCTGCTGATCTGGGTGATGATCATCCCGATGCTGGTCAAGGTCGATTTCGGGGCGCTGCATGAAGTGCGTCAGCACATCCGGGGCATTGGCGTCACGCTGGTGGTGAACTGGCTCGTCAAGCCGTTCACGATGGCGTTGCTCGCCTGGCTCTTCATCAAGCATCTGTTCGCGCCGCTGCTGCCCACGGCGCAACTCGACAGCTATGTGGCCGGGCTGATCCTGCTGGCCGCCGCGCCCTGCACGGCAATGGTGTTCGTCTGGAGCCGCCTGACGGGCGGCGACCCGCTGTTCACGCTCTCGCAGGTCGCGCTCAACGACAGCATCATGGTGGTCGCGTTTGCCCCGCTCGTCGGCCTGCTGCTCGGCATTTCGGCGATCACGGTGCCGTGGGCGACGCTGCTCACTTCGGTCGTGCTCTACATCGTCATTCCGGTGATCCTCGCGCAGATCCTGCGCAAGCTGCTGCTCGCGAGCGGCGAGGCGGCGTTCGATGCGGTCATGGCGAAGATCGGCCCGTGGTCGATCACGGCGCTGCTCGCGACGCTGGTGCTGCTGTTCGCTTTCCAGGGCGAAGCCATCCTGAAGCAGCCGCTCGTGATCGTGTTGCTCGCCGTGCCGATCCTGATCCAGGTGTTCTTCAATTCGGCGCTGGCGTACTGGCTCAATCGCGCGGTCGGTGAGAAGCACAACATTGCCTGCCCGTCCGCCTTGATCGGGGCGTCGAACTTTTTCGAACTGGCCGTGGCCACGGCTATCGGCCTGTTCGGTTTTCACTCCGGTGCGGCGCTCGCGACGGTCGTGGGCGTGCTGATCGAGGTGCCGGTCATGCTGCTCGTGGTGCGCATCGTCAACCGTTCGAAGCCCTGGTACGAGTGTGCGTGAAGGTTAGGGAATGAATCACATGAACGAAGTGCTCGTCTATCACAGCCCGGACTGCGGGGCCTCGCGCAACGAGGGTGTGGAAATCACCGCCATCGATACGGAGGCCGGGCGTGTCTGATCCGAAGACCGAACTCGCAGCCAAATTCACGGCCGAACGCGTAGCAGAACGCGTAGCAGAACTACCGCAGGTTGACCCGGCGCTGTTCCGCGTCCCCGATATCGAGCGCCTTCAGGCCACGAAAGCCTCGCCCCATCCTCCGCGCATCCTGGTGCTCTATGGTTCGCTGCGCGAGCGCTCGTTCAGCCGCCTGCTGAGCGAGGAAGCGGCCCGCCTGCTCACGGCGATGGGCGCTGACGTTCGCACGTTCAACCCGAGCGGCCTGCCGCTGCCGGACGACGCGCCCGACACTCACCCCAAGGTGGCGGAATTGCGGGACCTGGTGCTGTGGTCGGAAGGCATGGTCTGGTGCTCGCCGGAGCGCCACGGCGCGATGACCGGCATCATGAAATCGCAGATCGACTGGATTCCGCTTTCGGTCGGCGCGATCCGGCCGACGCAGGGCAAGACGCTGGCGGTCATGCAGGTCAGCGGCGGCTCGCAGTCGTTCAACGCCGTCAACCAGATGCGCGTGCTGGGCCGCTGGATGCGCATGTTGACCATCCCCAACCAGTCGTCGGTGGCGAAGGCCTTCATGGAGTTCGATGAGGCCGGCCGCATGAAGCCTTCGGCCTACTTCGATCGCGTCGTGGACGTCATGGAAGAGCTGGTGAAGTTCACGCTGCTCACTCGCGATATCGGTCCCTATCTGGTCGACCGTTATAGCGAACGCAAGGAGAGCGCCGACGAGCTGATGAAGCGCGTGAACCAGTCCGGCATCTGACGTTTGGCGTCAGGCAACGCCGAACATCAGCAGGCGCGTTGCTGCCCTGACATGACAGTCACGTTTCCGGTGGATCGAGTGAAACCGCCCGGCATCGTGTCGCTGATCAGGGCTGACGTTTGCCGCGGCCACCAGCGAGTTTGCCAGCGGGCTTGCGCGCACCCGCTGCCGGTTTGCCGGCGGGTTTGCCGCGCGGCTTTTGCACGCTGAACGGGCTGCCGCTGACGAAGCTTGCGGCGTTATCCGAGGCCACAGTGTGCTGCGCAGCAGGTTTGCTTTTGTTTGCGCCACCTTTCGGGTGCGGCTTTTTATGGGGCGCTTGCGTGACGCCTGGCGCGGCTTGCGGCACCTTGGGCTTCTTGGGCTTTTTCGGTTTCTTGATGATCTGGCCCGTCGCGCTGGTTTCCGGCACGCGGTGTTCGGCTTCGAAACCCGGCTCTTCTTCACGACGCAGCGTTTGCCGGATCAGCGCTTCGATCGCGGCCAGTTGCGGCGCTTCGTCGGCGCACACAAGGGACACCGCCACGCCGCTGGCACCCGCGCGGCCGGTACGGCCAATACGGTGCACATAGTCTTGCGCGACGATCGGCAGATCGACGTTGATCACGAGCGGCAGGTCGTCGATATCCAGTCCGCGCGCCGCCACGTCGGTGGCGACCAGCATGTTGACTTCGCCCGTCTTGAAGCGCTCCAGCGCACGCAGGCGCGCAGGTTGCGGCTTGTCGCCGTGGATGGTGTCGACCGCATAGCCCGCGTCATCGAGCATGGCCGCCAGATAATCCACGCCAACGCGGGTTTTGACGAACACCAGCGCATGCTCCCATTTGTTCTCAGCCACCAGGTGCATGAAGAGTTCAGGCTTGTTGCGCTTATCGACCGTCACCACCCACTGCTTGATCTTGCTGGCCGTGACATTGGGCGGGCTGACGCTGATATTGACCGGGCTGCGCAGAATGCCCGCCGCCATGGTGCGGATATCGTCGGTGAACGTCGCGGAGAACAGCAGGGTCTGCCGCTGCACCGGCAAGGCGGCAAAGACGGCGTTGAGCTCGCGCGCAAAGCCCAGATCGAGCATGCGGTCGGCTTCGTCCAGCACCAGCGTCTGCACTTGATCGAACTGCACGGCGTTCTGGCGATTGAGGTCCAGCAAGCGGCCCGGCGTGGCAACGAGCACATCCACGCCTTTGCGCAACTTCATCATTTGCGGGTTGATGCTCACACCGCCGTAGGCGGCCAGAAATCGTAAGTCGAGGCCTTTGCCGTACTCGACAAAGCTTTGCAGCACCTGTTCAGCCAGTTCTCGCGTGGGCACCAGCACCAGAACGCGTGCGCGATTGCTGGACACCGCCGGGCCGTGTTGCACCAGCCGTTGCAACAGCGGCAGCGCGAAACCCGCCGTCTTGCCCGTGCCGGTTTGTGCCGCGGCCATGACGTCCTTGCCGCTGAGCACAGCAGGAATCGCCTTGACCTGCACCGGCGTAGGGGTCTGGTAATTGAGGCCCTGCACGTTACGCAGCAAGGGATCGATCAGGCCGAGCGAGGCAAAAGACATGGGCGTAATCCGGGCTAAAACCGCAATTCTAGCGGTTAGCGCGCTAAAGAACGGCGCGGGTCCTGCACAACCGACGCTCAATCGAGCGGGCCACCTTGGCAAAAGTGACGCAATGACTGGGCAACCTCAAGGAGGGTGGGGGCCCAGTCATCCAGGTCGCGCTGACGAAAAAGGCGCATCGCCCCCGGATACCACGGGGAATCCGTGCGTTCGTCCAGCCAGCGCCAGCCCGCATTGACGGACGGCAGCAGGACCCAGCAAGGCGTCCCGAGTGCGCCGGCAAGGTGGGCGATGGCGGTGTCGACGCAGATCACCAGATCCAGCTGGGCGACGATTGCCGCGCTGTCTGCGAAGTCCTTGATGTCTCCCCCGAGGTGCGTGAGCGACTGCCCGGATTGCGGCGCTACCGCCTCTTCTTCGCGTTGGCCCTTTTGCAGGCTGACGAAGTGAACGCCTGGCACGTCCCAAAGCGGCGCCAATGTCGCGAGACCCGGCAGCGAGCGGTTTGCGTCGTTGTTTTGCGCCGCGTTGCCCGCCCAGACCAGACCGATGCGCCGCTGCGCAGCCGGCAGCCGTGGACTCCAGGCGCTGAGGCGATCCGGAGCCGCCCTTAGATACGGAATCCCGGCGGGGATGGAATCGAGCGTCGTGGCGAGGCGCAGCGGCAGGCTGAGCAGGAAGGTCCAGTAATCATGGGAGGGGGCCTTCGCAACCTCATCGGTCGTGAGCACGACATCGGCGTCAGCGATGCCTTCAAAGAGCGGTTGCAGGGCAGGCGAGCAGATCAGGGTGACGCGACTGGCGCCCAGCTCCTTGAGCCTGGCAAGGTAGCGGACGAACTGGATCTGATCGCCAAAACCCTGCTCGCCGTGGACCAGGATAGACCGGTTCTCCAGGGGTTCGCCCTGCCACTGCGGACAGGCAAGGGAGGGCTTGACGATACGCTCCGGCATGGCCTCATGGTAGCGGGCTTCATGCAGGGGCCAGCCCTCGGACAAGCGGCCCGTGTGGAGCAGGAGCGCCCCCAGGTTGTAGCAGGCCTCAGCATGGTCCGGTCGAATCTCAAGGGCTTGGCGGAAGACCGCCTCGGCCTCGGAAAAGCGCCTGAGCTGCTTGAGCAGATTGCCCAGGTTGTTGCGCGCGTCGGCATGGTCCGGCTGGATCGCCAGGGCATGGAGGTAGGCCGCTTCGGCTTCGGAGAAGCGCTTCGCCTGTTTGAGCAGATTGCCCAGGTTGTTGTGGGCATTGGCATGGTCCGGGCGGATCGCCAGGGCTCGGCGCCAGGCCGCTTCGGCCTCGGGAAAGCGCTTGGTCTCGTAGAGCAGATTGCCCAGGTTGTTGTGGGCATCGGCATGGTCGGGCCGGATTTCCAGGGCTCGTCGCCAGGCCGCCTCGGCCTCGGGCAAGCGCTGGGTCTGTTTGAGCAGATTGCCCAGGTTGTTGTGGGCATCGGCATGGTCGGGCCGGATCTTCAGGGCTCGCCGCCAGGCCGCCTCGGCCTCGGAAAAGCGTTTGGTCTGGACGAGCAGATTGCCCAGGTTGTTGTGAGCATCGGCATAGTCCGGATCTTCCTTCAATGCCCGCCGCCAATAAGCTTCCGCATCTTTCAGTTTCCCGAGCCGCTGGGAGCAGGCCCCGGCGATATTGAGCGCCGCCACATTGCCCGGCTGCAATTTGAGTGCCTTCGTCGCTTTCGCCAACGCCTCCCGAGGTTGTCCGTGGGAGAAGTGCGAAATCGCGTCGTTAAGCAATGTGTGGAGCGGCGAGGCTCGATGGGTGAGCAGCGTTTTCAAGGAGTGGTCGGGCCGGGAAGGAAGAATCTCGCAGACACTTCAAACCGGACGGGCGTCGCGAGGGGCAATGGCTTGTGCCGCGATTTTCTCACAATGCCCGATCGCATTTTGCCGTTGCTTGTCCGTGCCAACCCGGGCAAGCAACGCTATTCACCCCTTTTCAGGCAAAGCAGCGAGATTTACCGGCGGGGCGGCGAACGTTTCATGCGGCAAGCCACTTCAACCGATGATTCCAATGTTCACCGTCGCCGAACGTGCCTGTCCGTCACGACGCCGGTCGATCGCCCGTCCAGATCGCGGTGCTTACCGCATGCCCCCACTGGTGATGATATGTTCCCCCGTCAGCCACTTTGCGTCGTCCGACGCAAGGAAGGCGACCACCGACGCGACGTCGTCCGGTGTGCCCAGGCGTCCGAGCGGCGTTTGGCTGACCGCTGATGTCTCGAAGTCCGAGCCGATGACCCCCGCGCTTTGTGCGCCCTCGGTCAATATCACGCCGGGGTTGACCGAGTTCACGCGAATCTTCCGCGGTCCCAGTTCGCGCGCGAGCGCGCCGGTGATCGCATCGACCGCCCCCTTGGTGCCGCTATAGACGGCAGTCGTGGGAGGCGTAACGGTGGAGACGACCGAACTGACATTGACGATGCTTGCGCCCTCGCCAAGATGTCTCACGGCCGCCTGCGTGGTGAGCAGCACGCCGAGCACGTTGGTGTCGAACTGCCTGCGGTATTGCGTTTCCGTGAACTCCGCGATGGGCGCGAACTCATACACGCCCGAGTTGTTGACGAGGATGTCGAGGCGGCCATACGTTTCGATTGCCGCGTCGACGATACCTTTTGCGTCGGCGGCCTTCGACACGTCGCCGCCTACGGAAACGGCCTTCCTTCCGGCAGTGGTGATCGCGGATACGACTGCATCCGCGCCGGCCTTGCTGCTGGCGTAGTTCACGACGACCGAAGCGCCTTCGGCCGCGAGCGCCTTCGCGATGGCGGCGCCGATGCCTTTCGACGCGCCTGTTACAACGGCGACCTTTCCTGATAGTTTGCCCATGATGTTTTCCTCAGTGTGAGTGGCTTGATTGATTGAAGCCGATGCAACGCCTTGCATGATGCGACGGCCGGTGCTCTGTGAATTGGAGGTTCGCGTCGCCGTTATCAAGGTATGCGAAACAATAGCGTGGATACAGGGGATTCATCTTTACCCCGGCCAAGGCGAATTCCGGATCACGGCGCAAAAGTTACCCGGATGGAAATGCGGTTCCTTGTCGGCGATGACGTCGGCCTTTACGTTGCCGAAGGTTGTATCGGGTTTGCGTTTGATGCCGTCGTAGAAGGCCTGAATGATGTCTTCCTTGAAGTGTGGCGAGCGCGGATGGGCTCGCGTCACCGCTTCGCGCTCCTGCTGGGAAAACTCGTGATAGGAGAGTCCGAGCACGTCCATCTCGACGCCGGCTGTCACAAGGGCGACGATCGGATGCATATGGCGCGGGATACCCGGCGTGGTATGCAACGCGATCGCCGTCCAGACGAGATCGATATCGGGCGCCGCGATGCCGCGGGTCGAGAGAAAGTCGCGGGCGGCGTTGGCCCCGTCAACTTCGAACCGTTCGGTCGCGCTGCTGTAGGCGCCGAGGAGACCCAGGTCGTGAAACATGGCGCCGGCGTACAGCAGTTCCGCATCGAACCTCAGCCCAAGGCGGCTCCCCTCCATAGCGCCAAATAGATATACCCGGCTCGAATGGTGAAAGAGCAGCGGGCTGGAGGTATCGCGCACGAACTCGGTAATTTCCCGCGCAAGCTGGCTGTCGGGCACGGCTACATCCTGAATGAACTGGGACATGACGCTTCTCCTTCGAGAGTGGAACGGGTCTGGCGCTGCGCGAGCGGCGTGCTATTTCGTTGCCGCTGTCGTCCCGAGTCTTGCCAGAGCCTCGCGAATTCCCGCACCGTAATCCGGGTCTGCCTTTGAACAGTTGACTATGTGGCGGTCCTGAATATGCGCCTGAACCGAGGCCATCTGGCGCGCGGTATTATCGAACAGCATCTGCTGCTGGGACTTGCTCATCAGGCGAAACAGATTGCCGGGTTGCGCGAAGTGGTCCACGTCCACGCGGTGGTCCCAATGGGCGGCGTTGCCCTCGATGGGCAGCGCCGGTTCATGAAGCCCGGGCTCAACGTCCCATTCGCCGGCACTGTTCGGGAAGTAAGACGGGGTGCCGCCAAGGTTGTCGTCGGTGCGCATGGCGCCGTCGCGGTGGTAGCTGTGGACGGGGCACTTCGGTGCGTTGACGGGAATATGGTTGAAGTTCACGCCGAGCCGATACCGTTGGGTATCGCCGTAGGAAAAGAGCCGCGCCTGAAGCATCTTGTCGGGCGAAAAGCCAATCCCGGGGACCACGTTCGCAGGCGAGAAGGCCGCCTGTTCGACCTCCGCGAAGTAGTTACCGGGGTTGCGGTTCAGTTCGAGAACGCCCACCTCGATCAACGGGAAATCGCCTTTCGGCCAGACTTTGGTGAGATCGAACGGGTTGAACGGCAAAGACCCGGCCTGTTCGTCGTTCATCACCTGAATAAAGAGCGTCCAGCGGGGAAACTCACCGCGCTCGATGCTCTCGTAAAGATCGCGGCCATGCGTCTCCCGGTCCTTGCCCACCAGGCTCTCGGCTTCGTCGTCAGTCAGGTTCGCAATGCCTTGCTGCGTGCGGAGATGAAACTTCACCCACATCCGGCGATTGGCGGCATCGATGAGGCTGAACGTGTGGCTGCCGAAGCCGTGCATGTGGCGATAGCTGCGCGGAATGCCCCGATCGCTCATGACGATCGTGACCTGGTGAAGCGCCTCGGGCAACAGCGTCCAGAAGTCCCAGTTGCTGTTTGCACTGCGCAGCCCCGTGCGAGGGTCGCGCTTGATCGCGTGGTTCAGGTCGGGAAAGCGCAGCGGATCGCGGAAAAAGAACACGGGCGTGTTGTTGCCCACAATGTCCCAGTTCCCTTCTTCCGTATAGAACTTCACCGCGAAGCCGCGGATGTCACGCTCGGCGTCGGCGGCGCCGCGCTCTCCAGCCACGGTGGAGAAGCGCAGGAATACCGGGGTCGTCTTGCCGATTTCCGAGAAAAGCTTCGCCTTCGTGTAGCGCGTGATGTCATGCGTGACCGTGAACACGCCATGCGCTCCCGATCCTTTGGCGTGCATGCGCCGTTCAGGAATGACCTCGCGGTCGAAATGCGCAAGCTTTTCGATCAGCCAGATGTCTTGCAGCAGCGCGGGACCGCGCGGACCGGCTGTTTCGATGTTCAGATTGTCGACAACGGGGGCGCCCGTTGCGTGATCCAGACGCGTTGACGTATCGCGATTTGCCATGCCACGACTCCAGGAGGGTTGTGCGATGCCGGCGGAGCGCCGTTACGTTCCGGGCGCGGCGGTCGCGCGAAGCGTTACGGACGATCGGCGTTTGACTTCTGCAAGCGTTACGGGGCGAGCGCGTCCCGTAGCGTCGGCCACTCGATCAACGAGGGTGAGAGGGCAGAGACATCGACTTGTCGATGTGGAGAAAGCGTACCGGATCGGTACCGGACCGATCTTGGACAAAACAACGATTCGATGGACAAAACACGGGCGGTCGTCGTGGACCGACGGCAACGGCGTGTATGGCAGGGCGTTGTCGTGACCCGCAGTGTGGGACTGCTAGTCGAACAGTACCGACGCCGAAACGTCGATAGCGATGCTTGCGCAAACGTGGCGTGAGCGGTTGCGCTGGCGCCAATCCTTCGGCCCGCACCCTTCGAAGCGCGAAAACACGCGTGAAAAATGGCTCTGATCAAAAAAGCCGCAATCCGACGCGATGCTGGCAAGGCTCGCATCGGACTCGCGTAATTGGGATTTGGCTCGTTCGATTCGACGTTTTAGCAGCCACTGATGCGGCGTGCTCCCGGTCGTCTGCTTGAAGGCTTCGGTGAAGTGGCTCGTGGAAAGATCGCATTGGCGCGCGAGGTCGAGAATGGTCGGATTACCGTGCAGGTGGGCCTCGAAAAAATCCTCGATTCGTCGCATCTGCCAAGGGGCGAGTGCGGCGCGGCGCGGACGATTCAATGTGTCGGCCCTGCCATACCGTGTCACGACGTGCTCGCAAAAAGCGAGGGCGAGGTAGTCGACAAACAGCGAACTCGTCTGATCGGGCTGTTGCAGAACGGTCTGCATGGTGTGCGAAAGGCGAAACAGGACAGGGTCGCTTGCCCCGAGACTGCGCTGCACCAGCCCCCCGATGCGCCGGCGTCCCTTTTGATCGGTGAACGCTTCGATCGTGCTCTGGGCGATATAGAGCCGCATGGTATCGAACGGCATGTCGAGCCGCCGCGTCGGACTCGAGCGCAGGTCGAGCAGATAACAGCAGCCCGGTCGGCAGGATGTCGAACCATCGAGGGTTCCGCTCGAATAACGGATGCCCGGATCAGGGCTCGAAACAAGCGGCATTTGAAAGACGAATGCTTCCTCGGGGTGCGGCGTCAGCGAGCGCCCGGGTTGCGGGCGCGCGTTCGTCAGCCGCGAGAACGCGATCGGCGGTCCCTGAGTCAATACGCCTGCCCGGACGGTGGGCGCTTCCCGCAGGAGAAAGCGCCTCGCGAGCGTGTCGTCTGGAGAGGGCTGCCCCAGAGCAGCAGGACTCTTTTTGTTCATTCATCGCGCCCGTGAGTGCCGCCGTGACGGAGTCTGTGCCGTTGCCTGGCGGCTGGTTCAAATGAAAGAAAACCCAATTTATCCCAGTTTGGTGACTGCCGCGCTGCCGGTGACGGGAGGTGATGGCGTGTGACTGGTCGCGGGTGGCGCCTGGAGAGATTCCGGGTCCCAGCCGCCGCCGAGTGCCTTGAACGTCGAGATTGCCGCGCGAGCAGATTCCGTTTGCGCTTGGGCGCGCGCGTCGGCAGCCTGCAACAGCGTCTCGTTGGCGTGCAACACGTCGATAAAGCTTGCCGCGCCGCTCCGATACGCTGCCATCGAGGAGTCTCGCGCTTTGGACAATGACGATTCCGCGTGCGACAGTGTGGCCGCCTGTGCCTCGCGGTTCACCAACGACGAGAGCGAGGTTTCAACGTCCTCGGTGGCGCGGAGTACGGCCTGGCGATAACCGGCGAGCGCTTGCGCGTCGGCGCCTTTCGCCTGGTTGACGTCGGCGTTGATCCGCGCGAAGTCGAACAGGCGCCAGCGCAATCCCACGAGGCCGGCCGCCTGGCTGGCACCGCCTGTGAATAACGTGCCGGCTGCGGCTGAGGTCGCACTGCCGAGGAATGCGTTCAGCGACACCGTTGGATAGTATTCGCTGATTGCGGCCCCAATGCGCGCGTTGGCGGCTGCGAGGTGGCGTTCGGCTGCGATCAGGTCGGGCCGCCTTTGCAGCAGATCGGCCGGCGTGCCCATATCCGCGAGCGAAGGCGCAACGGGGATCAAAGACGCAGGGGCGAGCTCTTCCCGGTGGGTCCCCGGCGGCGCGCCCAACATCACGTCGAGGGAGTTTGACGCCGCATCCAGCGCCGCGTTCAGGATGGGCACGCTCGCCTGAACCTGGTCGAGCGTGCCTTGCGCCTGCTGAACCTGATAGTCGGCGGCGGCGCCCTTCGAATACAGGAGTTTCACGTCTGTGAGCAGTGCTTCCTGCGTCTGCACCTGGTGGTTTGCAATCTCCAGGCGAGCCTGAAGGCCTCGTATCGTCACGTAGATATCCGCTGTCTGGGCCGCGACGGCGAGCCGGGTGGCAGCGGCCGCCGCTTCGGTCGCTGAATAATCTGCGAGCGCGGCTTCGCGCTGCCTCCGAAGGCCGCCAAAAATGTCGATCTCCCAACCGGCCTCCAGATTGGTTTCGTACTCGGTGCCCCAGCGCTCGTAACCCGGTGTCGCATTGAGCAACTGGCCGAACGGCGTGTTGACCGATTGGTAGGCTCTGGCCGCCGAGGCCGAAACCGTGGCCGAGGGCAGGAGCGCCGCGTCAGCGGTGCCGAGGCGCGCACGCGCCTGGTCGATTTGCGCGACAGCCTGGGCAAGGTCCAGGTTCTGGGCAAGCGCCATGGCAACGTAGCGCGTGAGCAGGGGATCGTCGAAGCCTTCCCACCACGCAGACAGATTTGCCGACGGAGCCGCCGCCGCGGTGACGGACGACGGCCGCGTCACATAGCTTTGCGCGAGCGGCACATCCGGCCGCCGGTAGTCGGGGCCCACGGTGCAGGCAGAAAGGGCGGCGGCGCTAATCAGGAAAGCAAGTGGGCGACGCGAAAACATGGTCATCTCGGCGAGTGTCGATATAGTGACCAATATACAATATGGTCACTTGTTGTCAACCATTCGGTGAGGGACTAAGCTTGGGACATGAACAAGCCCATTTCATCCGCCGCGTCATCCCGTGGCCCCTCGGACCACGAAGTTCGTGCACAGATCGTCGAAGCCGCGACGGAATACTTCAGTCGCTACGGCTACGAAAAGACAACGGTCTCCGACCTCGCAAAAGAAATCGGCTTCTCGAAAGCCTACATTTACAAATTTTTCGACTCGAAACAGGCAATCGGCGAAGTTATCTGCGCGAACCGCCTCGCCGCGATGATCGCGGCCGTGAGCGAAAACGTCGCAGACGCCTCCAGCGCCACGGAGAAATTTCGCCGTATGTTCAAGACGTTACTGGCGTCGGGGTGCCAGCTTTTTTTCCAGGATCGCAAGCTTTACGATATCGCCGCCGTTGCGGCTGCGTCGCCCTGGCCGTCCGTCCACGGGTACGAAGAACAGATCCGTTGCATGCTGGCCGACATCCTGCGACTCGGGCGGGAAACGGGCGAATTCGAGCGTAAAACGCCCTTGGACGAGGCCGTGAATGCGATCTTTCTGGTGATGAAACCGTACTTCAATCCCTTGTTGCTCCAGCACAACCTCGACGCTGCCGAGGAGGCGACGGTCCAGCTCGCGAACCTCGTGCTCAGAAGTCTCTCGCCATAAATGCCTTTGTGACTATTGACTGAAATGGTCACAAGAATCAGAATGAGGTCTCCTGTTCATTGGAAAGGGCGACCTCATGTTCCGGCATCATCATCTTCTTTGCACACTGAGCCTGGCCTCGCTCGCCCTCGCCGCGTGCGGCGAGAAGCAGGCCAACGATCCGCGCACTGAGGCTCCACTCGTGCGTACGAGCGCTGTTCGTAGCGCGCCAGGGGCGAGTCGCTCGTTTTCGGGGGTAGTGGGCGCGCGCGTTCAGAGCGACCTCGGTTTCCGGGTTCAGGGAAAGGTCATCGAGCGTCTGGTCGACGCGGGGCAAACGGTCAAACGCGGCCAGTCCCTGATGCGCATCGACCCCGTCGATCTGGGTTTGCAGGCGCGTTCGCAGCAGGAACTCGTGGATGCCGCACAGGCGCGTGCCACGCAGACGGCCGCCGACGAGGCCCGCTATCGGGATCTCGTTGCGGCAGGTGCGGTTTCGGCATCGACCTATGAGCAACTCAAAGCGGCCGCCGATTCCGCCAGGGCACAACTCGTCGCGGCCAGGGCGCAGGCGGTGCTTGCCAGCAACGCTTCGGGCTACGCGGTGCTCGTGGCGGATGCGGACGGCGTGGTGGTGGAGACACTGGCCGAACCGGGCCAGGTGGTCGCGCCGGGTCAGATAGTCGTGCGGCTTGCGCATGCCGGACCCCGCGAGGCGGTCGTGCAGCTTCCCGAAACGCTGCGTCCTGTTCCGGGCTCGATCGCGCAGGCAACCCTCTACGGTGCGGACAAGAGGCCGGTTCCCGCCGCGTTGCGTCAGCTCTCCGACTCGGCCGATCGCCTGACACGCACTTACGAGGCGAGGTACGTCCTTGAGGGCGCACTGTCCAACGCCCCGCTTGGCGCGACCGTGACCATCGACCTCCCGGGTGAAGCCGGGCAGAGAAAAGGCGCTCTGGAGGTGCCGATTGGCGCCGTGTTCGATCCGGGAACGGGCGCCGGCGTCTGGACCGTTGACCGATCGCAGGCGCGTGCGACGTGGCACAAGGTTCACGTCACCGCCTTGAGCGACGACACGGCGACGGTCTCCGGCGATCTTCACAAAGGCGACCAGGTCGTTGCGCTCGGCGCTCAATTGCTTCACGACGGAGAAAGGGTGCGTCTTGCCCGCGACGCGATGGCTACGGCGTCGGTCTCCCGGGAAGGAGCGGAGCAATGAGCGGTTTCAATCTTTCAGCCCTCGCGGTGCGAGAGCGCTCAGTCACGCTGTTTCTGATCATCCTGATCTCCGTTGCCGGCCTGCTCGCCTTCTTCAAACTGGGGCGGGCCGAAGACCCGCCATTCACCGTCAAGTCGATGACGGTCATTACGGCGTGGCCGGGCGCCACTGTGCAGGAGATGCAGGATCAGGTGGCCGAACCCCTGGAGAAGCGCATGCAGGAGCTGCGCTGGTACGACCGGACCGAGACCTATACGCGTCCGGGGCTGGCCTTCACCACAGTGACCTTGCTGGACAGCACGCCGCCTGCCGACGTGCCCGAGGAGTTTTACCAGGCTCGCAAAAAACTCTCCGACGAAGCGGGCAGTCTGCCGCCGGGCGTGATCGGACCGCTCGTCAATGATGAGTATTCCGATGTAACGTTCGCGCTGTTCGCGCTCAAGGCCAGAGGTGAACCGCAACGATTGCTGGTGCGCGACGCCGAGGCGTTTCGCCAGCGACTCCTTCACGTGCCGGGCGTCAAGAAGGTGAACATCATCGGCGAGCAAGCCGAGCGCATTTATGTTTCGTTCTCGCATGACCGGCTCGCGACCCTTGGCGTGACGCCTCAGGACATCTTTGCCGCCCTCAACAACCAGAACGTTCTGACGCCTGCCGGTTCGATCGATACGGCTGGCGCGCAGGTTTTCATCCGCATTGAAGGCGCTTTCGACAAGCTTCAGAAAATCCGCGACACCCCCATCGTTGTTCAGGGCCGAACACTGAAGCTCTCGGACGTGGCAACCGTCGAGCGCGGTTACGAAGACCCGGCCACCTTCCAGATTCGCAATAACGGCGAACCGGCGCTGCTCCTTGGCGTGGTGATGCGCGACGGCTGGAACGGGCTGAACCTGGGGCAGGCGCTCGACAAGGAGGTGGCGTCGATCAACGCTGCGCTTCCGCTGGGCATGAGTCTCACGAAGGTGACCGACCAGGCCGTCAATATCCATTCGGCCATCGACGAGTTCATGGTCAAGTTCTTCGTCGCGCTGCTCGTGGTGATGATCGTGAGCTTCGCCAGCATGGGATGGCGCGTGGGCATCGTGGTGTCGGCCGCGGTGCCGCTGACACTCGCGGGCGTGTTCGTCGTCATGGCTGCGACCGGCAAGAGTTTCGACCGCATCACACTGGGCTCGCTGATCCTCGCGCTGGGCTTGCTCGTCGACGACGCGATCATCGCCATCGAAATGATGGTCGTGAAAATGGAGGAGGGCTATAGCCGCGTTCAGGCGTCCGCTTACGCCTGGAGCCACACTGCGGCCCCGATGCTCTCCGGTACGCTGGTCACGGCCGTCGGCTTCATGCCGAATGGCTTCGCCCGTTCGACGGCGGGCGAATATACGAGCAACATGTTCTGGATTGTCGGCATCGCACTGATCACCTCGTGGATCGTTGCCGTTGTCTTTACACCCTATCTCGGCGTCAAGCTGTTGCCCGACATTCCGGCGATCGAAGGTGGACACGGGGCGATCTACAACACGCCGAATTACCAGCGCTTTCGCCGCTTCCTCGCGCGCGTGATACAGCGAAAGTGGATAGTCGCCGGGGTCGTGGTGGCGTTGTTCGTCGTCGCCGTGATGGGAATGAGCGTGGTGAAAAAGCAGTTCTTCCCGACCTCCGATCGCCCGGAAGTGCTCGTGGAGGTGCAGATGCCCTATGGGACGTCGATCGAGCAAACGTCCGCAGCGACGGAAAAAGTCGAGGCATGGCTGGCAAAGCAGCCGGAAGCGAAGATCGTCACCGCCTACATTGGACAGGGGGCGCCTCGCTTCTATCTGGCAATGTCGCCGGAGCTTCCGGATTCGTCGTTCGCGAAAATCGTCATACGCACGAGTGACGAGACGCAGCGGGAGGCACTCAAATTCCGTCTGCGCAAAGCCATTGCCGAGGGTTTGGTACCGGGGGCCCAGGTTCGCGTCACCCAGTTGGTGTTCGGCCCTTACTCGCCTTATCCCGTTGCGTTCAGGGTCATGGGTCCGGACGCTCACACGTTGCGCGCAATCGCCGCGCAGGTCGAACGGATCATGAACGCCAGTCCGATGATGCGGACGGTGAATACCGACTGGGGGCCACGTGTTCCAGCCGTCCACTTCACATTGAATCAAGACCGGCTCGGGACTTTCGGATTGACGTCCAGTTCGGTCGCACAGCAGCTGCAATTTCTGTTGACCGGCATAACGGTCACGAACGTACGCGAGGACATTCGCTCTGTTGAACTCGTCGCACGATCGGCCGGCGACATCCGGCTTGATCCGAACCGGATCGGTGGATTCACCCTGATCGGCGCCGCGGGTCAGCGCGTACCGCTGTCACAGGTGGGGACGGTCGAAATCCGGATGGAAGACCCGATCCTTCGCCGTCGCGATCGAACGCCAACGATTACCGTGCGCGGCGACATTGCGGAAGGACTGCAACCGCCCGATGTCTCGACCGCGATGATGGCGCAGCTTCAGCCGGTGATCGTAACGCTTCCGGACGGCTATCGGATCGAGGAGGCAGGATCCATCGAAGAAGCCGACAAAGCGACGAAAGCGTTGGCTCCGCTGTTTCCGATCATGATTGCGCTCACCTTGCTCATCATTGTTTTTCAGACGCGCTCGATGGCCGCGACCATGATGGTGTTCGCGACGAGTCCGCTGGGCTTGATCGGCGTTGTCCCGACATTGCTGCTGTTCAATCAGCCGTTCGGGATTAATGCCCTGGTGGGGCTCATTGCGCTCTCCGGCATCTTGATGCGCAATACGCTGATCCTGATCGGCCAGATCGAGCAGAATGCGCGGGAGGGAATGACGCCTTTCGATGCCGTGGTGGAAGCCACCATTCAACGGTCCCGGCCGGTCATCCTGACCGCGCTTGCGGCGATGCTCGCTTTCATTCCGTTGACCCATTCCGTCTTCTGGGGCACGTTGGCTTATACGTTGATTGGGGGAACCTTTGCCGGAACGATTCTGACGCTGGTGTTCCTGCCGGCGATGTATTCGATCTGGTTCAGGATTCGGCCCGGCGCGGGGGAGGACCACGCCGCGCTTGAGCCGAGTGCAAGCACGATCACGTAGACATGTCCGCACGCAGGCGCTGGATATTCCCGGCGCTTGTCCACGCGCCTGAAGGTGCGCATCGTCTCGGCCGAAGCCGTTACCCGAGCATTGTCCGTGTGCGGACGAGAGCACGTCCAACTGGAACTTGTGTGTTGGCGGGACCGCTTCTATCGTGTAATCAATTCCCGTGTTTGCAGTGCGATCGCCGGTTACGTCGTCAAGCGCTTTGAACGTTGCGAAACGATATACCTCTGACCAATACGCCCGGCGCGAAGCGGTACAAAGCGGTACGAAGCGCCACTAAGCGGGACGAAGCGCGATGCATGTCGTGACGAGCGCACACCATGCCCGCGAGCTTGTAAAAACAAGGAGTGTCGGCCATGTTCACTCGCCGGGACTTTGTGAGGACCCTGCCCGGGCTGCCGGCCGCCCTCTGCTGCGGTGCGAGCGGCGCCGCAACGGTGAACGACGCATCGAAGGTCTGCCTGGTCGTTGGCAACAGTGCCTATGCCCGTATGGCGCTGCGCAATCCGGTCAACGATGCGCGCGCGATGAGCGAACTCTTCGCGGCAGCCAATTTCAGCGTGGATTTCCAGCAGGACGTGAAACTCGACGCATTCAGGGAAGCGGTCGACCGGTTTGGCGAGACAGTCCAGCACGCAAGCACCAGGCTCGCGGTTTTTTACTACGCGGGTCACGGCGTCCAGCTCGATTGGCGCAATTACCTGTTGCCCGTCGATGCCCAGGTAGGCACTGCGGATCAACTGAAGGCCAGATGCCTGGATCTGGGGCTCCTGCTCGGCAAGTTCGCCGACACGAAAGACAAGACCCATATCGTCTTTCTCGATGCGTGCCGCAACGATCCATTCGGTGGCACCTACCAACCCGCGCAAGCGGGTCTCAGTCAGGTCGACGCGCCGGTTGGAAGCCTGCTTGCCTACTCGACCGCGCCGGGGAAGGTGGCCTTCGACGGCCAGGGGGCGAACGGCCCTTACGTGCAGAATCTGGTCCGCGAACTGTCACGCCGCGACGCGCAGCTCGAGGATGCCTTGAAGCGTGTGCGCCTCAACGTGAGGCTGGAATCCAGCGGCATGCAGATTCCCTGGGAGTCGACCTCGCTTGAACGAGCGGTCTATCTCTTCGACGACGGACGCAAGCCGCTCAGCGACGCGGACCTCGAGAATGCCGTCAAGGAGGATCTGGACTACTGGGAGCGCATCAAGTCGTCGCGCAACCCGCAGGACTGGATCGCCTATTTGCGCACTTTTCCCAATGGCCGCTTTGCCGAGATCGCGCAGGACCGGCTTACCCGTCTGCTCGCCACGCAGGCAAGCCCGCCCGTAGCGGGGCGCACAAGCGTTGCAAGCGCACCGGCTGCGGCGCAAACCGGCGTGCCGGTAGCGATCGTTGCGTCTGCACCGGTCGCCTCGCAGCCGCCGGCGCAGGCGCGGGTCGAACCGCCCGCGATCGTGGTGGCGCCGGGCGCTCCGCCTCCGCAACTCGCGCGACCGTCGGATAATCCATACTCGGCCGGCGTTTATCCTTTGGGACGCGTGTTTTCGGTCGGCGACGAAGCCACGTTCAGGGTGATCGATATCATTGGTGGGCGGGAAAAGACCCGCTACAGCATCCGGATCACCAAAGTCGATCTGGACGCCGATCGAATTGAGGCCAACGGAGGCAAGTGGGTGTACGACGCCATGGGCAATCCGCGAGCGACGCCCCAGGGGGCGAGCACTGTCCCGAAACAACTCGTTCCAGCGGAATTCCAGATTGGCAAGAAGTGGAAGGCGGCCTATGCGGACGTCAACGGCCAATGGGCCACCGAACTCGATCTGAAGGTCGTGGCGCGCGAGATCGTCCGTGCCGGCGACGTAGACTTTCTGGCGTTTCGTGTCGAAGGCCGGGGAATCCGCACGCGTTTGCACCGAACCTTTGTTCGTCTGGAGTGGCGCTTCTGGTATGTGCCGGGCCTTAATTTCAGCGTCGTCAGCGAATATATCGAACGGGCGGCGAATGCGGTCTTTTTATTCTCGAGCAATCGGGACGAACTGATCATGCTCAGGCAGCAAAGAACGGGACTTTCCACGACTGCATAGGATGGTGAAGCCCATCCGACGCAGACATCGTCTCGTCACTCACCCTGACGGCTGCCCTTGCGATAGTCAGTAGGACTACTGCCGGTCCAGTGCTTGAATGCGCGGCAAAAGCCGGTGGCATCGGAAAAGCCGAGATCAAACGCCAGCACGGCCACGCTCGTGTTCGAATTGGTCAGCCTATGGATGGCGATATCCCTTCGCAGTCCGTCTTTCACTAGCTGAAAATGCGTTCCTTCCTCTGCGTATCTGCGGTTGAGCGTGCGCACCGACGTATGTAATGCCTGCGCGAGATCCTGAATGGTTACCGGCTGCGTCATATTCTGTTCAAGATACTCGCGCGTTTTCGCCACGATGGAACCATGATGCAACGCGGTGAATGTCCAGTCTCCAGGCGCGCGCTTCAGGAATTCCCATAGCTCGTGCTTCTCGCGGTTGAACAGTTCCGCACAATCCTGGTACAGGAAATAGATGCTCGTCATTCCTGCATCGAAATGCACGGCGCCTGGGTACAGGAACGCATAGTCCCCCGCGTGCCTCGGTTTGGCGAAGTCGAACTCGACCCGGTGCAGGACGATTTCCCTGCCAAGCAGCCAGGAGGCGATGCCGTGAACCAGCTTCATCATCAACTCATGTCCAAGTGGCGTGACCGGCGTGCCGGACGTTCTTTCCACTAGCGCGAGTCGCACCAGATCATGCTTCGTTGAAATCTGTAGCCGGTAGTCATCCAGCAGCAAATTCCAGAAGCGCACGAAACGATTGAACGCCACCAGCACGGTGGGCGCGTCGAGCAGGCTGAGCATGAGGTACTTCAATGTGCCACCCCGGATCGGCCGGGACCATAGACCCAGCATCTCGTCATCGAGTGTCGCCGCGACCGTCCTGTACAGCGCGACATATTGCTCGCGTGTCATGCGCGCATCGGGCTGATGGAGCAGGGACTGGGGGATGGCGGCGCTTGCGAGCGCCTGCGCTGCCGCGTCCTCCCCGTGACGGCTGCGAATGACGCGCAACATCCCGTGCAGGAAGTGAGCGGAAAGCGTGAGAGGGCTTTGCGAGGTCCGGTTCATGGTGCGTTCATTATGGCGCACTTTGCACATTGATTGGCGCGATGTGTCAATTTCCCACGGCCCACCTGCCTATACTGGCCAGTAATTTCCGCGGTGCTTGAAGCTTGTGATCGTTGCCACTTGGCGCGTTGTGCCAATTCGTGGCGGCATATGTTCGTCAATCGGAAGGGAGCATGGTTTGAGTACGAGACGCATTGTCGTGACTGGCATGGGGATAGTGTCGCCGTTGGGGTGTGAGGTCGAATCCGTATGGAGCCGGCTCTTGAACGGTTATTCAGGCCTGGCGGGTTTGCCTGACGAGGTCACGGAAGGGATTGCATCGAAGGTCGGCGGCGTCGTGCCCATCTTGACGCCGGATTGCCCGTGGGGATTCGATCCCGCTCTCGCGGTCGAGCCCAAGGACCAGAAGAAGATGGACCGCTTCAGTCTGTTTGCGCTGAGCGCGGCGCAAGACGCTTTGAATCAATCCGGCTGGCACCCTGAAACGGAAAGCGCTCGTCAAAGAACGGCAACGATCGTGGCTTCCGGCGTAGGCGGATTTGGTGCGATCGTCGAAGCCGTAAGGACCACTGATAATCGCGGACCTCGGCGGCTTTCTCCATTCACCGTTCCCAGTTTCCTGGCCAATATGGCAGCCGGCCACGTATCCATTCGCCACGGCTTTCGTGGTCCCCTGGGTGCGCCGGTCACCGCCTGTGCCGCCAGCGCTCAGGCCATTGGCGACGCCGCGCGCCTGATCCGCGCCGGCGAAGCCGATATTGCCGTGTGCGGCGGAGCCGAAGCCTGCATCGATCGAGTGAGCTTTGGGGCGTTTGCCGCCGCAAGAACCCTGTCCACAGGCTTCAACGACCATCCCGCACAAGCGTCCCGCCCGTTCGATAGCGGACGCGACGGCTTTGTGATGGGAGAGGGCGCCGGCATGCTCGTCATCGAAGACCTGGAGCACGCATTGCGGCGAGGCGCCACGCCGATTGCGGAAGTGCTCGGTTATGGCACGAGCGCCGATGCGCACCATATGACATCCCCGCCCGAAGACGGTGCCGGCGGAAGGCGCGCGATGGAACTGGCGATCCGGCAGGCGAATCTCGAACCCGGCCTGATCGGGCATTTGAACGCTCATGCAACGTCCACGCCCGTAGGCGACATCAGTGAGCTGGCGGCCATCAAGGCGGTATTTGGAACAGGTCGAGGCCCCGCCGTATCCGCCACCAAGTCATCGACTGGCCATTTGCTTGGCGCGGCTGGCGGCGTGGAGGCCATTTTCACCGTGCTTGCGTTGCGAGACCAGCTTGCGCCGCCCACGCTCAATTTGACGCAGCCTGACCCGGCAGCGGAAGGCATCGACATTGTCGGTGCAACGGCACGAAACATATCGACGGAATACGCGATCTCCAATGGCTTCGGCTTTGGGGGCGTCAATGCCAGTCTGGTATTCCGCCGACTTTGATTGCAAATGCGTGTTGAAGGGGTGCTTGAGGGCGTGCCTTGGCGCCCTCAGGCACCATCAGGTAACCTCAAGCGGCGAAGTCAGTCGATGCCGACAGGGCCTTCCACGTTTGCATTTCCTGCGCCACATAAGCGTTTTTTGCTTCGATGGCAGCCAGCGTGTCCGTGCCAAGCGGGAGGCGCAGCGGCGGGTTCGGCGCGTCGACGAGCGTGATCAGCGCCGCCGCAAGCTTCGTCGGGTCGCCGGGCTGGTTGTGATTCATTTGCACCGCCTTGCGGCGCACCGTACCCGAGGTTTCGTCGTAGTCGGCAATCACGTCGGGCGCAACGACGAGCGAGGAAGCATCCAGAAAGTCCGTGCGAAAATACCCCGGCTCGACAACGGTCGCGTGAACGCCCAGCGGTTTCAATTCGGCGTGCAACGCTTCCGTAATGCCTTCGACGGCGAACTTCGTCGACGAGTACGCGCCGAAACCCGCCGCGGCCCGATAACCGCCAACCGACGAAATATTGATCACGTGGCCCGAGCGGTTCGCGCGCATCGTCGGCAGCACGGCACGCGTGACGTTAAGCAGACCGAATACATTCGTGTCGTACATGCGGCGGATGTCCTTGTCGGCGGATTCTTCCACGGCGCCCAGCAGACCGAAGCCGGCGTTGTTGACCAGCACGTCGACGCGGCCGAATTTTTCAACCGCCAGTTGCACGGCCGCCTTCGCCTGGGCTTCGTTTGTCACGTCCAGCGCGACCGGCAGCAACGCCGCCGACTCGCCGAGCCGCTCGACGATAGCGGGAGCATTACGTCCGGCGGCCACGACTGCGTTGCCGTCCGCGAGCGCCGCTTCGGCAATCAATGCGCCAATCCCCCGTGATGCGCCAGTGATGAACCATACGCGCTTGAAGCCACCTTGTTGAACGTTAGCCATCATGTCTCTCCTACGTGTGTGATGAGGTGAGGTCATGGTAGTCGCGGCGATTGACACAAACTAGCCGTATATTACTGGAGTGATAATCAACCTCTGTTTGCGAATCGGGGCCCTGGAGATGAACGGAATTCGTGCGATCACCATTTTCGTCCGTGCCGCGGCGCTCGGCAGCCTGCGTGGCGCGGCAATCGATCAAGGCATCTCGCCCCAGGCCGCGAGCCACGCGGTGATGCAACTGGAGAAGGAACTGGGCGTGCGGCTCTTTCACCGGACCACGCGCAAGCTGAGCCTGACCGAGGAGGGCCAGCGTCTGCTCGACAACGTGGAGCCGGCGCTCGCCACTCTCTCTTCCGCGCTCGACGAAGCCCGGCGCTCGAAAGAGGACGTGGCCGGCATGTTGCGCGTGAGTGCGCCGCGGGCATTCGGGCTCCCGGTCCTCTGGCCGTACTTCGAGGAATTCCAGAAGCGCTATCAGAACGTGCAGCTCGAAGTGCAATTCGACGATCAATTCACGGATCTCGTGACAGACCGCTCCGACGTGGGGTTTCGCGGCGGACCGCCGCCTTCGGGAGGCTCGATCGCCCGCAGGCTGGTGCCGATTCAACTGATCGTGTGCGCTTCGCCGGACTATATCGAGCGCAACGGCGCGCCGCGGACCATCGAAGAACTCGCGCAGCATCGCTGCACCGGGTACCGCCGCGCCAACACGGGCAAGCTCGCGCAGTGGCAGTTCCGCCTTGGCGATGAGATCGTTTATCGCGACGTGCCTCCCGCCATCTGCGTAAACGATACGGAGCTCGAAACGCAGGCCGTGCTTTCGGGCCTCGGCATCGGGCAACTGGGGAGCTTCAATGCCACGGTGCATATCCGAAGCGGGCGACTCATTCCGCTTTTGACGGAGCACATCACCGAATACGGCACGATTTATATCTACTACAAGCATCGAACCGAACAATCGCTGCGCGTGAAGACGTTCATCGACTTCATGGTCGAGCGCATGGCCGGCAACCGGAACTTCTTTCTCGATCCGTCCGAGCTTCGCGCGGCGCAGCCGCCGCAGCGCAAACGTGCAGCGAAGCGACGTGGCTAGTGGCTTCTTTGTGGCCGACCGCGGAGTCAGCGGATCGAAGCTGCCAGCAGCACCTCGCGCCGCGCCGCGATCTTGCTCGCCCAGTCGTCGATCATCGCCGCGAAGCGCTCACCCTCGAAATCTTCGAGCGCCCGTTCGCCCGCTGCGTTCAGCGCGGTGAGCGTGTAGCTCACCTCAACCGCGGTGCGCGCTGCGTCGAGTGCGGCGCAGCGCACCTCGACAACGCTGGTGCGCGAGGCCGGGGTCGAACGCACATAGCGCGATCGGTGCGCGTCGCGCTCGAAGTCGATCAGCGTCCAGACAGTCAGCTCGCCGCCCTGACCCGTGAGAAACACCATTCCCGCCTCGGTGCGGCCATCGCCTGGGTGGACGTAGGTCGGCTTCCAGCCGTCGACCCACAACTCTTCGCCCGCTGGCGTGAAAAACATGAAGGCCCGGTCGACCGGGGCGTCGACGACGATCCGGTGGCTTACGTGCAGTCGGCGCGGCATGCGTGCATCCTCCGTTCTTCAAAATTCGCAGAGCAAGCGAGCAACGGCGAGCGCGCGTTAAGCCACGCGTTAAAACCGCATTCGGCTTGCGGGCGTATCAGTCTGAATCTCGTTTAGCTGTGTTCGAACGCATTTGGCGTCATGACCTGTGCGCTCCCGCCTCATTCACGAATGACCTGAACCCGTCCCGATTTGACCGCTGCCTTTAAAACCGTCCAGTCCGCTTCATTCTGTTCGGCATAGGCGAGCGCGAATTGCACGATTGCCTCGTCGAATGCGCTCGACTTTCCCATATATCCGAAGATCAATGCGGGGTCGCCCGCTTTTGCCATCGCGTGGGCGAGCGCGTGCGCGCAGGAAACCGCATATTCACCGAGATCTTCCACGTCGAATGTGGAGAAGTCGAACGCGCCTTTCATGTCGCGCAGTTGGCGAACGTAAAAGTCGCTGCCCGTGTGCCGCATTTTCGACCAGCCGAGAAAAATATCGCTGGCGGATTGCAGCAGACGCTGCCCGTTCACCACACGCTGGCCGTGATTGGGGAAACGGCTCGGCGGCACGTAACCCTCCAGCACGGAGGCTCGCGCCTCCTTCAACTGAAGGAACAACGGGCAGTCGCCGTCGGCCATGAATAACGCCTGGTAGCAGCGCGTGCCCACCGATCCCACGCCGACAACACGAATGGCGACATCCACAAGTTCGTAGCGATCGAACAGGGCACGCCTGTCGTCGGGCAACGTCAGGCGGTAGTCGGCGAAGAAGCGCCGGACCATCGCATCGTACTGCTTATGATCGTGCGGGCTCTCCAGAGGGATGTGATACACGAGCGGTGGGACATCCTTGATGCGCAGCTTGCCGTTGACGACTTCGGTTGCGTGGCTCATCACCGACCGGGAAGACTGCTGGCTCGCCTTCGCGATGACCGCCATTTCTTTTTTCTTTTCCACCTGCGAACCGGCAATCGCCAGCATGCTCGCTGCACTGAACTGGTAATACCAGACGTCGAGCGTATCCATCCGGCTGAATTCGGCGATGCGTTGCCGAAACGTCTCGCACAACCGGCGTACGACGGCGCGCTGCTCGCGCGTGGCGAATCCGCGTTCGCGCGCTTCGATCACGAACGACGCGGCCAGCCTGCGCACGTCCCAGTCAAACGGGCCGGGAAGCGTTTCGTCGAAGTCATTGGGTCCGAAAAGCATACGCCGCTCGGGGCTCGCGAACAGGCCGAAATTCGCGAGGTGGGCATCGCCGCCCAGTTGCACGGTAACGCCGGAATGCGGCAGCTTCGACAGGTCATAGGCCATGAGCGGCGCCGCGCCGCGATAGAACGCGAAGGGACTCGCAACCATGCGACCGTAGCGTATGGGTATCAGCTCGGCCACCCGTCCCACGTTGGACGCGTCGAGCAACGCGAGGGGATCGCGGCCGTCGGTCCTGAATTCGGCCAGCTTCGCTCTCGGCACTTTTGTGCGTGCCGCCTTGCCGCGCTCGATGCGCGCCGCCACCGACCCACGCCCCGCAAACAGCATGGACGGGTCTTCCGGATCGGCGGGCCCCGGTGGACTTTCATTGCGCTTCGCAGCAGCGATCTCGGACACGTGTGCCTCCCTTTCCCGGTTGATTGTCTACAGGCCTGGCTTCGTCATGCTTTGGTGTCGTCCGGTGCAGGCGGCGCAGCCGTTGGCGATAGATTGCCGAGCGCGTCGATCGCCTCATCGACCGTCGAGAAGATCTGTCGATGGATATCGGGCGCGCGCAGCGCCTTGTATCGTTCGAGTTCATGCCGCACACCCGAAGGAAGGGCGACGATGGCGATACCCACCCCGCGCCTGTCGAGTTCGCCGCCAAGCTGAAGCAAGGCTTTGCACGCCGTGTAATCGACGTTGTTGATTTCCGATGCATCGAGGACCACCCAGCGCAACGGCGGGCTGGCCTCGTTGACGAGTTTCAGCACTTCCTCCGAGAAGCGGCCGGTGTTCGCATAGAACAGGTCCGCTTCGAACCGGTAGACGACGATGCCGGGAGCCGCGAGCACATTCGGCTCGACACGATGCGCGACCCAGTGACCCGCAGGGCTGCGGGTGAGCACGCGGGTGCGCAGGTGGTAGCTGTTTCGGGCATGCGCGATCAGTGACATCACAATGGCGGCGAGAATGCCGTGCATCACATCGACGAACACGACCACGCACACCGTCAGCAGCGCGACGACGAATTCGTCCTTCTGCATGCGAAAGAGCTCGATCATGCCCTTCACGTCGATCAGCTTCACCCCGATCATGAACACAATGGCCGACAAGACGGCGGCAGGCAAAAGACTCAGCGGTCTCGTGAGGAACAGCAGCACCAGCAGCACGATGACCGCGGTCGTGAGATGGGCGACCTGCGTGCGGCCCCCCGCATCGTCGACCATCTCGGTCTTGGTCGGACTGCCGTTCACGACGAAGGTGCCGGTGAACGCCGCTGCGGCGTTCGCTGCCGCGAGTCCGATAATGTCGGCGTTGTCGTCGCCTTTTTCGTTGTAGCGGTTGGCGTACGCGCGCGCCGTCGCCGCGCTCTGGGCGATGATGACGATGAAACACGAGGCGGCCGTTGCCAGCACCTGATTGACCTCGCCCATATGCAACGGCGGAAGGAACAGCGACGGAAGCCCGCCCGGCACTTCGCCGGTGACGGTAATGCCATGCGCGGCGAAATCGAACACGCTACTTGCCACGATGGACCCGATCACCGCGATCAACGCGCCCGGCGCGCGAGGCACGAAGCGCTTGCAACCGATGATCACGGCGAGGACGGCAATCGAAAGCAGCGTGGTCGGATAGTTCGCCCCGGCGACGCGCTCGACGACGGACACGATCTGCATCACCGGGCCATGCCCCTGCTTTGCGAGTCCGAACAGCCCCGCAAGCTCGCCTGCCGCAACCTGCACCCCCACGCCTGTAAGGAAGCCGATCAACGCGCTGCGCGAAAGAAAGTCGGCAAGGAAACCCAGACGAAAGATCCGCGCAAAGACCAGCATCACGGCCACCGCCAGGGCCACGGTGCTCGTCAGGCCGACATATTCCTTGCTGCCCAATGCGGCGACCGCGGTGAGCGTACCGGCGGGAATGGCGGCGGTGGCGGAATCTGCCGCGACGACCAGTTGACGCGACGCACCAAAGACCGCGAACGCCAGCAGCGGCAGCAAGATGGTGTAAAGACCCGTGACGGTGGGTGTACCAGCTATCTTCGTATAGCCCATCACCTCGGGAATGCCGAGCGCCGCGAGCGTGATTCCCGCGATGATGTCGTGCGGGAGTTGCGCGGGGCTGAGCGGCAAAAGCCCCTGTAGAAAGGGCAGGCGATGCGGATGCGCTTGCGCGGAAGCCGCTGGTTTCATGGCGTCACCTCCAGTTCGCACTGAACGCGGTGGAGTCACCGGGTGGCGTAACGCGATTCATACACAGTCCAAAATGGATGTAAGCACTTTGTCGGGAAGGAGCGTGCAGCACGAGCGGGCGTGCGCGATGGCGCGCGCGACGACGCCATTCGCGAATGCAGAGAACGCGCAGACGAGCCTCATCGAGACGGAAGATCCCCATGCCTGATCCGGATAAACGGCTTGATCGAGACAACAGCGAACCAGGTTCCAGACGCACACCGTCGCCCTTTTCAGGGTAACAGTCAAGAAGCGAGACGCGTTGTTTACCCGCCCACTGCGATGATTGCCATCGTCAGCAACACGCCGAGCGCGGTCATGGCGATGCCTGCTTTCATTGCGCCCGCACCGGTGTAGCGTCCCAGTGCACAGCCCGCGATGAAGAGCATCGCGAGTGTCAGCACGCGTGAGCAGACGAGCGCCGCCCTGTGATCATCGATCAGGAGAAACGGCAGGGCAACGGGGAAGGTGCCGAGGACGACGAGCAGAAAGATGCCCACTGCGCCGACGAAGTCGTCACGTACGAAATTCGCTCTGGGCGGCAGCGTCGATGTGGCCGAGAGACGCGCCCGAATCCGCTCGAGTTCGTCGTCTTCGACAAGCGAGTCCAGCGTCTCGGGCAATGCGTCACGCAATGTACGCACGGCAACTGCACGGTCTGTCTCTTGCCGCGCGGTCAACGCGAGCTTCAGGCGTTGTCCTCGATCGACAAGCGTGCGCACGAGATACATCACGGCGTCGGCCAGGCCCCACGCGAGATTGCATCCGAGCGCGGCATGGAACATTTTGGTCCCGGCATCGCCGCCGACGCTCACTGCCTTGACAGCCCCGACGAAGGTCAGTGCCATGAACAGGCCAAAGCATATCTCGCACACGCGGTCGACGGTATTGAGAATCGGCTTGCGCCGCTCGGGTTCGGTGTGTGCGGCCGGTGTGATGGTGCTCATTTCGCCTCGACTCCAGATGGACAGCGCGACGTTGCGCTCATGCTTGGGAGGACGGCACGTATGAGCAGTATATGAAAGCGACGACCGATCGGAGCCCTTATTTTTTCGGCGGAGGGCGGTGCCGTCACGCATGGTTCGCAGCCTTCGAACCCGCCGATGTCACGCGTCGCATTGGAGCGTTTACATGCCGCTGCCTTGCGTTCGCCGGGCAAGGCCGGGACTTCGTCCGCAGCGTCGTATGTCAAACGTTGAGCGGCGCGGTGGTGGTCATTGCCCGTTTGATATTTGCCGACAGGGAGAGCGCTTCGGTCCGGCAGCCCGCAACACTTTGTATTGCAATTCGATACAATGAGCCTTTGCCAATTATCGTGTATCGGGAGCTACCAGGTGAGCAGCAACGAGCAGGCTACGGAGGTCGACAACCTCTTCGTGCAATCCCTTGCCAAAGGGCTAAAAGTGCTTGAGGCGTTCAGCTCGCTCCAGGATTCAATCAGTCTGACTGAGCTTGTCGCCGCGACCGGAATGACCAAGAGTGGCGTTCAGCGTCTCACGCACACGCTGGAGCAGACCGGCTATATCAGGAAGGATGCGTTGTCGAAGCGCTATAGCCTCACGCCCCGCGTGCTGGAGCTAGGCTATTTTTTCCTGCGGACCAACCCGCTCGTCGCGAAGGTCACGCCCACGCTCGTCGCGGCCCGTGAGCGCCTCGGCCTCGCCATGCATGTGAGCGTGCTCGAAGACGACGACCTGCTGTATCTTTTCCGCCTTCCCAGCCGGGAACTGAAAGTGGTCGAGATGTTGCCCGGCCGCCGGACGTCGGCGTTTTCGACAAGCTCGGGGCGCGTCCTGCTTTCCGCTTACCCCGATGACAAGGTGCGCGACATCCTGAAGCGCAAGCCGGTGCCGGCCATGACGCCGCAAACGGTCACCGACCCGGACGAACTGATGGCGCTCGTTGCCGAATGCCGGAGCCAGGGCTATTCGATTTCGCAGGACCAGCTCATCACCGGCCAGATTGGCGTTGCGGGGCCCATCTTCAACGCGGCAAGGAAGATGGTCGCCGCGGTCAACATCGTCGCGAGAACCAGCGACTGGCCGCTGGCCCGGGTCGAAGCCGAACTTTTGCCGCAGTTGCTCGCGCTGGTTCAGGAACTCTCGACTTACTGACCGGCATGTCGACGGTCGCGCCGTTGCGGACGCGACCGTTGCGACAGCCGCGGGGGGTTACATCGCCGCGAAAGACGTCTTTCTTCGCGCGATGATCGCCACGCAGATCAGCGAGGCCGCGCTCAGCGCCGAGTAAAAGACGGCAAGCGGAATCCAGCTTCCGTGGAAACGCTCGGCGAGTATCGAACCGACGAAAGGCGTGAAGCCCGCGATAATGGCGCCGCACAGCTGGTAGGCCAGGGAGATGGCCGAATAGCGGATATGTGCCGGGAAAATCTCGGTCATATACCCGGCGATAATCGAATAGAAACTCGACTTCGTGGCGATCGCCAGCATGACGCCAATAAGCATGAGCCAGGTGTTCTGCGTGCTGACCAGCATGAACATCGGATAGGGAATCAACACACTGCCGGCGGCCGACAACAGCAGGCAGCGCACCGTACCGAAGCGTTCGGCGATTTTTGCCGCAACCGGCTGCCACAGAAACTGGATGACGGCGGCGAGCGTCAGCACATTGATGATCTTCGACGCGGACATCCCCAGATAATGCGTGGTGTAGCTCAGCATGAACGTGTTGGTGAAGTAAGCGCCGGCCACGCCAATGCTGTTTGCACCCATGGCGAGCAGCACCACCACCCAGTGATGGCGCAGGACTTCGACCAGCGGCATCTTGACGAGCTTGCGTTCTTTCTTCGAAGCGTGGAACTCGGGAGACTCCTTGACGCCTGCTCGAACGAAGAACCCCACGGCGAAAAGCACCACGCTCCCGAGGAACGGCAGGCGCCAGCCCCAATCGAGGAGGGTCGCGTGGTCGAAGCGGCTCACTGCGCCGAATACCAGCATGGCGAGCAGCAATCCCGCAGGACTGCCAAGTTGCGCGAAGGAGGCAAAGAAGGTCCGGCGGTGCTTCGGGGCGTGTTCGCCCGCGATCAGGACCGCGCCGCCCCATTCGCCGCCCACCGCAATACCCTGCAAAACCCGCATGAGCAGCAGCAGGCACACGGAGAGGGCGCCCGCCTGTTCATAGGTCGGCAGCAAGCCAACGCCAACGGTCGACGCCGCCATCAACATGAGCGTGGCCATGAGCGACTTTTTACGGCCGAGCTTGTCACCGAGGTGTCCAAACACAATGCCGCCGATTGGCCGCGCGAGAAAGCCGACTGCGAACGTCGCGAAGGACGCCAGCGTGCCGACGTAGGAACTCACTTGCGGGAAGAACAGTTTGTCGAAGACGAGTGCGGCCGCATTCCCATAAATGTAGAAGTCGTACCATTCGACGGTCGTGCCGAGAAAGGCCGCAATGGACGCGCGAACAGGCTGGTTTTCCGAACGGTGCGCTGCGATGTCCGAACGCTCAGTGGATGTGCTCATGATTGACCTGGTCAGTCGTGCGAATTAAGAAAGGGTCGAGCGAACAGGCCGACGGCGATGGTGCTGGGTGAGTTGCTCGAATGCATGAGCCAACTGGAGTACGCCGAGCTCGTCGCGGTACCGGCCGATAATCTGGACGCCCACGGGCGTGCCGTCCTTGCTGAAACCACAGGGAACGGAGATGGCCGGGTTTCCGGCGACCGAGAACACATAGGCGGATTGCTGCCAGTCGATGTAAGTCGCCTGGGGCACGCCTGCAATTTCGGCGGGATATTCCTGTTCAACGGGGAACGGCAGCACCTGCGAAACCGGCGCCACGATGAATTCATACGTGTCGGTGAATTCCCGCAGGCGCTCGAACAGGCGGGTGCGCTGGGCTTGCGCGTCGAGAATGTCGTCGACCGTCAGCCGCAAGCCCTTTTCGATATTCCAGATGACCGTGTCTTTGAGCTTGTCGCGCTTCGACTTGAGGGTCTCCCGATACGCGTTCGCAAACGACATGGCGCGCAAGGTGTGGAAGGCCTCGTGGGCGCCTTCCAGAGGAGGCGTTGCGGCTTCCACGCGGCAACCCAGGTCGGCGAATACGCCCAGACTCGCACGCGTGATTTCCATCACCTCGGGCTCGAACGGCAGGCCGCCCAGGTCGCCGCCCCACGCAATTCGAACGTTGCTGAAATCGCGCTGAAGCTGCTTGCTGTACGCGATCTCCGGCGACGGGAAGGAAAGCGGGTCCCGCGCGTCGAAGCCTGCCAGCGTTTCCAGGAACAGCGCGACATCCTCGACCGTCCTGCCCATGGGCCCGGCGACCGAAAGCGGATTGAAGCGGCCCGCGTTCGGCGCATATGGCACGCGGCCGAAGGAGGGGCGCAGGCCGACGATATTGCAAAAGCTGGCCGGGTTGCGCAGCGATCCGCCCATGTCCGAACCGTCGGCGAGCGCAACCATGCCGCTGGCCAGCGCCGCGGCGGCACCGCCGCTGCTGCCGCCCGCCGAGCGGTCCGGCGCGTAGGGGTTGCGCGTCATGCCGTACACGGAATTGAAGGTGTGCGAGCCGGCGCCGAATTCGGGCGTGTTCGTCTTGCCGATGGCGATTGCGCCCGCGAGGCGCTGGCGCTCCACGAGCGTGACGTCGGCTTCGGGCACGTAGTCCTCGAAGGCGAGCGAGCCGAATGTCGTCCGTGTGCCCTTCGTGCTGAAGAGGTCCTTGTGGGCGACGGGCAAGCCATGCAGCGCGCCGAGTGGTTCGCCTCGGGCCTGGGCGGCGTCGGCGGCGCGTGCGCCCGCCACAGCGCGGTCGAAATTCGCCGCTACGACCGCGTTGATTTGCGGATTCCATTGCTGAACGCGCTCCAGATGAGCGGCCATGACCTCCGTCGCGCTCACTTCGCCGGTGCGGATGAGCCTGGCGAGGTGGGTAGCGGTCAAATCGGGGAGTTCACTTGAGACTGACATCATTTCCTTTAAAGTATCGAATGGCAATACAATGTATTGGGAAATATTGAAGTGTCAAAAACACATCGTCAATGAAAACCTGACGACGTGCGGGTAAACCCTTTGGAAGCATCGCGCGCAACCGTTCGCCCCGGCTGGGGCGCTGTGCGCGTGGACGAAGGGAGAAGTCGCGGCGTCGCGACCGATGAAGCCGGGCGGCGGGACTGTGCAGCGAAGGACGGGGACGCCCGGCGCGCCCGGCGATTACAGCAGTGGCAGCGTGAACCGGATGTGATCCGCGAATGCCGCCGTGAGATGCGAGGGGCGCTTGCGTTCGAACTTCAGCGTGATGCCGACGCTCGGCAACGGCGGCAACGCGGGGTCGCCGTTGAGGATGGCCAGATCGGATGGCACGGCCGTCTGCGTCATCACCGCGAAGGCTTGCCCCGAGCGCACGAGCGCCGTGAGTCCGGCGAGACTGCTGCTCGCATACGCGACGCGGTAGGCCCGGCCCGCGCGATCGAGCGCTTCGCACGCGGCGATGTGGTCGAGCGTGTCCGGGTCGGAAAGCGCGAGCGGCAGCGGATCGAAATGCGCGGATTCGAGCTCCGGCGAGCCGATCCACACCAGTTGCTCGCGGCGGATGATGTCGTCGCCCGCGCCGCTCGCTGCGCCGCCTGCCGTCCGGTCATCGGGCAACGACACCATCGCGAGATCCACGGCGCGTTTGTCCAGTTGCTCCAGCAGTCGCGGCGTGGGGCCGCAAACGACCTCCACGAGCGCATGCGGGTGCTGGCTCGCGAACTGGCGCAGCAAGGTGGGAAGGAACACGGCCGCATAGTCGTCGGGGCAGCCGAAGCGGATAGTCCCCGACAAGCCCTTGCCGCCAAGGTCGGCGAGCGCCTCGTCATGCAGCCGCAAAATGCGCTGGGCGTGTATCAGCAAGCGCTCGCCCGGGTTGGTGAGCACCACGCCGCGCCCGGTGCGCTGAAAGAGCGGCTGATCGACGATTTCCTCCAGCCGCTTCATCTGCTGGCTCAGCGCCGACTGGGTGCGGCCCACGCGCTCGGCCGCCCGGCTGAGCGAGCGCACTTCGGCAATCACGGCGAACGAACGCAGCAAATCGATTTCGAGCGTACGGCTCAAGATATTAGCCTCTCTTCTATCTCGCATAAGAACTATTCGATTCTATAAAACCAGAGCGCCGACTAGACTGCAAGGAAAACTTGCTACGCGAAGAGGAGAAGCACGGTGACCCGCAACGACGATGAACTTTTCTGGCGCAACGCCAGGCAGCACCTCATCCGCTATGGCGGCACGTTCGAGCCGATGATCATCGAGCGCGCCCAGGGCAGCTTCGTCTACGACGCCGACGACCGCCCGATTCTCGACTTCACCTCGGGCCAGATGAGCGCGGTGCTGGGCCATAGCCACCCCGAGATCGTTTCGGTCATCAACGAATACGCGGGCAAGCTCGATCACCTCTTCAGCGGCATGCTCTCGCGTCCCGTGGTCGATCTGGCAACGCGCCTGGCCGAGATCACCCCTGAGGGGCTGGACCGCGCGCTTTTGCTCAGCACGGGCGCGGAGTCGAACGAGGCGGCCATCCGCATGGCGAAGCTCGTCACCGGCAAATACGAAATCGTGGGCTTCGCGCAGTCGTGGCACGGCATGACGGGCGGCGCGGCTTCGGCCACGTATAGCGCGGGGCGCAAGGGCGTGGGCCCGGCCGCCGTCGGCTCGTTCGCGATTCCCGCGCCGTTCCCGTACCGGCCGCGCTTCGAGCGCAACGGCCAGTACGATTACCTGGCAGAACTGGATTATGCGTTCGATCTGATCGATCGCCAGTCGAGCGGCAATCTCGCGGCCTTCATCGCCGAGCCGATTCTCAGCTCCGGCGGCATCATCGAACTGCCCGAAGGCTACATGGCGGCGCTCAAGCGCAAATGCGAAGAACGCGGCATGCTGCTGATCCTCGATGAGGCGCAAACCGGCGTGGGGCGCACGGGCACGATGTTCGCGTGCCAGCGCGACGGCGTCACGCCCGACATTCTCACGCTCTCCAAGACGCTGGGCGCGGGCCTGCCGCTGGCGGCGGTGGTCACGTCCGCGCAGATCGAGGAGGAGGCGCACGCACGCGGCTTCCTGTTCTATACGACCCACGTGTCCGATCCGCTGCCCGCCGCGGTCGGCTTGCGCGTGCTGGACGTGGTCGAGCGCGATGGCCTCGTGGCGCGTGCGAACGTGATGGGCGAGCGGCTCAGGCGCGGCTTGCTGGACCTGATGGAGCGCTTTGACTGCATTGGCGATATTCGCGGGCGCGGGCTGCTGCTCGGCATGGAGGTCGTCAAGGACCGCCGCACGAAGGAGCCCGCCGACGGCCTCGGTGCGAAGATCACGCGCGAGTGCATGAAACTCGGCCTGAGCATGAATATCGTGCAGTTGCCGGGCATGGGCGGGGTGTTCCGCATCGCGCCGCCGCTCACGGTTAGCGAGGCCGAGATCGACCTCGGCATCGACCTGCTGGGCCAGGCCATCGCGCGTTCGTTGTGAACAGGCGGGCCGCCGAGGCTAGGCCCTGCTGTTCGAGTCCGGCGGCCTGGCAGTTGGCCGCTGCACCGCGCGAGCGGGCAGCGGCGTGGACATGACGATGGACGTGCGCGTTTCGCCGTAAAGATTGATGCGCTGGATCAGCCGCTCCAGGTCGGCCACGCTCGCCGCGACGAGGCGGATTACATAGGAATCCGCACCAGTGACGTGATGGCATTCGAGCACCTCGTCGATCGTGCCGAGCAGCTTGAGAAACTTCGTTTTGGCGGATTGCTGCACGGTAATGCCGATCAGCGCCATGATCGGATAACCGGCGGCCACCGGATTCACGCGCGCCGAGTAGCCTTCTATCACGCCCGACTCTTCAAGGCGTCTCACCCGTTCCGTCACCGCCGGCACCGACAAACCCACCTGCCGCGCCAGTTCGGTATAGGTCACGCGGCCGTTTTCCTGTAGCAGCGAAAGTACCTTCCAGTCCAGATCGTCCATCATGATGAAGTTTTTAAGGTAAAACGCCAATTCTCCATTAAAAACCTACTTTTGCGGCGCACTCGCGGCGTTTACGATATTTCCCTGAACAACACGAATTGCGGGGAGAGGGGAAATGCTGTTCGTCAAAGCCGTTGCGATGGGGTTTTGCATCGCCGCACCCGTCGGGGCCATCGGCATGCTGTGCATCCAGCGCAGCCTGAGCCGCGGGTTTTGCTCGGGCTTTGCCACGGGTATCGGTGCGGCGTGCGCCGACGCTGTTTATGGCCTGCTCGGCGCCCTGGGCGTTGCGGGCATCGTGACGGCGCTGCCCATGCTGACCGTTGCCCTCAAATGCGCGGGCGGGGCCTTTCTGGTCTGGATGGCATGGTCGATCGCGCGCGATGCGCCCACCGCGCAGGCTGCCGCACAAGAGCCTGCGCGCACGCCGGTCACGCGCGACTTCGTGACGACGTTCGCGCTCACGCTCTCGAACCCGTTGACCATTTTTTCGTTCATCGCCGCGTTCGCGGCGCTCGGGCCGCTTTCCGCCCCGAAGGGCGAGCATGGCGCGATGGGGTGGGCCACCGTGGCTCCCATGGTGCTGGGCGTGTTTGCCGGGTCGGCGGTGTGGTGGCTGTGCCTGAGCGGCGTGACGGCCGCGCTGCGCACCAGGCTGCCTTTGGCATTTACGCGCGGCGTTTCCCTGTTCTCGGCGCTCGCCATCGCGGCGTTCGGTGTCGTTCAGGTGGTGACGGGGCTGGGGCGGCTGGTGTAGGCGCGCCGGTTTCCTGCTTTAACGCGGCATTAATGTGGCATTAATGTGGCATTAATGTGGCATTAATCGGCCCTCACATCCACGGCAACGTCCACCCGATGTGCGCCGCCCCCCAGGATCACGCCGCGCAGCAGCGACACATCGCTGTAATCGCGGCCGATGGCGAGCGTCACATGGCCCTGATCGGCGAGCACGTCATTGGTCGGATCGAGGTCGATCCACCCGGCCGAATCCACGCCCGGCACATAGAGCGACACCCATGCGTGCGAGGCGTCCGCGCCGATCATCGCGGGTGCGCCGGCGGGCGGGTCGTTGCGCAGATAGCCGCTCACGTAGCGCGCCGCAAGGCCGATCGAGCGCAGGCAGCCGATCATCACCTGGGCGAAGTCCTGGCACACGCCGTGGCGCAGCGCGAAGGCGCGCGCGGCGGGGGTGTCGAACGCCGTTGTCGAGGGACGGTACGCGAAATCCGCGTGGATGCGATGCATCAAGTCAATTGCCCCGGCCAGCACAGGCGCGCCGGGTGCGAAGCTTTCCAGCGCATAGGCCCGCAGTTCGGGCAGCAGGGCGATATTCGGCGAAGCGAAGCAAAATTCGGACTCCGCATGGAATGCGCCGCCCGCCGTGTAACGCAGCTTGTGAGCGACCGTTTCCCAGGCCAGTGTGGCGGCGATGTCGAGCGTCGCATAACGCGGCGCGAGCATCACGGTCGTCTCGCTCGTCATCAGCAGGTAATCGTGCGGGGCTTCGAACGAGAAGTAGAGCACTTCGTTGCCGAAGGCGTCGAGGCGGCTGCGTTGATACGAGGGCGCGGGCTCGATGCAATCGCGGTGCGCCAGCACGCGCTGCCACGGCAGTTCGAGCGGGCGGATCGTCGCGAGATGCTGCGCGGTTTCGACGAGCGTCGAATACCGATACGTCGTGCGGTGCGAAACCGTGAGGCGCGTGTCGCTCATGACCACACCTGCGCGGCGAGCGGCACGGCGTGGCTGAACCAGCGTGCGCTGATTTCGTTCGACGCCGCGGCCATGCGTTCGGCGAGCGAGTCGCACAGCGCCGTGAGCGCGGGATAGCGGCCGTCCTCGCCGGGATCGCACAGCGCTTCGAGCGTGGGAAGCGCTTCGATGGGCGCGAGTTGCGAGGCGAACGGCTCGCGCTTCGGTCCGCCCGCCGCCTGGGCGATCTCGTCGAGGCGCGTGCGCAGGCGCGCATAAACGCCATAAAGGCCGCGCGGATTGGTCGGGTCGGTCACGATCGTGTCGAGCAGGGCGGGCACTTCGAAGCGTCCCGGATAAAGCGAGCGATAGGTGAGCGTGCTGTCGAACAACTGCAACAGCATGTCGAAGCCCGCCGGTGTGGCGAGCGTGCGTTCGTGCGCCGCGACGCGCAACATCGTTGCGAGCGCAGCGACCCGTTCGATGTGACGCCCCGCGAACAGCAGCCGCCACGCTTCGTCGCGCGTCATGCGGTCGCCCTGGCAGCCGCTGATGGCGCTCAGTTGCGTGGCGAGCGCATCGAGCGCGCCCATGAGCGCCATGCGGTCGTATGGCGTGGGACGTCGGAACTCGATGGCGGCGCCGTGACGCGGCGGCGCGGGAATGAGCGACAGCGCCTGGAGCGCGTCGCGAAAGTCGTTGCGCGAGGCGAGCACGGTGCGCCAGTGGTCGCTCGACAGCCGGCCGCGAATCTCGCCGCACGCATAGGCCTGGCTCGCGAGCGTGCGGCCGATGCCTGTCGCGCCCGCGTTCTCGTGCAGATTGGCCACGAGCGCGCGCTCGAACTCATCGAGCGCGAGTCGCGTTTCGTCGCCGGGAGCGGGCACGAGCCCATTCGCAGCGGCGAGTTCGACGAACGTGCCGGACAGTTCCTCGGCGTCGCTGCCTTCGAGCGAGCCGAGAATCAGCCTGCACAAGCGCACGCCGTTTTCGGCGCGCTCGCCGTATCGGCCTGCCCAGAAGAGGTTTTCGGCGGCGCGGCTCGGCACGCGGCGGCGTTCGCGGCGCAGGTCGCCGGGCTTCATCGGGCTCGGCAGGAGCGTGAAGTTCGAGCCGGGCTGGCTCGACAGCACCCAGGTGTCCACGCTGCTGCCGCCCACCTGCATCGATACGGATTCCTGATGTTCCGCCGCTAGCCGCGTGAAGCCGCCGGGCAAGACGCGCCAGCCTTGCTCCTGGTCGGCGATCGCATACACGCGCAGCACGGCCGGACGCGCGCCGAGCATGCCCGCGCCGGTTTCGTAGCGGGGCGTGTAGCTGTAGCGCAGCGGCTGCTGGATCGTGAACGCGTCGGGCAACTGCTCGATGCGCTCGCGCCAGTCGGCGAGCGTTTGCACGCCTGCGGCAAGCCCCGGCGGCGTTGGTGACGCCGCTGATGCCGCCGCGCCGCGCGAACCGCCGGGCCACGTCGGCACGATCAGCGCCTGCGGCACCTGCGCGAGCGCGTCTTGCCAGGCGGCCGCTTCGCCGCACCACCAGGTGGGGACGCCCGGCAGCGCGAGTTCTTCGCCGAGCAGCGCCTGCGCAATGCCGGGCATGAAGCCATGCAGCGCGGGCGACTCGACGAAGCCGGCGCCCGGCACGTTCGAGACCATCACGTTGCCCGCGCGCATGACCTGCAAGAGCCCCGGCACGCCGATGGTCGAGTCGGCGCGCAGTTCGACCGGGTCGCAGAAGGTGTCGTCGAGGCGGCGCAGCACCGCGTGCACGCGCTCCAGGCCACCCAGTGTTTTCAGGTAGAGCATGTCGTCGCGCACCGTGAGGTCCTTGCCCTCCACCAGCGTGAGGCCCAGGTAGCGCGCGAGGAACACGTGCTCGAAATAGGTTTCGCTGTACGGCCCAGGCGTAAGCAGCACGATATGCGGCGAGGCGCCGCTCGCGCCGCGCTCGTCGGCGTTCATGATCGCGCGCGCGGCCGCGGCGAGCGTGGCGATGAGTTGCGAATACGAGGGCGCGAGGCGATGCACCCGCATGGTGCGAAACGGCTCGGCGAAGAGGCTCGATACGATGAGCCGGTTTTCCAGCAGATAGCCCAGGCCCGAGGGGGCTTCCGTGCGATGCGAAACGACGGTCCACTGACCGTCGGGCGCGCGCGCGAGGTCGAGCGCGACGATCTGGAGATACTGGCGCTCGGGCGGCACGAAGCCCTTCACGGCGCGCAGATAACCGGGGTGGCCGAACACCAGCGCGGGCGGCAGGAGGCCGCTTGCGAGCAGCGTCTGCGGCCCGTAGATGTCGGCGACGATTTCGTTGAGCAACCGCGCGCGCTGTGCCACGCCTTGCTCGATCTGCGCCCATTCGCTTTCGTCGATGATGAGCGGCAGCGCGTCGAGCGCCCACGGGCGGGGGCCGCCGGGGTCCGCGTAGACGTTGTAGCTGATGTCGTTCTCTCGCACCTGGCGAGCGACCGAAGCGGCGGCGCTATCGAAGTCCGCCACGCCAGGCTTGCCGAGCAGCGCGAAAAACTGCCGCCACGGCTCGCGCAACTCGCCCTGCGGCGCGCGCAGTTCGTCCCAGTGGCCGGCGTGCACCGGTAAGGTGCGCAACGGCGCGATCGCCAGCGTGTCGCTGGCGGAGGAATCGAACGGCAGGGTGGATTGAGTCGGCAAGATCGTGGGTCGTCGCGGCGCGCCCGGTGTGCCGGGCGCGCTTTCGGTTGAGTCTATCGACGTGTTATCGGCCGCGATCAGCCGCGGCGCAGGTCCAGTGTGAATGGAAATTCGAGGCTGCGCTCGGGCGCGGCCACGTCGACCGCCCCAGGCGTATGCCCGATCGTGAAGAAGCGCGCGCGCCGCCGGCTTTCGGCCTCATAGGCGTTGACCGGAAAGGTCTGATAATTGCGGCCGCCCGGATGCGCAACATGATACTGGCATCCGCCGATCGCGCGGGCGTTCCACGTATCGACGATATCGATCGTGAGCGGCGCGTGCACGCCGATGGTGGGGTGCAGCGCCGCCGCTTGCTGCCAGGCGCGAAAGCGCACGCCCGCCACGCTCTCGCTCACGCGCCCGGTGGGTTGCAGCGGCAGCGCGCGGCCGTTCACGGCGACGATATGACGACTCTCGTTGATGCCGAGCACGCGCACTTCGAGCCGCTCCACCGACGAATCGACATAGCGCACCGTGCCGCCGGGCGAACCCTCCTCGCCCATCACGTGCCACGGTTCGAGCGCGTGGCGCACGGCGAGCGCAATGCCGCCCGTGTGCACTTCGCCCACCAGCGGGAAGCGGAATTCGAAGTGCGGCGCGAACCATGTGGAGTCGAGCGCGAAGCCAGCCGCGGCCGTTTCGGCCAGCACGTCGTCGAAGTCCATCTCCACGAAGGTGGACAGCATGAAGCGGTCGTGCAGTTCGGTGCCCCAGCGCGTGAGGCGCTGCGTGTACGGCGTTTTCCAGAAGCGCGCGACGAGTGCGCGCAGCAACAGTTGCTGCGCGAGGCTCATGCGCGCATGCGGCGGCATTTCGAAGCCGCGCAGTTCGAGCAGGCCGAGGCGGCCGGTCGGGCCGTCGGGCGAGTAGAGCTTGTCGATGCAGAATTCGGCGCGGTGCGTGTTGCCGGAAACATCGATCAGAATGTTGCGCAGCGCGCGGTCGATGAGCCAGGGCGGCACGCGCTCGCCGCCGCTCGGGAACTCGCTGTAGCCATGAAGTAGATCGACCTGACGCTGGATCTCCGCGAACGCGATCTCCAGTTCGTACACCTGATCATTGCGCGCTTCGTCCACGCGCGGCGCCTGGCTCGTCGGCCCGATGAAAAGCCCTGAAAACAGGTACGAAAGCGACGGATGGTTGTGCCAGTAGGCCACGAGGCTCGCGAGCAGGTCCGGGCGGCGCAGGAACGGGCTGTCGGCGGGCGTGGCGCCGCCGAGCACGAGGTGATTGCCGCCGCCCGTGCCGGTGTGACGGCCGTCAAGCATGAACTTCTCGGTGGAGAGCGCCGTTTCGTGCGCGGCCTGATAGAGAAATTCGGTGCGCTCCACGAGTTCGTCCCAGTTCGACGACGGGTGGATGTTCACCTCGATCACGCCGGGGTCGGGCGTGACCTGGAGCATTTTGAGGCGCGGGTCGCGCGGCGGCGGATAGCCCTCGATCACGACGGGCAGCGCGAGGTCGGCGGCGGTGGCTTCGACGGCGGCGAGCAGGTCGAGATAGTCGTCCAGTTCGGCGAGCGGCGGCATGAAGACATGCAACTGGCCTTGCGCGCTGCCGAACGAGGCGGCCTCGGCTTTCGGGCCCGCGGCGCGCGCGGGGTCGCGGACTTCCACGCAGAGCGCCGTGCGGTGGAGCCACGCGGCGGATTCGCCATGCGCGGGGTAGCGGTTCGCATCGGCCTCGCCGGAGCCAGCGTGACCGTAACGCGCGCCTGCCGCGAGGCCCGGGCTTGCGCCGGACGCGGATTGCCCGCGTGCATCGATGCCGCGTTCATATTGCATACGCAGTTCGGCTGCGCTGCGCAGTGGCGCGGGCACGGCGAACGGATCGCGCGCGTGTTGCCAGGGGTAGTCGCCGGCCGCGACCCACGGCAGCGAATCGAGCGGCAAGCGATAGCCCATCGGCGAGTCGCCGGGCATGAGGTACATGCGCTCATCGCGGAAGAACCACGGGCCGCTCACCCAGCGCGGGCCCTGCAAGGCGGGCGCGGCCGGCGCGGCGGCGAGCGGCAGCACATAGCCGGTCACGGTGTCGAGGCGCGCGTCGAACACGCGGCGCAGCCGCATGCGCTCCAGTTCGTCGTCGAGGCGCGAGTCGAACGGATCGACGTTCACCGGCAGGCGACGCTCGCGCCACAAGTAGTACCAGGTGTCTTCGTAGCCGGGCTGCACATGCAGGGGATCGACCGCGAGCTTCGCGGCGAGGTGCGCGATGAAGCGCTGCGCGTCGGCGGCCGTGTGGTGCGCGGGCGAGCGCTCGTCGGCGAAAAGCGCAGGGTCGCGCCAGCACGGCTCGCCGTCGGCGCGCCAGTAGAGCGAGAGCGCCCAGCGCGGCAACTGCTCGCCCGGATACCACTTGCCCTGGCCGATATGCAAAAAGCCTTGCGCGCCGTATTGCGCACGCAGCTTGTCCATCAGCGCGATGGCGTAGCGGCGCTTGGTCGGGCCGAGCGCGTCGGTATTCCATTCGGCCGCGTCGCGGTCGCCGGCGGCGACGAAGGTCGGTTCGCCGCCCATCGTCAGGCGCACGTCCTGTTCGCCGAGGGCGGCATCCACCTGCGCGCCCATGGCGAGCATGCCGGCCCATTGCGCGTCCGTGTACGGTTTCGTCACGCGCGGGGTTTCCAGCACGCGCGAGATGGACATCGTATGCGAGAACTCGACCTCGCATTCGTCGAGCGCGCCCGAGATGGGCGCGGCGCTGCCCGGCTCGGGCGTGCAGGCCACCGGAATATGGCCTTCGCCCGCCAGGAGCCCCGAGGTCGGATCGAGCCCGATCCAGCCCGCGCCCGGCAGATAGACTTCGCACCACGCGTGCAGGTCCGTGAAGTCGGCTTCGGCGCCGCGCGGGCCGTCGATCGCCTTGACGTCGGGCGTGAGCTGCAACAGATAGCCCGAGACGAAGCGCGCGGCGAGCCCAAGCTGGCGCAACGTCTGCACGAGCAGCCAGCCCGTGTCGCGGCACGAACCTGAGCCTTTTTCGAGCGTTTCCTCGGGCGTCTGCACGCCCGGCTCCATGCGGATCAGGTAGCCGATATCGCTTTGCAGGCGCTGGTTCAGTTCGACGAGGAAATCGATCGTCACGCGCGGCGTGCGGTCGATCGTCTCGACGAACGCGGCGAAGCGCGGCGTCGGCTCGCCGGGCACGAGATACGGCGCAAGCTCGGCGGCCAGCTCGGGCGAGTAGGCAAACGGAAACTGCTCGGCGCTCGGTTCGAGAAAGAAGTCGAACGGATTGTAGACCGCCATTTCCGCGACCAGATCGATGGTGACGCGGAACTCGCGCGTGGGCTCCGGAAAGGCAAGCCGCGCCTGATAGTTGGCGAACGGGTCCTGCTGCCAGTTGACGAAATGATCGGCGGGCTCCACGCGCATCGAGTACGAAAGAATGGGCGTGCGGCAGTGCGGCGCGGGGCGCAGGCGCACCACGTGGGGCGCGAGGCGCACGAGCCGGTCATAGCGATACTGCGTGACATGGTTTAACGCGACACGAATGGACACACGCAACTCCTCGATCGACCTGGATGGAATGGACGCAAAAGCGCTTGGCGCGTGCGTATGATGCAGATGCCGCGAGTGCCGGATGTGACAACCGCTGCGGCGAACGGTGCGCGCGGCACGCGACGTGCTGCGCACGCTGGCGCGCCCCACGGGGCTATCACAGGAATGCGGCAATGAAGACGTTTCACTGCGATCAGTGCAATCAACTGGTGTTCTTCGAAAACGAGCGCTGCGAGCGTTGCGAAGCGCGCCTTGGCTACGTGCCGCAAACGGGCGAGATGCACGCCTTCGGGGACGCGGGCGAAGGCCGCTGGCGCAGCCTCGACGCGCGCTCGCGCGGCGCGCTCTTTCGCCAGTGCCACAACTACGCGGCGCAGAACGTCTGCAACGGCATGATCGCAGCCGATTGCGCGGACACGCTCTGCCGCGCCTGCCAGTTCACGCGCACGATACCGGACCTCTCGCGGCCCGAGAATCGCCTTTACTGGTATCGGCTCGAAACGGCCAAGCGCCGCCTGCTGTACACGCTGAACGCGCTCGGCCTGCCGCTCGCCACGCGCGCCGAAGACCCCGAACACGGCCTGGAATTCGCGTTTCTCGAAGATTCGGACGACGGCCCGCGCATCGTGACGGGCCACGATCACGGGCACGTCACGATGAACATCGCCGAGGCCGACGACGCCCATCGCGAGCGCACGCGCGTTTCGCTGCACGAGCCGTATCGCACCTTGTTGGGGCATTTTCGCCACGAAGTCGGCCACTACTATTTCGATCGGCTCGTGGCGCCCGACCCCCAAGCGCGCTGGATCGAGCCGTTTCGCGAGTGCTTCGGCGACGAGCGCGCCGACTACGCCGCGGCGCTCGCCAGGCACTACGCCGAAGGCCCCGCGCCCGACTGGGCGCAGCGCCACGTGAGCGCGTATGCGTCGGCGCACCCGTGGGAGGACTGGGCCGAAACGTGGGCGCATTACCTGCACATCGTCGATACGCTCGACACGGCAACGGCCTGCGGCCTCGCGCTCGTGCCCGACAGCCCCGACGAGCCCGTGCTCGTCGACCAGACACCCGTTGACGAGGCGAGCTTCGAGAGCCTGATGGCGCGCTGGTACCCGCTCACCTATGCGCTCAACAGCCTGAACCGCAGCCTCGGCATGTCCGATGGCTACCCGTTCGCGCTGGCCGCGCCTGTCATCGAGAAGTTGCGCTTCGTTCATCGCGTGATCTCGGCGTCATCCGTTCGTTCGTCGTCCTGATCGAATGGCTATCGTTCCAGAACCCAGGTGTCCTTGGTGCCGCCGCCCTGCGAGGAATTGACGACGAGCGAGCCTTCACGCAGCGCCACGCGAGTGAGGCCGCCCGGCACCATGCGCACCTCCTTGCCGGAGAGCACGAACGGACGCAGGTCGATATGGCGCGGCGCGATGCCCGATTCGACCCAGGTGGGGCAGGTGGAGAGCGAAAGCGTGGGCTGCGCAATGTACTTGTCGGGGTTGGCGACGAGCGCGGCGCGGAACGCCTCGATCTCGGCGCGCGTGGAAGCCGGGCCGATCAGCATGCCGTAGCCGCCCGCGCCATGCGTTTCCTTCACGACCAGATCGGGCAAATGGTCGAGCACGTATTGCAGGTCGTCGGGCTTGCGGCACATCCAAGTGGGCACATTGTTGAGCAGCGGCTCCTCGCCCAGATAGAAGCGCACCATGTCGGGCACGTACGGGTAAATCGACTTGTCGTCGGCCACGCCCGTGCCCACCGCGTTGCACAGCGTGACGTTGCCCTTGCGGTAGACATTCATGAGGCCCGCCGCGCCGAGCGTGGAGTCGGGGCGGAACGAGAGCGGATCGAGAAAGTCGTCGTCCACGCGCCGGTAGATCACATCCACGCGCTGCGGACCCTGCGTCGTGCGCATGTAGAGGTAATCCTTGTCGACGAACAGATCCTGACCTTCCACGAGCTCGATGCCCATTTGCTGAGCGAGGAACGCGTGCTCGAAATAAGCCGAGTTGTACATGCCGGGCGTGAGCAGCACGACCGTCGGGTTGTCGGCGCCCGCGGGCGCGGCGGCGCGCAGCGTGTCGAGCAGCAGGTCGGGATAGTGCGCGACGGGCGCGATGCGGTTGCGCACGAACAGATCGGGAAAGAGCCGCATCATCATCTTGCGGTTCTCCAGCATGTACGAGACGCCGGAGGGCACGCGCAAATTGTCTTCCAGCACGTAGAACTCGCCCTCGTCGGCGCGCACGATGTCGATGCCCGCGATATGCGCGTAGATGTCGCGTGCGACGTTGACGCCCTGCATCTCGGGGCGGTATTGCGCGTTGTTCAGGATCTGGTCGGCGGGCACGATGCCGCGCTTCACGATCTCCTGCTCGTGATAGATATCGTGGATAAATCGGTTCAGCGCGTTGACACGCTGGCGCAGTCCGCGTTCGAGCTTGTTCCACTCCTGTCGCTGGAAGATACGCGGGATCACGTCGAACGGAATCGTGCGCTCGGTGCCCGCGCCCGTCACGTCCTTTTCGCCATAGACGGCAAACGTGATGCCTACGCGCCGGAATATCGCATCGGCCTCCGCGCGCTTCTTGTGCATTTGCGGCTCGTTCTGGCCGCGCATCCATGCGAGGAACTCGCGGTAATGGGCGCGTGGCTCACCGGCCTGCGCGAACGCCGTGGGGGCCACGCCCCGAACGTCGAATTCCCCGTGCTCGAACATCTCGTTGAAGAATGTTTGCGTCATATCCGTTCTTCCGTCCGCTGCTTTTGTCCGCTATGCCTGGCAGAACCTGCCCCGACTGCCCTGACCGGCGGCTGCTTCAAGCGCCGCGCGCGCTGCTTTCGATCGGTGACGCGTGATGACCGCCGGCGCGCGAACTTGTTGCGATGTGCGTCGCGCCAGCGGATTCGCCTGATCGGAAAGCATGTGCTCGTGCGTGCCTCAAGAAGGCGCACGCCGGCACGCACGCCGCGCGGCGGTTGCCGCAGCGCCGGGTGATCGGGCTGTTGGGGTCAATGCAACTTTCGTGCCGATTTGATGGGTGGGGGCAGGCTTGAGGCGGGGTGTGGGGGGGGCAGGGTATTGCCGGGAGAGGCTCGGCGCACGGGGGGCCTTCTTTTCACCGGATTTTAAGCGCTGGTGATGCTTCGACATGACGGAGATGTGAACGGGCGCTTTATCGTGGTGCCAGTGCATGCACGGTTCCGGAGCAGGTTTTGCGCCGAGAAGTTGCATGGGGGGGAGGTTTTGCGCGACCGGGCATAGTGTCTCCGTCGTTCAGCCCGAGAGGGAACGCAATACCCATTGTTGAATCTCCCTATACGCTTACGCTATTCAGAATTATTTGACAGTGGAGTTTTGCTTTATGTACATCATGGCCGTGACTGTTCCAGCGCTTCCGCCAATTGGATTTTGCAGAATATACTCATGCTTTATTGTCGAAAAAGAAAGGCCAATGGTCTCGCGGCAAATTTCGGCCGCAACGATCGGAGTAACCTGAGTTATTACAACGTCGTACATTGTTATTCGTGAGAACTCAAGAGGAGCTCCTCCCGCTTTGCGCATCGTTAAAGTGACTTTATCGATATGCTGTCCGGTGAAACAGTATTTCGCAAGATTTGGGCTTGCTTTGTCGAATTGATGAATGAAGGAAAGGTCGGATACGGTGGCCTTTCCGGCTCCACCTCCTGATCCGGAAAACATGGCGGAATTCTGTTTTATTTCCCACGTCCAGGTAATCACGTCGATTTCGTTAAGATGTTGTGCGTCTTTCGATTCTCCGTCAATGCCATTGATTTTTATGAATATATCTTGCGACATCTGAAAGATCATCCTGTAGGTTAATCGATGTAACCGAAATTATCGGATTTTGCATGAGATGCTTACGTCAGCATTCCAAGCATTCCATTTAACGCCCAGCTTGCCTGTGGCCCCATGTTCGATCCCCGCATGAACAGGATTGCAGGAGCCTGAGCGATAGCAATTTCAAGCAGATGGAGTTGTGGAGCGGGTACGCCCGCAAGTGCCAGCATCTGATTGATGCCCAGAAACATCAAAGTTGCACCATACCCGGCGACCAAACCCGCCCCGAATTCAACATAGGCGGCCAGGCCGCAGATATCCCCCTTGGTTAGCTCCTTTCCTGAAAATGCCTTCGTCATGAAAACGACGCCCGTACCTGGAAAATTGGTAATCGAGCCATTGCCGGACTGGACATAATTTTTAGTAATCGTCTCGGGAATTTGAATCCTTGTAAGCTCAAATCCCCGAGAGAATCCGACTCCAAATCCTCCATAATGGAAATGGTGCGCATTGTTGTGCGGATCTTTAAGGGATATTAGTCCTCCTGATAGCAAGAGCGCGCCAAGTCCAATCTCTGCACCAGCGCTTGTATCGAACGTCCATTGACTTACTCTGTAATTTTCCATTTATCTGATTTATTGAATTTACTTTTCATTGATTTTGACAGCTCAATTGCCGGAATAAAAACAACCATAAGCGTGAAATAAATGGATAATTCCCAAACCGCTCCGAATTGATCTATGGTAGCTCGCGGATTTCGCGAGTTTTCCAAGTAAAGCACCGTAACGCTGTCGCCGATCCTGTAGCCGAAAATCAAACCACCTTGTGGGTACGAAATGTGGTCCCCCCTTTTATTTGTGAATTCGATTTGTGGATGGCTGCCGCCGGCATTCAATGCGACTACGACGCCGGGTGCCTTGTTGGCGACGTGTAAAAATTCGTGCGTCGAATATAGTGATGCGATCAAGCCATAGATGCAGCCTAGCCAGATAATGGAAATAAAAAATAACGTGAATTGCCGCATTGACGCTCTTTCAGTTATGTTTAAAGCCCAAGCACAGTCATTACGTCCGCACCTTGCGCGCCCGTCTTCGCGAGGTGCGAAAGGGGCGGCAGGTGCTTATGTCGCGCCGTTGCGTTTCTACTGATCCGACACCCCCATACCTCCGTGACGTCGGAGATACGACCGACCCGGCGATGCATCCCGCCCAGCAAGTTGCGCTAAAAATAGCTTACATAAGCTATATTCACGTGATGCCGAAGCGCGCGATATGGGATTCGTCCGAAAATGGGGGGTGTTCCGAAGTGCGCGATTCACCGCGCATCGCGGCGAACCGTCTGGACGATCTGGGAGAGCCGCAAAGAAATAGCGCCAAGCCTTGCGCAGCCAACCGGCCAGCAAGACATCGCGCGCGGGTTCCGCGCGCGTTCGCGCTATCGGGAAGGGGGAATCAGCAACCGCCGCACAGAACGTAGCGCCGTGCTCCTGCACGGCGCACGCATCACGTCGAACTCACATCGGCCCACGCCGCAGGCGCCGGAACGCTGCACGGGGCGTCCACGTCGATCGATTTGAAGTCCGCCGGGCTCACGATTTCCAGGTACTCCATATCGGGCGAGTAATCGAACAGATAGTGCGCGATGCCCGGCGCCTGGTGCACGCAGTCGCCGGCTTCGACGAGCGTTTCCTTCTCGCCATACATGAAGCGGGCCCAGCCCTTGAGCATGATGACAATATGGAAGTCCGCCTCATGCCGGTGCCAGCCCGTGCCCTGTTCCGGCGCAAGATTTGCCCTGACAAGTTGCGCGACGACCTTGCCGTGGGTCGCGTCCGCGATGCCGAGGTCGCGGTAAATGAAGAAGTCGCGCAGTCCGCCGCCTTTGAAAGGCGTGTCCTGCGGCTTGATGTGAGAAAACCCCGTGGCGAACTCTGTTTGCATGGCGGCGCTCCCGGATGTAGTGGAGGCCCGATTCGCAAGCACGAGTTGTTCCATCGTACGCGTGGCGCGTCTTCAGAGGGGCTTCGTTTCCAAACCTGCCAGCGCGTGCGCCACGTCTTCGATGTACGGATCGCTCAGTGCGCAATCGGCCAGCGCCTGCCGCAGCCGGAACACATATTCGGCGTTGGTGCCAAGCGGGCCTTGCGCATGGGCGATCAGGCGCGCGATCTTCGCGGGATGCGAGTCGGCTTCGTACTGGCGCTCGCAGTTGCTGGCCACGAAGGCGAGGGCGTGTTGCGTCTCGCCCGTTGCGAGCGTCACCGTGGTCCACGTTGGGGTGTAAGCGCCCGTGAGCATTTCGCGCGTCCAAAGAATGCGCAGTTCCTCATCGAGCGTGGTGGTGGCGAGGCGCAGCGCCACGCCTTGGGTGCACCCGCCGGGCTCCAGCGCGAGCATGCGGCCGGGGCGTTGCGGCGTGCCGCGCCCCGCTAGCAGCCGGATGCAGAAGCTGCGATGCCAGCCTTGCAGCGTGGCGATCTCGCGGCGGTCGTAGCAGGAGAGCGGATTCCACATCAGCGACCCGTAGGCGAAGATCCAGACGTCTTCGCCCGTGGGGCGTCTGGCCATCGTCTGCGCGAGCGACTGGTCGATCTGTGACTGCGTCCAGAGCATTCCTGGCGGGAGGAAGTTGAAGCTCTCGAGAAACGCTCCGGAGCGTATGGCGTCTCTGTTTAACATGGGCTAGGCGGCGTCGTGAAATCTACGCCGCCAGTATGCGGTCTCGTTCTGCGCCGATAAAGCGGCTCAAACGCGAATCTGCGTTCACCTCAGGACGACAATCGTCTCGGCAGAGCGCCTCAGTTCCTCCGCCGGAGTCGTGGGTTCAGCGGTCCGGCCCGTGTCAGGCCTCGTCCCAGCAGGGCGCGAACGCCGGGCTCACAAGGCGCTGATTCTTCGGCATGCCCGCGATGAGCGCGCGATCCTCGTCATCCAGCCGCAATTCGAGCGATGCCAGATTCGCGAGCTGATTGGCCCGTGAACTCGCTTTCGGCACAGCGGCAACGCCCGCCTGGTCGAGCAGCCACTTCAGCGCGACCTGGGTGGGTGGCACGTCGTGCCTCGCGGCGATGCGCTGGATCGCCGGCATCTCCGAGACCTTGTTGCGCGCAAGCGGGCTGTACGCAATGAGCGCCATATCGTGCCGGCGGGCAAAGTCGAGCAGATTCGCCTGGCTCAGCGCGACGTGATACTCCACCTGCATCGCGGCTAGCGGCGCCTGCATGACTTCCACGACTTCGCGCACGAGCGCCAGCGGAAAGTTCGCGACGCCGATCGCTCGCGCACGGCCCGCTTCCTTGAGCGCAACGAGCGTGTCGATCGTGCGCGCGAGATCCCAGTCCTGCGCGGGCCAGTGAATCAGGAACAGATCGACGTAGTCGGAACGTAGCGCGCGCAACGAGTTATCGAACGAGGCCCGCATGTCTTCGGGGTTGAGTCGATCCCACCACACCTTGCTCGTCACGTGAATCTGCTCGCGCGGCACCTGCGATTGCGCCATGGCGGCGCCAACGGCTTCTTCATTGTTGTACGCGGCGGCCGTATCGATATGGCGATAGCCCAGGTCGAGCGCCTCGGTGACCGCGCGCGTGCATTCGTCGCCGAGCATGGGCCAGGTGCCGAGACCCAGCTTGGGCATGTCGAGCCCGTGGCGATTGACGATCCGTTGCATGACTGCGTTTCTCCGTTTCAGGCGCAGGCTCTCGCCGCGCGCACGTTCTGTGTTGCGTTTGCCTTGCCGCCGTTCGCGGCGTACTTCGCGATGCGCCAGCCGAACACGATGGCCGGGCCGAGCGTCGTGCCGGGGCCGGGGTACGTGCCGCGAAAGATCGACGCGAGGTCGTTGCCGCACGCGAACAGGCCCGCAATCACGTGGCCCGCGTGGTCGAGCACTTCGCCGTTCGCATTGCCGCTCAGTCCCGCGCTGCACGCGAGGTCGGCGGGCCACACGGTCACGGCGTAGTAGGGGCCCGCGCCGATGGGGCGCACGCACGGGTTGGGCTGCTGGCTGGCGTCGCCATTGAAGCGGTTCATGGGGCTGCTGCCGCGCTCGAAGGCGGGGTCCTTGCCTTCCCTGGCGGCGCGGTTATAGATGTCGACCGTGCGCGCGAGACCCGCAGCATCGACTTGCAGTTTCGCGGCCAGTTCGGCGAGCGTCGCGCCTTTCACCAGATAGCCCGAGCGCTCGAACGCGGCGATGCGCGCCGCGCTGCGGCCCGGCATCAGCAGGCCAAGGCCGTATTCGTGGATGAACGCCGCATCGACGATCAGATGCGCGGCCACGCGCGGTCCTTGCTCGCCGCGCTGCTGCGCGTCGCGCAGCATGCCCATCACGAAGTCGTGATAGGAGTCCGATTCGTTCACGAAGCGCTCGCCCCGGCTGTTGACGGCAATGAGACCGGGTTTCGCGCGATCGAGAATGATATGCGGCCAGACGCTGTCCGCGTCCGCCTGGCCGTTGCGCGCGCGGCGGATCGAGCAGGGCATCCAGAGGCCCGGGCTGTCGCCGCCATTCTCGACATTGGCGCCGACCTGGCGGGCGCGGTCCACGCCGTCGCCCGTGTGGGTTTGCGGTGCGAGCGACAGGCCACGCGCACCGGCGGGAAAGAGCTGGTTGCGCAGCGTCGGGTGACGCGTGATGCCGCCCGTGGCGAGCACCACGCCGCGCCGCGCACCGATGCGGCGGCGGCCGCCGCTGGGCGTCGCGACGACTGCGCCCGTCACGCGGCCGTCCTCGCGTACGAGTTCGACGAGCGGGCTCTCGAAGCGGACTTCGATATCGCGCTTGCAAAGGCTGTAATAGAGGCGCGCGGCAAGCGCGTTGCCCATGACGAGCTGCGTGCCGCGCGGGTGGCGCAGCCGGTCCATCGCATAGCGGCCCACCACCGCGATCGTGCGCCGGAAGTTGGCAAACGTGGCGAAGGGCGCGAGCAGCGCATTCAGATCGGCGCGCGCGACCATCATGCCGCCGAGCCCCATGAACTCCTTGCGCGGCGGACGCACGCGCGCGAAGGCCTTGCCGAGCACGCGCGCGTCGAACGGCGCGGGCACGAGCGCGCGGCCGCCGAAGGCCGCACCGGGGCCGCTCACGTAATCGGGGTGGGCGGTGGCGGCGACGAACTTCACGTCGCTGATGCGCGCCAGTTCGTCGATCACCTGCGGCCCGCTTTGCAGGAAGGCCTCGCGCGCTTCGTCGCCGCCGCGCGCGCCGACCACCGACGCGAGGAAGCGCCGTGCGTCGTCCACGCTGTCGGGCACGCCTGCCTGTGCGCTCAGCGTCGTGCCCGGCACCCATGTGGTGCCGCCCGAGGTGGAGGTGATGCCACCCACCATGCCGGTCTTTTCGCAAAGCAGGACCTTCAACTTCTCGTGGTCGGCCACGAGCGCGGCCGTCATGCCCGCCGCGCCCGCGCCGAATATCAGCAGATCGACTTCCTCGTCCCAACCTTGTTGCGTGGCCGCGCCCATGTCCGTGCCTCCTCCATGCTGGTTCGCCCGTGCGCCCGGCGAAGGGCGCGTAAGGTGAACGGTGTCTTTGATAATTGTGGAATCTTATTCCAGTTACGAAAAAAGTGGAATAGAGTTCAAAAAATTGGAGGTGACGTGTCCCTGCGACCCTTAAAACCGGTGCACGATCCCCACGCCAACCGCCACCTGGTTGCGCGTGGAGGAGGGGGTGGAATTGAAGCCGTCGCCAAGCGTGGCCGTCGCGTCGATGATCTGGCCCGCGCCCGCCGTGCCGAGCGTCGAGCCGTTGGCGTGCTGATACGCCTCCAGCATGTAGAAGCCGGTGCGTACCGACAATGCATAGTACTGCGAGAGATTGAACTGCTGATACTGTGCGGCGTTCGTGATGCCGTTGGCTTTCGTCGCGCGCGTATAGCTGTAGCCCGCGCCCAGATCCCACGCCACCGCGGGCTTCCAGTGCAGCACCACGCCGCCCGTGTTGAAGATGGCGGTATCGGTGAACTTCGAGCCCGAGCCGGGAATGTACTGCACGTTCGAGTAGGTCGCGGACACGTCCCAGGCGCTGTTGAAGCGGTAACTCGCGCCCACCGCGAAGCGCTGCTGCGCCTGTGCGCTCTGGTAGCCGTTGGTGAGCGCCGAGACGCCTGCCTGCGCGCCGTTGTTCGAGGTGGTGGAGTCCGCGCCGAACGCACCGCCGCCAGACGTGGAGTTGTTGATGCGCGAGAAGCCCACGCCCACGCCGACCGGACCCTCCAGGTACTGGAGCGCGACCGTCCATGTCGATCCTGCGTTGAAACTGCCCGGCACGCCGCCCAGCGAATACGATCCGCCGAACGAGAAGCCGTGGAATTTCGGCGAGAGGTACTGGATGGTGTTGTTCGCGCGATAGATGGTGTCGAAGCCGTCGATGTCGCCGGGATGCGCGCCGTAGAACCCGGTGAGCGAGTTGGTCGGGCTGAAGGGCGAGAGCAACTGGTAATACGAGGCGTACTGGCGGCCGAAGGTCAGCGTGCCGTAGGCCGGGTTGGTCAGGCCGACCCACGACTGGCGGCCGAACATCGCGTTGGTGTATTGCTGCGCGCCGGTGGCCGAGTTGATGCCCGATTCGAGCGTGAAGATGGCTTTCGTGCCGGCGCCCAGATCTTCCGAGCCCTTCACGCCGAAGCGGCTGCCCGCCCACACGCCGTTGATCATCTTCACGGCCGAATGGCCGCCGCTGGTGGAGCCGAGCGTGGTCTGGTTGTTGACCCAGCCGATGCCGGTATCGACCACGCCATAGAGGGTCACGCTCGACTGCGCGAAGGCGGGGGAAAGGGCGAGCATGGCGGCGCTCGCCGCAACGGTTTTGAGTCCGGTGCTGCGGTTCATCGATTGTCTCCTGCTTGTTGTAATGAGAGAGATGAGGTGACGGCGGCGGGTTGCGCCACCGTCTTGCGAGAAGTGATTCAGTACGTGGCGCGGCCCCCGGAGAGGTCGAAGGTCGCGCCGCTCGAAAACGAGCATTGGTCGCCTGCGAGCCAGGCAACGAGATTGGCCGCTTCTTCGGCCGTGCCTGCGCGTTGCATTGGGATTTTTGCGAGGCTGGCGGCCAGCGCGTCGCGTGTCATTTGCGCGAGCAGGGGCGTTTCGATCACGGCGGGCGCGATGCAGTTCACGCGCACGGGCGTGAGCGCAAGCTCCTTGCCCATCGACTTGGTGAAGGCAATGACCCCCGCCTTGGCCGCCGAGTACGCGGACATCTGCGGATTGCCTTCCTTGCCCGCGATGGAGGCGAGGTTCACGATGCGGCCAAAGCCGGCTGCGAGCATCGGTTGCACCGCCGCGCGCGAGCAGAGAAACACGCTGCGCAGGTTCACGTCGATGCAGCGTTGCCAGGCCGCGAGATCGCAGTCGGCTACGTTCGCAACCGGTCCCGTTGCGCCCGCGCTGTTCACCAGCACGTGCAGCGCGCCGAAGTGCGCCAGTGTTGCGCGCAGGGCGCTTGCGACGGACGCTTCGTCGGTCGCGTCCACGCGCACGCCCAGGCTCGTGCCCGCGCTTGCGCTTCTGGGTAGCGCGGCGGCGGCCTGCGCGGCCGCGTCGCCGTCGAGATCCCACAGCGCGACGCGGTGGCCGTCGTGTTGCAGGCGCGCCGCGATGGCCCGGCCGATGCCGCCCGCGCCGCCCGTCACGATCGCCACCCGCGACTGCGCATTCATGCTTCGGATTCCAGAAGGAATGCCACCATGCGGTCGCACACGCGCGCGAACATCTGCGTGCCCGTCACCGTCTTGCAGCCGCGTGCGCGCGCCGCCTCGATAAAGGGCGTGAGCGGCGGCTTCGTCACGACGTCGCCCACGAAGGTGCTGGCGGGCAGGCGCGAAACGTCGACAGGCAACGGGTCTTCGGGGTGCATGCCCATGGGCGAGGCGTTCACGACCACGTCGAACGATTCGGCCGCGACGTCGCTTGCCGCCACACGCACCGCGCCGCGGCCGAGCCCCGCGAGTCGATCGACGAGGGCGCCCACGCGCGCGGCGTCGTTGTCGCGCACGTCGAGCGAGGCGACACCGGCGTTCACCAGCGCCTGGGCGATGGCCGAGCCCGCGCCGCCCGCGCCCACGAGCAGCGCGCGCTTGCCGCGCAGGTCGCAGCCTTCGTCGGCCAGCGCCGCGACGAAGCCGGTGCCGTCGAACATGCCGCCATGCCAGCCGCCATCCGGCGTGCGGCGCAAGGTGTTCGCCGCGCCGAGAAAGGCCGCTTCTTCCGAGAGGCTCGTGCAGAAGCCGGCGGCGCTGAACTTGTGCGGCACGGTGATGATGACGCCGTCGACATTGCGCATGGGCGTGACGCCTGCGAAGAACGCCGCGAGATCGTCGGGCGCGACGTGCGCGGGCACCACGAGCGCGTCGCGGCCCGCTTCGCGCAGCGCCGCCGTCACGCCTTTGGGCGAGCGCACCTGCGCGATCGGATCGCCTACGATGAAGTAGACGCGCGTGGCGCCACTCAATCCCTCGTCGAGCGAAACGGGTGTGGGCGCAACGGTATTGCAGGGGGTGGAAGTGGCGGAAGTCATGCTGATTTCATCTCCTGGGTTGTGTCGGCGTCGTCGTGCATGATGCCGAGCAGTCTTGCCTGCGTGAGCGCGTCCTGTTCCAGGGCGCTCGCGCTGTTTTCATAAGCCACGCGGCCGTTCACGAGCACGTAGGCGCGATCGGCGATCGGCAGCACCATGTCGGCCTGGTGTTCGACGATCACGATGCTCGCGCGCTCGCGCAGCTTCACCACGGCGTCGAGCACTTCCTGCACGACGGCGGGCGCGAGGCCTTCGAACGGCTCGTCGAGCAGGATCGCCTTCGCGGGCGCCATGAGTGCGCGCGCAATGGCCACCATCTGCCGCTCGCCGCCGGAAAGATGCTCGGCGCGTGCGTCGCGGCGCGTGGCGAGGCGCGGGAAGAGCGCGAACATCTCCTCGACGCTCGCGCCGCCCTTGCGCGCGGCGAGGCGCAGGTTCTCGCTCACCGTGAGGTTGGGAAAGAGGCGGCGGCCTTCCGGCACCATCGCGAGTCCGAGGCGGTTGATCTCGTGCGCGGGGCGGCCGGTGATGTCGTGGCCGTCGAAGGTGATGCGGCCCGCCGTGACCTGCGCGACGCCGGTCGCGGCGCGCAGCGTTGTCGTCTTGCCCACGCCGTTGCGGCCGAGAATCGCAATGACCTCGCCTGCGTTGAGTGTCAGATCGACGCCGTCGAGTATTGTGTTGCCCGCGTAGCCCGCCTTCACGCCTTCGAGCCGCAGCAGCGCGCGTGGAGCTGCCGCCGCGCCGGGCCGTTGCTCGCCGTCGCGCGCGGCGAGCCGTGCATCGACGGGGCGCGCGCCTTTGGCATGCCCCATGTACGCTTCAATCACTTCGGGGTGCTTTGCAACATCGGCGGGCGAGCCGTCGGCGATCAGGCGGCCGCGATGCAGCACGCTCACGCGGTCGGAAATCGTGAGCACGCGGTCGATGTCGTGCTCGATCAGCAGCACGGCGTGATGATTCGCCAGTTCGCGCACGATGCTCGCCACGCGCGCGCGGTCGGCTTCGGCGAGACCCGCGAGCGGTTCGTCGAGCAGCAGCAGGCGGGCTTCGGTCGCAAGCGACAGCGCGATTTCCAGCAGGCGCTGCTCGCCGTGCGAGAGACTTTCGCAGGCGTGCGCCGCGCGATCGGCGAGGCCGACCGCAGCGAGCAGCGACCACGTACGCGCGTTCTGCTTGTCGAGCGCGTGGGCGTCGCGCCAGAGGCCCAGGCGCTCGCGCTGCGCGGCCTGCACCGCCACGCGCACGTTCTCGAACACCGTGAGGTTGCGGAACACGCTGAGGATCTGGAACGAGCGGCTCATGCCAAGGCGCACGCGGCGGAACATGGCGAGCTTCGTCACGTCCTGGCCGTCGAAGGTGATCGTGCCCGCGCTCGGCCACAGCACGCCCGTGAGCATGTTGAAGAAGGTGGTCTTGCCCGCGCCGTTGGGGCCGATGAAGCTGTGCAGGCGGTACGGATACACGTCGAGATCGATCTGCTCGGCGGTCACGAGCGAACCGAAGCGCTTGGAAAGGCCGCGCACGCTCAGCACGGGCCTGGCGGGATCGGCGTCCACGCGGCTTGCGCGGTACGGCGCGATGATCTCGGGGCGCGCGGGAATCGTGTTGCGCACGAGCGTCCAGCCGGGCCGGCGCAGCAGGCGCTGCACGAGTCCCTGAATGCCTTCGGGCGAGAAGAACGCGAACGCGATGACGATGGGCGCGAAGATCAGCCACCAGTGCTCGGTGAGGCCGCTGAGCTTGTCTTCGAGCAGGATGAACGCAATCGCGCCCCACAGCGGCCCGAGGAACTGGTGCACGCCGCCCAGCACCGTCATCAGCAGGCTGTCGCCCGCATGCTCCCAACTCAGGTTGTTCGCGTACGCGCCTTGCAGCATCAGGCAGAGCAGGCCGCCCGCATAGCCGATCACGGCCGCCGAGATCACGAACGCCTGGAGCTTGAGGCGGTACGTGTCGTAGCCGAGGCTCGCGGCGCGCTGCTCGTTGTCGCGCAGCGCTTGCAGCGCGCGGCCGAACGGCGCGTGCACGAGACGCCAGAGCGCCCAGGCCACGGCGATCACCGTCACGCACGCAAACACGTGAAAGCCCGTTGTCGTCGCGAAGGTGGGGCGCTGCACGTTCTGCAAGCCGTTTTCGCCGCCCGTCACGTCGGTCCACTTGAACGCGATCTCGAAGGCGATCTGCGAGCACGCGAGCGTGAGCAGCGAGAAGTAGAGGCCGCGGCGGCGCAGCACCACGGCGCCGATCAGCGCGGCCATGAGGGCCGTGACGATCACGCTGGCGGCGAGCGCGAGCATTTCGTTGCCGATGAAGCGCAGCAGCGAAACCGCGACGAGATACGTGGAAGTGCCGAAAAATACCGAGGCGCCGAACGGCACCAGGCCCGTGTACGCGACCAGCAGGTTCACGCCCATGCCGTAGAGCGTGTAGATGGCGATCTGCGTGGCGCGTTCGAGTGGGGTGCCGCTCGCGGTGAGCGCGAGCGAGACGACGATCAGGCAGAGGGTCAGCACCGCAACGGGGTGCCGGGTCAGAGAACCGAGTTTCATTCGAAGCGCTCCCAGCGTTCACCGAAAAGCCCGCGAGGGCGCACGAGCAGGACGAGGGCCATCAGCACATACATCGCGACCGACGAGCCTTCGGGAAAGAACTGCACGGCCAGCGCCGTCACCATGCCCACCAGCAGCCCCGCGACCACGGCGCCCGCGAACGAGCCGAGCCCGCCGATGGTCACGATCACGAAGGCCGGCATGACCGCGGCGGTCGCCATGCCCGGCGTGACGGTCAGGAGCGGCGCGGCGAGCAGGCCGGCCGCGCCCGCGAGCAGCGCGCCGAGTGCAAAGGCACCGGTCAGCACGCGCGGCAGATTGATGCCGAGGAGTCCTACCATTTCCGGGTCGCGGCTGCCCGCGCGCAGAATGCGGCCATAAGGCGTGTACTTCATGAACGCCCAGAGCGCGACGAGAATCGCCACGGTCGCGGCCAGCACGAAAAGGCGGTACTTCGTAATGAGCAGCGGTCCGTACACGAGAAAGCCGCTGAGCGCTTCGGGCGGGCTGAACGGCAGGCCGCCCGCACCCCAGATGAGGCGTGTGAGCGCCGTGATGAGCAGCGACAGCGCGAACGTCACGATGAGGCTCAAAAGCGGTTCCTTGCCATAGAGCCTGCGGATGAAAACGACTTCGATCAGCACGCCCACCGCCGCCACGAGCACGGGCGCGAATACAACGGCGCCCCAGCCGAACTGCGTGGAGAGCGCGATGGCGAAGTACGCGCCGAGTGCGAACAGCGCGCCGTGCGCGAAATTGACGATGCCGAGCAGCCCGCAGATGATCGACAGACCGATCGCGAGCAGCACGTAGAGGAAGCCCAGCACCAGTCCGTTGGCGACCTGGGACAACACCATTTCTGCCATGCCCATACTCCAGATTGCGGCGCGCGATGCACCGCGCGCGCGGGATTTGCCAGCCTTGTGTGCCTGGAAAGCGAATGGCCTTGATGACCGTGGTGGCCTCAGTGACCTCAGCGGGCAGCCATCGTGCAGCCGATTTCCTGGCGCGTGCCGTAAAGCCGGTCGAGGTCCGACGGGTTTTGCGGCACGACCGAGACCTGGTTGAGCCAGTCCCACTTGTCGGTGATGTGGTCCTTCACCTTGAACACGGTCCAGCGCCGCAACAGTTGGTGGTCCCACGGGCGGAAATACGCGGGGCCGCTGCTGTCGCCTACCTGCACCGTTTCGAGGCTCTGCACGATGTCCGCGCCCGAGGTGCTCTTCGCGTCGTTCACGGCCTTGAGCAGCGCACGCGTGCTGAACCAGCCAATCCAGGCCTTGTCGGCGGGCGGCTTGCCGTACTTCGCCGTGTACTGCTTGATAAAGGCGAGTTCCTCGGGCGAGTGGCCCGGCGAGCTGAAATGCCAGGGCTTGCCGTAATAGCCGGTCGCGGCGTCGACGTTGATCGACCAGAGATCCGAGTCGCCGATGATCGGGCAGGCCACCGGAATCTGGCCTTTCATGCCCATTTCCGCGTACTGCTTGAGGAAGGTGGAGAGGTCGCCGCCGGGCAGCCCGAGCAGCACGACATCGGGCTTCGACTGGCGGATCTTGAGGATGAACGAACTGAAGTCGGTGGTGTTCAGCGGCGTGACGTCGGCGCCCACGATCGTGCCGCCCGACTGCTTGAGCAACTCCGACATCGAGCGCTGGATGTCCTGCCCGTAGGCGTAATTCGCCACGAGGAAGTGCCACTTCTTGCCGATGGCGAGCAGCGACGGCGCCAGCGCGCGGCAGGTCACGGGCGTCGGGCTCAGCACGCGGAAGGTGTACGGGTTGCAACTGCTGCCGGTCAATTCGCGCGCGGCGGCGTTGGGCGCGATATAAGGCGTTTTCGTGCGCATGGCGACCGACGACATCGCGAGCGACGTGCCGCTGTTCGTGCCGCCGATCACCGCAATCGCCTTGTCCTGCTCCACCAGCTTCTGCATGTTCTGCTGCGCCGACTGCGGGTTGGGCTCGTCGTACCAGACGAGATCGAGGCGGCGGCCGCGCGCCTGGTTGCCCGCCTGGTCGAGCGCGAGCTTCACGCCGTTGGCGATCACTTCGCCTTGCTCGGTCCACACGCCCTGCTTGGCCATCAGCAGGCCGAGTTTGAGCGGCTGCTCGCCTTGCGCGCGGACGAAGGCGGGCGCCGCGAGCACCGCCGCGCCGCCCGCGAGCGCCTTGCCGGCCGTCGCAAGCCATGCGCGCCGCGTGAGTCCGCAGGCGCCCGGCGTATCCGCCGACGATGTTTCGGGGGCCGAAAGGTGGCTGTCCTGGTTGTGCTTTTCCGTCATGTGTCTCCGCTCCTGTCCCGTGTGAATGGCTGGGTTTGCTTGTGTCCGGCGCGCCGTGCAAAACCGGTGCGCCAGAAAAGTTTTGGTGAACTCTAGTTCAAATTGGAATAGTATTCAACAATCAAAGCAAATTTCAGGGTATCGGGGTAATCACCGTGACGGCGCCCTGGAGCCAATCTGTTCAACCGGGAAAAGGAGGAGAAACGCAATGGCAAGGAGACGTCTGGCGGTAATCGGCGCGGGTGCGATCGGCAGGATGCACGTGGAGCGCGCGCGGCTGCACCCGCACGCCGAAGTGGTGGCGATCGCGGACCCGTCGCCCGCCGCGCAGCAGTTCGCGCACGCCGAAGGGCTGCGCTGGTTCGCCGACTACGCGGCGATGCTCGACGAAGTGCGCCCCGAAGGCGCGATCGTCGCGACGCCGAACGCGACGCACGTCGACGTGGGCCTCGCATGCGTGGCGCGCGGCGTGCCGGCGCTGATCGAAAAGCCGGTTGCCGATCATGTGGAGGACGCGTTGCGGCTCGATCGCGCCGCACGCGAAGCGAACGTGCCGCTGCTCGTGGGCCACCATCGCCGCCACAATCCGATCCTGCGCCGTGCGCGCGAGATCGTGCGCTCGGGCCGCCTCGGCAAGCCCGTGGCGGCCAATGCGCTCGCCACGTTCTACAAGCCCGATGCGTACTTCGACATGCAGTGGCGCCGCGAGGCGGGCGGCGGCCCCGTGCTCATCAACCTGATTCACGACATCGACATCATGCGGTTCCTGCTCGGCGAGATCGTGGAGGTCCAGGCGCAGACGTCGAACGGCGTGCGCGGCTTCGCGGTGGAGGACACGGCCGCCGTGCTGCTGCGCTTCGCGAGCGGCGCGCTGGGCACGATCGTGGTTTCCGACACGGCGGCCGCGCCCTGGAACTGGGACCTCGCGGCGGGCGAGGCCGCGCATTACCCGCGCCAGCAGGAGAACACGCACTTCCTGATCGGCACGGACGCGTCGCTGACGCTGCCGCAGCTCGATGTGTGGGAGTACCGCAGCGGCAAAGGCTGGCACGAGCCGCTCACGGTGGAGCGCAGCACGCCGCATGCGGGTGATCCTTACCACGAGCAGTTGCGTCATTTCGCGGCGGTGATCGCGCGTGAAGAAGCCCCGCTGTGCACGGCCGACGACGGTGCGCGCACGCTCGCGGCGACGCTTGCGGTGCATCGCGCGGCGGCGTCGCGAGCGCCGGCTGTGCCAGCCGACGCCATGCAGCGATAAACGATCAGGAAGCCTGAGTGATTTTGAGGCCGTGGCGATAGAACGCCACGGTCTCGCGCAGGCCGTTTTCGAGCGAGGTTTGCGGCAGGCCGGGCAGCAGGCGCGCCAGCGCGGGATCGTGCAGGAACGCGGTGGCGATGGGCAGCGGCGGGCCGCTCGCGTCGATGCGCGCGCCGGGCGCGATGGCTTCGATCCGCTCGATCAGCGTGGCGACCGGCGTCATTTCGCCAGCCAGCGTGAACGCATGTGCGCCTTCGAAGTCGCGCAGCAGTGCCGCTTCGTAGGCCGCGGCGACATCGTCGGCGAATACGAGGCCCGTCGATCCGCTGAAGGGGATGGTATAGCGCTCGCCGCGCGCGGCCGCGCGGCACGCGAGGCTCGGCCCCGCGCTGGAGCCCGATTCGCGCCCCGCGCCATAGACCACGAGCGGGCGAAAGCCGATGCTGGCCATGCCGTGGTCGTGCCAGTAAGCGCGCGCGGAGCCCTCGCAGGCAAGCTTGAACGCGCCGTAGTGCGTTTGCGGCAGGGGCGCGGCGCCGTCGTCGGGGCCGAACACGCCGGCGCTGCTCGCGTAGAGCACGCGGCGCAGGCCCGCGGCGCGCGCGGCTTCGAACACGTTCAGCGTGCCGATCAGGTTGATCTGCGCGCCGCGCACGGGGTTCGCCGCGCAGTCGGGCGTGAGGATGCCCGCGAGATGAATGACGGCGTCGCAGCCTTCCAGCGCGCGCGCGGTGTCCTCCGCGCTGGCGATGTCGCCGGTGCGCCATTGCACCGCCGCCGCGTGTTCGGGCGCGAGCGCTTCGACGAGCCGCGCGTTCGCGCGCAGGTCGAAGGCTACGCAGTCCATGCCGCGCGCGAGCAGCCGCTTCATGATCCATGCGCCCAGAAAACCGCTGCCGCCCGTGATCAGTACCTTCATTGTCATGCCTCCATGGTGTTCGTCAGGTCACAAAGTCTTTGCCAAACCGAATTTAGTGGAATAGTATTCCACAACGAAAAGTAATTCTACAAAGACAGCACAATACTGTCTCTGGAGACACAGGAAGAAAGGCGATACCGAACATGAAGGATGAACCGAAACTCGATTGCGACGTGCTGGTGCTGGGTTCGGGCGCGGCCGGGCTGTCGGCGGCGGTGACGGCGGCGGCGCAGGGCTTGCGCGTGATCGTCGCGGAAAAGGAGGACGTGTTCGGCGGCACGACCGCCTGGTCGGGCGGCTGGCTGTGGATTCCGCGCAACCCGCTGGCCACGCGCGCGGGCATACGCGAGGACATCGAGGCGCCGCGCACTTACCTGAAGAGCGAACTGGGCGCGCAATACGACGCGGCCAAGGCCGACGCGCTGCTCGAACGCGGCCCGGAAATGGTCGAATTCTTCGAGCGCCACACCGCGGTGCGTTTCATCGACGGCAACCGCATTCCCGATTTCCACACCACGCCGGGCGCGGGCACGGGCGGCCGCTCGGTGTGCGCGATGCCGTTCGACGGCCGCGAGCTCGGGCCGCTGATCGACAAACTGCGCAAGCCGCTTTCGGTCACGACGATCAACGGCATGGCGCTCGGCTCGGGCCAGGATCTCGCGCACTTCTATCGCGCCACGCGCTCGCTGCGCTCGGCGCTCTACGCGAGCCGCCGCCTCGCCGCCTTTGGCTGGCACAAGCTGCGCTACGGGCGCTCGATGCATCTCGTGAACGGCAACGCGCTCACCGCGCGCCTCTTGAAGTCGGCGGCCGATCGCGGGGTGGACCTGCGCACGCGTGCGAAAGCGATTGGCCTCTTGCGCGATGCGTCGCGCGTCACGGGCGCGCGTGTCGAGATCGACGGCGTGGTGCACCAGGTGCGCGCCGCGCGCGGGGTGGTGCTTGCCTGTGGTGGTTTTCCGCATGACGTTGCGCGCCGCGCGCGAACCTTCGCTTATACGCCTTCGGGCCGCGAGCACTGGTCGGCGGCGCCGCGCAGCAACACCGGCGACGGCATTCGTCTGGGCGAGTCGATCGGCGCGCATTTCGACGGCGCGCTCGAAGCGCCCGCCGCGTGGGCGCCCGTCTCGATCGTGCCCACGCACGACGGCGTGAAAGATGTGGCCTTTCCGCACTTGATCGAGCGCGCCAAACCCGGCGTGATCGCGGTCACGCGCGCGGGCAAGCGTTTCGTGAACGAGGCTTCGTCGTATCACGACTTCGTCGGCGCGCTGCTCGACACGACGCCGCCCGGCGAGGAAGTATGCGCCTGGCTCGTCTGCGATCACCGCTTTCAGCGCCGCTACGGGCTGGGCTTCTCGAAGCCGTTTCCGTTTCCGCTCGGGCCGTATCGCCGCTCGGGCTATCTCAAGCACGGTGCGACGCTCGCGGCGCTGGCGGCGCAATGCGGCATCGACGCGCACGCGCTGGCCGAGACCGTTTCGACCTACAACCAGTACGCGAAACAGGGCTTCGATCCGCAGTTCCACAAAGGCTCGACGCCGTACAACCGCGTGCAGGGCGATGCCGGGCACGAGCCGAATCCGTGCCTCGCGCCGGTGGAAAACGGCCCGTATTACGCGGTGAAGCTGCTGCCTGGCAGCCTCGGCACGTTCTCGGGTCTCGCCACCGACGCGCAGGCGCGTGCGCTCGACCGCAGCGGCCGTGCGATCGACGGCCTCTACGCCGTCGGCAACGACAGCGCGAGCATGATGGGCGGCTGCTACCCGAGCGGCGGCATCACGCTCGGCCCGGCGATGACCTTCGGCTATCTCGCCGGGCTCTCGCTTGCCGGTGCACAGCCTGCTACGGCATGCGCATCGGACTCCGAACAAAAATGTTTTTATCCTCAAGGACAATGCAATGACACTGTATGACGTAGTGACGCTCACGGTGAAGATCGGCGCGAACGCGCAGGTTTTCGAAGGCATCAAGGCAAGCGGCGATCCGCAGGGCGGCAAGCTGCTCGGCTGCTGGTACTCGGACATCGGCGCGCTCGGCAAGGTGCTGGTGCTGCGCGGCTACGCGTCGGAGGCGGCGCTGGTGAGCGAGCGCAAGCGCCTGCTGCTGGAAGGCAATCCGTTCGGCGTGGGCGAGTTTATCGACGACGTGAAGACGGAAAGCTACGCGCTCTTTCCGTTCCTGCCGCCCATCGAGCCCGCGGTGCATGGCGGCATCTACGAGATGCGCGTGTACGGCACGAAACTCGGCAGCCTTCAGCATACGATCAACGTATGGGAGCAGGCCGTGCCCGAGCGCACGAAGCGCTCGCCGCTGGTGGGCGCGATGTACTCGCTCGACGGCGACGTGCCGCGCTTTCTCAACATCTGGCCGTATGCCAGCGTGGACGAGCGCTCGCGCATTCGCGCCGAAGCGGTGAAGGACGGCGTGTGGCCGCCCAAGGGCGGGCCCGCGCATCTCACGACGATGGAATCGACGATCTGCGTGCCGGCCCCGTTCTCGCCGCTGCGCTAACCAGGGAGACATCATGACCCAGCCTCAATCGCGCGCGCTCTCGCTTTCGGCGTTGACCGTGCTCGAACTGAGCCCGCCGCAGATGGTGCAGTGCGCCGTCGATGCGGGTTACGACTACGTGGGCCTGCGCCTGTTGCCCGCGACGGATCACGAAGTGCGTCACGACATCGTCGGCGAAACGGGCAATACGCGCAATACGCCGCTCAAGCGTGAAACCCTGGCAATCCTGAGGGATACGGGCATGCGCGTGCTCGATGTCGAGATCCTGCGCCTGAAGCCCGACACCGATGTGAAAGCCTATCGGCCCATGCTCGAAACGGCGGCGGAACTCGGCGCGCGCTACGTGCTCGTGGCAGGCAACGACCCGGACGAAGCGCGCACCGTCGACCGGCTGGGTCAGCTTTGCGACATCGCGGCGCCGCTCGGTCTCACGCCCTCGCTCGAACCCATGCCGTGGACCGACGTGAAGGACATCACGGCGGGCGCGCGCATCGTGAAGGCGAGCGGGCGGCGCAATACCGGCCTCATCATCGACCCGATTCACTTCGACCGCGCGCGCTCGTCGCTCGACGACTTGCGCGCGCTGCCGCGCGAATACTTTGGCTATGTGCAGTTCTGCGACGCGCCGGCCGAGCGGCCCACCGACCTCGACACGCTGCTTTTCCAGGCGCGCTGCGAACGGATGATTCCGGGCGAGGGCGGCCTCGACCTCGTGGGCATCCTGCGCGCGTTGCCCGAGCAGTTGCCGGTGAGCGTCGAAGTGCCGACCGGGCAGTGGGCAAAGACCACGCGCGCCGTGGATCGCGCGCGCCGGTTGCGCGAAGCGACGCTTGCCGTGCTCGAGCGGGCGCGCGAAGCGCGCTGACCACAGGCAGCGCACCGCGTGCGCCGAAGCATCGAGCGGTCCGGCCAGGCGGCCAGTCGAAGCGCCGTCCGGGCCCGCGTTCTGAATCGACAGAACAAGAAGAGCATGACACGGAGACAACCATGGCTTTTTCACACACGGCCCAGCGGGCCGCGCAATCCCGGAGTGCGAGCGAGAGCGCGCGTGCGCTGGACGTTCAGCAGTTTCTCGATGACCAGCCGATCGGGCGCTTTCAGGTGCTCGTGCTGCTGCTGTGCATGATGATCGTGATGCTCGACGGCCTCGACACCGTCATGATCGGCTTCATCGCGCCGTCTCTCTCCGGCGCATGGGCGATTCCGCGCGATGCGCTCGGGCCGGTGATGAGCGGCGGGCTGCTCGGCCTCGCGTTCGGTGCGCTGACCGCCGGGCCGCTCTCGGACCGCCTGGGCCGCAAGACGGTGATGACCGTGGCCGTGCTGTTCTTCGGCGTGTGGAGCCTCGCTTCGGCGTTCGCGTGGAACGTGCCGTCACTTACTGTGCTGCGCTTTCTCACCGGCATCGGCCTCGGCGCCTCGATGCCGAACGCGGCGACCCTGATGGCCGAATACGCGCCGCCGCGCCGCCGTGCGTTGATGGTGACGGCCGTGTTCTGCGGCTTCACCTTCGGCGCGGCGGGCGGCGGCTTCGTGAGCGCGTGGCTCATTTCGCAGTGGGGCTGGCAGTCGGTGCTGCTGCTCGGCGGCGTGCTGCCCGTGCTGTTCGTGCCGGTGCTCATCAAGTGCCTGCCCGAGTCGGCGCGTTATCTCGCGCTCAAGGAAAGCCGCCGCGCGCGCCTCGTGAGCGTGCTCAATCGCCTGAAGCCCGGGTCGGCCGGCGAGTCAACGCGCTTCGTCTCGCACGAACCCGCGCAAGCGCCGCGCAGCCCCGTGCGCGCGATTCTTTCACGCGAGCACGCGTTCGGCACGGTGATGCTGTGGATCTGCTATTTCGCGGGCCTGCTCACGGTCTACCTGCTCGGCAACTGGCTGCCCACGCTGATTCGCGGTCTGGGTTTCTCGCTTGGCGAAGCAGCGGTGGTGGGCGCGCTGTTCCAGGCGGGCGGCACGGTCGGGTCGGTGCTGATCGGCTGGCAGATGGACCGCTTCAATCCGCATCGCGCGCTGGGCGCAACCGTGCTGGCGGGCGGCGTGCTGGCCTGGTACATGGGCGCTTCGGCGCACCCGTTCAGCATTATCTGCGTGCTGGCGTTCGGCATGGGCTACTGCATGAACGGCTCCAACACGGGGTTCTGCGCGCTCGCGGCCGGTTCCTACCCGACCGAAATGCGCGCGACCGGCACGAGCTGGATGCTCGGCGTTGGCCGCTTCGGCGGCATCGCAGGGGCGATGGTGGGCGCCGCCATGCTGCACGCGAACTGGAGCTTCGGCGCGGTTTTCACGGCGCTGGCCGCGCCGGCTGCCGTGGGCGGGCTGGCGGTGCTGCTCAAGGGCGCGCGCCATCGAGGCACGTTTGCGGCCGTGAGCGTGAGCGCGGGGCACTAAAACCCGTGCGTGGAGGCATGCGCCTGGGAGTTTGGCGCGAATTCGCTTGAATTCCAGTGTGGAATTGTGTTCTCATTTGGCTACCACGATACGGATGAGAAAACGCTATGGCAGGGAATCTTGAGCGTGCGCTTGGCGTGCTTGAACTGTTGGCGAAGAATGGCGGGCGCATGCCACTCGCCACGATTGCGGATACGCTGGACATTCCGCGCAGCGGCACCCACCGGCTCCTTTCGATGCTGATCGACGAGGGCTTCGTGCGCCAGGACGAGGAGCACGGCGAGTACATGCTCGCCATGAAGCTCGTTTCGCTGGCGCTGATCTATCTCTCGACGAGCGGGGTGTTCGACATCTCGCAGCCGGTGCTCGACCGCCTCGCCGAAGCCTCGGGCGAACTCGCCCGGCTCGGCGTGGTGGAGGGCGATCACCTCACCTTCGTCGGCAAGGCGCAGGGTGCGAAGTCGGGCCTGCGCTACGACCCGGACATGGGCAGCAATCCGCCGCTGCACTGCACGGCGAGCGGCCAGGCGTGGCTCGCCACGCTGCCGGACGAACGCGCGATCGAACTGGTGTCGCGGCAGGGCGGCCTCGGGCCGAAGGCGCAGAACGCGCCGCGCGCGCCCAGGACGATCCAGCAGTTCCTGAAGGACCTCAACGGCGCGCGCCAGCGCGGCTACGGCGTGGCCATCGAGACCTACGAGCGCGGCATGACGTCGATCGCCGCGCCCGTGCGCAATCCCGTGACGGATGAGGTGGTCGGCATCGTCAGTCTGGCGGGGCCGAGCAGCCGCTTGCCCGAGGAGCGCCTCCTGGAACTGGCGCCGCATTTGCTGGAGGCGGCGTCGGACATGGGCGCGGCCACGCTGAGCTCGCGCTACTTCAAGCAGCGCGCGGCGGCCGCGGCAAGTGTTGAGCCGCCGCAAGCACAAGCGCAAGCCCCGGCCAGCAAGACGCGGGCCCGGGCGGCGGCGAAGTAAGGCTCGCCGCCTCCATCGAACGATGGAGGCGGTGGGGCACGCACTGCAATCAACGGTATGGACGACTGATTAAATGAAGCGCGTGGCGGGCTTGCATGCTCAGTGTCCGAGCCCGCTCGCGGCGATCTGCTGCTCGACGTACTGGGCGAACAGCGCATGCGTACGCGTGGTGGGGTGCAGGTCGTCGGCAAAGATGTAGGTCTGGTCCGCGTTGGGCGCGACGTAGGTGGCCGGCGAGCAGAACAGCGAGGTATTGTCAGGCGTTTTCGATGCATCGCAGGCCTGGGCCGTGTTGGACACGGTAAAGCCGTTCGCCTGGAAGTTCGCGATGAGCTGGGTCACCCAGGCATAGGAATCGATCTCGATGACCTTGCCTTGCAGGCCGTTCGCCTGCAACGCGCCGTTCAGGGTGGCGTTGAAGAGTTGCGACAACTGGGTCAGGTTCGCGCCGCCGTCCGAGGCGGCACGACCCTTGGGCGAGAGGCCGACATTCGGCACGTTGACTACCACCACGTGCGTGGCGCCGCTCTGCACGATCTGCCCGACCACCTGCGCGAGCGTGCTTGCCGCCGTTTGCACGGTTGCCGTGGCGGCCGGCGGGGTGCCCGCCCGAAGCACGTCGTTGGCGCCCGCCCAGACGAGCACGAGCTGGCCGGAGTTGAACGTGCCGTGAGCGGAAAGGTAGCTCGATACCTGCTGGTTGACAGGCATTTCGATGTTGCCGATCACGTCGGAAAGAAAGTCGTACTGGTTGGCCGGGGTGGCCACCGTCGAGCCGCCCTCGGCGTAACCCAGCCCGCTTTGCGCGCTCAACTTGTGATCGAAGCCGATGGTGTAGGCGGCGTTCAGCGTGTCCCCATAATACTGTGCGACGTCCTGGGCCCACACCTGGCCGGGGTTGGTCGTGAAACGGCCGCCGCCCACGGCGCTCGCGATCGGCGCGTATGTCCCCACATCCGAAAGGCTGTCGCCGAACGAGACGACCTGCAACTGCACGCCGCCCGGCGGCGTGTTCGTGGCGCCGCCCGAACCGCCGGAGCCACCACCGCCGCCGCCGCATGCCGCGAGCAGCGCAACGAGCGTGACCAGCAAGGCAGAAATTGCACAACGAACCCGGTATTCGATCGCCAACATCGCGCCTCCCTTACCGCTCAAGGCGGTTGCGCCCGCGCGGCGGGCCTGCTTCAGGGGAGTAGCAAAAAGAGTGCGCGCTGCGGGCGCGCTCAAAGCGACTGCGATTCGAGCCGGTTGCCGCCCAGCGACTTCGCGTTGTAGAGCGCCGCGTCGGCGGCGGCCAGCAGATCGGCCAGCGTGGACGCTTCGTGCCCATGCTGCGCGAGGCCAATGCTGACCGTGGCCTGGATGGCGACGCCGTTGCTGCGGTGAGCGGCGCTTTGCGCGAAGCGCCGCGCGATCGCCTCGCCCACCGCTCGCGCGCGCGAGCGGTCGTGGCCGGGCAGCAGGGCGGCGAATTCCTCCCCGCCAATGCGGGCGAGCACCGCGTCGGCGCCCACCGCGCTGCGCACGATATCCGCGAATGACTTGAGGACTTCGTCACCCGTTTGATGGCCGTAACGGTCGTTGATCGTCTTGAAGTGGTCGAGGTCGAAGGCGAGGAGCGAAACGGGCCGGTGCGCCGTGTCGCGGCCGATCACGCGCTCGCCTTCCTCGAAGAACCATCTGCGGTTGCCAAGGCGCGTGAGGTAGTCGGTTTGCGATTCGAGCACGAGTTGCCCGTGAGTTTCCTCGCGCATGAGCCGCAGGATGGCCATGGGCAGCACGACCGAATAGAGCACGCCTTCATACATGGTGATCTTGCCGACGGCCGCGACGAAGTCTTGCCCGTAGCGGTTTGCGAGCCAGGGCAGGATGAGCGCGCGGAACGCGTAAAAGAGCGCGTGAATGCCCGTCACGATCGCCGCGACGTAGCGCGATTGCACCCCTTTCATGCCGTCGCCGCGAAGCAGTTCGCGGGAGGTCATGGCGCTGGCGAGCGCGATGGGCAGCGCGCTCACGTAGAACCACATGGTTTCGGTGTGCCGCGCGCCCCATGTGGCCCATGTCAGCGCGAGCACGGCGAGCAGGGCGATCGAGCTCGCGCGGTATTGCCGTCCGTTCAGCGTCGCAACCCCATGCAGGACCCGCAGATAGCCGGTCATGATGACGAGGTTGCTCAGGGCCGCGCCCGCCGCGCCGGGCAGGCGGGTGCGCACGAGCACGAGGGCGCAGCCGAGCGCCAGCGTGGCGTAGCCCGAGGCCAGGATCCGCAATGCCTTGCTGCGCCGGGGGTGCGTGCGATGCTCCCAGAGCGTCATGCCGGCGCTGGCGAGAAGGGTTCCGATCAGAAGGAGATAAATGGTCAGTAAATCGACGTGCATCGCGAGCGTGGGGCTTCTACGCCGGTACTTCGCGGCGAACGGCGCATTTTACGCCGAAACGCTACGGCGCGATGAAGGCTCCCGCGGCGGCGCACGCGGCGTCGCGTTTCGCGCCGCGCGGGGAAGCTCATCAGCACTGCCGTGCAATATGCGCCAAAGGGCATCAAACGTAGCGCTCGGGAAAGTCCTGCATCGCGAGCCAGTGGCGGAGCAGCCGTGCCTGGTCCGCATCGAGCGACTTGAGCACCTGCTCGGCGGGCTCGCGGCGCAGCGCCTCGACAACGGGCGCGAGCGCCGCATCGCAGAGGTGCCAGATGCCGAGCGGCTGGTCCGGGCTCGCGACCACATCGGCTTCGGCAATCAGGCCGCCTTCGATCACCGGCGCGCGTTCGACATTCAGTTCGTTGAAGTCGGCGCTCACGTGCGCGGGCCGGTCGTCGGGCCACACGCCGCGCGTGAGCCAGAACGGCTGTGTGGTCCAGCGTTGTTCGAGCGCGTAGACGTCGCGGCCCGTGCGTGCGAAGCGCATGAACAACTGCTCGATACGCTGCTGATGGAAGCGCAAGGCGAGCGGGGCGCGCTCGGGCCGCTCGAGCAGCGTGTGAATCACGGCGGGCGCCTGCAAGGCGGAGGTGAGCGACTGGAACACGCCGTTGCCCGCGAGCGGATCGACGGCCATGGCGGCGTCGCCCACGCGCAGCCAGTTGTGGCCGCCGGTGCGCCCGCATAGCGTGGCGGTGCTGCTGCGCGCATACAGACGCGCATCGTTGGCCGCGTCGCCCGCGAAGAAGTCGCTCGCCAGCGGCGAATGGCGCATGCGTTCGCAATAGGCGAGCAGTTCATCGCGCTGCGGCAACTCGGGGTTCGCGACATCGAGCGTCAATTGCCAGTAGCAGCGGCCGTCGCGCAGGCGGGCCATCCATGCCCAACCGGCGGGCAGGCTTTCGACGGCCGTTGCCGCCGTGCCGGGTCGGCCCCTCCATACATTCAGCAGGCTCAATGTTTGCGGACCACGCGTCGCGTCGCGCAAGAGCGGCGCGAAGCGGCCGCGCGCCTCGACCAGAAAGTCGGCGCGCAGCGTGAGCGGACCATCGGCGGTTTCGATCATGAGATCGTGGCCCGCCGCCGACGACTGCAACGATCGAACGTTCGCTTCGATCACGTCCACGCCCGCGTTGTACAGGTCCTCTCGCAAGGCCGTGTCGAACAGGCGCCGGTCGACGAGGAATTCGGCGTCTAGCGTGCGCAATGCGCCGTTCCATAGCGTGGTGCGCACGCACGGGCCTTCGCCGCAGCTTGCCGCGTGATGCAGGCTCGCGCGGCGCAATGCTTCGATCGCGCGTACGGAGAGGGCTTCGGCGGCGTCGAAGCGCCGCCAGTCGCTCACCACTTGCACGCGATGGCCGAGCCCGGTGAGCGCGCGCGCGACCGCGGCGCCCGCGGGCCCCGCGCCGAGCACCACGATGCTGGCGGCGTTCATGATGCGCTCGCGCGCCGCCGCGCGAGCGTACAGACGTTGTGCGTGAGCGCCTGAGGGGGAGGAAACGAATGGTGCAACCCGTCCTCCTTGCAATGTTGGCGCAACGCTTTGTGTTCCTCGCGCTGCGCTTGCGATGAGCGAAACCTAATCTGGCATAGATGCCGCGAGAAAGCTATCCGGTCAAAGGCGAATATCTACGGCACAGGTGCCGCGTTTCCATGCGCCCTGCGTATGAACGATCGTGCACGTTAACTGCTTTGCGAATTGTCGATGCATGGCGCCTGACCGCGTGAGGCGTGGCATCGGTCGTCGCGCATATGATCCGTATTCCTCACAAGGATGCCCGCAGCGACGCAAGGGGACGCCAGGCGGCGCCAGTGCACGCGATATCGGCATTCAGGGGCGCGAAGGCACGCCCTCTTGCCATTCGCTCCATTGCGCGACGATGGTCTGCACGAGCGGATAGCCCGCGCGAAAGAGATTCTCCAGCGCGGGCGCGAAGCCGCCCTGGCTCGCATAGTTCAGCAGATTCGCGGCGCTCGATTCGCCTGCATAGGGGCGATCGAAATCGGACCCGGCACGCAGCACGGCCACGCGCTGGAGATCCACCCGCTGGGCGGCGGCCGCGCGCTTGAGGGCTTCATAGGTGGCGTTATCCTCCTGCTGCGTCATGCAATACACGCCCTGACCGCCGGTCAGCTCGCGTGTGAATTCACTCGCTCGCGTACCGAGCGCGGTGCCCGACCACCACGTATCGTCCGCGACCGAGTCGCAGCGAATGACCGTGGGCGGACGGTTGGCCGGCGCATCAGCATATTTCGCGCGCGCGGCCTGGGCCTGCGCGCTGTCCGCGAGCGCGACGTGTTGCGAGAGCGCCCACGCCGCGTCGGTGAGCCTCGGGTTCAGGCGGAACACTTCGGTGCGATAGTCGAGCGGCGGCTTTTCTGCGGGGCTTTTCGTGTTGATGCCGAGATAACCGGTGCGCCAGTCGCGTGGCCGCCCGTCGCCGTCCACTTCCCATTGCAGACCGAAGTCGACGAGCCAGTCCGACCATGCCGCCGAGCCCAGCGTGCCGCGCTCGGGATTCACGCCCGCAATGCCCGCGATCAGGAAGTAGGTGCGGCGCAGGTCGAACTGCGGCGCGAAGGCGAGCGCCATGGTCGAGGCGGCCGCGTTCGCATGGCCCATGCCCGTCGTCATGACGCAAACGTCATTGGCATTGCATTGCACGGCGGGGTAGTCCGGCGAGAGGCCCGCGATCGTCACGGACTGCCAGGGACCGAGGCGATCGAGCCACGTTTTGGCCTCGGGCGCGAACATCGTGACGATCATGACCTTCACCGGGCGCGCGTGCGCGCTTGCCGGCTCCTGCGCGAAGGCGGACGTGGCGGGCGGCGTGGCCGCCGTGCAGGCGGCGAGCGCCAGCGCGGCGCACAGGGAACTCAGGGAGGTCAGCCGGTTGAGGCGGGCGCGCATTGTGTGGCTCCGTTTTGTCGTTGGTGTGGGGCGTATCGGGTTAGCGGACCGATTGTCCAGGATTGTCCGGGATCGTGTTGAATTGATCGGGCGAATGCGCCCGACTATGACAGTTTCGCGACGGTTTCGCGCGTTGCGCGCCGCCGCATTGTGCGGAGCGCATTTCCAGAGGAAGTACCTATACTTCGTGAGAGACCGGCCCATGCGCCGCCAAGGTGTCCACGCAGAATACGCGCGCAACCTGGCCCACGAAGCGAAGCGAGAAAGCCGCGCAGCCCATGCGGGCGCGCGCGAGACAATCAGGAGGCAGACATGGGACATCCCGCATCCGCGGCGCCCTCGCACGGTCATCTCGGCGACACGGGCCCGCATCGTCCGGCGCTTCCCGCGCTCGCACTGGCCGCGCTAGGCGTGGTCTACGGCGACATCGGCACGAGCCCGCTCTATACGCTCGCCACCGTGTTCGATCCCGGCAACGGTCTCGCGCTCAATGCGTTCAATATCGTCGGCATCGTCTCGCTGATCTTCTGGTCGCTGATGATCGTCGTGTCGCTCAAGTATGTCGCGCTGATCCTGCGCGCGAACAATCACGGTGAAGGCGGCATTATGGCGTTGCTCGCGCTCGCGGCCTCTTCGGTCGCGTCGCGCCCGCATCTGCGTCGCATGCTGCTCGTGGTCGGCGTGATGGGCGCGGCGCTGTTCTTCGGTGACAGCGTGATCACGCCCGCCATCTCGGTGCTCAGCGCCGTGGAGGGGCTGGAAGTCGCCGAGCCCGCGCTCAAGACCTACGTGATTCCGGTCACGCTCGCCGCGCTCATCGTGCTGTTCCTCACGCAGAAGCGCGGCACGGGCGGCATCGGCGCCGTGTTCGGGCCGGTGATGGTGCTCTGGTTCGCCGTGATCGGCGTGGCGGGCGTCGTCAACATCGCGGCCGCCCCGGTCGTGCTGGTCGCGCTCGACCCGCTGCAAGGGCTCGCGTTCTGCCTGCATCACCGCTGGCTCGCCTTCGTCGCGCTCGGCGCGGTCGTGCTCTCGCTCACGGGCGCGGAGGCGCTGTACGCCGACATGGGTCACTTCGGCAAGCAACCCATACGCCTCACGTGGTTCGGCGTGGTGTTCCCGGCGCTCGCGCTCAACTACCTGGGCCAGGGGGCGCTGCTGCTCGCGAACCCGGGCGCGGTGCAAAGCCCGTTCTACCGGCTCTTTCCGCAATGGGCCATCGTGCCGATGATCGTGCTTGCGACGGTCGCGACCGTGATCGCCTCGCAGGCCGTTATTTCGGGTACCTATTCGATGACCATGCAGGCCATGCAGCTTTCCTTCCTGCCGCGCATGAACATCGTGCATACGTCCGAGCGCGAGATCGGCCAGATCTACGTGCCCGGCATCAACTGGATCCTGCTTGCCGCAGTCGTGGCGGCGGTGCTGGGCTTTCGCTCCTCCACGGCGCTCGGCTCCGCATATGGCATTGCGGTGACGGGCACGATGCTCATCACCACTTTCCTGACGTTCTTCGTCGTGCGCTACGCGTGGCACTACAACTGGGCGCTTTGTCTGTTCGCCACGGCGTTCTTCTTCGTGATCGACGCGATGTTCTTCTCGGCCAACCTGCTGAAGATCGTGGATGGCGGCTGGTTCCCGCTCGTGATCGGCGGGATCGTCTTCACGGTCATGGCGACCTGGGGCCGGGGTTGGGAAATGATGGCGGCGGAGGCGCGCGTGCGCGCGGGCAAGAAGCCGCTCAAGCCTTATCTCGCGGCGCTGCTCGAAAGTGCGCCCGTGCGGGTGGGCGGCACGGCCATCTTCCTCACGCCGAACGCCGACGCGGTGCCGCACGCGCTCGTGAACAACCTGCGCCACAACCGCGTGCTGCACGAACGCGTAGTATTCCTGAGTGTCGTGACAAAGGATGTGCCGTGGGTGGCGGAGAGCGCGCGCGTGCAGGTCGAGCCGCTATGCCCCGGCTGCTATCACGTGACGGTCAACTACGGGTTCAAGGACGAGGTGGACTTGCCGTGCACGCTGGCGGCGTACAAATCGGCGGATTTCACGTTCGATCTCGACGAGACCTCGTGGTTCCTGAGCCGCGCGGTCGTGGTGCCCAAACGCGGGCACGGCATGGCGTTGTGGCGCGAACGTCTCTTTGCCGTGATGCTGCACAACGTCGGCAATATCGCCGCGTTCTTCAAGCTGCCGGCCAATCGCGTGATCGAGGTGGGCGCGCGCGTCGAGATCTAGCGAAGCCTCGCCGCGCACGCCTCGCCGGGTTACTCGTTCTCGGCGCGCCGGGGCGGCGGCGCGGCGTGCGCGGCCGCGCGCGCTTTCGCCACGTCGGCGGCCTTGACGGCCGGCGCATGGTTGCCCCAGCTTGCCCGCACGAAGGTCAGCACGTCGGCGATATCGCGGTCGGTGAGGCGCGCCGCGAAACCGGGCATGGCGTAGTGCGTGGGCGCGGCCTGGGTCGACGGCATTTCGCTGCCGAGCAGCACGATGCGGATGAGCGAGGCGGCGTTGTCGCTGTTCACCACAGAGCTTCGGGCGAGCTTCGGGAAGGTGTCGTCGTAGCCGGCGCCGCTCGTGCGATGGCAGGCCGCGCAGTTGTCGACGAAGGTGAGCGCGCCGTTGCTGCGGTCCGCGCCCGAGCGCAGCGCGGTGGCGGCGGTGTCGTCGGCCATCAGCGCGTCGCCGTTCGGGTCGAGCGGCGAGAGCGACTTGAGGTACGCGGCGATCGCGGCGAGGTCCGCGTCGCTCATGTACTGCGTGCTGTGCGCGACCACTTCGGCCATGCCGCCGAACGCCGCTGCATCGTCGGAGCGGCCGCGCTTCAGGAAGGCCGCGATGTCGTCCGCGCTCCATGTGCCGAGCCCGTTTTTCGGGTCGCCGCGCAGGTTCTTCGCAAGATAGCCGTCCACCACGGCGCCCGAGAGATACGTTTTCGTCGTGTCGCTCAGGGCCTTTTCCTGCAACGCGAAGCCGCGTGGCGTATGGCATGTGCCGCAGTGCGCGAGGCCTTCGACCAGATAGCGCCCGCGCAGGACGGGGTCGTCGCTCGCGGGCTCGCTTGTATTGGCGTTGCCGTCCATGTTGTCGTCGGCGCTGGCTTGCACGGGCCTGGGCGCGAACGCCATGCGCCAGAACCGCAACGGCCAGCGCATGGAAAGCGGCCAGCGGATGCCCTCGGCCTTGTTGGCCTGTTCGACGGGCGCGACCGCGTGCATGAAGTACGCATAGAGCGCCTGCACGTCCTGCGGCGTGACCTTCGAGTAAGACACGTAAGGCATGGCGGGGTAAAGCGTCGTGCCGTCCTTTGCAATGCCGCGGCGCAGCGCGCGATCGAAGTCCGCGAGCGTGTAGCCGCCAATGCCGGTGCGCGGGTCGGGCGTGATGTTGGTCGAGTAGATCGTGCCGACGGGCGAGGCGATGCCGCGGCCGCCCGCGAACGGCTTGCCGCCCTTCGCGGTGTGGCAGGCCGCGCAGTCGGCGACGGTAGCGAGGTAGCGGCCCTTTTCGATGCGCGTCGTGTCGGCCCCCGCCGCGGCCTGCGTGCACCAGCCGGCCAGCGCGAGCGTCAAGCTGGCGACGGTGAATCGTATATAATTCGTCATCCGTATTAATCTCATTGTCATGCCTGGACCAGCGGGCCGGGCTGCTTCAGGTACTGCTCGCGGATCGCCTTGGCCGAATGCCAGGCGAGCGCCGCGACGAGGCCGGTGGGGTTGTAGCCCATGTTCTGCGGAAACGCCGATGCGCCCATCACGAACACGTTGGGCACGTCCCAGCTTTGCAGGTACTTGTTGACCACGCTCGTGCGTGGCGACTCGCCCATCACCGCGCCGCCTGTCGTGTGCGTCGACTGGTAGAGCCGTGTGTCGTAGTGCTCGCCCGGCTTGCGGATCGCGCGGTAGTACGCCTCGTGCTGCATTGCCCGGGCGATTTCCTCCACGCGTGTGCCTACGTGATCCAGCATGCGGTATTCGTTCTCGTGCCAGTCGAAGGTCATGCGCAGAAGCGGGAGCCCGAGCGCGTCGCGGTAGGTCGGGTCGAGGTCGAGGCAGGCGTCGCGATAGGGCATCACCGAACCCGAAATGCCGATGCTCAGGTAGCGCTGGTAGGCGTCGGCCACGCCTTCCTTCCATTTGCCGCCCCACGCGGGCGTGCCGGGCACGGCGGCGGCCTGGCCGATCGGGCGGCCGCCGGTGCGCACGTGCCGCACGCTCGCGCCGCCCAGAAAACCGAGCGCGCCGTGGTCGAACTGGTCGCCGTTGAGGTCGTCCATGGCCACGCCGCCCGCGCCCGAGCCAATGAACGGGTTGAGCAGCGTGCCTTTGGGCAGCAGCACGTTGATCGCGCCGTTCATCTGGTAGGCGTAGTTGCGGCCCACCACGCCTTCGCCGCTCTTCGGGTCGTAAGGCTTGCCGATGCCCGAAAGCAGCAGCAGGCGCACGTTGTGCATCTGGAACGCGGCAACGATCACGAGGTCGGCGGGCTGGTCGACTTCCCGGCCCTGCGCGTCGACGTAGCGCACGCCCGTGGCGCGCTTGCCGCTGCCGTCGAGCAGCACCTTCGTCACGTAGGCATTCGCGCGCAGCTCGAAGTTCGGCTTCTTGAGCAGCACGGGGAGGATGGTGGTTTGCGGCGAAGCCTTCGCATACATGTAGCAGCCGAAGTCTTCGCAGAAGCCGCAGAAGTTGCACGGCCCGAGGCGCACGCCGTAGGGGTTCGTATAGGCCTGCGAAGCATTGGCGGCGGGCGCGGGGTAGGGGTTGAAACCCGCTTCGCGCGCGGCCATTTCGAAGAGTTGCGCGCCGGGCGTGTTCTTCAGCGGCGGCGTGGGGTACTCGCTGCTGCGCCTGCCTTCGAGCGGGTTGCCGCCGCTCTGGAGCTCGCCGCCCAGGTTGCCGGCCTTGCCCGACGTGCCGAACACCTTCTCGGCGAAATCGAAATGCGGCTCCAGTTCATCGTAGGTCACGCCGAAGTCCTGCACCTGCATGCCCGCCGGAATGAAGCGCTTGCCATAGCGCGTTTCGTAGCTGGTGCGCAACTGCAACTCTTCGGGCAAGACGCGGTAGTGCATGCCGTTCCAGTGGAAGCCCGCGCCGCCCACTCCGTTGCCGAGCAAAAACGAGCCTTGCTGGCGGTAGGGCACTGCGAGGCCGTTCGGGTTATGGCGGATCGTGACGGTTTCGCGCGAGAGGTCCTGGAACAGCTTGCCGCGCACGGCGTACTTGAGTTCGTCGATGACCTGGGGATACTTCGCGTCGGTGGGTGTGTCGCGCATCGCGCCGCGTTCGAGCGCGACGACATGGAGCCCCGCGGCCGTGAGTTCCTGCGCGAGAATCGCGCCGGTCCAGCCGAACCCCACGATCACGCAATCGGTTTTTTTCATCGTGATGGTCATCGCTCAACCTCTGCTTCCGTCGATAGAAACCGGGCCATAGGGATACTTCGCGCCGGGCTGGTCGAGCCAGTCGGCGAAGTCGGCGCGTGCGCCGGGAAAGCCGATCGTCTTCCAGCCCGCCATGGCCTTGTTGCCGCCGTAAAGCGGATCGGCGAAAAAGCCTTCCTTCGTGTTGGCGAGCAGGAAGCTGAAAAACGTGGCGGCCGCAACGGTATCGAAATGCGTCTTGCCGTGATCCATTTCACCGAGCAACGCGTCCTGATCGGCAGTCGTAAGCTCTGCGAATGATTTGCCGCCGTGGTGCGCACGGCACCAGTCGTCGCAGGCCTTGATGCCGTGGCGGTACAGCTCGCGTGGCGCGAGGTTCATCTGGTAGCCCAGTTCCGGCGCTTCGCTCACGTGGAACGGCCCCTGCATGTACCAGAGCTTGCCGTAGCCCCAGGGCGTCTCCATCTGGCGGTCGATGAATTCGGGCACGCCCGCCTCGCGTGCGCCAGGGCCGAGGCGGTCGGCGGGAATCAGGCGATCGACGGCGGCTTCGAGAAAGCGCCACTCGTCGGCAGTGAAATAGTCGGGCTGGTAGGGCTTCGGCGCGGCGGCGGGCGGCGCGGTGGGTTTGCAGGCCGACTGCGAGAACGCCGCGCCGGTCGCCAGCGAAGCGGTGGGGACGGCGGCGAGCATGCGCCGCAGGAATTGACGGCGGGGTTCCTGTTCGTTGGACATGGTCGGTTTCCCTCTGCGTTGTTTTCGGGTATCGGGAGGCGGCGCGGCAGGCGCGTGGCGACGCGCGTCCGGCCGGCGATCGCCGGATCGGCGCGATGGTAGGGGAATTGGATCGCGCGCATCGGTCGCGCCGCGTTATCGAGATAAGGGCGATGCGTGGCGGAAAATCCCTGTTTTCATGGGATTTTTTCTTGGGCGAAGTCGGATGGCGACTCGCGCGCCAGGCGCGTTTGCGGTAATTGCAAGTCGATCGATTGATGCGTCGCAAGCGCTCGTGATTTATCGGCGGCGCTGCGTTTGTCGAAAGGCGGATCTCCACGTGCAGACCCGCATCGAAATGCAAAAGAATGAAACGAGCAACGCGCCGATGGGCCCGATCCGGAGCAGTCGCGTTGAAGGGAAGTCAGGCGTAGGATTGGTGGAATCGCGCGGTAGTAGATGACCGCATGACTCAAGGGAGGGCCGTTATGAGACGCCTCTATTTTCTCGCTCCCGACACGACCACGGCGCAGGCGATCGTTGACGACCTCCTGCGCGCGCGCATTACGTGGCGGCATATCCACGTGCTGGCCAATCACAGCGTGGGGCTCGAACGCTTGCCCGAAGCGTCGTTGTTGCAGCGCAGCGACGTGGTGCGCGCGCTGGAGCGCGGCGTGACGTTCGGCGGCGTGACCGGCGCGCTTGTCGGTCTCGTGGCGCTGGCGTTCCCGCCCGCCAATCTCGACATCGCGGGCGGCACGGTCGTCCTGCTGACCCTGGCGGGCGCGGTATTCGGCGCGTGGACGGCCGCGATGATCGGCGTGGACGAGCCCAACACGCGCCTCGCGCGCTTTCGCGGGGCGATCGGCGACGGCCAGTTGCTGGTGATGGCCGACGTGCCCGGCTCGCGCGAAGCGGAGATCGAGGAGAGCATCGCGCAGCACATTCCGCGCGCCGACGTGGAAGGCGCCGAGGCGACCTCGCCGATCTTTCCCTGAACGGGAAAGGCCAAAGCGGCCTGAGCGGCTGCGGAACGCGGTTCCGGCCCGGCCGCTCGCGGCTTCGCGCGCACGCAAGCCGCTAATCAAACCCCATTTTTTATACCCTGCGCCCCGCGCCGGCGGCCCCGCGCGGGGCCTCGCGTGCACGCCGAATTGCCACGCCGCGCGCGCCAATCCCCCGTTCAATCCCGCTTTTTGACCGGATCCAGCCCGCGACAAGGCAAAATACGGGTTTTGAGCCCGCGCCGGGCTCGAGTTTTCCCTGCCGGCCGCCTCCTTCCAGGCATCGATCGGGCCTCGTCGCGAGCCCGGCAGGCCGGCTCGCCTTGTCTGCGAGCCTCAAGCGATATTGGAGTCGTCTTTATGCCCGAATCGAATCTGTCTTTCTTCGGCCGCCTTTCGGTCGCGCTGGGGTCGTTCTTCGCGATCCTCGGCGACGGCGAGCTTGCCGCCAACGTGCGCCGCTTGCGTGAGGGTGGCTTGACGCCTGCGCCCGCCGCCGCCGCGCCGGTGGCCACGCCCGCACCGGCCGCCGCGCCCGTGGCACCGCCCGCGCCGCCTCCCGCGCCCACCGTTATCAAGGAAGCCACACCCGACGCCGCGCTCCAGTTGCTCGGCCTGCTCCAGCGCAACGCGCGCTTTGTCGATTTCGTCGAGGAAGACATCGCCGGTTACGCCGACGCCGAGATCGGCGCCGCCGCCCGCATCGTCCACGAAGGCTGCCGCGCCACGCTGCGCGACCACTTCGCGATTCGGCCGGTGCGCAGCGAGTCCGAAGGCTCGCGCGTGACGCTGCCGGCGGGCTTCGACGCCGCCGCCGTGCGCCTCACCGGCAACGTGGTGGGCGAGGCGCCGTTCAGCGGCAGCCTCACGCATCGCGGCTGGCGCGTCGAGGAGGTCAAGCTGCCGCAACTCGTCAAGACGCACGACGCGCGCATCATCGCGCCCGCGGAGGTGGAGCTGTGAGCGATTCGCGATATTCGATTGGCGTCGACCTCGGTACGACGCACTGCGCACTGTCCTACGTCGACCTCGCCGCCAGTGACGGCGAAAAGACCCAGCAGGGCGTGCTGAACGTCACGCAACTCACGGCGCCCGGCACGCTGGAGTCGCCCGACCTGCTGCCTTCGTTTCTCTACCTGCCGCACTCGGGCGAGCTGACGCCGGGCGACCTCACGCTGCCGTGGACCACCACGCGCGACTACGCCGTGGGCGAACTCGCGCGCAGCCGTGGCGCGGGCACGCCCATTCGCCTCGTCTCCAGCGCGAAAAGCTGGCTGTGCCACCCCGGCGTGGACCGCCGCGCGGCGATCCTCCCGAACGACGCGCCGCCGGAAGTCGAGCGCGTGTCGCCGCTCGAAAGCTCGGTGCGCTATCTCACGCACCTGCGCGAGGCGTGGGACCACGCGCATCCCGAAGCGCCGTTCGTCGACCAGGAAATCACCGTCACGATCCCGGCCTCGTTCGACCCGGCCGCGCGCGAGCTGACGGCCGAAGCCGCGCAGGCCGCGGGCTACGCCAACATGACGCTGCTGGAGGAGCCGCAGGCGGCGCTCTATAGCTGGATCCAGAAGAGCGGCGGCGCGTGGCGCAAGGAAGTGAAGGTCGGCGACATCATTCTGGTCGTCGACGTGGGCGGCGGCACGACCGACCTTTCGTTGATCGCTGTGGTCGAGCGCGAAGGCAATCTCGAACTGCACCGCGTGGCCGTGGGCGAGCACATCCTGCTCGGCGGCGACAACATGGATCTCGCGCTCGCACACGTGGTCGCGCGCAAGCTCGCGGCCCAGGGCACGCAAGCCGATCCGTGGCAATTGCGCGCGCTGACCTACGCGTGCCGCTCGGCCAAGGAAACCCTGCTGAGCGACGCTTCGGTCGATACGGTGCCGCTCGTCGTGCCGAGCCGCGGCTCGAAGCTGATCGGCGGGTCGATCCGCACGGAACTCACGCGCGCCGAACTCACGCAGATCATCCTCGAAGGCTTCTTCCCGCAGGTGGACGCCGCCGCGCGTCCCGCCGTGCGCACGCGCGTGGGTCTCACGCAGCTCGGCCTGCCGTACGCGCAGGACGCGGGCGTCACGCGCCACCTCGCGGCGTTCCTCGGCCGCCAGGTGCAGGCGCTCGCCGAACTCGAAGGCTTTGGCGCGCCGCCCGAAGGCGCGACCTTTCTGCATCCCACGGCGGTCCTCTTCAACGGCGGCGTGTTCAAGTCGCCGCTGCTCTCGCAGCGCGTGCTCGACATCCTGGGCGGCTGGCTCGCGGCCGAGGGCGCCGCGCCCGCGCGTTTGCTGGGCGGCGCGGACCTCGACCTCGCGGTGGCGCGCGGCGCGGCCTATTACGGCTACGTGAAGCGCGGCAAGGGCGTGCGCATTCGCGGCGGCACGGCGCGCGCGTATTACGTGGCGGTCGAGTCGGCCATGCCGGCGGTGCCGGGGCTGGAGCCGCCGGTGTCGGCGCTGTGCGTCGCGCCCTTCGGCATGGAAGAGGGCACCGATGCGGCACTGCCGCCGCAGGAGTTCGGCCTCGTGGTGGGCGAGCCGGTGCATTTCCGCTTCTTCGGTTCGTCGGTGCGGCGTCAGGACCAGGTCGGCACGATGCTCGATTACTGGTCGGCGGAAGAGCTGCAAGAGCTTGAGGAAATCCAGGCCACGCTGCCCACCGAAGGCCGCACGCCCGGTGAGGTCGTGCCCGTGAAGCTGCACGCGCGCGTGACGGAAGCGGGCACGCTGGAGCTCGAAGCCATGCCGAGCGGCACGAACGAGCGCTGGAAGGTCGAGTTCGACGTGCGCGGCACGGCAAGCGACTGAGCCCGATGAAGCAATACGTCGTCGGCATCGACCTGGGGACGAGCAACACGGTCGTGGCGTACGTCGAGCAGGGCGGCGACGCCATTCGCGTGTTCGACGTCGAGCAGCTCACCGCGCTCGGCGAAGTGGGCGCGGAGAAGATGCTGCCTTCCGCGCGCTATCACCCGGCGGCGGGCGAACTCGCCGCCGGCGATTTGCGCTTGCCGTGGAGCGCGCCTGCGCCGGGCGATGGCGCCGTGATCGGCCGCCTCGCGCGCACGCTCGGCGCGCAGGTGCCGGGCCGGCTCGTGGCGAGCGCGAAAAGCTGGCTCTCGCACGCGGCGGTGGACCGTCTCGCGCCCATCCTGCCGTGGGGCGCGCCCGACGACGTCGCCAAGGTTTCGCCGGTGGCCGCGAGCGCGAGCTATCTCGCGCACGTGCGCGCCGCGTGGAACCATCGATTCCCGCACGCGCCGCTCGAAGATCAGGACGTGGTGCTCACCGTGCCCGCCTCGTTCGACGACGGCGCGCGCGCGCTTACGCTCGAAGCGGCGCGGCTCGCGAAACTGCCTGCGCTGCGCCTGCTCGAAGAGCCGCAAGCCGCGTTCTACGACTGGCTGTATCACCATCGCGCGACGCTCGATGCGCAGCTGGGCGCGTCGCGCCTCGTGCTGGTGTGCGACGTGGGCGGCGGCACGACCGACCTCACGCTCATCAAGGTGGGGTTCGAGAACGGCGAGCCACAGCTCGCGCGCATTGGCGTGGGCAACCATCTGATGCTGGGCGGCGACAACATGGACCTCGCGCTCGCGCATCTGGCCGAAAGCCGGCTCGCGAGCGCGCAAACCCGCTTGAGCGCGGCGAGCCTTTCACAACTCGTGGAACGCTGCCGGGTGGCGAAGGAGCAACTGCTCGACGCCAATGCGCCCGAGTCCGTGCCCATCACGCTGCTCGGCGCGGGCGCGCGGCTCGTGGGCGGCGCGCGCACCACGCAGCTCGGCCGCGACGAAGTCGCGCAGATCGTGGTGGACGGTTTCTTCCCGATGGGCGGCGCGGGCGACCTGCCGCGCCGCTCGCGCGCGGCGATCGTGGAGTTCGGCTTGCCCTATGCCGCCGATCCGGCCATCACACGCCATATCGCGGCCTTCCTGCAACGCTTCGCGGCGCAGTCGCGCGAGGCGTTGGGCGGCGAGGCAAGCGGCGCGCTGCCGGTGCCTGACGCCTTGCTGCTCAACGGCGGCGTATTCCGCGCGCAGGCGCTCTCGCAGCGCCTCGCGGATACGCTCGGCGCGTGGCGCGGCGAGGCGCTCAATGTGCTGCAAAACGATCAACCCGACGTGGCCGTCGCGCGCGGCGCGGTCGCCTACGCGCTCGCGCGCGCGGGCCACGCGCCGCGCATTGGCGGCGGCTCGCCGCGCAGCTACTTTCTCGTGCTCGACGAAGCCGCGAGCGATGCGCCACGCGGCGTGTGCGTGCTGCCGCGCGGCACGGAGGAAGGGCACGAACTGCATCTGGACGACCGCACGTTCGCGTTGCAGCTCGGCCAGCCGGTGCAGTTCCATCTGGCGTCGACGGTGGCCGACACCGCATGGGCGCCGGGCGAACTGGCCGATCTCGCGGCGGGCGACTTCGTGCGCCTGCCGCCGCTCGCGACGGTGGTGCCCGCGAGCGACGGCGGCGCTGCGAAAACGGCGCGCGAGCGCCCTGTGAAGCTCACGACCGCGCTGACCGAAGTGGGCACGCTGGAGATGCACTGCATCGCCACCGACGACGCCTCGCAGCGCTGGCTGCTCGAATTCGCGCTGCGCCGCGCGGAGCACGAGGGCGACGCGGCGGGCGGCGCCGCGAACCACGCGGGCCTGGGCGACGCCATCGAAGCGATCGAGCGCGTGTTCGGCGCGCGCTCCGCCAAGGTCGACGGGAAGGAAGTGAAGCGCCTGCGCGCGCATCTCGAAGAGCGGCTCGGGCCGCGCCAGAACTGGGACGGCCCGCTTCTGCGCGAACTCTTCGGCGTGCTCTGGGAACGCGTGGGCAAGCGTCGCCGCTCGGCCGATCACGAACGGCTATGGCTGAACCTGGCGGGCTTCAGCCTGCGTCCGGGTTTCGGCTATCCGCTCGACGAATGGCGTGTCGAGCAGCTCTGGACGCTGTTCGACGACGGCATCCAGTTCGTGAACGACGGCCAGGTGTGGTCGGAGTGGTGGACGCTCTGGCGGCGCGCGGCGGGCGGCCTGAACGAGGCGCAGCAGCACGAGGTGCTGGAGGCGATGACGTACCTCGAAGAGGCGGCAGGCTCGAAGCGCCACAAGCTGCCCTTCGATCCCGCGAAGCTCGGCGCGCCGGACATGATCCGGCTCTATGCCTCGCTCGAACAGATCGCGGCTCAGCGCAAGATCGAGATCGGCGAGCGGCTGTTGCAGCGGCTCCAGAAGTCTTCGGAGAATCATCAGACGTGGTGGGCCGTGGGCCGCATCGGCGCGCGCCAGCCGTTCTACGGCAGCGCGCACGGCGTGGTGCCGCCGGAAACCGCCGCGCGTTGGCTGGACGCGATTCTCGCGCTCGACTGGAAGAAGGTCGAACCGGCGATGTTCGCCGCCGCGCAGATCGCGCGCATGACGGGCGACCGCTCGCGCGATTTGCCGCCCGAGCTGCGCGAGACCGTGGTGCGCAGGCTGGAGTCGGCGAATGCGCCGCCCACATGGGTGACGATGGTGCACGAAGTCGTGGCGCTCGATACGGCGGACACGGGCCGCGTGTTCGGCGAGGCGCTCCCGGCCGGGTTGAAGCTGATCGCGGCGGGCTGATTCGCGCCGCCTGGCTTCTGCGGCAGGCCCGGCGCGCGTATGATCGAACGCCTGATTCCAACATGAACCACAGCGAGCCTGATCTGCCCATGAATTCTCCTGCCGATGCCTCCTCGCCGCGCGCCTTGCGCGCGCTCACGCCGCTCGAGGCGCGTATCGTCGGCGTGCTGGTCGAAAAGCAGCACACCGTGCCCGACACGTATCCGCTCTCGCTCAACGCGCTCACGCTGGGCTGCAACCAGAAGACCGCGCGCACCCCGGTCATGAATGCGAGCGAAGCCGACGTGCTGGCCGCGATCGAGGACCTCAAGCTGCTCAGCCTCGTGTTCGAAGGCAGCAGCAGCCGTGTGCCGCGCTTCGAGCACAACCTGAACCGCGTGCTCGGCGTGCCGAGCCAGGCGGTGGCGCTCCTCACGGTGCTGTTGTTGCGCGGCGCGCAGACGGCGGCCGAGCTGCGCCTGAATTCGTCGCGCCTGCATGGGTTCGCCGATGTCTCGTCGGTCGAAGGCTTTCTCGAGGAACTGGCCGAGCGCGAGCCGCCGCTCGTGATCAAGCTGCCGCGCGCGCCGGGCGAGCGCGAAAGCCGCTGGATACATCTGCTGTGCGGCGAAGTGAACGTGGCGAGTTTTGCGGGCGCGGGCGGCGCGGCTTCGAGTGCGCGCGAGGACGCCGGCGAGGGCGTCTCGCTCGCCGACTTCGAAGCGGTACGCGCCGAGCAGCAGCGTCTTGCCGAAGAAGTCGCGCGGCTGCAAGCGCTCGTCGCGCGCATGGCCGCGGAACTCGGCATGTCGCTCGACTAAGCGGCGTTGCCCCATGGACGCCGCCGCATCCACCGCCCGGCGCCCGCGCCAGGTGCGGCAGGTCCATGATTTGCCGAGCCCGCGCGGCTTGCCGCTGCTTGGCAACCTGCATCAGTTGAACGCGCCGAAGCTGCACCGCGTGCTCGAACACTGGGCGGCCGAGCTTGGCACCCCGTATCGCTTCCAGATCTGCGGCATGCCCGTCACGGTCTGGAGCGACGCGGAACTGAGCCAGAGCGTGATGCGCGAGCGCCCGCACCGATATCGGCGTTATGCGGCGCTCGAACCCGTGCTTGCCGAGATCGGCTGCAACGGCGTGTTCTCGGCGGAGGGCGCGGCATGGGAGCCGCAACGCCGGCTGGTGATGCAGGCGCTGTCCCTGCCGCATATCCGCGCGTTCTATCCCACGCTGGAAGCCATCACGAAGCGGCTGCACGCGCGCTGGCAACGCGCGGCCGAACGCGGCGAGGTGGTCGAGATGACCGACGACCTCAAGCGCTACACGGTGGATGTGACGAGCGCGCTGGCGTTTGGCGAGGACCCGCGCACGCTCGAACAGGAGCGCGGCGTGATCCAGGAGCAACTCGCGCAGATTTTCCCGACGCTCATGCATCGCGTGAATGCGCCGTTTCCGTACTGGCGTTATGTGCGCCTGCCGCGCGACCGCCGCACGGACCGGGCGCTCGCCGAAGTGCATCGCACGATACGCGCGATGATGGCGCGCTCGCGCGAGCGCATGCGCGACGACCCCGCCGAGGCGCCGCGCCATTTGCTCGAAGCGATGCTTGCTCTGCGCGACGCGCCAGGCGCCGACGTGACCGACGACATCATCGCCGCCAACGTGCTCACGCTGCTGCTGGCGGGCGAGGACACCACGGCCAACGCGCTCGCGTGGTCGCTCTACTATCTTTGCGCCGACGAGCCGTTGCAGGCGCGCCTCGCCAACGAAGCGCGCGCGGTGCTGGGCGAAGCGGCCGTGTGCCCCGACTATGGCCTGATGAAGGATCTCGATCGCTTCGAAGCCGTGTGCACCGAAACGCTGCGTTTGCGCCCGGTGGCGGCGATCATGGCGTTCGAGCCGGTCGAGGACGTGCAGGTGAGCGATGTCGCGCTGCCCGCGGGTTCGAAGATGTTCTTCCTCACGCGCCCGCCCATGCTCGACGCGCGTCACTACTCGCAGCCCGGCCGCTTCGACCCGGAGCGCTGGCTGCGCGGCAGCGGTGGTTCTGCCGCGCAGCGCGTGCACGACTCGCGCGCGTGGGTGCAGTTCGGCGCGGGGCCGCGCGTGTGTCCGGGGCGGCATCTGGCCGCCGTGGAAATGCGGCTCGTGCTCTCCATGCTGATGAAGCACTTCAAGGTGAAGCTCGCCGCCGATCCCGCGACGATCGAGGAGGTCACGGCGTTCGCGATGGTGCCGAACCGCATGCCGGTGCAGCTCGAATGGCGTGGGGGCGCTAGGGCAGATTCTCGCGCAGCACGATACTGAACTGGATCGGCTTCACATCGGCGAGCGGGTCGCGCCGCTCGGCGACGTTGCGAAAAATCTTCAGACAGTTGCCGACCATCGACTGCGGCGTTTGCGTGATGAGCGCATCCATGGTGCCGTCGATGAGCAGCGCGCGCGTGTCGGGCGTGAGTCCGTGCCCGATGAAGAGAATCTTCTGCTCCGCCTTCGCCTCGACGATCGCGCGGCCCACGCCGTCCGAGCCGCCGCCGCTGTTGTAGACGCCCGCCAGATCGGGATGCTGTTCGAGCAGCCTGCGCGTTTGCTCGTAATTGCGCTCGCTGTCGTCCTGGCCCTCGCGCAGGCCGATCACGCTCACCTGCGGAAACATTGACTCGACGAGATGCAGAAAGCCGATCTCGCGCTCCTCGTGGCCGCGATAGTTGAGGCTGCCCGCGATCATCGCGATCTTGCCGCTCGGGCGCGGGCCCATGAAGCGGCCGAGCAGCAAACCGGCCGTGCGGCCGGCCGAGCGGTTGTCGATGCCCACGTAGGCGAGGCGGCGCGCATTGGATAGATCGGAGATCAGCGTGATGGCGGGCACGCCCTGGTCGGCGAGCGTGTTGACGGCGTCGCGCACCACGGGGTGTTCGAGCGCCATGAACACCACGCCCTCCGAGCGCTGCCCGGCTTGCAGCAGGCGCAGCGCGAGTTCGTTCGGATTGAAGCTTTCCACGTACTGCACGCGGCACTTCATGCCGAGCGCGCTCCATTGCTCGTGAGCGAATTCGATATAGTCGCCGAGCATGCGCAGGTAGCGGTTCGTGCCCGCCGGCAGCAGGAACGCAATGCGCAGCGGCCGGGCGGGCTGCCCGGCGGGCGCGTCCTGCGCGAGCACGTAGCCGAGCTGCGCGGCCGCTTGCAGCACGCGCTGGGCGGTGTTGGCGCGCACGCCTTCGCGGCCGTTGAGCACGCGGTCGACCGTGGCGGTCGAGACGCCCGCCGCGCGGGCGACATCGGGGATGCGGGCGCGCGCGACGAGCGGGGAAATCGTTTCAGACATGACGTCGTTCCGATCGGAAATCAATCAAAAACCATCAGGTGCGCGGTTTGACAGCTTTTGCCGCGCCACCTAGTCTTGCAGCTATCGCGCCGCTGCATCATGCAAGGATGTGAGGATGATAGTGCAAAGCGTAGCGCGGACGGAATGATGGTTTTTGATGTACCACGGGAAACCATCAATCACACAATAAAACTGTTTGGAGACACGTCATCATGACCAACCAGGTGAGGCGCACTCTGCTGCGCGCCGCCGCCGCGGCGCCGATGGCCGGCGCGTTCGGCTTTCCCGCTATTGTCCGCGCCGCTTCGGCTCCCGAGTTCGTCTTCAAGTACGGCAATAACCTGCCGCTCACGCATCCGTTGAACATCCGCGCGCAGGAGGCGGCCAACCAGGTCAAGGACGCCTCGAAGGGGCGCATGGAAATCCGCATCTTCCCGAACAACCAGCTAGGCGGCGACACCGACATGCTCGCGCAGGTGCGCAGCGGCGGCATCGAGATGTTCACGCCTTCGTCGCTCGTGGTTTCCACGCTGGCGCCGGCGGTGGCGATCAACGCGGTGGGCTTTGCGTTCAGCGACTACGACCAGGTGTGGAAGGCGATGGACGGCTCGCTCGGCACGTTCGCGCGCGACGCCATGCGCAAGGCCGGCCTCGAATCGTTCGAGAAAATGTGGGACAACGGCTTTCGCCAGACCACCACGAGCAGCGGCCCGATCGCGAACGCGCAGAGCATGAAGGGGCTCAAGATCCGCGTGCCGGTGAGCCCGCTGTCCATCGACATGTTCAAGGGCCTGGGCGCCGCGCCCACGAGTCTTCAGTTCAGCGAAGTGTATTCGTCGCTACAGACGCATATCGTCGATGCGCAGGAAAACCCGCTGCCTATCGTGCAGGTGGCGAAGTTGTACGAAGTGCAGAAGTATTGCTCGCTGACCAACCACATCTGGGACGGCTACTGGTTCGTGCTCAACCCGCGCGCGTGGCAGCGGCTGCCGAAGGACTTGCAGGGTATCGCGAGCGACGCGTTCAACCAGGCCGCCGTCAAGCAGCGCGAGGACGTGGCGAAACTCAACGGGGCCGCCGTGGCCGACCTCAAGAGCAAGGGCCTGGCGATCAACCAGCCGGCGCCCGACACGTTCCGCACGGCGCTGCGCCAGGCCGGCTTCTACGCGCAGTGGAAGGGGCGCTTCGGCAACCAGGCGTGGGACCTGCTCGAACAGACGGTGGGCAAGCTCGCCTGAGGCCGCCAAGGTGGAACGATTGAGCCGGGAAACGGCGCGAGGAACCCGCATCATGACCGATCAGGCATTGCACCCGGCCGAAGCCGCCGATCCCCTCGACGCGGCGGCCGCGCGCGCCGCGAAAAGCGCATGGCGGCGCGCGCTGCGCGGGTTCGACCGTGCGCTCGTCGGGCTCGTGGAGGTGTGCGCGGCGGCGCTGCTCGCGGTGGAGATCGTGGTGCTGCTCGCGGGCGTGATCTCGCGCTATGCGTTTCATGCGCCCTTTGTCTGGTCCGACGAACTGACCGGCATTCTCTTCATGTGGCTCGCCATGCTCGGCGCCGTGCTCGCGCTGCGGCGCGGCGAGCACATGCGCATGACGGCGTTCGTCGGCCGGCTCTCGCCGCGAGCGCGCGCATTCGTCGATACCTTCGCGATCTGCGCCTCGATCGCGTTTCTCGCGCTGCTGCTGCAACCGGCCTATGACTTCGCCTCGGGCGAGTTGCCGATCCTCACGCCCGCGCTGCAAATCAGCGACGCCTGGCGCGCAGCCGCGCTGCCCATCGGCGCCGCGCTCATGCTGATCGTCGGGCTGATCCGCCTCGCGCAAGTGGGCCGCGCGCGCGACGTGCTCGTCATGGCCGCACTCGCCGTGGCGATCGGCGTGCTCGCGGTGCAGGCCGCGCCCTGGCTGCAAACGCTCGGCAAGCTCAATCTCGTGATCTTCTTCGTGGGCGTGGTGGCGATCGGGATCTTTTCCGGCGTGCCCATCGGCTTCTCGTTCGCGCTCGCGACCTTCGGCTATCTGAGCCTCACGACTTTCACGCCCATGGAAGTCATGGTCGGCCGCATGGACGAGGGCATGTCGCATCTCGTGCTGCTCGCCGTGCCGCTTTTCGTGTTCCTCGGACTCCTGATTGAAATGACGGGCATGGCGCGCGCGATGATCGAATTTCTCGCGGGTCTGGTCGGGCACCTGCACGGCGGTCTTTCGTATGTGCTGATCGGCGCGATGTATCTGGTCTCGGGTATTTCCGGCTCGAAAGTCGCGGACATGGCCGCCATCGCGCCGGTGCTGTTTCCCGAGATGAAAAAGCGCGGCGCGAACGAGGGCGATCTCGTCGCGTTGCTCGCCACCACGGGGGCGCAGAGCGAAACCATTCCGCCGAGCATCGTGCTCATCACGATCGGCTCGGTCACGGGGCTGTCGATCTCGGCGCTGTTCACGGCAGGCATGCTGCCGGCCGCGCTGCTCGCCGCCATTCTCTGCACCGTGGTGTGGTGGCGCTATCGCAAGGAGGACCTGAGCGGCGCGCAGCGTTTTTCGCGTCGCGAGATCGGCCGCATGCTCGTGATCGCCGCGCCCGCGCTCGCACTGCCGTTCGTGATTCGCGCCGCGGTGGTGGAGGGCGTGGCGACCGCCACCGAGGTATCGACCATCGGCATCGCCTACACCATGACGATCGGCTTGCTGGTCTACCGGCGCTTCGAATGGCGGCGCCTCGGCCGCATGCTCGTGGACGCCGCCACGCTTTCGGGTGCGATCCTCTTCATCATCGGCTGCGCCACGGCAATGGCCTGGGCGCTCACGCAATCGGGCTTCTCGCAGGATCTCGCGCAGTGGATGGGCGCGATGCCGGGTGGATCGTATGGCTTCCTTGCGGTTTCGATCGTCGTGTTCACGCTGCTCGGCAGCGTGCTCGAAGGCATTCCGGCGATCGTGCTGTTCGGGCCGCTGCTCTTTCCGATTGCGCGCATGGCGGGCGTGAACGAGGTGCACTACGCCATCGTCGTGATTCTTTCGATGGGACTGGGGCTGTTCTCGCCGCCGTTCGGCGTGGGCTACTACTCCGCCTGCGCGATCAGCAAGGTCAATCCCGACGCGGGCATCCGGCCGATTGTCGGCTACATGTGCGCGCTGTTCGTGGGGCTCGTGCTGATCGCGGCGATTCCCTGGATTTCCACCGGCTTTCTCTGAACCGTTCATTACGGGTCGTGGCTTGCGGCGTCGCGCAGCGGATTGCGCCACGCCGGGGCGGCGCTCGTCCTTCAATCCTTGCAGCAGTGTGGAGAGTGTTATGAGCCGCTTCTTCGGCGAGATTCGTCAGGCCGGTTATGTCGTGCGCGACATCGAGGCCGCCATGGACTACTGGAGCCGCGTGCTCGGCGTCGGCCCCTGGTTCTACAACGAGCGCGTGCCGATCGAGAACTATCGCTATCGAGGCGAGGCCTACGAGGTGCATAACTCGGTGGCGCTCGCCAATTCGGGGCCGTTGCAGGTCGAACTGATCCAGACGCGCAACGACGCGCCTTCCATGTACCGCGATTTTCTCGCGGCGGGACACACGGGCTTGCAGCACAACGCCTACTGGACCACGAATTTCGACGCCGATCTCGAACGCCTGCTCGTGCAGGGCTTCAAGGTGGCGATGAGCGGCGAGGTGGGGCGCAACGGGCGCTTCGTCTACTTCGACACCGAAACGCATCCGGGCACCGTGATCGAGCTTTCCGAAGTGGCCGGGCCGAAGGGCAAACTCTTCGACCTCATCCGCTCGGAGTCGGCGGGCTGGGACGGACGTGATCCGGTACGCGCCTTTCCCGATCTGGCGGCGTTATGAGCACGAGCATCGAAGCCGACTATCTGATCGAAACGCCGCTCGACCCGGCGCGCGTGGCCGACGTGATGGCGGGCGAACAGTCGAGCGGCACCTTCGTGCGCGTGCACAACGAAACCGACGCGCTGCGCGCGCGCAGTCGCGCGAGCGTCTTGCGCATCGACGAGCGGGAAGCGGCGCAACAGCCGAGCCTGGCCAGCGCGTGGCTCGCGCGCGAAAAAATCGGTGGCCCGTACCGGCGCGCGCGCGTGACGCTGTCGTTTCCGGTGGCGAATATCGATGCCAATTTGCCCACGCTCGCGGCCACGGTGGCCGGCAATCTCTACGACCTTGGCGAGACGACCGGGATGCGCCTGGTCGCGCTGCGTCTGCCCGCCGCGTATCGCGCGCGCTTCGAGTTGCCGCGCCATGGTGTGCGCGGCACGCGCGCACTGACCGGCGTGGCGCGCGGCCCCGTGATCGGCACCATCGTCAAGCCGAACGTGGGCATGGACGCCATGGAAACGGCCGCGCTCGTGCGCGACCTGTGCGAAGCAGGCGTCGATTTCATCAAGGATGACGAAGTTTGTGCGAACCCCGCGCATGCGCCGATCGAAGCCCGCGTGCGCGCCGTGATGACCGAGGTGCGGCGCTACCGCGAGCGCACGGGGCGCAACGTGATGATCGCCTTCAACATCACCGACGAACTGGACGCCATGCGCCGCCACGCCGACCTCGTGGAGCGCGAAGGCGGCGCCTGCGTGATGGCGAGCATCAACTGGTGCGGCTTCTCGGCGCTCCAGACGCTGCGTCGCGCCACGCCGCTCGTGCTGCACGCGCACCGCAACGGCTACGGCATGATGTCGCGCGACCCGGCGCTCGGCATGTCGTTTCAGGCGTATCAAACGCTCTGGCGGCTTGCCGGCGTCGATCACATGCATGTGCACGGCCTTGGCGGCAAGTTTGCGCAGAGCGACGCCGAAGTGATCGAGTCCGCGCGCGACTGCGCAACGCCGCTCACCGACGCGTTCGACGATGCGGTGATGCCCGCGTTTTCTTCGGGCCAATGGGCGGGCACGGCGCGCGCGACTCATGAGGCCGTGCCGAGCGCCGACTTGCTGTTCATGTGCGGCGGCGGCATTCTCGCGCACCCGGACGGCGCGGCGGCGGGTGTGACGAGCGTGCGCGAAGCGTGGGCCGCGAGCGAGGCGGGCGTCGACCTGGAAACCCATGCGCACGAGCGGCCCGCATTGCGGCGCGCGCTGCAATTTTTCGCGGCCAAACGATGAACGTGCCCGCCTACGCGTTCTACGGCGACGATTTCACGGGCGCGACCGATACGCTCGCGCATCTGGCGCGCGCGGGCCTGCGCACGCTGCTATTCCTTCGCATACCTGATGAAATACGTCTGGCCGATGCCGGACCGCTCGACGCCATTGGCGTGGCGGGCGCGGCGCGCTCCATGGACCCGGCGGCCATGCACGCGGAACTCGCCGTGGTGGGCGCGCGCTTCGCGGCGCTGGGCGCACGCGTGATGCACTACAAGGTGTGCTCCACGTTCGACAGCGCACCGCAGGTGGGCAGCATCGGCGTGGCAATGGCCACGTTGCGCGCGTATTTCGCGAATCCGCTGCGCGTGGTCGTGGGCGGTCAGCCCGATTTGCAGCGCTACTGTTTATTCGGGCAGTTGTTCGCCGCGACGGGGGCTGCCGAGGGCGAACCGGTGTTTCGCATCGACCGTCATCCGACCATGAGCCGCCATCCGGTCACGCCGATACACGAGGCCGATTTGCGTTTGCATTTGCACGCGCAGGGGCTGGCGAACCTCGGCGCGATCGACTGGCGCGCCTATGGGCGCGGGGAGGCCGCGCTGGCGGATCACGTCGACAACGCGCTACGCAGCGCGCCCGACGGGCTACTGTTCGACGTGCAGGACGCAGCGCATCTGCGTGCGATCGGCCGGTTGATGCGCGATCGCGCCGCGCGCGAGCCGCTGCTGGCGGTGGGGGCGAGCAGTGTCGCGCAGGCGTGGGTGTTGGCCGATGACGCTCGCGCACGCCCCGTGGTGAGCGAAGACGTGCGGCCGGAACCTGCGCAGGGGCCGGTTTTCGTGCTGGCGGGCAGCCTCTCGCCACGCACCGAGGCGCAAATCGAAGCGGCCGCGTCGTACACGCGCATGCGCCTCGATCCAGCGTGCTTGATCGACGAAAGGGAAGGCAATGCGTATCTGAATCGGCAGATCGACGCGATGGTGGCGTTGCTGAGGCAAGGCCGCCATGTGCTCGCCTATACGGATCGCGCGCGCTCGGCCGCAGGCGCGGGCAACGCGCTCGCGCTCGCCTGCGGTGCATTGCTGGAGGGGGTGCTGCGCCGCTCGCCGGTGCGCCGGGCCGGGGTGGCGGGCGGCGACACGTCAAGCCACGCGGTGCGCTCGCTCGGCGCCTGGGCGCTTTCGTGGTGCGCGACGCTCGCGCCCGGTGTCGCGCTATGCCGCCTTCATGCCGACGACGAACGCCTCGACGGCATCGAGCTCATGCTCAAGGGCGGGCAGATGGGGGGCGTGGATCTATTCGAGCGCCTGCTCACGGGGTAATGCGACCGTCGCCGGTGCATTGCCCGCGCGCTTTACCGTTCAACCCTGCGTAATGAACGTGTGAACGTGGGTGTTGAACAGGTCGGGGTGCGTGCCGTTCATGCCGTGCGTGGCGCCCTTGATGGTCACGCGTCGCGCGAACTCGATCCACTCGGAGAGCGCCTCGACGTTGTTGCGGAACATGAGCGGGCTGCGCTGGCCGTCGATGAGCAGCGTGCGGCACTTGATCTCGCCGGCGGCGCGCGGCGCGTACGGCGGCAGCGGGTCCTGAAGCTGCTTGGGCAGCGTCGTGGCGTTGGCGATGGCCATCTGGCGAAAGCCCGCCGGGCTTTTCTTCCACGCGCCCGGCATGCTCACGGAGTCCACGAACAGTTCGAGCCCGGCTTCGACTTCGCCACCGTGGATCAGGTCGGCGGCGCGGTTGCGCAGCGCATTGGTCGCGCTCGGCAGCGCGGCTTCATCATCGTCCACGCGGGAGAGCGGGCCGCCAGGATCGGCGAGCACCAGCGTGCGCACGAGGCGCGGATAACGGCGCGCCAGATGCCAGGCGATGCAGCCGCCGCGCGAATGGCCCACCAGATGCACCGATTCGAGGCCCAGCGCGGCGATGAAGTCGGCCAGTTCGGCCACGTGGCTCTCCCAGCCGAAATCGCCCTGGATGCAGGCGTCCGCTGCGGGCCAGTAGTGGCTCAGGCTCGGCGCGATGCAGCGGAAATGCTCCGAAAGACCGTTCAACTGCGGCGCCCAGTACCGGTAGTCGCACAGTGAACCATGGACGAACAGCAGCGGCTCGCCGTCGCCGCGTTCGAGGAACGGCAGGGCAATGCCCGAATGCAACGTGGCATACGAGAGATCGGGCGCGGCAAGCAGTGAGGGATCGATGCGTTGGTTCAAGGAGAGACTCCGGGCGTATGAGCGTCACTTTGCCGCAACCGCATAATTAAGGGAAACTCAATTAACTGATGAGATCGATAAGGTTTTCTGATTCAAAAGGGGGCGCAACGCGGCGAGGCATGGTTGCCGGGGCTGCTGTCTTTCAAAGATGAAAGCAAGCCGGTCAGGTGCGTCGGCTCGGCGTGCGCTTGGGGAGGATCCGGCGATCCGCTGATCGAGGCGCGTCCAGGCGCAAATCAGGCAGGCCGCGAGCGCGCGCGCAAAGCGCGAGTTCGACGCGCACGCCGCCCCGGGGCCAGCGGCGAGTGCCGACTGGCGTGCCGGTCGTATGCATCAGGCGGCCCGGTTCGCGCTATTCCTTCGCGGCCACGAGATTGGCGTCGCGCGCAAGCAGCCAGCGGCCGCTCGCGTCGCGGCGCACCAGCGTGAGGGTGTAGCCCGCGCGGCGCATGGGCTGCGCGGCGCCCGGCGGCGTGATGGAGAGGTCGATGCGATTGCGCAGGAACGCCCAGTCGCCCAGCACCTGAAGCTCGACGATCTCGGCCGTGCCGTCGATGCGCATGCCTTGCTGCGCCTGCGAGGCGGCCGCGAATTCGGCCTTGCCGAAGGGCGCCTGGCCGGGGACGGTGAACACCACGTCGTCGGTCATGAGGCTCAGTACCGTGGCGGTGTCGCCTGCGCGGCTGGCGTCCATCCAGGTCTGCACCAGCTCGCGAATCGCGCGTTCGTCATCGGTCATGCTGGGCTCCGTCGTAGTCCGGTTATGGACGTCGCCACGAGCGTGAGCATGGCGGCGAGCGACCTTAAAGGCGAATGGTAGCAGGGGCGGCGCGGCTCGCGCAGGCACGCCGCGCTTCACGTCGTGTCCATCTGGCGGAAGCCGTTTGCCCGAAATTGCGGGTATTCCCTGGCGGGTAAATTTATAAGCCGTTATAAATTTCTCGTGACTCGCGAGCGCTCCGGCGGCTCGCTCATGAAACAGGGGAATGGCAATGCAAACGGTGAGGGAAGCGGCCAAGGAGGCGCGGCGCGAAGCGATATTCGCGGCAGCGGAAGCGCTCATCCGGCGCACGGGCCACACGGACTTTTCGATGCGCGATCTCGCCCAGGAAGCCGGGCTCAGTCTCGCCACGGCCTATAACCTGATCGGCTCGAAGTCGACGGTGCTCTACGCGCTGCTCAACCGGCGCGCGGACGCGCTGGCCGAGCCCGGTGTCGCACCCAAAGCCGGCGTGGCCATGCGCGACCATCTGGGCAACAGCGCGCGGCGAGCCGTGCGCCAGTTCACCGGCGATCCTGAATTCTTTCGGCCGCTCATGCGCTTTCTGCTGAGCGTGCCGGACCCGGTCCATCGACCCGCCTTCATGGCGCGCGGCCTCGCGTACTGGCGCGGCGTCATGCAACCGCTGGAAAGCGCCGGCCGCTTGCCCGACGGCATGCGGGCGAGCGACTTCGCGAGCGTCGTGCATCTCGTGTTCACGGGCGCGCTCGATATGTGGATTCATGAGGAATACAGCGCGAGGCGTTTTCAGCAGGAACTCGACAAATGCCTGGCACTGCTGATGCTCGCGATCAGGAAAGACGGCAACGCGCGCCCAGGGCGTTCGGCGGATTGATTCAAACAGCAACGCGGGCGCAAGGCGTGCCCGGCAAAACAGGAAACCCATGAAAAAGACTGTGGAAACCGAAGTCCTGATCGTCGGCGGCGGCGCGACGGGGCTGACCGCATCGATGCTGCTCGCGCGTCACGGCGTGAATAGCTGGCTTGTGAGCAAGTACAAGCAGACATCGATGCTGCCCAAGGCGCACCTGCTCTCCATCAAGACGATGGAGATCTACCGCGAGCTGGGCGTGGAGGAGGCCATTCGCGCGCAGTCGTGCCCCGACGCGCACATGCGCTATGTGGGCTGGTATGCGGGTCTCGCGGGCGCGGACCCGGACCACGGCCGCGAGATCGCGCGCCTGGGCGCGTTCGGACGCGGCGGCGAGGACGGCGACTGGCGCGCCGCGAGCGACAACCGCTACGCGAACCTGCCGCAAGCGCGGCTCGAACCGCTGCTGCGCACGCACGCGCAAGCCCTCGCGCCGGGCGCGGTGCATTTTCACCATGAATTTCGCGGCTTCCGTGAAGAGGCGGACGGCATCGTCGCCACGATTCTGGATCGCGATACCGGTGAGCAATACGAAGTCCATGCGCAGTATCTGCTTGCCTGCGACGGCGGCCAGATCGTCGGCCCGCAGCTTGGCGTCGAAATGGAAGGCGAAGCGGCGGTGGCGACGACGGTGTCGGTGCACTTCAGCGCCGACCTCGCGCGCTATGGCCGCGCGCACGAAAGCGAAGACGTGCTCAATCGCACCATCCTCAATCCCGAGACCGGCGAACCCGGCGTGCTGGTGCCGATGGGCCCCGACGCCTGGGGCATGCGTTCGCGCGAATGGGTGTTCAGCATGATTGCAGCGCCGGGCGACCACAAGCAGGACAGCGACGACGAAGCCGTTGCCAAACTGCTGCGTACGCTCGGCATCGCGCGCGAGGGGCTTCAGGTGCACCAGGTCACGCGCTGGCCGCTCAACGCGGTGGTGGCGGCGCGCTTTCGCGTGGGCCGCGCCTTCATACTCGGCGACGCGGCACACCGCATGCCGCCGGCCGGCGCGCATGGCCTGAACACCGCCGTGCAGGACAGCTACAACCTGTGCTGGAAGATCGCCATGGTGCTGCGCGCCCAGGCGGGCGAAGGTCTGCTCGATTCGTACGAGGCGGAGCGCCAGCCGGTTGCGCGCGCAACGGTCGATTCAGCGTATGGGAACTGGCGCAACGCCTGGCGCATCGCGGCGTCGTTCGGCTTTTCCGCTGCGAACGGTGCGCAGCAGAATTGGCAAAACCTGCGCCTGCAATGGGCCGACGGACCGGAGGGCGAGGCGGCGCGGCGGCGCGCGACCCAAGGCATCGGCATTGCGTGCTCGACCTATCACCACCTCAACGTCAACTACGGCTACACCTACGCGAGCGGTGCGCTCGTCGCCGATGAGATCCCCGCGCCCGCGAGCCTCGACAGCCACGGCGACTTCCGCCCGAGCACGAAGCCGGGCCACACGGTGCCGCACGCCTGGCTGGAAGACACGCGTGGCCGTTATTCGATCAACGATCTGCTCGGCGAGGGGCGCTTCGTGCTGATCGCGGGCGAGCAGGGCGACGCCTGGTGCGAAGCGGCGCGCGCGCTCGCCGCCGAACGCGGCTTGCCGCTCGACGCCATGACGATAAGCGTGCGCGAAGGCGAGCGCTTCGACCTGCGCTGCGAATGGCTGAAGCGCCGCGAGCATGGTCCTGCGGGTGCCGTGCTGGTGCGGCCGGACCGGTTCGTGGCGTGGCGTTCGATGACGCTCGCGCAGGACCCCAAGGCGACGCTCGCCGCCGCGCTCGATCGCATTCTCGCGTGCGGTTGAATGCGGCGTTGAACGGGAGGGGGCAAGCGGCGCGTCAGAACGCGCTGCGATAGGCGAAGAGTCCTGGCAGGCCGCCGCTCATGATGAACAGCACGTTCTCGCCGGGCGCATGCTGCCCCGAGCGTGCGGCCTGAACGAGACCCGCAAACGCCTTGCCGCTATAGACCGGGTCGAGCAGCAGCCCTTCCTTCGAGGCCATGAGGCGCACGGCTTCGCGCATCGCATCGGTGGGGATGCCGTAGCCCTCGCCCAGTTGCGTTTCGTCGATCGCGATCGCGTGGTCTGCGATGCGCCGCGCCGGATCGATCAACGCGAGCGTGTCGCGGGCCTTGTCGAGCGTGGTGGCGTGTGCCTGCCCGGCCTTCGAATAGACCGTGTAGGCGAGCACGATGGCCGGGTCGAGGCCGAGCGCCGCGAAGCCGGCCGCGAGCCCCGCGTGCATGCCGCCGCTGCCGTTGGGCACCACGATGCGCGAAAAGCGGATGCCCTGCGCGTGCGCTTGCGTCATGATCTCGGCCGCGCAGGCCGCGTAGCCCAGACAACCCACCGGGCTCGACCCGCCGAGCGGGCAGACATAAACCTTGCGCCCCTGGCTGCGCAGCTCGTCGGCCCGCGCCTCGGCGAACGCCAGCGCGTTCGCCGTGCCGGGCAGGTCGTGCACGCGCGCGCCCAGCAGGTCGTCGAGCAGGATGTTGCCGTTCTCCAGATACTCGCTGTCCTCGCGCGGCACGGCGCGCGTGAGCACCAGTTCGCATTGCAGGCCCAGGCGCGCGGCGGCCGCCGCGGTCAGGCGCGCGTGGTTCGACTGGCGCGCGCCCACGGTGATGATCGTGTCGGCGCCCATGGCCAGCGCCTCGCCCACGAGGAACTCCAGCTTGCGCAGCTTGTTGCCGCCGCCGCCCAGACCATTGAGATCCTCACGCTTGACATAGAGATTCACGCCCCCACATTCACGGCTCAATCGCGGCAATGGCTGGATTGGCGTGGGCCCTTCGAGCAGCGGCTGGCGGGCGTGCTTCGAGAGGTCGAGCCGGTACGGGGGCGTGGCATTCGTTTCGGTGATCATCGGGGTCTCGTGGGTTCGATGGGGGCGTGGCGGCGTGTGACGGCGTGGCTTTAGCGCACAGCGCGCCGCATGATAACCAGGGCAATGACGCCGCGCCCGCGCACCAACATGATGCGCATTACGTCAGGGTTCTCACGTCCATGAAAATCCGTATTGCGTCGCAGCAAGGTCATTTCTTAAACTGGTCTCATTCAGGCAATCGTCCGAGACGATATTCCCACGACGGGAGGCTTTACATGAGCATATTTCAATCGCTGAGTCAGTCATCGATCCCAAGGCTGCACGTCTTCGAGCAGGAAGGCGGCTGGCACTGGGGCATCACCATTCCGCGTTCGGCGGGCTGCGGGTTCAAGGTCATCGCGTATAGCGAGAGGACGTTTCGCGCCGAAAACGAAGCACAAACCGACGGCGATCGCGCCCTCGTCAATCTGGCCGAAATGGCTTGAGCCGCGCGCCGCGCGGCTTCGAAGTCACGACCTGTTCCCACGGTTCTGTCTTCGCATGACTCCATGCTTGCGGTCCCCTTTCTGGCGGCGCACCGTAGCCGGTCTCGTTTTGTCTCCTCGCTTTGCTCGTCCACGCGGCATGAACCGGTGCGCCGGGGAGCGACCATTGGTCTCGGCGGGTATCGGCTGTCTCGTGCGCGGCCTTTGCTCAAAGTCAGCGTAAATACCAGGACGCCTTGATATCTTGAAGCTTTGCCCGCGCGCGTTTCAAGCGCGCCTTGCATGCCGACTGCCCTCTCGCTCATGACCTCATCCGTACCGCGCCGCGCGCCCGCTCTCGCCCCCGATTTGCATCTGGGGGAACCCATCACCGATACGATGCACGAGGAATTCGTGCAGCTGCTCGACGCGGCGGCGAGCGCCCCGGACGAAGCGCTCGCTGCCGCGCTGGAGGTCTGGATTGCCCATACGCGCGAGCACTTCGCGCAGGAAGAAGCGTGGATGGAGGCGATGGACTTCGGTCCGCGCCACTGTCATGCGGGACAACACCGGCAGGTCCTCGACGTGGCCGCCGAGGTGCGCAGGCAAGTCGCCGACGAGCACCGCTTCGCCGCCGGGCGGCAACTGGTGAGCGAAGTGCGCGAATGGTTCGCGTGGCACGTGAGCGCAATGGATTCGATGATGGTCGAATCGTTGCGCGAAAGCGGCATGGTTCAGGCCGTTTGAGTCATCCCGGGACCAGTCGATTCATGCAAGCAGATATCGTAATCGTGGGCGCGGGCCCGGTGGGGCTGTGCCTCGCGCGCGCGTTGAGCGGCCAGGGGCTGCGCATTGTCGTCGTCGAGCGGCAGCGTCTTGAGGACATTGGCGAGCCGCGCTTCGACGGGCGCGAGATCGCCCTGACCCAGAAGTCGGTGCGCCTGATGCAGAAACTCGGGCTGTGGGACCACATCGAGCCCGATGCGCGTTCCGCGCTTCGCAGCGCGAAGGTATTCAACGGCGCTTCGCCGCATGCGCTCGATATTGGCCATGAGTTGAGCGGCCACTCGGAGCTGGGCTGGCTGGTCTCCAATCACCTGATCCGCAAGGCCGCCTATGACGCGCTGTGCGCGAGCAACGCACAGCATGAGGACGTCACGCTGCTCGCGGCCGAAACGGTGAGCGGCGTGAAAACGGGCGATGCCTGTGCGCGCGTCACCCTGGAAAGCGGCAAGACGCTCACGGCGAATTTGATCGTGGCGGCCGATAGCCGCTTCTCGGCCACGCGCAAGATGATGGGCATTCCGGCGGATTTGCACGACTACGGCAAGGCCATGCTGGTTTGCCGCATGACTCACGAAGCGGCGCACGGGCACGCGGCGTGGGAGTGGTTCGGCTACGACCAGACGCTCGCGCTGCTTCCCTTGAATGCCGACCGGGCGACGCATGCGCCTCAGTCGTCGGTCGTGCTCACGCTGCCGGTGGGCGAAGTGAACGAAATGGCCGCGCTGTCGCCCGAGGCATTCAGCCGCGACATCGAGCGGCGATTCGCAAGGCGGCTGGGGGCGATGACCCTGACGAGCACGCGCCACGTTTATCCGCTGGTTTCGGTTTATCCCGAGCGTTTCGTCGCGACGCGCTTCGCGGCGGTTGGCGACGCGGCGGTCGGCATGCATCCGGTGACCGCGCACGGTTTCAACTTCGGGCTGCTCGGTGTCGAAACATTAGGTAGCCTGATCGTTTCCGCGCGAGGCGGCGGGCTCGACATAGGCGCCGCGTCGGTGTTGCGCCGCTACGAGGATCAGCACCGCCGCGCGACCAGGCCGCTTTTCCACGCCACGCGCTTCATCACCGACGTGTTCACGAACAACACCGCGCCGGCGCGGTTCGCGCGCGATTTCATGCTGCGCGCGGCTTCGCGGCTCGCGCCGTTCAGAAGGGCGATTGCGGCTTCGTTGACTGGCTAGGCTCACCGCCCGCCCGCGACGATGCGTTCGAGCGCCGCTACCGCGTTCGCCACACCGTTTTCCGCACGCATCGACTCGCCCAACGCACTGGCGCGCTCCCGTACCGTTGTGCTCGCAACGAAGTCGAGCGCGCTGGCGAACGCCCTTGCTTCGGGCTTGCGGCCGTTCACCGCCTTCGGCGCGACGCCTGCCAGGCGCAAGCGTTCGGCCCAGAAGAACTGGTCGCCCGCGAACGGTGTCACGATGGAGGGCACGCCCGCGCGCGCCGCCGAGTGCGCAGTGCCCGATCCGCCGTGATGAATGACTGCGGCAGTGCGCGGGAACAGCCAGTCGTGCGGCGTCTCGCCAATCGCGAAGACGTTGCCCGGCAACGCCTTCGGATCGATGCCGCTCCAGCCCGGATAAAACAGGGTGCGCCGGCCTTGCATCGCTTCGATCAAGGCTTCCAGCAAGCGCGCGTTGTCGAAGCCGGTCATGCTGCCGAAGCCGATATAAACGGGCGCCTCGCCCGCCGCGAGAAAATGCTCCAGCGCGGGCGGCGGCGTCCACGCGGCGGCGGGGGCGAGCCACTGGCCGCACAGTTGCGCGTTGGCGGGCCAGTCGCCCGGGGCGGGCAGAAGGCTCGGCGAGACGCCGTACACCATCGGGTGATCTGTCCACATTGCGTGGCGCGCGGGTTGGCCGAACTGCGCGCGTGCGGCGTTGGTCTGCCCGCGAAAGGCCTTCCACAACATGCCGTTCACAAAGCCGTGGCTCATGCGGTTAAACGCGCGCGGCACCCACCGGGGCGGCAGGAACGGCGAAGGGAAGGCGGCCGTTGGCGTGAGCGGGATCATGCCGGAGCCGATGCCTTTCGCTCCGAGATATTCCGCCGCGCTCAGGCCCACAAACGCGGCAAGCCCCGCAACGAGGATCGCGTCGCAGCCTTCGCCCGCTTCGACGAGCGTACGCATCCAGGCTTGCGCATTGGCATTGGCGATGTTCGCGAGCGCGCGTGCGGTCGCGTTGAAACCGCCGCCTTTCGCCACGACGCCGGAGATGGCCTGGTCCGCGCTCAATGTGCCGCGAATGTCGCCGGCCAGCGCCGTGACCGGCACGCCGAGCGCTCTCGCGCTGCCGAGCGTGGCGGCGTCGGCGAGCAGGTGCGCTTCGTGTCCCGCGTCCATCAGGCCACGGCACAGCGCCGCGAACGGGCGCGCGTCGCCTTCGGTGCCATACGTCGCGACTAGAAGCTTCATGAGCGCTTGATCCTCGACGGTCTCGAACGGGGTGACGGTTTCGCCGTTTCAACGGAAATCGACGCGCCATGGAGGAACAAATCGATCGCCGCAATAAACTCCTGGCGCAGTTTCAGGCGCGGCTCGGCAAGCCAGCGCAGCATGGCCCCGAGGTAGAGATGGTGGAACGAGATGGCAAGCCGCGCCGCATTGAGGTCGCCGCGAATTTCACCCGCCGCCTGAGCGCGCCGGATCAGCCAGCCAAAGGTATCGGCGATGTCGCTCAGTTGTTCGCTGTCCCGCGAAGGCGAAGTCTGCGCGCCGATGCCGAGAAAGCGAAAGCGCAGATAAGGCGCGAGATAGTCGGGATGCGCCTCGCACCAGGCCGCCGAGTGATCGAGCACGAGCTGTGCGCCTTTCGCGAAGCCGGGCGTGGTCTCGAGCTTCGCGTGCAGCGCAGTCAGGTTAGTCGCCAGTTCCAGATGCAGCCAATGCGCGAGCACCGCTTCCTTCACCGGGAAGTGGTTGTAGAGCGTGCCTTTGGCCACGTCCGCCGTTGCGGCGATCTGCTCCATGGTCACCGGCTCGTAACCGTGGGCCTCGAATAGCGCGGCGGCGGTGCGCGCGAGGTGCTCCATGGTGTGCAGGCGTTTGCGGTCGCGCCGGCCTGGGGGAGAAGATTCGGGCATGCGAACGATAAAATTGAACGACGTACAATATTATTCATCGTTCACAAATCGGCCGCAAGCGCGGCGCCCGCTGCCGCCCGCCTCGCTCAACGCAACACGCTTTCGGCCATGCCGCACGCAACGCAGAAAGCGACGACGGCGAGCGGCGGCACGCGCCAGCGCGTCAAGAGGATGAAGCCCACGCAAGCAATGGCGAAATCGGCCTGCGAGAGCACAGCGCTGGTCCACACCGGCGAATAGAGCGCGCAGGCCAGCAGGCCGACCACGGCGGCATTGACGCCCGCAAGCGCCGAAGCCATGGCCGGGCGGGCGCGCAGCGCCTGCCACCAAGGCAGCGCGGCAATGACCAGCAGCAGGCCCGGCAGAAAAATGCCCGCGGTGGCCAGCAGCGCGCCGCCCCAGTGCCTGGGCGGTCCGGCCATCGTCCAGCCGAGGAAGGCCGCGAACGTGAAGAGCGGCCCCGGCACGGCCTGCGCCGCGCCGTAGCCCGCGAGAAAGTTGGTGGGCGTGACCCAGCCCGTGGCGACCGTTTCCCGCTGCAACAAGGGGAGCACCACGTGGCCGCCGCCGAACACGAGCGCGCCGGACCGATAGAACGCCTCGAACAGGCGCACGCCCTGCGCGCCGACCGTGGCTCCGAGCGCCGGCAGGCCGAACAGCAGCGCGCAGAACACGATCAGCGCGGCGAGGCCGAGCTTGCGCGACACATGAAACCCGGCGCTGTTCGCGGTTTCGGCGCGTGGCGGCTCTGCCGCGTCGGCGCGGCAGAGCGCGAGACCGAGCAATGCGCCCACGCCGATCACGATGAGCTGCGCGAAGTCGGTCGACAGCACGCTCAGCAACGCGATGGCCGCGAGCGCGATGGCCGCGCGCCGCCGGTCGGGGCACAGCCGCCGCGCCATGTCCCAGACGGCTTGCGCGACGACGGCCACGGCGACGAGCTTGAGCCCGTGAATAATGCCCCCGCCCACCGGGCCGCCGAGATCGGGTGCGATAGCGGCGAAGGCGATCATCAGGAACATCGAAGGCAGCGTGAAGCCGCACCACGCGGCCAGTCCCCCGGCCCAGCCTGCCCTGAGCCAGCCGATCGCAAACCCGGTTTGACTGCTGGCCGGTCCCGGCAGGAACTGGCAGAGCCCGACGAGATCGGTGAACGCCTTGTCGTCGAGCCAGCGGCGGCGCTCGACGAACTCGCGGCGAAAGTAGCCGATATGCGCGATCGGGCCGCCGAAGCTCGTCATGCCGAGCTTGAGAAACACGGTGAGAACTTCGAAGGCGCGGCCAGCGCGGGACTGGCGCTGCGTCGACATTTCAGTATCCATGGATGCGCGAAGCGGCTGGGAAGATGAGTGATGCCGATGTTAGCGCGAGAAGGTGGCGAATCTTCGGCTCATGCGGCCGACGAGCGTCGAGCTTGCCAGGCGGTGGGCTGACGCGCGCAGGTGCGGCGGGCAGTGCCGCCGCCGGTTCGGTCGGCAATCTTCAGTGATGCCCGAAAAGCGCGTCCTGGCGAGCGCGGGCGTCTCCCGCCTGCGCGTAGGTCTGGCCGGACCACGGCCACGGGAAGCGCTTGCCGGTTCCCCCCTTGTGCTCGGCGCTGGCGAGCGCGAGCAGATGCTTCGCTTCGCGGCTCGATGCGTCGACGTTCGCCGCATGCCCCGCGTCTTGCCGCACGCAAGCCCATTGGCGCGCGTGCGCGCATTCGCGTGCGCGGCCGATCAGCGCGTCGCGCTGCTGCTCGCGCGCCACAAGGTCGGCGCGCATTTGCTGCGCCTCGGCGTTGCCGGGCTGCGCGGCGAGCGCCGTCATGATGGACCGGCGCGCGGGCCAGAGATTGTTCTTGTCGAGACTGGCGCGCGCGCTGGCAAGCTCGCGCGCGACGTCGGGACGGGTGTTTGCGAATCCAGGCGAGCCGGGTGAGCCAGGGGAGCCCGGCGCGAGCTCCAGCGGCCGTGCCTTCTGTAGCGAGGCGGTTTGCCCCGGCGGCGCCTGGCGCGGCAACGCGGCCATGGGGGGCGCGCCGTGTCCGGCGGCCGGTCGGGCGCTCAGGCTCGTGAGTTTGCCGTGCGGGCCGACCACCGAGCCTTCCACGACCTGTACGCCGAGCCGGGGCTCCCACGCGGCGCGATTGGCGAACGCATAGCTGCCGAGCGCGATGATGCATACCGCCGCGCCGGCCCAGGCCAGGCGCGGCACACGCGGGCGGCGCGCCACGCGCTCCTCGTCGATCGAAGGATACTCGCCGTCGAAATCGCCAGGCTGGGCGTTCAGGTGCGTGCGCAAGCGCTGGGCGATGCCGCCAGGACGCTCGCCCGACGCGGCGTTGCTGGCCGCCGCGATGCGCGAGGCGGCCGCGACGAGGTTCGCGCCGCACTCGGGGCACAGGACCAGCTGCGCATTGAGTCTGGTCCCGCAGTAAGGACACTGCCACGGACCAGAATCATCGTGACCAGGTTCGTTGAACATGGGCTGAGGTTGTTCGCTTCGATCGCATCAGACCGGCTTTCGCCGCCAAAGGGCGTTGCACGGCGTTTCGCGACGTTTAGCGACGTTTAGCGACGTTTAGCGACGCACGACAACGTCACACGAAAACGGTGCCGGATTTGGCGGGACCATTTGAATATGGGCCAGTTCGCCGTGAAGATCAATCGGCGAAAACCGCCAGGTTGGCGGAATAAGACAGGCCGCGAGTCAATGGCTGGCGGGCAGCGCCGAGAGCATGCGGGCGAGATTCTGAAGGCGCCGCTCGCCCCTTGCGTGAGCATGATGGACATGGACCTCGACCTTGTTCCTTTTCTGTGGGCGCGCCGCGCATCATCATCGCTTGCTGATGGGGCGCGGTCCCGCCATCGCCCATTGCACGGCAAGCACGCTGCCGAGCACGGTCACGAGGCCGAGCAGCGAGACACCCCGCAATGCCTGGCCGAGCCACACCCAGCCCAGCACCACGGCCGTCAACGGGCTCAGCAAACCCAGCGACGAAACCGCCACCGGCGAAAGCATCGCGATGCCGCGAAACCAGAGCGCATAGGCAAGCAATGCGCCCGCGAGCGACAGGTACGCGTAACCGGCGATCTGCGCGGCGCCCAATGCGGGCAAGGGCGGATCGAGCCACCACGCCGCGGGCGCGAGCAACGCACCGCCGATCAGCAACTGCCAGCCCGTGAACGCCAGCACCGGCATGGCCGGGCGCCAGCGGCGCGCGAGCCAGGTGCCGCACGCCATGCTCAACGCGCCCGCGAGCGCGGCGACGACGCCGATCGCGTCCCATGTCGCGCCGGGCGAGAGCAGCAGCGCCGCCATGCCCAGCACGCCGAGCGCCGCAGCGAACACGGCCACGCGTGCGGGGCGTGCGCCATCGAAGCCCCACGCGAGCGCCATGACCACGAGCGGCTGTAACGCGCCCACCACGGCGGCAAGGCCGCCCGGCAAGCGATACGCGGCGACGAAAAGACACGCCTGGAAAAAGCCGATATTGAGTGCGGCCAGCGCGACGAGTCGCGGCCATTCGTGAGCGCGCGGCAGGCGCCGGCAATACAGCGCGAGCAGCAGGCCGGCGGGCAACGCGCGCAGCAGCGCGGCCGTGAAAGGGCGATCGGGCGGCAGTACCTGCGTCGTGACGATGTAGGTCGAGCCCCAGATGGCGGGGGCGATGGCCGTAGCGAGGATGTTGGCGCAGGTTCGCCAGGCGGGCGGAGAGGACGAGGAGGGAGAGGCAGCGGAGGTGTCCATGAATTTATCTTCACGTTGAGATAAATTGCATCTTATATAATCTTGACGTGAAGATAAATTGGTAATCGCTATGAAGACGATAGTGCGACCCGACGCCGTGGACGCGATCCTCGCGCAGTGGCGGCGCGAGCGGCCGGATCTCGATGTCACGGCGATGGGCCCGATCGGGCGGCTCAAGCGTTGTTCGGTGCTGTTGCAGCGCCGGATCGAAGACACGTTCGCGGAGTTCGATCTGAGCCGCTGGGAATTCGACGTGCTCGCCACGCTGCGCCGCTCGGGCGAGCCGTTTCGCCTCGCGCCCACCGAGCTGTTTTCGACGCTCATGATTACGTCGGGCGCCATGACGCACCGGCTCAAGGGGCTGGAAACGCGTGGCCTGATCGCGCGTGTGCCCAATCCCGACGACGCGCGCAGTCTGCTCGTGGAACTCACGCCGGCGGGCTACGCGTTGATCGAACGGGCGGTGGAGGCGCATGTGGCCAATGAGCAGCGCATTCTCGCGCCGCTCGGCGCGCGCGAGATCGCGGCGCTCGACCGGCAGTTGGCGCGCTTGCTGGCGGTGCTGGAAGCGGCGGATGGCGCCGGTATGGAAGAAGACGCGTGAGGCACGCCCGCAACGGGCGGTGTTATGAGCGGACGCGTTCGCTCACGCGGGAATAGCGACGGGCGGCGACGTATTGTTCGCCACGCGCGTCGGGGCGAGGCCGCTTGCGCCGGGTAGGGTGGTTGGGGGCGCTGCGCACATCAGACAAGGGGAACCGGCGTGCGTCTCCTGCATACGACGCACGAAACGGCCAGAGCAAGCGGCGCAGCGCGTCAGCGTGAGCAGGCGGCCCTCGAAAAAGCGCAGCAGCGACCATGCGCGCGTGAAGCTCAGCACGCGTTCGATCTGCGCGGACTCACAGTGTTCGAGGTAGAGGCGATACGCGCGCGTGAGCGCGTCGAAACGGCTGCACTTCGCTTCATCGCGGAGAAAGAGATAAATGTTGTAGAACAGCGAAGCATGAATGTTCGGCAGCCGCGCGAAATACCAGTCCGTTGAAAACGGCAGCGCGCCTTTGGGTGGCAACGCGCGTTTGGTTTCGCGATAAATCCGGATGATGCGATCGCGCGAAAGCGCGAGTTCTCTTTCCAGCACCGGCATGCGTGCGCCAAGGCGAATCAGCTCGATTGCGCGGAGCACTTCGCGCGCCTCTTCGGCCACACTGCCTTTGTACATGACGTTGTATTCCCAGGGACAGCCGCAAGCTGCATTGACGGCCAGGCGGATGCCTGAATTCACGGGCGATTATAAAAGCGCGTGAATAAGCGTCAAGAATAATATTTCGAAAGAATTTTCGATTTTCAGAAAGAAAAGAATCCGCGTGAATTGCGCGGAAATTACGCGTTAAATGCCCGTGCGCGCTTGCGGCGAATCTCCCCGCGATGCCTCACAACCTGTTGCGTCTCCCTACGAATTATTACAGCGTTTTGCCGCGTAAACTTTTCGCGCGCATCTCGCGGTAAGCTTCGCCCTTCCTGAAAGCACGCGATTCACGACGTTGCAGCGGCTCGCTGCGTGCGCGGGCTCCTGCATCAGCCGCTCATCAATGAATCCTTTTATTTCCGCCTCAACCTCTTCCCGCGCGCGTATGCGCGGGTGCGCGACCGGCCGCGGCGCGCCGGCCAGTCCGCCACGCCGCGCGCTGCTGAAGGGTACCGTGAGCGTGCTCGCGCTGGGCGGCTGTGCGAGCACGCTGCTGAGCGCATGCGGCGGCGATTACGCGGGGGGCGACGGCTCGCAGGACGCGGCAACGCCCGTCGTCAAGTCCGTGGCGAATTTCCGCGACGTGGGCGGCGCGGCGCCAGGCTACAGCACGAGCGACGGCGCGCACGTGCGGCGCGCGCTGCTCTATCGTGCCGACACCCTCACGCCGAACGCCGCCGACGCGGCCACGCTCGCGCGCATGGCGCTCGCCTGCGTCTACGATCTGCGCACGCCGGCCGAAACCGGCAGCACCCCCAGCCAGGTGCCGGGCACGGCCAGCTATCTCACGCTCAATGTGCTGGGAACGCTCGCGCCACCGTCGTTCGAGGGCATGGGGGCCGCCGCGCTGGACGCCGCGATGCAAACGCAGTGGCGCACGCTGGTGACGGGCCGCGCGCAATGCTCCGCGTATGGTGCCTTGCTCGAACATATCGCGGCCACGCCGGGGCCGCAGATCATCTGCGGCGGGACCGGCGTGGATGTCGTGGGATGGGCGAGCGCCTTGCTGCTGCTGATCGCGAACGTGCCGCTCGAAATCGTCGTAAAGGACTTTCTGCTCACCAACGCGTGGCGCTCCACGAACGTGGATGCGCTCAACGCCGCGCCGCCGGTGCAGGCCAGCTATCTGCAAACCGCATTCGATGCGTTGCAGACCGGTTACGGCGACCTGAACCGCTATCTCACCGCCGGGCTCGGCCTGGCTTCGGCCACAGTGGACAGCCTGCGCAATCGTCTCGTGGCGTGAGCCGCGCGCGCAGGCGCGCTTATGCAACGGGCAGCGCAATGCGCACGCGCAGGCCGCCTTGCGGGTGATTGGACAACTCGCAGCGGCCGCCTTGATTGCGCACGAGCCGCGTGACGATCGCGAGGCCCAGCCCGCAGTGGCCTTCGCCGCCGCGTGCTTCGTCAAGGCGTACGAACGGTTTGAGCGCCGCGGCCACGCGTTCGGGCGGAATGCCGGGGCCGTGGTCGCGCACCTCGATGATCCAGTGCGCGCCTTCGCGCCACGTGGCGAGCGCCACGGGCGGCACACCGTGTTCGAGCGCATTGTCGACGAGATTCGACACGAGCCGGTCGAGGAAAGTGCGCGGCAAACGAAACGCGGGACCGGCGCGCAGGTCGAGCATGAAAAGCGCTTCGTGGTCGTCGCTGTCGTCGGAGAAGAACTGCTCGCGCAGCAGCGTGTCCACCTGCACCTCGGGCCCCGACTCGGGCCGCTGGCGCGCGAATTCCAGGAACTGCTGAACGATATCGTTGAGCGAATCGACTTCGCGAATGAGTTGTTCGCGCTCGCGCTCCAGACCGAGCATGCTCGCGCGCAGCTTCAGGCGCGTGAGCGGCGATTTGAGGTCGTGCGCGACGCCCGCGAGCATGACAGCCTGATCGTCGTCGGCTTCGTTGAGCTGTTTCATCATGCCGTTGAACGCGCCGATCAACTGGCGCAGTTCGCGCGGCCCGTGCTCGTCGACGGGCGCGGGGCGATGGCCCGTGCCGAACGCGCGCGCGGCGTGCGCGACGAGCGAGAGCGGCCGCTGCATTTGCCACACCGCGAGCAGCGCGAGCAAGAGCGAGATGGCGAGCATCGCGCCGAACTGCGGCAGCAGATTGAGCGCAGGCGGCAGATCGACCGGCGCGACGATCCACGTGGGGCGGCCCGGAAAGCGTACCCACAGTGCGTCGTCACGCCGTCTGGCGGCGAGAATCTCGGTGCCCGCAGGCAGGTCGTGAAGCAGTTGCCGGCGCAAGTCGGCGAGCGGCTCCACGCGCGGCTCTTCGAGCCGCACGTCGGCGGGCATGTTCCAGGTGGGCACGAGATGCACGCGCAACGCGGGCGCCAGTTCGACTTCGTTGGGCGCCGCGTTGGTGGCGGCGTGCAGCATGAGCAGCAGGCCGCGCTCGAAACCTTCCACTTCGTGGCGGCGCGGCTGCGGCGCGAACACCGCATACCAGCATGCCTGAATCGCGAGCAGCACCAGCACCGACATCAGCGCCATGCGCCCAAACAGCGTATTCAACGGGTTGTTCATGCGTTCAGGCGATCATGCCGCGCGCCGCGTGAGTGTCGCAGCGGGGATGAGTCGTGAAGATCTCGGGTAAGGCGCGATCGCCTTCGACGATGAGGACGTGTGGACTCATCGCGTCATTTTATTGGATATCGACGGCTTTCAGGACTGCAAGGGACTACTGATTTCTTGCATCTTCTTACATGCGCACGGGAAAGGAATGGTAAGGCGCGGGGTCTATGCCGGCCAGTTTTAGTCCCTTACGATCTACGCATGACTAACAAGATTTTTCTCGTCGACGACGACCCGGTCGTGCGCGACGTCACCGCGGAATATCTCCAGATGCGCGGATTCTCCGTGACGACGCTGCCTTCCGCGCGCGCCATGCAGTTGCAGTTGCGCACGGAGCGGCCGCAGGTCGTGGTGCTCGACATCATGATGCCGGAGGTGGACGGCATCAGCGCGCTGCGCACGCTGCGTGACAGCGGCGACGACTTGCCCGTCATTCTGCTGACCGCGCGCAACGACGTAATCGACCGCGTGCTCGGGCTCGAATTCGGCGCCGACGACTACGTGGGCAAGCCCTTCGATCCGGGCGAACTCGTGGCGCGCATTCGCACGGTGATGCGCCGGCGCAGCATGGCGAACTCGACGGGCGCGCCGGAAAGCCGCGCATCGTTTCGCTTCGGTCCTTATGAGCTGGATTTTCGTTCGCGCGAACTCTATCGCGACGAAGTGCGCATTGCGCTGCGATCGAGCGAATTCACGTTCCTCAAGCTGTTCGTCAATCACGCGATGACGATTCTTTCGCGCGAGCGCATTATCGAAATCGTCTATGGCGAGACGGGCCGCTATCGCAACCGCAGCCTCGACGTCGCGATCTGGCGGTTGCGGCGGCTGATCGAAACCGATCCTTCCGAGCCGCGTTATCTACAGACCGTATGGGGGCACGGCTACGTGTTCGTGCCCGACGGCGAAGTGGGTTTCGCGCAGCGCTACGGCGATCATGCGGGCGAATTTTCCCGCGACCACTGAGCGCATGCGCGCGCCGCTTATGGGGCGATCCACTCGCCGCGCCACGCCCCGGCATCGAACGTGAAGCTGGCGCGAACATGGCCCGCCGGGTTCAGATCGAGGTAATCGATTTTCGACACGGCGACGTCGATCAGGCAGAAGTTTTCGAATCCGGCCGAGGAATCGATGTCTTCACCGGCTGTCGTTGCGTGCGCCTCGGCCGGTGACGCAACCGGCGTGGCGGGCGCGAGCGGTGTGCGGTAGACGATCAAGGTTCGTGGCCGGCTCGCAGTCCAGATGTCTCGCGTTTCGTGGGGCGCATCGACGATGCGCGCGCTGCCGTGCAGGCGTATCTGAATGCCCGTGTCGAGGTCGCAGCCGACCAGTGCAATGCGCGCGTCCTGGCGCAACTCGGCGACCTTCGCGGAGCGCACGTCGGTATGGAACATCACCGAGCGTTGCTCGCGGCAGACGCGCCGAAGCACGACCGTGCGCACGCGAGGCGAACCATCAAGGCCGATGGTCGCCGCCTGGAGCATCGTGAAAGGCGAGCGCGTTTTGCCCGCATTGGCACCCGCGTTCAGCAGGCGCCATACCTCATCGGCGATCGGGTCGAGATGCGGTTTCGGCATGCCGGTCACAGCGCGCGCACGATGCCGCCATCCACGCGAATGTTCTGCCCCGTGATGTAGCCCGCGCCATCGGAGAGCAAAAATGCCACCGTCTTCGCGATCTCTCCGGTCTTGCCGAAGCGGCCAACGGGAATGCGGGCGACGATCTCCGGCGTTTCGGGCCAGCTATCGATAAAGCCTGGCAGTACGGAATTGATGCGGATATTGTCTTTGGCGTAGCGATCGGCATAGAGGCGCGTGAACGAACTCAATGCGGCGCGCAGCGCGGAGGAAACGGGCATGGCCTGCTCGGGCGCGTCGGCCGCGAAGCTGGAAATGTTCACCACCGCTCCGCCGCCCTGGGCGAGAAACGCAGGCGTCACGCGACGCAGCACGCGGGCGACATTGAGCACGATGATGTCGAGCCCCAGGTGCCACTGTTCGTCGTCGATCGAGAGCAGGTCGCCCTTGGGCGGGTGGCCGGTGTTGTTCACCACGGCGTCGATGCGGCCGTATTTGTCGAGCGTTCCCTGGACGAAGCGGTCGATGTCGGTGGCCTCCGTGACCGAACCGGTCATGCCGAATCCGCCCAGCTCCGTGGCGAGCGCGCTCGCGCTGCCCGACGGCGACATCAACGCGAGGCGGTAGCCCTGCGCCGCCAGTTCACGCGCGATGGCCGCGCCCATGCCTTTGCCGGCGGCCGTGATGAGTGCGACTTTTTCTACTGCCATCTTGCTTTCTCCTTGAGTGGATTGCGCGCGCCGTGAGGGCGATCTGGCCGCAATCGGCGGGTGTTCATGGGGAATTTATGGCGTTATGATCGAATTGTCGAATGATGTTTTTTACGGTCTGACAGTAGAATATCTACTGTCTCGATTCCCTGCTGCCTCATGTATACGCTGAAGTCACGCCGCCTCCCGCCGCTCAATGCCCTGCGCGCATTCGAGGCCTCCGGCCGGCACCTCAATTTCCGGCTCGCCTCCGAGGAGCTTGGCGTGACGCAGGGCGCGGTGGCGCAACAGGTGCGTCTGCTGGAAGAGTCGCTGGACCTGCCGCTCTTCGAAAGGCTATCACGGGGTCTCGCGCTCACCGCGGAAGGTCACACGTACTTCGTCGCCGTGCAACGCGCGCTCACGATCGTGTCCGACGCCACCGAGGCGCTGAACCGGCGCTCGGCTTCGCTCACCATCAGCACGCCGCCGTCGTTCGCCTCGAAATGGCTGATCCCGAGGCTGGCGGACTTCGGCGAGGCGCATCCGGAGATCGATGTCCGCGTGATCGCGGACGTCGCGCTGTGCAGCTTCAAATCGGACGGCGTGGATATCGCCGTGCGGCTCGGCAAGCCGCCGTTCGCCAAGGGGCTCGTGAGCGATCTGCTGTTTCCGCTGCATGTATTCGCCGTCGCGAGTCCGCAGTTGTTCAAGCACGACGCGCCCGTCACCACGGTCGCCGACCTCGAAAAGTATGTGTTGCTGCACGACACCCATGATCTCTGGCCGGAGTTCTTCAGCGCGCTCGGCTACACCAGGCCGATGGGCGCGTTGAAGGGGCCGCGTTTTAGCCAGTCGTCGCTTGCCATCGACGCCGCCATCGCGGGACACGGCATTGCGCTGACCAGCGAGCAGTTCGTCGAGCGCGATATCGAGGCGGGCAGACTGCAACGCCTGTTCGACTTTTCGCTGCCGTTGTCGCTGGGCTATTACGTCCTGCTGCCCCAGGCGAGCGCACGGTGGGAAACGAGCCAGAAGATGCGAAGCTGGCTGCTCGCGCAATACGCGTCCTCGCTCAAAGACAAACCGCTCGCCGGCTCGTCGGAATAACACGCTCGATCGCAAATGGTGAGCGCCGGTAGTGGCTTGCCGGTCGCTTGCCGAACGCCTCGCCCCCTCAAGCGGCGCGCGGTTTTTGCCGATATGCATGCTGGCTCCCTTATCGCGCCCATCGACCCGTTTTCCCTCGTGGTTGCGATAACCCGGCACGCTTAATCTGGCGGGCGTGAGAGATGTGCGGGACTCCCGACGCCCAAGCCGCTTTTCCCGAACTCATACGCGAGCGTGACGTGCAAGGAATCAAGTTTGCCTGGCTGCTGTCCGGACTGATCGGCTTGCTGGTTCTCGCGGGTTGCCATGAGCGCAACGCGACTCAGGGCAGCGAGCCGCCGCCCGCCGGCACGACCATCACCGCGCTGATATGGGCGCCCGACTGGCCGGAAGAGATGCTCGAGATCGCTTCCGAGTTCGGCAAGCGCAATCCCGACGTGCACGTGAACGTTCAGTTCATGATCGGCAACTCGGTCGAAGAAAATATCAAGCCGCGCGTGGCGGCGGGCACGCTGCCCGATCTCGTCAGCATCAATCCGAACGCTTACGCAGCCGAACTGGCCGACCAGGGCGTGCTGGCCGACGTCAGTCAGACGGCGGCGTGGAAGACCATGCTCGCGCCGCTCAAGGGCGACTGGACGAGCCGCCGCGGCAAGGGGTTCGGCGTTTCGGGCGGCGTTGCGACGACGATGATCTATTACAACCGCGAGATGTTCGCGAAGGCAGGCATCAAGGCGCTGCCGACGAATTTCGCGGAGTTCATGCAGGTGTGCGCCCAGCTCAAGCGCGCGGGTCTCGTCCCCATCATGTGGAACGGCGGGTTTCCGAACATGCTGGGCAACGGCCCCTTTGCTTCCGGTTTCGCCAACAACGTCGTGGCGCACGAACCCGACTGGAAAGCGAAAATGGCGGACGGCACGTTGAATCTGAATACGCCGGCCGTTGCCGAGATCTTCGCGAGGCTCGCCTTGCTGCCCGAGCGCGGCTACGTGCAACCCGCGTTCATGACCACGGGCTATGACGAAGGCATACGCCTGTTCAAGGAAGGGAAGGTGGCCATGGCGTTTCAGGGCAGTTGGGCCGCCGGGCTCATGATGCATGGCAACCGCTTTGCGGTGGGCGTATTCATTCCGCCCTGGAACGCTAAAGGCGAGACGGTCGTGCCCGTGCTGGGCAGCGAAACGGGCTTCGCGGTTTGCGAAACACCCAACCAGGCCGCCGCCATGCGCTTTCTGGAATTCATCGCCGCCAGGGGTTTTCCGATTCTTCAGAGGAAACGCCACAACATCTCGCCGTTTCAGCAAGGCGCGGGAACGGTCGTGAGCGACCCGGAAATCGTCGACTATACCAATGCGGTCAGTCGTTTTCCCGTAACGGCCAGCCCCTATTATTCGTCGCTTCCTTCCAATACGATTGAGCTCCTGCACAAACTGATGCAGGACGTGCTGCTCAGGAAAATAACGCCCAGGCAGGCCGCGCAGCGCCTGGATGAATCGGTGAAGACTGAAGCGAAGATGCATTACAAATGAATTCGATTTCCGCGCTGTTGCGGCGCGCTTTCGACCACCTGAGCCAGGACCTGCTTCGCCGCGTTGAAATCCGGTATCGGCTGATCACGGCTTTCATTTTGCTGTCGCTGTTGCCCATCTTTATTTCGGGCTGCATTTCGTATGTGAAATCGATCGCGGCGATCAAGGAGAATGCGGAGATATTCTCGAAAGAGGTCGTGCGCCAGGTTTCGAGAAACGTGCAACTGCGCATGCAGCAGATCGAAACCGAGAGCAACCTGCTGGTGCTGTCGAACCGGGTGCAGGGCGCGCTCGCGATGGCGGCGAGCGGCAGCGCGAGGGAGCAGAGCGAGGCGCGACAGGATATGGCGCGTTTGCTCCTTGAGCACTACGGGTCGGTCGATTTCATCAACCAGAAGTATTTGCTCGACGGGCAAGACCGGATTCTCGACACGCAAGCGTTTGCGCAGTTGACCCAGGGCGTGACGAGTCTCGTGCGGCGTGCGCAAGCCGCGCACGAGCGCACCTACTGGGGCAGCTACGACAACGGCGTCGGGCAGCAGAACCTGGGCATGGTGCGCGCCATCTACGACAAGAGCAACAACAGGAAGATCGGCAATCTGGTTCTGGTCGTTCGTCCGGAATACTTTTCGACCATATTCAATGACGTCGCTTCCGGCAGCGGCACGAATATCTTCGTGTTCGATTCGAGCCACGACAAACTGATCGTCAGCGCCGAGAACGCGTTGGCCGCCAGTGGCCGCGACACGCCTGAGGCGGGCCTCGTCCAGGAGATCGCGCGCAACGGCGCGTCCGGCGAGGCGAGCCGTTGCTTTGCATTCGCAGGCCGTCACGGCGAGCGCTACCTGGCCGCCTATGCGCGCATTCCCGGCACCGCCTGGTTCGTGGTGAGCACGATTGCCGAAAAGAATCTGACCGCGGAAGCGCAGGCGGTGCGCAACCAGATCGTGCTGGTGGGCATCTCGGGCTTTCTGCTGTCGATCTTTCTGGCCTGGTTTATTTCCCATAGTATTTCGGCGCCGCTTCGGGATCTCGTGCGCAAGATGCACGACGCCGGCGACGCGGCGGGCGCGGCCGAAGACGAAGCGCAGGACGCGCAAAGCCCGGCCGGCGGGCGCGATGAGCTGGCGAGGCTTGCGCACCGCTTCGAGCGCATGCGCGGCGCGATCAAGCAGAAGATCGAGAAGATCAACGAAATCAACGCCTCGCTCGAACAGACGGTGGTCGATCGCACGGCGGAGCTCGTCGCGCGCGAGCGCGAGTCGCGCACTCTCATCGAAAACTCGCCAGACACGATCACGCGCTACGACCGAGATCTGCGCCGCACTTACGCGAACCCCGCGTTCTGCGCCTCGGCCGGGTGCCATGCGGCCGACGCGTTGGGCAAGCGGCCCTCGGAGCTGCCGGGTGGCCCCAATGCGCTGCTCTATGAAAAGAAAATCGGCGAAGTCCTGGCAAGCGGGAAAAGCACGCAATTCGAGCTGAGATGGTCCGGCAAGGATGGGCAGGAGCAATGCACCCACATTCGCATCACGCCGGAAATCGATCGTGACGGCACGATCACTTCGGTGCTGGCGGTGGGCCGCGATCTCTCCGACCGCATGGCGTTCGAGGCGACCATCTGGAAACAGGCCAATTTCGACGCGCTGACGAACCTGCCGAACCGGCAGATGTTTCATGATCGCCTCAATCAGGACGCGGCCCATTCGCGCCATCTGGGTCGGCGCATGGCTTTGATGCTGATTGACCTCGACCGTTTCAAGGAGGTCAACGACTCGCTGGGGCACGACACCGGCGACGTGCTGCTGATCGAGGCCGGACGGCGCATCAGCGACAGCGTGCGCGAGCAGGACACGGTCGCCCGGCTTGGCGGCGACGAGTTCACGGTGATCCTGCCCGGGCTGGAGGACATGGAGGTCGTCGAGCGCATTGCGCGCAACATCAATCGTAAGCTAACCGAACCATTCAAGCTCGGGGCGGACGAGGTTTATATCTCGGCGAGCATTGGCGTAACCGTGTTCCCCGACGACACGAGCGAGCTCGACGCGCTGTTCAAGAACGCCGACCAGGCCATGTATGCGGCCAAGAGCGCCGGGCGCAACCGCTTTAGCTATTTCACGCCCGATTTGCAGGTGGAGGCGGAAACGCGCCTGCGCCTCACGAGCGACCTGCGCGCCGCGTTGCCTCGCCATCAGTTGCGCGTGCTTTACCAGCCGGTGGTCGAGCTCGCCACCGGACGCGTTTGCAAAGCCGAGGCGCTGATACGCTGGCTGCATCCCGAGCGGGGCACGGTCAGTCCGCTCGATTTCATTCCGCTGGCCGAGGATACGGGGCTGATCGTCCCGATCGGCGACTGGGTGTTCCGGCAGGCGCTGGAACAGGCGCGGCAATGGCGTGAGCGCTACGACGGGTCGTTCCAGATCAGCGTGAACATGTCGCCGGTGCAGGTTCGCCAGGACAGCGCGATGTGCGCGCGCTGGCACGACTATCTCGACCAGGTGGGCATGCCGGGGCAGTGCATCGCGGTGGAAATCACCGAAGGCATTCTGTTGCACGCCGAATCGAAAATCGACGAGAAGCTGCTGGATTTTCGTCGCTCGGGCATTGGCATTTCGATCGACGACTTCGGCACGGGCTATTCGTCGCTGGCCTATCTCAAGCGCTTCGATATCGATTACCTGAAAATCGATCGTTCATTCGTGCAGAACCTGAGCGTCGACGAAGAGAATCAGGTGCTGTGCGAGGCGATGGTGGTGCTCGCGCACAAGCTGGGCATCCAGGTCATTGCCGAGGGGGTGGAAACGGTCGAGCAGCGCGATTTTCTCAAGGCGATCGGCTGCGACTTCGCGCAGGGCTTTTTGTACTCCACGCCGATTGCGCCGGATCAGTTCGAAACGCTGGTCTGGCCGTCGATCCCCGCTCACGCCGATGAAGACGGCCGCGCGCAGGCGAGGGCACGGGCGCGCAATGCGGGTGTCCTGGACGGCGTATGACGCGCCGCTCGATTCGCGAGGCTGAGATTTCAGCCTGCGAATTTCTCCGATTCTGAAATCTCAGCGCGCAGAGCCGCTGCGCCGCTCAGGGTCACATCAGATGGATTCATATAAATCAATGGGTTAGGCGGATTTTCAGCGTTTGGACACGGGTTGGCACGACTGCTGCTTTATAAAGCTCCGGCGGCCTTCAGCCGGTCGCCTTTTTCAGAACGAGCACCGGCAAAGCGACCCGTCCGGCAGCGAAAACGAAGGAGACATCCGTGCAGAACAGTGCATCCGCATCCGCCCCATCCCACGCGCTGCCCGAGCAGGCCGCCGCCAACAAGACCCGCTTCTGGCCAGAAGGCTGGTGGAAGCTCATGGAAATCCGTATCGGCATCATTCCGCTGCCGATCTACGTGATCCTGTTCGCGCTCATCTGCGGTTTCGCCGTCACCGGCAAGGTGCCCGGCGAGATCTCGATGGCGATCGCCGTGCTCGCGTTCTTCGGCTTCACCTGCGCCGAACTCGGCAAGCGCCTGCCGCTCCTGCGCAACATCGGCGCGGCCGCGATTCTCGCGACCTTCGTGCCCTCGGCGCTCACTTACTATCACGTGCTGCCCAAGCCGATCCTGCACGTCACGGTCGAGTTCACGAAGCAGACCAACTTCCTCTACCTGTTCATCGCGTCGATCATCGTCGGCAGCATTTTGAGCATGGACCGGCGCGTGCTGATCCAGGGTTTCCTGAAGATCTTCATTCCGCTCGCGGCGGGCACCGTTGCGGCAACCATCGTCGGCACGCTGGTGGGCACCGCGCTCGGCCTCGGCGCGAAGCACACGCTGCTGTACATCGTCGTGCCGATCATGGCGGGCGGCGTGGGCGAGGGCGCGATTCCGCTTTCCGTCGGCTATTCGGAGATCATGCATGTGGCGCAGGGCGATCTGTTCGCCCAGGTGTTGCCGCCCGTGATGCTCGGCAGCCTCATTGCGATCATTCTCTCCGGCGCGCTCGACATGGTCGGCAAGCGCTTTCCGCATCTGACCGGCAATGGCCGTCTGCAAGTCGGCGAACTCGGGGAAATGGCGCAGTCGAACGAGGAAGCTCGCGGGCACGTCGACGTGGGCCATATCGCGGCGGCGGGTATTACCGCGATCACGCTGTACCTGATCGGCCTGATGGCGAACAAGCTGTTCGGCCTGCCCGCGCCGGTCGCGATGCTGTTCCTCGCCGTGCTCGTGAAGCTCGCGCGCGCCGTTTCGCCGCCGCTCCAGGAAGGCGCGTTCGTGGTCTACAAGTTCTTCTCCACGGCGGTCACGTATCCGCTGCTGTTCGCGATCGGCGTGGCAATGACGCCGTGGGACAAGCTGATGGCCGCGTTCACGCTCGTCAATGTCGTGACGATCGCGGCGACCGTCGTGACGCTGATGGGCACGGGCTTCGTGGTCGGCCGCCTGATGAAGATGTACCCTATCGACACCGCAATCGTGAACGCGTGCCACAGCGGCCAGGGCGGCACCGGCGACGTGGCGATCCTCACCGCCGCGAACCGCATGCAACTCATGCCGTTCGCGCAGATCGCCACGCGCATTGGCGGCGCGATCGTCGTGACCGTGACGCTCATCCTGCTCGCGCACTTCGGCGCTTGAACGCCGTCTGCTGTGAACGCCCTCGCGATGGCGGCGCCGGCGCATCCGGCGCGCAGCCGCCGCGCCGTCCGCCGCGCCGTCCGCCACCCGGCGGCGGTCCATCGACGAGGGAGAACGTGCACAAGCGCTACAAGGGAATCGCATGGTGGGGATGGGCGGCGGCGGCCGTCCTGTATGTGGGGGCGGCGTTCGCCGCCGTCGAATTCGCCTGGAACCGGGCAATCGATGCGCTCGCCGATGTCGGCGCGCACCGGCTCGACCTTTACGCCTCCAGCCTGACGAGCGAGCTGGGGCGCTTCGAAATGGTGCCTGCGCTCGTCGCGCGCCAGGACAGCGTGCGCGCGTTGCTCAACGCGCCGCCCAACGAAAAGGCGGGCCTTCTGCCCGCAGTCAACACCTATCTCGAAGCCGTCAACCGTGACGTCGGCAGCGGCGCCGTGGACGTGATCGACGCGCACGGCACCGTGATCGCCGCGAGCAACTGGAACCAGCCGGTGAGCTTTGTCGGCACCAACGTGTCGTATCGCCCGTACTTCCAGGACGCGCTGGCGCGCGGCCGCGGGCGCTTCTTCGGCATCGGCACGAACACCGGCGTGCCCGGCTTGTACTTCGCGAACGTCGTGCCCGAAGGCGGGGTGGCCGGCGACATGGCGGCCGGCCGGCCGCTCGGCGCGGTGGCCGTGAAGGTCAGCGTGGACGCGCTCGAAGTGGCGTGGCGCACGCCCGCCGAGGCGGCGCTGGTGGTGGACGGCAACGGCGTGATCGTGATCTCCACCGAGCCCGCATGGAAGTTCAGCGCCATGCGCGCGATCACCGCGCAGCAGCAGCGCGGCATCCAGGCGTCGCGGCAATACGCGGGGCGCGTGGTCGAGGTGTTGCCGTACCGGCGCGTGGGCGACTGGAACGGCGCGGCGTGGTTCGGCCTGTTCCCCGATCCGCATCGCGCGGGCCGCACCGCCCGCTATCTCGTGATGTCGCGTCCGGCGCCGCAGGGCGGCGACACGATCATGGTGCTGCTCGACACCGCCGGCGCGCGGCGTCAGCAGCGCATTGCGTTCGGGTTCGTGACGGGCATGTTTCTGATCGCCGTGCTCTATGCGTTGTACGCGCTCCAGCGCCGCCGCACGATTCAGGAAAAGCTCACTGCGCAGGAGGCGCTGCGCCGCGCGAACGACCAGCTCGAAACGACCGTGGTGCAGCGCACCGCCGCGCTCACCGATGCGAACGAACGGATGCAGCGGGAAATCGCCGAGCGCGAGCGCACCGAGCAGCGCCTGCGCGCCACGCAGCAGGAAGTCGTGCACGCGGGCAAGCTCGCCGTGATCGGCCAGATGGCCGCTGGTCTCACACATGAACTGAATCAGCCGCTCGTGGCGATCCGCACGCTTTGCGACAACGCGCGCACGTTCTTCGAGCGCAACCAGCCCGCGCAGGCGAACGCCAACCTGGAGCGCGTCGGCCGTCTCGTCGACAGCATGGCCGTGCTCACCGCCGAGCTCAAGGCGTTCGCGCGCAAGCCGGAGGTGGAGCGCGTGGCCGTGTCGCTGGCCGAGGCGCTCGCGCACGCGCGGCTCATCTACGACGCGCGCATTCGCGACGAAGCGGTGCGCCTCGCCGTGCGGATTCCGCCCGGCACGACCGTGTATGCGGAATCGAGCCAGCTTCAGCAAGTGATCGTCAATCTGCTCGGCAACGCGCTGGACGCCGTTCGCGACGCGCCTGCGCGTGTCATCACGATCGAGGCGAGCGAGCCTGACTCGCGCGGCATCGTCCGCTTCACGGTTGACGACAGCGGGCCGGGCATCGCGCCGAAGGTGCTCGCACATCTGTTCGAGCCGTTCGTCACGACGAAGCCGCGAGGGCAAGGCCTCGGACTCGGGCTCGCGATCACGTCGCGCATTATCGAAGGGTTCGGCGCGAAGATCTCCGCCGCCAACCGCGACGAAGGCGGGGCGCGCTTCACGATAGAATTCGCGGCAGCCGAACCGCAAAGGACAGAACATGGAAGATGAGATTCGGGTGCTGGTTGTTGAGGATGACGAAAATGTTCGCATCGGCGTCGAACAGGCCGTCGCGCTCGCGGGCTTTCCGGTGAGCGCGTATGCCTCGGCCGCCGAGGCGTACGCCGAAGTCGTGCCGGGCGCGCCGGTCGTGATCGTCTCCGACGTGCGCATGCCCGGCATCGACGGGCTGCAACTGCTCGACCACGTGATGTCGGTCGACGCGCAGATTCCGGTGCTGCTCATCAGCGGACATGCCGATATTTCCACTGCGGTCAGCGCCATGCGCGTGGGCGCCTACGATTTCATCGAGAAGCCGTTCTCTTCGGACGTGATTGCGGCCCGGGTGGCGCGCGCCGTCGAGAAGCGCCGGCTCACGCTCGAAGTCGAGGGGCTGCGCGCCACGCTGCGCAACGGCCAGGGCATCGAGGCGCTGGTGCTCGGCAAGTCGCCGGCCATGGCCGACGTGCGCAAGAAGATTTTGCGGCTCGCCAATACGTCTGTTTCGGTGCTCATCACCGGTGAAACGGGCACCGGCAAGGAACTGATCGCGCGCAGCCTTCACGATTTCAGCGCGCGGCGCGACGCGCATTTCGTCGCGCTGAACTGCGGCGGCCTGCCGGAGCAGGTGTTCGAGAGCGAGTTATTCGGGCACGAGGCGGGCGCGTTCACGGGCGCAATCAAGAAGCGTATCGGCAAGATCGAGTGGGCCAATGGCGGCACGCTCTTTCTCGACGAGATCGAAACGATGTCGGTCCCGCTACAGATCAAGATGCTGCGCGTCTTGCAGGAGCGTGTGGTCGAACGGCTGGGCGCGAATGAACTGATTCCGGTGGATTGCCGCATCGTCGCCGCATCGAAGGCGGACCTCACCGCGCTCTCGGCCGAAGGTACGTTCCGTTCGGACCTGCTCTACCGGCTGAATGTCGCGCAGATCGAATTGCCGCCGCTGCGCGAGCGGCGCGAGGACGTGCCGCTGCTGTTCGAGCATTTCGTGCTCGCGGCCGTGCGCCGCTTCGGCACGCCCGCCCCGTTGGTGAGCGCGGCGCAGATGTCCGAGCTGATGATGCACCCGTGGCCCGGCAACGTGCGCGAACTCCAGAACGTCGCGGACCGCTTCGTGCTCGGGCTGACCGGCGACAGCCTGCTTTCGGCGGGCGAGGGCGCGGCCAAAGGCGGCACGCTCGCGGATCAACTCGCGTACTTCGAGCGCATGCTGATCGAGGACGCACTGCGGCGCAATCACGGCAACGTCGCTGATGCGAGCACCGACCTCGGCATGCCGAAGAAGACGCTTTACCACAAGCTGCGCCAGTTGAAGATCGCGGGCCGCGATGCGCAGGGCGAGGGCGCCGAAGTCTGAATACGTAGCGCCGCGCAGTTCGATAATGTGAATTCGCGTTGAATATTCCTGGGCGATTTATCTGCGTCTGGAATATCGATAATTATTTTTCCGCTAAAATACCCACATCCGCCCCGGAATCGCATCGGGGCGCGAGCCGTCATATTCCGTTCATAACCCTGTTGCCGACCCCGCCAATCGCGAGGCCGCACACGTTTTATTCTTTGATGTTAAGTTAAACGCCATTCCCCCGCGCTCAATTGAATTGGCGAATATCGCCGATTTTTAGCGTGTATTTTCCGAACAATCGATTTTATTATTCGCCCTCCACCCAACAGTCATCGAATCATGAACGACCGTTCACCCATTCTCGCACCCCCACAGCACGACGAAACAACGCTGCGCCAATGGCTGTCGGTTTTTGCCGTGGCGATCAGTGCTTTTGCGTTCGTGACATCCGAGTTTCTGCCGGTGGGCCTGCTCACCCAGATCGCAAACGACCTCCACGTGACGCCCGGCACCGCCGGGCTGATGGTGACCACGCCCGGCGTGATGGCCGCGATTTTCGCGCCCGGCCTCATGATATTCGCCGGGCGCATGGACCGGCGGCAGGTGTTTCTGCTGCTCACGGCCATGCTGCTCGTATCGAATATCGTTTGCGCGATCTCGTCGAACTTCGCGGTCATGCTGATCGGCCGCGCAATGCTCGGCGCGGCGCTCGGCGGCTTCTGGACGCTCGCCACCGCCGCGGCGGGGCGCCTTGTGCATGTCAGCGACGCTGCGCGCGCCACGGCCATCATCCTCACCGGCGTGACCTGCGCGACCGTGATCGGCGTGCCGCTCGGCACCTTTATTGCAGGTTTTGCGTCGTGGCGCATGTCGTTTTTCGTGACGGGCGGGCTCGTCGCGCTGGCGCTGGTCGCGCAGGCGCTGCTGGTGCCCTCGCTGCCATCGGCGGTCGCCTTGCGTATTGCGGACTTTGTCGCGCTGCTGCGTCGCCCGCATACGCGCCTGAGCATGCTGATGGTCGCGCTCGTGTTCGGCGCACACTTCTCCACCTATACGTTCATCACGCCGCTGCTTCAGCAGGACTTCGCGATGAGCGCCATCACGCTGCTCCTGCTCGCGTTTGGCGTGATCGGCTTTTTCTCGAATGCGCTGACGTCGCTCGTGATCGCGAAGCGCTTGAAGTCCTCCGTGGCGACAATGTCGGCGCTCCTGCTGTGTGCGCTCTCGGCGATGATCGTGCTCGAACATTCGCGCGTTGGCGAAATCGCCGCCATGCTGATGTGGGGCATCGCGTTCGGCGCGATTCCGCTGTGCTTCTCCGTATGGATCCAGCGCGGCACGGCCGATTTGCCGGAAGCGGGGTCGGCGATGTTCGTGAGCGTGATTCAGGTGGCGATCGCGCTGGGCTCGTCGGTGGGCGGCGCGATCGTCGATCGCTCGGGCGTGCGCGCCGACTTGCTGCTCGGCTGCGCGCTGGCGGTGTTCGGCCTCGTTGCGTTGCAGCGGCTCGCGGCGATGGAGCGGCCGGCGAAAGTCGCTGAGATGGCGCATGAATGTAGTCCGTCGCTGGACTAAGGGGCCGCGGGCGCGCTAAAAGAGGGACGGTGTCTGGCCGCCATCCAGTTGCACGGTCTGGCCGGTAATATAGCCGGCAAGGTTGGATGCGAGGAACGCGACCACGGCGCCCAGTTCCTCGGGCTTCCCGAGCCGTTTCACCGGTACGGCCTGCACGCGCGCTTCGACGTTATGGAACTGGCCGAACGTCGGCGTCCATATGGTTGCGGGCGCAACCGCATTGACCGTGACGCCCCGGCCGGCGACTTCATTGGCGAGATGTTTGAGCGCGCCATGCACACCCGCGCGAAAGATCGTGGAGATGGCGTGCTTCGTCATCGGACTCTTGACGCTGGCGGACGTGATGGCAACGATTCGTCCCCAGCCCTTGTGAAGCAGCAGCGGGGTTAGCCGGCGCAACACGAGCAATGCCGCATGCAACTGGTCCTGATACGCCTGCTCCCAGCGGGCGTCGTCGTTTTCGTCGAGAAAGTCGCGCATGGGGCTGGGAGGGCGCGGTGTGTTCAGCACCATGATATCCACGCCCCGGCCCGCCGATAAAGCGCGAGCCAACGCATCGACATCGACAGCATGGGTCATGTCGCCGGCGACGATATCGACTTCAACGCCGAAACGCTCGCGCAGTTCGTCGCGCGTGCGCGCGAGTGCTGCCTCATTACGCGCGAATAGCACGATGTCGACGCCTTCGTTCGCCAGGGCCTCGGCTGCCGCTTTGCCAAGGCCCGAACTTGCGCCGATCACGACTGCCCGCTTTCCTCGTATTCCCAGATCCATGCCAACTCCTGCGACGCTGCGCGAAAACGCGTGATGGTGTGCGATGGCCGAACTACGCAAGCGGGGCGTGTGCCGTCTCTTTCAACGAGAAAATAACCGGAAGAGAAAGGGCGGCCGCGAGTATCACGTAGTAGCTGGGCGAAAGCGGCGATCCCGTCAGTTTGATCAAACTCTCGGAGATGAGTGAAGCGAAGCCGCCGAAGATCGCTGTCGAGAGGCCAAAGCCGATCGATACGCCCGTCGTGCGAAGCTGGGTGGGATACATCTCGGCCATCGCGGCCGGGCAGGTGCCGGCGAAGATTCCCACGAGCCCTCCGGACAGGACGACGCCGAGAAACACGAGTGCGGTCGAGTCGCTACGCACGAAAAGAACGAACAGCGGATACGAGAGGAGCAGAAAGGCGAGTCCTGCGATGATGAGCAAAGGCTTGCGTCCCACGATATCCGACACGATCGACGACAGCACGATGCTGATCACCATCATCAGCAGACCGGCGGTGTTGATCCAGAGCGCAATGGAAGCGGGGATCCGGCCGTGCAGCGAAAGGAACGACGGCACATAGATGAGAAACGTGTAGAAGGCGACGACCCAGACGGTTGAAATGCCCACCGTCTTGAGGCAGAGCAGGCCAATCGATTGCCTGGCGGCGCTCGCGGGCCTGGCCTGATTCGCTGCTCCGTGTTCCTGCTCTGCGAAAAAGGGCGTTTCGTCGACCTTGCTGCGGAAATAGTAGCCAAGGGGCGCAATGACCAGGCCGCCGACAACGAAGGGAATTCTCCAGCCTATGCTTGCAAGCAGTTCATGCCCCATGGCGGAAGAAAGCGAGGCGGCGAGCCCCGAACCCAGCAGCGTTCCGCCTACCGCGCTTGCCTGTTGCAGGCTGCTGTAGAAACCACGCTTGCGCGGCGGTGCCCACTCAATGAGAAAGGCAATGGCGTTGCCCACTTCGCCGCCGGCGGAAAAGCCTTGCAACAGCCGGCACAGAACGAGGCCAATGGGCGCCGCGATGCCGATCTGCGCGTAAGTCGGCAACAGGCCGATCAGGAGCGTGCCCGCGCCCATCATGGGCATGGCGATCAGCAATGCAACCTTGCGGCCTCTCACGTCGCCGAATCGTCCGAAGAAGAGTGCGCCAAGCGGCCTCGCAACCAGCCCGATGCCGAACACGGCGAACGTGCCGATCATGGCCGTTGCATGGTCCTGAACCGGGAAGAAGTGGTTCGCAATGATCGAAGCGAAAAACGCGTAACTGGCGAAGTCAAACCATTCGAGCGCGTTCCCGACGACTGTCGAGAACGCAGCCTTCTTGCCCATTTCCATTGCCGTATCCGCTTCCAGCGCATGCGTCGACATGTCGTCTCCTGAACGAGGTGCACTTTGCATTTTTCGGTTGGGTTGTGGGCCGTCGAACGCCTGCGAACGGCGTTGCCCGGCCTGGTGGTGGACGAACCGGTCCCGTATCGGGTCTCGCGGTTCCTTCTTCGTGTTACTTTAGCAAATAATGCATGATGCACAATCGGAGTTTACGAGGACGATTGAGAGATCTCGCAGGTGGCAAGAAAGGCAGATAAAGCACAAAAATTGCAGTTTTTGCGCCTGTCAGGATTGATCAAGAAGGGTGAGACTAGTCGAATTATGTTCTAGTTGACCTTGTTATCGCCTAAAATCAGCGAAACGTCAGTGTAAACACGGAGCAAGATGGTTTGCCGACATTAAATGCATAATGTAGTATTTGATGTGGTGTTTGCGGACTATGCGCAGATTCGTCGGCGATGGGGTGGAGCATGCGCTTGCGGATATGTCGGCAACGGAGCACCCCTCCTTCGTTGCCGTTTTTTTGCATGGACGCACATACCACCTCGGCGAACGAGTGAAGTTCGCCATGTTCTCAAGCGTTGTAATGCTAATTCGCATGACTAATCAAATGACGGGCGAGCGGTGGCGCACATGCCAGCCGGGTACTCACGCCGCCGATCCCGTCCGGACGCGACGTATCCGAAGAAGAGGCTGATTGAAGCTAAAGAGGCGAAACAATGCGTGGAATCGTTTTTAGCGGCGACTGTACGCTCGAACTCCTGACCGTTCCCGACCCGACGCCTGGGCCCGGAGAAGTCGTGCTGGAGATCAAGGCGTCGGGAATGTGCGGTAGCGACCTGCATGTCTACAGGCGGCCGCGCGACGCATCGACGGCGGGGGTCATCGCCGGTCACGAACCATGTGGCGTCGTGGTGGCGGTCGGGCCAGGCGTCACTGCGCCTTTTGCACGCATCGGCGCACGTGTCATGGTGCACCACTATCGCGGCTGTGCGTGCTGCGAGGACTGCCGTTCCGGTTGGCCGCAGATGTGCCGCTCCGTGCCGGTGACGGTCTACGGGAGCGACGCGCACGGCGCACACGCCCCCTATATGAAGGTCGCCGCCGATACCCTCGTGCCGCTCGACGAGCGGCTGAGTTTCTCGGCCGGCGCGGCGATTTCCTGCGGCACCGGCACGGCATGGGGCGCTTTCGAGCGCATGGGGCTGACTGGGCGCGACACGGTGGCGATATTCGGGCAGGGACCGGTCGGACTTTCCGCCACGCTCCTCGCGAAGGCGCAGGGCGCGCACGTCATTGCGCTCGACATTGACGAAGGCCGGCGCGCGGCGGCAAAGGCCTTCGGTGCCGACAGCGTACTCGATCCGCGCGACGGCAATGCAGCCGATGCGATTCATGAGCTGACGGGCGGAAGAGGAGCGAGCATGGCGCTCGAAACCGCGGGCGCAGCGGCGGCGGGAGACGACGCGCTGAATTGCGTGCGGTCGTGGGGAACAGTCTGCCTGGTCGGTATCGGTGCCGAAATCAGGCTGTCGGTTGCGAAGATGCTGCGCAGGCAGTTGCGGATTCTGCCTTCATGGACGATGTCGATCATGGCCCAAAAGGCTTGCGCAGACTTCGCCGTCGAAAGGAACCTCGATCTCGACGCGCTGTTTACCGACCGCTGGCGCCTGGATCAGGCAGCGCAGGCATACGAGAAGTTCAACCGGCAGAGCAGCGGCAAAGGCGTGATCCTGATGTAAGTCCTGCTACGCCACGGGTGGATAGTCCATGCTGTGGCGCCGCGATTGATTCGAACGCTGCGTGCAGGTTGAAGTCGCACGCGTACATGGAGACTGATATGAATCAGCAGGCCTCGCTTATCGCGCCGGGCGAGAATACGGAACGATTTCTTTTGAGGGAAAACTTTGGACTCTTTATCAATGGAGAGGTCGTAGCGAGCGCATCGGGTAAGACGTTCGAAACCTGGAATCCCTCGACAGGCGAAGTGCTGGCGCGCGTTTCCGAAGGCGATGAGCGGGATGTCGACCGGGCCGTGCGGGCGGCGCGCGCGGCGTTCGAGGGGCGCTGGCGCGGGTGGACGCCATACGAGCGCCAGGCGCTGCTTTATCGCGTGCACGACATCGTCGAGCGCCACTTCGACGAGCTGGCCGAAATCGAATCGCTCGACATGGGGGCGCCCATCTCGCGAACGCGCGCGTCCAAAAGCGCGCTGCTGAAAATGATCCTGTTCTTCGCCGCACAAAGCGCAAGCATTGCGGGGCAGACGGTTCAGAACGGCTTGCCGGGCGATGTCATGACCTTGTCGATCAAGGCGCCTGTCGGTGTCGTCGGCGGAATCATTCCGTGGAACGGGCCGCTGGTCGGGCAATGGTGGGTGCTCGGCGCCGTTCTGGCGAGCGGTTGCACGGCGGTGCTCAAGCCCGCCGAAGACGCGTCGCTGAGCGTACTGCGCACCGTCGAACTGCTGCGGGAGGCGGGCCTGCCCGCGGGTGTCGTGAACGTCGTCACGGGCATGGGTCATGTGGCGGGAGCGGCGCTGGCGGCCCATCCGGGCGTGGACCGCATTGCATTCACCGGGTCCACGACCACGGGGCGCAAGATTATCGAAGCGTCCACGGGCAACATCAAGAAGCTGCAACTGGAACTGGGCGGAAAGTCTCCGGACATCGTCTTCGCAGATGCGGACCTCGACAAGGCGGTGCCCGGCGCTGCCATGGGGGTCTTCGCTAATTCCGGGCAGATTTGCTTCGCCGGGACCCGGGTCTTCGTGGAGCGCTCGATTGCCAGCGAGTTTTCCGCTCGGGTGGCGGATTTCGCGCGCTCGATACGGGTCGGCCAAAGCATGGACGCCGATGCGCAGTTGGGGCCGTTGATTTCCGGGCGTCAACTCGACCGGGTCATGTCGTACATCGAGATCGGTTCGCAGGAGGGTGCGCGGCTCGTGTGCGGCGGGCAGCGTCCTGGCGGTGTACCAGGCAACGGATACTTCGTGGCGCCCACGGTTTTTGCCGATGTGAGCAATGACATGCGTATTGCCCGGGAGGAAATATTCGGGCCCGTGCTCTCCGTCATTCCGTTCGACACGGTCGAAGAGGCCATTGCGCTTGGCAATCAGACGGAATACGGCTTGGGCGGCGCCGTCTGGACCCGCGATATTTCGCGGGCGCTGCGGGTCGTGAAGGGCATCCACACCGGCGTAATGTGGGTCAATTGCTACGGGCTGATCGACCCGATGATCGGTTTTGGCGGGACGAAGCAAAGCGGATATGGCGCCAAGGGCAGCAATGCGCACCTCGATACGTATCTGTACACCAAGAGCGTGTACATCAATACCTGAGCGATTTCCCGCAAGATCACCCCAACTGCGCTGTCCTGCGCGCTTGGGGTGATTTCACATCACGCATCGCGTGGCCTCGTCGGGCGGGGCGCGGCGTGCACCTCCAGGCCAGCCATCTCCGGCATCGACTCCGAATACCTGATGTCCTCTATCGAATGACCCGCTTCGGGACTTGATCGCTCGACGTGTCGCAAATATAATGCATAATGTTTTATGTGAAAGAGAAGGGGGAGATGTGAACACATTGAGTGCTATTGGGGATGCACCGATTTCCGTCACGGATCACGACCGGATATCGGCGTCCCGCGCGATGGCGTTGGGCGCAACGCTGGATCACGAGCGGGCGCTCAAGGCCGGTGATCCGTTGCCTGAGCTTTGGCACTGGATGTACTTTTGGCCACTCGCCTCGACGGGCGAGCTCGGCGTCGATGGCCATCCCAGGAAGGGAACCTTTCTCCCCGATCTCGGATTGCCACGCCGTATGTGGGCCGGAGGACGGCTGCGGTTCGATCGCCTGCTGGAAGTGGGCAGCTCGGTATCGCGCACCTCGACGATCGAAAAAGTGGAAGAGAAGGCGGGCCGCAGCGGCCGGCTTGGCTTCGTCACAGTCAAGCATCGGTTCGCAGACGAACGGGGCGTAGCGATCGAAGAGGAGCAGGACCTGGTATATCGGGACGCTTACGCGCCCGGCGCACCGGCGCCCCAACCCACTGCCGCACCCATGGACGCCACTTGGCAGCGCGAGATCGCGCCGACCGAAGCCATGCTGTTTCGATATTCCGCGCTGACTTTCAATAGCCATCGTATTCACTACGACAAGACCTATTCGATCAATGAGGAAGGCTATTCAAATCTGGTCGTTCATGGACCGCTCATCGCCACGCTGCTGATCGATCTGGTCCAGCGTCATTTGCCGCTCGCGATGGTCAAAGCGTTCAGCTTCAGGGCGGTGCGCCCCACGCTGCTCGGCAATGCTTTCTTCGTTTGTGGTGAACCGGGTGCCGACGGCAAGTCGATCGAACTCTGGGCGAGGGACCATGAGGGCTGGTTGACGATGCGCGCGCGGGCCGAAATGGATTGATGGTTTGGAGCGCTTCGGAAAAGCATACGCAAGCGGCACGCGTGCCGTGATTGCCGGCCTCGATGATGCGCTTCGCAAGCCGGGTGTGGCCGGCATCGTCTTGAGCAAAGCGGAGCGGACTGTGGCCTCCGCACGGGAGCATTGAAATGCCGTTTACGAGTCAACGAGTCGCGCGTGAGCGCCTTCATACACGACGTATTCACATCGAGGGATTTCGGCGAGCGGACGGACTCTGGGATATCGAAGGCCATCTGCTCGACACGAAAGATCAGGATTTGCATTTGTTCCCGGAAGTGCGGCGGGCCGGTGATGCCGTTCACAGTATGCGCCTGCGTTGGACGCTTGACTCCACGCTGACGATCGTTTCGGCGGAAGTCGTGATGGATGCCGTTCCCTATGCAGGAGTGTGCAACGCCATTCAGGCTCGCTATCAGAAGCTTGCTGGATTGCGGGTAGGGGCGGGATTTCGGCGCGCGGTGAGCGAGCGCTTCAAGGCGCATAGGGGTTGCAGCCATATTACCGAACTCGTTGGCGCCATGGCTGCGGGGTCGATCCAGACCCTTGCGCCATATCTCAACAAGCGACCCGATGCTCGGCCCGTTCAGATCGGCGGTTGCCATGCCTGGCGCGAGAGCGGTACCTTGGTGGAAACGATCTATCCGCAGTGGTACGTGAGCGAAAGCAGCAACGAAGTTGCAGACCAACTCAGCGATTGACGGTCTTCTGAGCGTCTGGGAGCAAGGTAGATTCGTAGTGGTATGAATGATGATGCCGGATCGCTTGCCAGGGTTTGTTGGACGGGTTTCGAAATCAGAACGTGACGATAGCAATGAGCATAAGTGGATCGCTTCTCAGCGAATACGGCCCTCGCGAGTCGACGGAGTACGACGTGGTGATCGTGGGCGGTGGCCCGGCCGGGCTTTCCGCCGCGATCCGCCTGAAACAGCTGGCCGCGGAGAAAGGCGCCGAAATTGGCGTGTGCGTGCTGGAAAAAGGCTCGGAAATCGGGGCGCATATCCTTTCGGGCGCGGTCATGGATCCGCGCGCCTTGAATGAGTTGATTCCCGACTGGAAGGAACAGGGCGCGCCGCTGAATGTGCCCGTGACCGAAGACAAGTTCCTTTTCCTCACGGAAACGGGCGCGAAGGGCGTGCCGAACTGGGCGCTCCCCGATAACTTCAAGAATCACGGCAACTACGTCATCAGCCTCGCGAACGTTACGCGCTGGCTGGGCCAGCAGGCCGAAGCGCTGGGCGTGGAAATTTTCCCTGGCTTCCCGGCCGCCGAAATTCTCTACAACGAAGACGGCTCGGTAAGAGGCGTCGCCACCGGCAACATGGGCGTGGGCAAGGACGGCGAGCCGACCGAGAACTTCCAGCTCGGCATGGAGTTGCACGCGAAGTACACGCTGTTCTGCGAAGGCTGCCGCGGGCATCTGGGCCGTCAGCTCAACGAGAAGTTCAAGCTCGGCCGAGACTCGGACCCGCAGGTCTACGGCATCGGCATCAAGGAACTGTGGGAGATCGATCCCTCCAAGCACAAGCCTGGTCTCGTGATCCACACGGCCGGCTGGCCGCTCGAATCGGATACCTACGGCGGCTCGTTCCTGTATCACATCGACAACAACCAGGTGATGGTGGGTTTTGTCGTCGGTCTCGCGTACCAGAATCCGTATCTCTCGCCGTTCGAGGAATTCCAGCGCTACAAGACGCACCCGGAAATCCGCAAGTACCTGGAAGGCGGCAAGCGCGTCTCGTATGGCGCGCGTGCGATCACGGCGGGCGGCCTGATGTCGCTGCCGAAGCTCGTGTTCCCGGGCGGCGCGCTCGTGGGCGACGACGCAGGCTTCCTGAACGCCTCGCGCATCAAGGGCAGCCACGCGGCGATCAAGACCGGCATGCTGGCCGCCGACGCCGCATTCGAAGCCGTTCAGGCCGGCCGCCAGAGCGACGAACTCACGCAGTACCCCGAAGGTTTCAAGCAGTCGTGGCTCTACACGGAGCTCTACAAGGCCCGCAACTTCAAGCAGTGGATGAGCAAGGGCCTGTACCTCGGCACCTTTATGGTCGGCATCGAGCAGAAGCTGCTGGGCGGCAACGTGCCGTGGACGCTGCACCACCAGCATCGCGACCACGAGATGCTGAAACCGGCCTCGCAGTGCAAGCCGATCGAGTATCCGAAACCTGACGGCAAGCTCACGTTCGACCGGCTTTCCTCCGTGTTCATCTCCAACACGAACCACGAGGAAAACCAGCCCGCGCACCTGACGCTCAAGGACATGACAGTGCCGGTCGGCATCAACCTCGCGACCTACGCGGGCCCCGAGGCGCGCTTCTGTCCTGCGGGCGTCTACGAGTTCGTGAAGGACGAACAGGACGATCACCGCCTCCAGATCAACGCGCAGAACTGCGTGCACTGCAAGACCTGCGACATCAAGGACCCGACGCAGAACATCGTGTGGGTCACGCCGGAGGGCGGCGGCGGCCCGAACTATCCGAACATGTAAGTCGCGCCCCCTCCGAACCGCCCACCCACCGCTTCCGGGTGGTTGCAGCCGGCTCGTTCTGCCTTAAGTTCGTGGTTATGGCCAGCGAACACATCGTCGGCTGGCAGGCACAACGAATCGGAGACAGGGCATGGGTGTATTGAGCGGTTTTCGCGTACTGGAGTTCGAGGCAATCGGCCCGGCTCCCTTTGGCACGATGCTGTTGGCGGACATGGGGGCGGACATTATCCGCATCAACCGGCCCGTCGCCCCCGAGGATCTCGGGCCAAAGCGCGAAGGCGCGCATGTGGACGTGACGGGGCGCGGCCGCCGCTCGATCACGCTCGACCTCAAGCGCCCCGAAGCGGCACAGGTCGCGCTCGACCTGATCGCCGAGGCCGACGTGCTGATCGAGGGCTTTCGTCCCGGCGCGATGGAGCGTCTTGGCCTCGGGCCCGAAGCGGCGCTCGCGCGTAATCCGAAGCTCGTCTACGGCCGCATGACGGGCTGGGGCCAATCCGGGCCGCTCGCGCAGCGCGCCGGGCACGATCTCAACTACATCGCGTTGTCGGGCGTGCTGTCCGGCATCGGCCGCGCGGGCGAGGCGCCGGTGCCGCCGCTGAACCTCGTAGGCGACTATGGCGGCGGCGGCATGCTGCTCGCGCTCGGTGTGGTGGCCGCGTTGTGCAACGTGCAGCGCGGCGGCGGCGGACAGGTGGTGGACGCGGCAATGGTCGAGGGCGCGGCCCAGCTCGGCTCGATCGTCTGGGGCTTGATTGCTTCGGGCAACTGGCGCGAAACGCGCGAAAGCAATCTGCTCGACGGCGGCACGCCCTGGTACGACAGCTATCTCACGAAAGACGGCCATTACATGGCGGTCGGTGCGGTGGAAGCGCGCTTCTACGCGCAGTTGCTCGACAAGCTCGGGCTCGCCAACGCCGACCTGCCGAAGCAGCACGACCGCAAGGGCTGGCCCGTGTTGCGACAGCATTTCGAGGTGGCGTTCCGCTCGCGTACGCGCGACGAATGGTGCGCCGCGTTCGAAGGCAGCGACGCGTGTGTCGCGCCGGTGCTGGGTTTTTCCGAAGCGCCCGCGCACCCGCACAACGTCGCGCGCGGCAGTTTCGTCGAGGCGCATGGCGTCGTGCAGCCGGCGCCCGCGCCCCGTTTTTCGGCCACGCCCTCGGCCATCGGCCACAAGGCGCCCGCGCGCGGCGAGCATGGCCTCGCCGCGTTGCTCGACTGGGGGTTCGACGAAGCCAGCGTCGCGCGCATGTGCGAGCGCGGGCTGGGTTACCAGGTGTAAATGCCGCCGCGCGTTGCGGGCGGCGGCAGCGAATGCAGCGAATGCAGCAATAGGGAGGAAGACATGAAGGTGTTGGTAGCAGTCAAGCGTGTGGTGGACGCCAACGTGAAAGTGCGCGTCAAGGCCGACGGCTCGGGCGTCGATCTCGCGAACGTCAAGATGAGCATCAATCCGTTCGACGAGATTGCCGTGGAAGAGGCCGTGCGCCTGAAAGAGCAGGGCGTGGCAAGCGAGGTGGTGGTGGTCTCGTGCGGCCCCGCGGCCTGCCAGGAGACGCTGCGCACGGCCATGGCGATCGGCGCGGATCGTGGCGTGCTGGTGGAGACCGACGCCGCGCTCGAGCCGCTCGCGGTGGCGAAGCTGCTCAAGGCGCTGATCGACAAGGAAGCGCCGCAGCTCGTCATTCTCGGCAAGCAGGCCATCGACGACGACTGCAACCAGACGGGCCAGATGCTGGCCGCGCTCGCCGCGCGTCCGCAGGCGACGTTCGCGAGCCAGGTGGAGATCGTTGACGGCAAGGCGCGCGTCACGCGCGAGATCGACGGCGGCCTCGAGACCGTGCAGCTCGCGCTGCCGGCCATCGTCACGACCGACCTGCGCCTGAACGAGCCGCGCTACGCCACGCTGCCCAACATCATGAAGGCGAAAAAGAAGCCGCTCGATACGACCACGCCCGCGCAACTGGGCGTCGACGTCACGCCGCGCCTCGCCACGTTGCGCACCGTGGAGCCCGCGGGTCGTGCCGCCGGCGTGAAGGTGCCCGACGTCGCCACGCTGGTCGCGAAGCTGAAGAACGAAGCGAAAGTTATCTGAGGGGATGCAAATGACTGCTGGTAATCCTGGCAATGCCGCTAAAGCGGTGCTGGTCGTGGCCGAGCACGATCATGTTTCGATCAAGTCGGCCACGCTCAACACCGTGACGGCCGCGCTCCAGTGCGGCGATCAGGTGCACGTGCTGGTGGCGGGCCACAACGCGGCGGGCGCGGCGCAGGCGGCGGCCCGCATCGCCGGCGTCGCGAAGGTGCTGCACGCCGACGGCCCGGCCCTGGCCGATGCGCTGGCCGAAAATCTCGCGGCCCAGGTGCTGAGCGTTGCGTCGAGCTACGGACACATCCTCTTCGCGGCCACGAGCGTGGGCAAGAACGTCGCGCCTCGGGTGGCGGCGCTGCTCGACGTGGCGCAGATCTCGGAGATCACGCGCGTGGTGAGCGCCGACACGTTCGAGCGCCCGATCTACGCGGGCAACGCCATTCAAACCGTGCAGAGCGCCGAAGCGGTGAAGGTGCTCACGGTGCGCATGACCGGCTTCGACGCCGCTGCGGCGCAAGACGGCGCGGCGCAGGTGGAGAGCGTTGGCGCGGTGGCGGACAGCGGCCTGAGCGCGTTCGTCGAACGTGTCGTGACGAAGAACGAGCGGCCCGAGCTTGCGGACGCGCGCATCGTCGTGAGCGGCGGCCGTGCGCTCGGCAGCAGCGACAAGTTCAATGCCGTGCTCACGCCGCTCGCCGACAAGCTTGGCGCCGCGCTCGGCGCAAGCCGCGCGGCGGTGGATGCGGGCTTCGCGCCGAACGACTGGCAAGTGGGTCAAACGGGCAAGATCGTCGCGCCCCAGGTGTATTTCGCGTGCGGCATTTCGGGCGCGATCCAGCACCTCGCGGGCATGAAGGACTCGAAGGTCATCGTGGCCATCAATAAGGATGCCGAAGCGCCCATTTTCAGCGTGGCCGATTTCGGACTCGAAGCGGATCTGTTCGAAGCGGTGCCGGCGCTCGTCGCGGAGCTTTGAACGTTCGCGCCACGCTGGCGTTGATATCCGGTGCGTGCCGTCGATGCGGCTTGTGGCAGGGAAGGCGTATTTCGCCTTCCCTGTTTTTTTTTACCGCCGCGCGGGTCAAGCCAGCGAGTACCAGAACACGCCGTCCTCGCGCAGTTCACGTTGGACCTCGCCGCGATCGATGAGGTAATTCAGGCATGCCAGGCTCTCGCCGGTGGCGAGGCTCATCTGCCCGAGGTCGTCCTCGCCGATGCGCCGCGCGAACAGCGCGCCGAACACGTCCACGGCCCGGCGCGGTTGCGCAAGCGTCGCGCGCAGGCGATCGAAGCTCTTGTCCTGACCCCGGCGCAGCCGTTCGATGCGCGCGTGCAAACCGTAGAAGCAATCGTTGTGCGCGGGGAGCACGAGCACGTCGTCGGGCACTTCGTTTTGCAATTTATCGAGCGATGCGTACCACTGCGCCATCGGATTGGCGTCGGGTTCGATCGGATAGACTGAAACGTTCGACGAGATGCGGGGCAGCACCTGGTCGCCGGAAATGAATAGCTTCAGCGCCGGGCAGTAGAGGCAGGCATGCTCCGGCGAATGCCCCATGCCGACGATCACGCGCCAGTCATGCGCGCCGATGCGCACGACGTCGCCGTCCTGCATGCGCCGGAAGCTGTCGGGCAACGGGTGGATATGCTGACCGAAGCGGCCGAAGCGCGCGCGATACACATCGATGGCCGATTCGCTCCAGCCCGCGCGGCGATAGAAGTCGAGCGCGTCGGCTGGGGCTTCGCGCCCTGTGTCCGAAGCGGCCACGCGGCAGTTGAAGTACTCCGTGCGTGTCATCCAGAGGCGGCAGCCGAATGCGCGCGTGAGCCAACCGGCCATGCCCACGTGGTCCGGATGCATGTGCGTGACGAACACACGCGTCACGCGCGGCACCGCTCTGGCTTCGCCTGTTTGCGCGCACAGCGAGCGCCACACGGCCGTGGCCGCATCTGTGCGCGTGCCCGTATCGATGACGGCGCAACCATCGGCTTCGTCGACCAGCCACACGTTGATGTGATCGAGCTCGTAGGGCAGCGGCATGCGCAGCCAGCGCACGCCCGGCGCGACTTCGAGAGTGGTGCCGGGGGCGGGCGGTTCGGCAAAGGGGTAGCGCAGCGCCACGCGCGCGCTGTTTTCGGTGTCGTCGGTGCGTTCGGTCATGCCTCGGGATCCGTCATGAAATCGTGGGCGCAGAGCGTCGCGCGTCCGATGCAGCATAGCGCGAGTACAGGGTGCCCCGCGACGTTCGTTAGGAGGAGATCGGCGCGCGACGAGCCAAACAAAAACCCCACGCTTGCGATCAAGCGTGGGGTTTCGCGTAGTCCCTTCTTGCAGCATGCCGGTGCGCACGCTATGGCACGGCATCTGGCAAGGGATTATTCGTCCTTGGCCGGGCGTCCCGTCTTGACGGTTTCGAGCGCCGCGATGGCCGCGACCAGACGCTTTTCCGACGAGGCTTCGAGCAATTGCAGACCCGCGCGCAAAAGCTCGCTCTTCTTCACCGAGACACCGGCTTCAAGGCACTTTTGCTTGAGGCTGGCGATACGGTCGTAGTCGGCCTTGGGCATTGTGAAGCTGTCGCGCACGACCTTGTCCTTCTTGGCGCGCTTGTCCTTGCCCTTCGCAGCGGCTTCGCGCGCGGGCTTCTTTGCGGCTTCCTCAGCGGGCGCGGCGACGCTCGCTTTCGTGTCTGCCTTGGTATCTGCCTTTGCGTTTGTCTTCGCGTTCGTCTTTGCGCTGGTTTTCGATTTTGCGCGGCTCGATTTGCCGGCGGTGGCAGCCTTGGCGGCCTTCACCGGCTTCTCCGATCCGGCCGACTTGGCCGGACGCTTGTTTGCAGGCTTCGCTTCATCAGGCGATGTCGGAAAGTAAAACGCTTTGCTGGTCGGCTTGCGCGCCGTGACTTCGCTCATGATCATCTCGTGAAATTAAAACGGTATAAACAGTATATACGGTTTATGTGAGGTCCCGGCTTCCATCCTGAATATGTTTGCTTACGTTTTTTGCCGCTTGTTGCGACCTGTTGCCCTTTGTTGCCGGATCGCGACGCGCAATGGCGTAGCATCGGCGCTCAATGCCGATATTTATTGCACCGCAACAAAATGATGCCTACACTGAAGAGGTCTGCCGGGTGCCTCGAAGCTTGGAAAAGGAGGGCGTGACATGACGAATCGATCTCCCGCATTGCAAGCAGTTCTGAAGCTACACGTCTTTGAACAGGAAGGGGGCTGGCACTGGGGCATCACGATCCCCAGGTCGGCCGGCAGTGGCTTCAAGGTCATCGCGTACAGCGAAACGACATTCGACGGCGAACACGCGGCGCGCAGCGACGGCAGCCGCGTGCTCGAAAGCCTGCCCGACGATGCGGCGCTCGCCTTCGCGCCCTGAAAATGACGGTGCGGCGTGCGTGCAACGCACGCGCCGCTCAGGAGGCGGCCTTGCGGCACATGCAATAGATGAACTTCTGCGTGGCGCCGGCCGGCGTGTGATGTTCTTCGCGTTCCTGTTTCAGCAGCGTAAATGGCGCGCCGAATTCGGCATGCAGCGCGTCGGCGTTGTAGCGCATCACGGGCAGCCCACTGCAATGGTCGGGGCCGTCCTCGGCGAAGGTCGCCACGATCACGATGCCGCCGGGCTTGACCGCCCGCAGTACCGCTCTCACATACGCTTCGCGGTCTTCCTGGCTCGTCAGGAAGTGAAACACGGCGCGGTCGTGCCAGACATCGTAGGCGTTCACGGGTAGCTCGACTTGCGTGATGTCACCCGCGATCCACGAAACACGGCTTGCGCTTTCGCCCAGCCGGGCCCTCGCCGCCGCCAGTGCGGCATCCGATAGATCCAGCACCGTGATGTCGCGGTAGCACTGCGCAACGAGATCGTCAACGAGCGTGGACGCGCCGCCGCCAACATCGATGATCCCCGCCTCCTTCGGTACGCCCGACTCCTGGATGAGCGCCATGGACTGCCGTGCGTGCTCCTGAAACCAGCTTACGCTGGCAGGCGTCTTCGTCGTGTAGACGCGATTCCAGTGATCGCGGGATTGCATAAGGCCTCCTGCCTCTGACTCGGTGACCGGATCGCCCGCTCACTCGCAAAGCTCGATATCCGGCAGCGTCTGCGAACTCGTCTCCTTGATGAGCGAGAGGAATTCGACGACATAAGGAGCGGTGCTGCGCGCAGGCAACGTCGCTGAGGCCGGTGGGCGTAATCGGCCTGCCCGTCACGTATTGTCGCTGAAGATAGGTGTGAACGGCCCAGCGCGGCAGGACCGCAATCCCGCGGCACGGCGCGGCGGGCTGGCCGTGTCGCGAATGTTGCGGAAAAGCCGTACTCCTGAACCTTCGTCTCACGCGTTTTGCAGACCTCTTGTTTCAATGTTAAATCACGATATTATGATAATAATAGTTATCTAAACCATGTGATGGAAGGTCGCGTTTTCGCTGTCACTCCATCCCACGACAATCGAGAGCCACAAAGGAGCGAGAAGGGCGGCATACCCCGTGCGGACCGAGAGAAAACCCTGGATCACACAAGGGCTCAAGGCCGCCCGAACCTACACGCATAGGCCCTTTCACCACGGCTGCGCGGGTCCAGGCGTTGCGAAGTCGTTTCCGCCGTATCGATTTCTCTTATCGGCGGCGAGCAGAGCAGTTGAGCGAGCGCGCCCTCGCCGTTGTCCGGTTGCGGGCCGCCGAGCCTTGCCCAGCATGATGCTGCGCTGCAAATTGCGGGCATTGCAGGCGGCTTGCGCGCGCTTTCTGCCGGACTGCTCGCCACCCGCCTGACGTTAACCCGATGTGGTTTTCGCATTCCCGCCTTTCTATCGTCACGACAATTCTGCTTGTGCAGCGATAACAGGGGAGGCGACTATGGACGGCAACGCAAGCGTACGCAACAGCGGGTACGGTCAAGATGCAGGCACGCAAGCCGGCGGTAAGCCAGGCTTGCACGCAATCCTGCGTGCCGGCATTGCGGGCGGACTAACGGGCGCGGTGATCATCTGGATCTACGAGGCGCTCATCTGGGTCGGCGCGCAGCACTTGATGCCGCTTGCGGGCATCCCGCGCAACGCGACCGGGCTCGTGTTCGGCAAGGCCGTGCAAGACGGGCTCGGCATCTGGGCGTACTTTCTCGGCACCGCCATCCATTTCGTGTTCGCCATCGCGTGGGGCGTGCTGTTCGCCGCGATCTGGCCGTATTTCCGCCGACGCGGTTACGAGGCCACGTTCATTGCGCTGTTCTACGCGATCCTCGCGTGGATCGTCATGCACGTGGCGATCATGATCGCCTCCACTAACCATCCGAACTACTACGACCCGGTCGTCATCATTGGCGGCTTCATGTCGCACTTCTGTTTCACCGTGCCGCTCGCGCTCGTCGTCAAGCGCCTGCTGGCGACCGACCGCGCACGCTGACACCAGGCCCGCGCCGATTTACCGGCAAACCAGGCAGTCAAGAAATCCAGAGATCAATACCAGGGGAACATCGCGATGGCAATAAATAAAGGATTCCTTAGATTATCGGCAATCTGCGCCGCCACGCTCGTCAGTGCGCCGGCCATGGCGCAGTCGTCGGTGACGCTCTACGGCGTGCTGGACGTGTTCGCCGGCTACCAGAACACGAAAATCGACGGCAAGACCACTTCACTCGCCGTGCTCGGCAACAACGGCGAAATGACGAGCCGCTGGGGCTTGCGCGGCACGGAAGATATTGGCGGCGGATACCGCGTGAACTTCGCGCTGGAGAACGGTTTCGACCCTGGCACGGGCAAGGTGCAGAACAGCTATCGCTTCTTCGACCGCCAGGCGTGGGTGGGCGTGAGCGGCGGGTTTGGCGAGGTGCGCTTCGGCCGCCAGAACACACCGATGTTCGCCTGGAGCGGCAATATGGACGCGTTCAGCGCCGCAACCTACGCCTCGGGCTACAACAATTTCGCGAACTGGCTCGCGCGTGTCGATAACGACATTGCGTGGCTCTCGCCCAAGTTCTATGGAACGCAGGTCGAGTTGCATTACTCGGTGGGTGGGCAGCCCGGCACGCTCGCGGGCAATGCCGTCTATCAGGCAGGCGTGCAGACGACCCAGGGGCCGGTATATCTCGCATTCGCGTATCTGAACGCGGCGAACGCGACCGCTTCGAACCGCGTGCAGGAATTCATGGCGGGCGGCAATCTCGACTACGGCTGGGGCCGCATTTACATCGGCTATTTCCGCGCCAACGAGGTCATTTCAGCGTCGACGGGCAACGCGCTCAGCAATCCCGCGGGTAAATACGACCCGGCGGTGGGGCCGGTGGGCAATGCCGCGGGAGACTGGCATAGCACCTATTCGTTCTCGGCCGATTACCGCTTCACCCCGTTTTTCAGCGTGGGCGCCGGTGCCGCCTATATCAAGGACAGTTCGTCGCTCGGCAACGACGCCCTGCAATACGGGGCGATCGTGAACTACGACCTCTCGAAAGGCACACGCCTTTACGGCACGATTTCGGAGTTGAAGAACTATGGCACCGCGCAGTTCAAGATGGCGGGCGCGAGCATTACGACGGGTTCGTTCCTGACACCCGGACCCGGCCAAAGCCAGTTCGGCGTGCAGGTCGGCATCCGGCATCTGTTCTGATCGCGGCTACCCACGCGGCGCATCGAGCATCTGCCGGTGCGCCGACTCGCGGAATTCGCCCGGCGTGCAGCCCGTTTGCTTGCGGAAATAGCGGCTGAAATATGCACTGTCCTCAAAACCCATCTGATGGGCGATCTGTTTCACGCTGAGCGACGAATAGACGAGGTCGCGCTGCGCCTCGCGAATCAGATGCTCGTTGACGACCGCCGTGGGCGAATAACCGAGCGCCTCGCGTCAGGTGCGCGCGAGTTGCGCCGATGTCACCCCCAGCCGTCCAGCATAGAATTCGACCGGCTGATGCTCAGCGATAGTGCGCCGCCACGCGTTCGCGAAGGCGGCTCAGCAGGGCGTCGCGACGGCTGCCGCTCGCGGACGCGGGCGCTGCCGCGAGATCGCTCAGATGCGCGACATGCACGAGCAGCGCCACCATCAACGCCATGCCCGCAGCGGCACGCCCGCGCGCGCCGCCGCGAAACTCCCGTTCGAGCAACGCGAAGATCGGCATCAGCATGTTCACGCTCGCGATCGGGCCGCGCACGGGAATGACGGCGGCGCGCTGCACGACGGTAATCACGAGGCCGTCCACATCCAATGTGAATTCGAACGCATGCGCCGTTTGCGCCGGCAACAGCACGAGGCAGGGCGGGGCGAACGCGTGCAGCTCGCTCTCGATCACCACATGACCGCCGCCCCCTCGGATGTACAAAATCTGCAATAGCGTGTCGTGCCGGTGCGCGGCGATGCGCCAGTCGTTCGGGCGGCTGCGCTCGGGGATCCACTCGAAATTGAATGCGTCCAGCCAGGGCAGTCGCGCCGGGTTACGTGAGCACCGAACTGGTCAAGCGGCTCGCCAGCAACGGGCAGATGAACCGCACTGCGATCGAGCGGCGCACGCCGCTCGATCGCGGTCCCCGAAGAGATTGCGCAGGCCATCGCGTTTCTGGCCTCGGATGCGGCGAGCTACATCACGGGCACGCCGCTCGACGTCGATGGTGGATGGAGCCGCGTACGGCAGCGTCTAGCCTTTGAAGAGGCACGCGACATAGGCGCGCAGCGCAGCGCGATCGACGGGGCATACGTACTACGATGATCAAGGCGAGGGCGATGACGTCACTCCGATCAAGGGGCGGAACGCGCGCCATCTCTCGCCGCCACACCCCTTATCCGCGCGCCGGACCATTTCCGGCCTTTTCGCATGATTTCCGCATCTTTCCGCTCACTGCTGGAGGGAACATGAAAGCACTGGTCTACAACGGTCCGGGCAAATGCGCGCTCGAAACACGGCCGATACCCGAACTGCAAGGTCCCGGCGACGCCATCGTCAAGATGACGAAGACGACGATCTGCGGAACCGATCTGCATATCCTCAAGGGCGACGTGCCGACCTGCGAGCCGGGCCGCATTCTCGGCCACGAGGGCGTGGGCGTCGTGCACGAAACCGGCACCGGCGTGACCGATCTGAAAGTGGGCGATCATGTGCTCGTGTCGTGCATTTCGAGCTGCGGACAATGCGAATATTGCCGCCGCGCCATGTACTCGCACTGCAAGACCGGCGGCTGGATCCTCGGCAACCGCATCGACGGCACCCAGGCCGAATATGTTCGCATTCCCCATGCGCAAACGAGCCTGTACCGCATTTCCGACGGCCTCGACGAAGCGGCGCTCGTGATGCTTTCGGACATTCTGCCCACGGGCTTCGAATGTGGCGTGCTTAACGGGAAAGTCGAGCCCGGCAGCATGGTGGCCATTGTGGGCTCGGGACCGATCGGGCTGGCCGCGCTGCTTACCGCGCAGTTTTATTCGCCCGCGCAGATCATCATGATCGACATGGATGCCAACCGCCTGGAATGCGCGAAGCGCTTCGGCGCCACGGCGTGCGTCGATCCGCGCGCGGGTGACGCCGTCGAGGCGGTCATGAAGCTCACGGACGGCGTGGGCGTGGATTGCGCCATGGAGGCCGTCGGCGTGCCGGCGACGTTCGAACTGTGCCAGCAGATCGTGGCGCCGGGCGGCGTGATTGCAAACATCGGCGTGCATGGCGTGCCGGCGTCGATCTTTCTCGACAAGCTGTGGGACCGCAACGTGTCGATCACGACGCGGCTCGTCGATACGGTCAGCACGCCCATGTTGCTCAAAACGGTGCGCGCCGGACGCATCGATCCGAACCGGCTGATCACGCACCGGTTCGCATTCGATGAGATGGACAAGGCGTATGAGACGTTTTCGCACGCTGCCAGCACGCAGGCGCTAAAGGTCATTGTGGAGATGTGAGGCGGGGTTTGATAGATGTTTAAAAACGTCTCAAAATGTCCCCGCTAAGTTCAAACGTCGTGCTGCCAGCTAAATAGAAATGTCGGGGTGATGCGGTTTTGCCTTGTCTCTGTTTATGGGTTCGGGGTGGGGCGGCGAAGCCGCCCCACGTCCCCTCATGGCCTGTTCGCTGAGTTCGAGAATCGCGTGATTCAGGTCCGCAACCTCGATTGCACGCTGCTTCTTTAGCCCCACCAGCGCCTTCTTCGCCCGAACCTCTTCACCACAATGCGTGCGTGACGGAGAACCGGAGGCGCGGCGATCGTCACGCATGGCCTGCACGCTGCGCGCCACTTCCAGCACGCTCGCGAGCCGCTTGTTCTCCACCTCGGCGCCTTGATCAATCCGCGTGATGCGGTCGTATTGCCGGTACGGCAGCGGCACGCCATTGGCCTGTACCTCGATCTCGCCGTCGGGATACTCCACGATCTCGACATACTCGTGCACGAGGGCTCGGTTCTGTACCGTATCGTCCAGCAGGTACATCACCCGGTCGTACTGCACCGTGAGTGACTTCGTTACGCGCCGCGGCACCCGCCAGGCCAGTATCTGCCGCAGATCCTCATCGGCGCGCACCGGCCGGTGTGCGTTGTGATCGCTCCTGGGTGGCTTGCCGAAGCGCCGGTTGAAGTCAGCGATAAAGGAGGGCGCATAAGCATTGGCCGCCTCGCACGTGCTGATGCCGCGCAGCCGCAACTCCTTCACGAGCCGGTCCTGCAAAGTCAGGTTGGCACGCTCCACGCGGCCTTTGGCCTGACTCGTGTTCGCACAGAAAGCCTCAACATTCAGCTCGTACAGGGCCCGCCCGAACTGCGTGACGCCTTTGCCCGCCGTCTGCGAGCGTTGCTTCACGTAGAAGACGCTGGCCTTGTCGCTGTAGAACGCCACCGGTTTGCCGTGCACGGCCAGATACTTCGACAGCGCTCCGAAGTAGCTGAAGGTCGATTCGGTCTGCGTGAAGTGCAGCGTCATCAGCCGCCCGGTCGCATCATCGATGAACACCAGCAGCGTGCAGGCCGGTGCGCGCTCCTCGAACCAGCGGTGGTCGCTGCCATCGATCTGGATCAGCTCGCCCAGGCATGCACGGCGGTTACGCGGCTGATGCACCCGCGGCGGACGCTCCCGGCGCGGTATCCACAGGCCTGCGGCCCGCATCAGCGTGCGCACGGTCTCGACGGCCAGATCGATGCCATGGCATTCGGCGAGCTTCTCGCACGCCAGCGTGGGCCCAAAATCAGCGTAGCGCTCGCGGATCAATGCCAGTGCCCGCTGCGCCTTGCCCGCGGGCAACTGATGGTTGCCCGGGCGGCCACGCTTGCCCGACACCAGACCGGCGACGCCGGCGGCCCGGTAACGCAACACCAGCCGCTCAACCTGGCGCACGCTCAGGCCCAGCCGTTCAGCTGCCTGACCGGGTCTGAGCCGCGCCTCGGTCACAGCCTGGATGACCTTGAACCGGTCAACTTCGCGCATCGTCATCGTGATCGTCCCAGTCGCGTTCATCGCCGGTGCTTCCATGTGGATGTCCGGCGCTCAACCTACACAGAACACGACATTTCTATTTAGCGGAAACCCGACATTTCTATTTGGGACCTACAGCCATTGTCATGGCCAGATAGAGATGTCTGGTCTCCGGCTCAATAGAAATGTCCGGTTTTAGTGAGGTTTGCTTCTGTCTTTCCCGGGTTTGATCTCCAT